>NZ_JBNHHX010000001.1:0-967596 GCF_059092685.1 Arthrobacter sp. Y3221048 | reverse complement strand
AGCCCTCGGATTCCGCAACCTCACCAATTACATCGCGCGGTCATTGCTCGAAACCGGAGGATTCAGACCTCAATTACACTCTCGATTCCGATGAGCCGCCAACATTCGCTGCTGAACCATCCGGGGCTGATAGCTCTGGAGCACGAGCGCGAGGAGCACCGCCGGCTAGAGGACGAGCAGCGTGTCCGCGACCGCAAGGGCCGCCGTCACAACCCGGAGCCGTAGCCCCTCTGTGGCCGGAGCATGGGACTGGCCGATCCCGCCGTGCGGGCCGCCGTCGTACGTGTTTTGTGCTCCGCCCCGGACCGGCCGTGGCTATGATGCGATGAGTCCGCATTCCGGAGAATGGAGCAACACATGCAACTCGGTGCTTTTTCGCTCAGCCTCGCAGTTAAGGACATTGCGGTTTCTGCCGCGTTCTACGAGAAGCTTGGGTTTAGCCGGCACGGCGGTGATATCACGCAGAACTGGTTGATCCTGAAAAACGGTGAGGCCGTCATGGGACTCTTCCAGGGAATGTTCGAAAAGAACGCCTTGACCTTCAACCCGGGTTGGAATCAGGACGCCCAGGCCCTTGACTCATTCGCAGATGTGCGCGATCTCCAGCGGCAGTTAAAAGCGGAGGGCGTGCAATTCCTGTCGGAAGCAGACGAGGCAACCACCGGTCCTGCCAGCTTTGTTCTGCAGGACCCCGATGGCAACCCGATCATCGTGGACCAGCATATTTAATGGCCGCTGGCTCTGGCCCCCGAACGGGGAGGGCCGATGACGCGGCGCTCATGGCGCTGCACCCGGAAATGCAACCAGCATAGGAAACGCCCCCGAACCACAAGGATCCGGGGGCGGTATTCGAAGCCGCCAGAGCGGGCGGATGTTCTCAGCCTGCAGGCCGTTCGACCCCTGAGCGACATCGAACTCGACCCTTTGGTTCTCTTCCAGAAAGCGGTAGCCGCTGGGGGAGATTGCCTAAAAGTGCGCGAACACGTCCGGTCCTTCGTCATCCTGGCCCAGTGAAGCCGAAACCCTTTTCGGCGTTGCACCCCTTGACGGTGCCTGTTGCCGGTTCGGGATGGCAGGGGGCGCAGCTTTGGGGCGGCTACCGGTTGGTGATGGCGGACGCCTGCGCGAAGTATTCTGAGTCGACCATGACGGCGTAGCGCTCGGCTTCAAGGGACTTTACCGACTTGAAGTCCCGGCGTCCGCCGCTGCTCCAGTGCCCGATGAAACCGAACAGGGCACCCCACACGGCGGCAATGAGCACGCTGCCCAACAGCACGCTCAGCCATACGATGCCGGGGACGAACAGCCCGAACAGCAGCCCGATGAGCAGGCCGAACCAGGCGCCGCCGGCAGCTCCGGCCAGCGCCGCCTTGCCCTTGGTCATTCGGCCCGTAACTTGCTCCACGCTGCTGATGCCTAGGCCGACAATGCGCACGTGCTCCACCGGGAACTTTTCATCCGAGAGCCGGTCCACCAGGCGCTGCGCCTGCAGGTAATCACCAAATTCGGCCAACACGGCCGTGGCGCGCGGAGCGGAAAGAGTTGACTGGTTTTCGATCGTCTCGCTGGTCATATTCCTCCTCTAGTTTTACTCGGTCATCTATCTGAGGACTCTTCCACCGTACCAACGGTAGTTCGGTTAGTCGAACCGAACCTTATTGGTAGACTCCTTCCATGCCCGACCCTCATTCGACAAAAGCCGGCGTGCCGACGCCCGGGGCACAAGTGCGTCACGGCTTCGCCCTGCTGCTCCAGTGGTCCAGCCGGAGAAAAATCCGCAGCTACATCTTCGGACCCGCCGCCGCGAACCTCTCGCCCACCGATACCGCGCTGCTGGAATATTTGACCATGAACGGGCCGATGCGGCTTTCGGATCTGGCAGCACAGTGGGGCGTCAACAAATCCACCATGAACCCGCAGGTCCGCCGCCTCGAGGCCAAGGGCCTGATCGACCGCCAACCCGATCCCGCCGATCGCCGTGCCACCCTGTTGGGGACTTCCGCCAGCGGAATCGAACTGCAACACCAGATCGGCGTGGCCGGTGCGGCAGCGTTCGACGAAATACTCTCCACTTGGTCCCCGGAAGATCGGGAAGTCCTCGGCGCCATGCTGGTCCGCTTCGCCAACGAACTCTCGGCCGCCACACCCCAGCTCCTCCACAAAGGTGCCGCCGGGGCCTCCCTGCCGGGTTCCAGCTGAGCGCCCACACAGCAAAAGCGCGATCCGACCGATGGCCGGCCGCTGCGTATGAGCTGTAAACACAGCTACTGACTGCCTGGGGACCCGTGTGGTTTTGGCCGATGCGCCTAACGACCGTCCTCCCGCGGAACGAGACCAGCAATCGTCGTCCCGATGTCCCGGACGCACCGGAATCCGATGTGCGTTGTGGCGGAGTCGCGGTCCTGGGGCTGTCGGGCGGCGGGCCGGTAGCGCAGGCAGTATTCGGGGGCGCAAAGGTGGGAGCCGCCCTTGACCACGAAGGCGTCGCGTGGGTTTTCCGGGCCGGCGTGTTGCCGGCGCGGATCCGTCGGGACGCAGCAAGGGGAGGCCGCGGCCTGCGGGTGACGGGGCGACCACCGGTCGGCCGTCCACTCCCAGACGTTTCCGATCAGGTCCACGGCTCCGTAGGCGTTGGCCGCGTAGGCGCCTACTGGAGAGGTCGCGGGCCAGCCGTCCTCGGCGGAGTTCCGGTAGGGGAACGCCCCTTGCCAGGTGTTGGCCAGGTGGTGACCGCCCGGGCACCGCTGGTCGCCCCAGGCGTAAGGAGTCGGCACGGTACCCCCGCGGGAGGCGAATTCGTGTTCCGCCTCGGATGGAAGCCTTCGCCCGGCCCATCTGGCGTAGGCCGCGGCATCCTTCAGTGACACCTGCGTGACGGGGTGGTCCGGCCGGTCATCCAGTGCCCGCGAGCCGGGACCCTCGGGGGAACGCCACGACGCGCCGGGCACCCAGGACCACCAGAGTGACGGGTCGCTCAGTGGAATCGACCCGTAGGTTCCGGTGAACACCAGCGCCCCTGGAACCAGCAGTCGCGGGTCCACGCCGGGGTACTCCCCCGGGTCGGGGGCCCGCTCGGCCACGGTCAGGTAGCCGGTGTCGGCGGCGAACCGGGCGAACTGCGTCACCGTCACGGGCGTGCGGTCCATCAGGAACGGGGACACACGCACCGGGTGGACGGGCCGTTCTTCGGGATAGAAGTCCTCTGAGCCCATCGGGAACGTCCCGCCGGGTATGAGAACCATTCCAGGCGGGACCTCGGCCTCCGGGACAACACCCTGGCTCACGGCTCTTGCTCTTGCCGCGCCGCGGTTGCGGGACCGGGTTCGGCCGGCAGCCCTCCGCCAGGGGCCCCGGCCTCGATGTCCTCCAGGCGGTAACGGACCTCCCGGGTGCCGAAGAGGTCCAGGTCGAAGGGCGGCTCGTCCTCGCCCAGCTCCGTGTCAATAAGGTTGACAAGCTTCTTGAGCATCGACTCCATCAAGTGCCCGTCATAGTCGGGATGGGAAGGATCCCCGATGTTACGTGTCTCGCCGGGGTCTTCCAGGAGATCATAGAGCGCTACGTCGGAGACTGCGTGCAACTCCTCGACAGTACGGGGAACGCCGTACTGGGTGGGAGAAAACCACCGGACCAGCTTGTACCGGCCGTCGGAGACCGATCGAAAGAACGTCCGCTTGTCCAGGTCCGGGGCCCCAAACTTTCTCCCGGCCGCACGGCAGTCCTCCAGCGTTTTCTCGGGGCCTTCGTGAAGCTGGGCCAGGTCACTGAGGGCGCCCTGGATAGCCCACTCCGGGTCCTGCATGTTGAGACCGTCCCAGCTGGTTAAAGCGCCATCGCCGGGCTCGGAGGCCGAGCCGCGAGGCGGCTTCGCCTGTCCGGGGCTTTCAACCACGGACCGCAGGTTTCGGCCTTTCAACTTTGGGTACAGCCGACGTATCTCCGTCTCCTCCAGCCCCGCCCACGACAGGAAGGTGGTGGCGAGGTCCAGATGTGAACCGACGGCGTCGGACTGCACCCCCTTGGGGCCGTGCGGCGCAACGACGGTCATATTGACAATGGAGGCTTCCTGAAAAGGAATCGCCCCCTTCTGCGTCATGCCGTGGGCACCGTTCATCTCGCCGTGGTCGGAGGTGAGGACTACCACGGTGTTCCGCCACAGATCCTGCCGGTCGAGCTCGTCCAGGATTTGCTGGAACTGGGCGTCGACCATCCGGAGGCAGTTGATCAGGTAGTTCCGCCGGGCCTTCCACAGGTCTTCCCGGCCCTCCGGGATCCGGCCGTAGTTCCACTCTGTGCTGCGCTTGTAGGACCGCACCCCGTACGGCTGCGCGTCGAGATCGTCGTAAAAGTTCGCCGGGAGTTCCACGTCGTAATCGCGCATGAACCCCAGGTTCTGGGCCGGATGGGTCAAGGCGGCCATCACCCCGTTAGCGTGGGCCTGCTCCCCCTCGCCGGCCCGCAGGAACATGACGTCGTGGGGGTTGACAAGCGAAGAGATCAGCAACCAGGGCCGATCCTGCGGCCGCTTATGGCGCAGCCAGTCCACGGTCTCGAAGGCCACCACGCCGTCCAACGTCTCGCCGTGCATCGGCGCTCCCCAGTTATCGCCCCAGGACTGGTAATCCGAGAAGCCGTAGCCTTCGAGGGCGTCCGGAGATTGCCCTGGGTGCGACAAGTGCCACTTGCCCTTGAACGCGGTGTAATAGCCCTGCTCCCGCAGCATCGTGCCAACCGTGGGAGTCTCTTCGTCCAGCACGTCAATCCACGCGAAATTCGTGTTGTCCCACAGCCCGATATTCTTCGCGTGCTGCCCGGTCCACATGCTGGCCCGGGACGGAGTGCACTGCGGCACCGTGCAGTACTGGTTGCTCAAGCTGACGCCCGCCCCCACCAGGCGCTGGATGGCAGGCAGCTCCACGCCGGGCGGCAGGTCCATGTGCACGTCCCACTGGTCCATGCACAGCACCAGGATGTTGGGTCGTTGATCACCGGCAGCGCTCATTGTTGTCAGCCTCCTCGGTCGTCGTGGTCGTTCTTCCCCGGCACGTCGGCCGCCGTCGGGATCAGAAATTGGAAACTGTTGTCCCTGCTCATGAACTTCGCCGCGGCGATCAGCAGCAGCACGCCGAAGGTGTTGAGCAGCGTGATAACGACCAGTACGCGCGGATCGTTGAAGTTGGTCTGGGCGACGATCAGGGCTGCGGCGATGCCGCGCTGAGCCGTACTTAACCCGCCCACGTCCTGGAGGTGGTCGTGGCCATCGCCCATGGTCCAGCCCAGGAACAGCGCAAGCAGCAGCACCACCAGGCCCACCCCGATGGCCGCCCACAGCCCGGGATCGGCCAGCGCGGGCAGATAACCGATCGGGATCGCCAGGATCAGCACGCATAGCGCGATGGTTGAAATTTTCGCCACCCAGGGCTGGACGGCCGCCACGAGTTTCTCGGCGAACTGCCGCACCAGCATTCCCACGGCCAGCGGCAAAAGCATCTGCACCAGCAGGCCCCCGACGATCGCCCAAGTGTCCACCGTTACGCCCTCGAGGACAAGAGGCAGCGTGATCGGCAGCACCGCCACCGTGGCGACCATCAGCACCAGCAGCACGGTGGCTCCGAGGGCGACGTCCGAGTCGGAGAGACTGGTGAGCTTGATGAGGAACGGGGCCCCGGCGGACAAGGAGAACAGCAACAAACCAGCCGAGTAGACAGGGTCCAGTTCCACGAGGTCCGTGGCCGCGACCATGAGGGCCGGAACCACGATGAGGTTGAGCAGGAGCATGCGCAACAGGAACGCCTGGTTGGACAGGTGCGCCAGCAATCGCGATGGTTTTTGGGTCAGGCCCACGTTGAGCATCGAGGCGACCACAAAGATGGTCACGCTCACGCCGCCCATGGCTTGAAAGAATTCGTACACGCGCGGATCCATCGTCGTTGGGGAACGACCGTCCCCGAACGGAACCTGTGTCGCCGGTCTCGTCCCGGGTTGTCCATCCATCCCATCACGGATTACGTTGGATAGGGAGTGCCGGCCAGCAAACGCGCTCCCGCTCTGCGCAAAAACCGCCGCATGAACGGGCAGGCTCCAGCTATCCGCAAAACCTGGAGGGACCGTGCCACGGGACAGCAAGAAGGCGACCGGGTTCCTGCCCCGGCTCAAGGACCTACCTGGGGACGCACTGGCCGGGCTCGTCAACGCCGTGGTCAGCGTCCCCTCCGGCATGGCCACCGCTGTCATGGCCGGGGTCAACCCCGTCTACGGTCTCTACGCCACCACCGTCGCCCCGACCGTGGGCGGGTTTTTTGCGAGTTCCCAGCTCATGCAGATAGCCACCACGGGCGCCTCTGCCCTCGCCGCGGGCCAGGCGGTGGCCGCTTTTCCCGAGGAACAGCGCGGTCCGGCGCTGTTCCTCCTCGTCGGCATGGCCGGATTGTTCCTCGTGGTCTTCGGCCTGCTCGGTGCCGGCAAACTGGTTCGCTACGTCTCCTACCCGGTCATGACCGCCTTCCTCTCCGGCGTGGCCGCGGTACTGGTAATGGACCAGGCCGCGCAGTTCGCCGGCTACACGTCCGAAGCCAACACCAGTCTGGGCAAGTTTGTTGACCTGCTCCTGCACATCGGGGAGTTCAGCTGGAGCGCCGTGCTGATAGGAGGCATCGCCCTGGTCATCATGATCTTGCTGGGGCGCACACCCTGGGCGAACGCCGCCTCCTTGTTTGCGCTCGTCATCCCCGGTCTCATCGCCTTCTGGTGGCAACCCGAAGGTGTCGAGATCGTCCAGGACGTCAGCGACATACCCTCCGGCCTTCCGCCGTTCGCGGTCCCGGACCTCACCCTGTTCACCCCAAGCCTGGCGATCTCGGCGTTCGCCGTGGCCGTGGTCATCGCCCTTCAGGGCGCGGGCGTGAGCCAGGGCGTCCGGAACCCTGACGGCTCGCGCGCCAACAGTTCCCGGGACATGCTGGCCCAGGGACTGGGCAACACGGCCGCCAGCTTTTTCAACGGCATGCCCTCCGGTGCGTCGGTGAGCCAGAGTGCGTTGAACACCCAGATCGGGGCCCGCAGCCGTTTCGCCATGGTGTTCCATGGACTGGCCATGCTGGCCATCATCCTGGTCGCCTCAAACCTGGTGGGCCAGGTCCCGATGACCGTGCTCGCCGCAATCATGATGGTCGCGGGCTTTCAGGCCATAAAGTTCAGCGACCTGCGCTCCATCTGGCGAGTCGCCGGGACCGCAAGATGGGCCATGGTCATCACCTTCCTCGCCACCCTCCTGACCTCAATTCCGGTGGCTGTGGGACTGGGCGTGGTGCTGACCCTGGTGCTGTTCATTTACCGGGCCGGGCAGCTGACCGAGGTGTATGAACTGGTCCGCGAGGACGACGGGAAGATCCACGTCAAGGACGCCCCGTCTCAATTGCGCTCGGGTCAGGTCACGGTTTTGGACGTCTACGGCCCTCTCTACTTCGCCGCTGCCCGCACGCTTCGGGAACGGCTTCCCGCACCGGACTCCGCCGAGGACGCCGCCGTCGTACTGCGTATCCGCGGCAACAGCCAAGTCGGCGCCACCTTCATCGACGAGATCGACAGCTACGCCCATGAACTCAGCCAGCACGGCGGGCGGCTCTACCTCTGCGGCATGACCCCTGACCTCGCCGAAAAAATTCAGCGCGCCGAGCGGCTGGCCCTCAACGACGAAGTCGTTCTGGTCCCGGGCGGCGAGATCCTCGGCTCCTCCCTCCAGGACGCAGTACGGCAGGCCCGGTCCTGGCTCGACAATCGCGGTGAGGATGAGGACCCGTCGGCCTAGCCCGGACTGCCCGGCCGGGGCTTTCGTGCTAGCTGTCTTCGCCGGTGCGGGAACCGAGCTGCTCGTCCAGGCGCAGCAGGCCGGGCCCGTCGTCGTTGACCAGCTTGACCCGGCCGATAATCTCGCCGACCGTGGCTTCTTCTTCCAACTGCTCGTCGATGAACCAGTTGAGCAGCGGGATGGAGTCGATGTCGCCCTCCTGCTGCGCGAGCCGGTACAGGTCGCGGATCGACTCGGAGACCTTCCTCTCGTGTGCCAACGAGGCTTCGAACGCCTGCAGTACGGTCGCGGCGAAAATTGTCGGAGCCGTGATCGCCTGGATCTTGGGGTGGGCGCCGCGGTCCATCATGTGCTCGATGAACTTGTTCGCGTGGACCACCTCTTCCTCGGCCTGGGCGCGGAACCAGCCGGCAATCCCGGGCAGGTCGATGGCATCCATTTCGATGGCCAGCTGGCGGTAGACCACGGAGGCCTGGAGTTCCAGCGTGACCTGGTCGTTAAACGCTTCTGCGAGTTTTCCTGTGAGTCCCATGGCTCCAGATTATGCGCAGGCTTGTATCCCCGCCAGCAAGGTAAGGCAAGCCAAGATTAGGGCAGCCTGTGCTACCCGTCCCCTGGCCTGTCGGTGGCGTGGAGCGGCACGGCAGGCTTCGCCAGCCCTTCAATCACCACGGCGCGGGGCAGCTTGGCCAGCTCCTCCGGCTTGAGCAGCAGTTTGCTGGACCGGTTGCCGCCGCCCATCACCACGCGTTCCTGGTCCATCACGGCGGCGTCGATGTAGATGGGGTGGCCGGAGGTTCCGATGGCGGTCACTCCCCCGATCTCCATGCCGGTCACGGCTTGGGTGGTCTCCGCGTCGGCGAAGGACGCGCGCTTCACGCCCAGGAGTTCACGGACCGTCTTGTTCACGTCCAGCCGGGCGGTCCCCAGCACCACGCACACCGCGTACCTGGCCGGTTCCACCTTCTTCGACGCCACCAGAATGGTGTTGGCCGACTGCTCCAGGGCGAAGCCGTAGTGTGCGCAAAAGGCCGCCGTGTCCGCCAGGTCCGGGTCGCAGTCGAGGACCTCATAAACGAGGCCGTGCCCGGCGAGCGCTGCCTCGACGGCGGGCAGCAGTTTGGCTAAGCTCACTGCGCCCCGGTTGCCTCAACAGTCTTCGTGACGGCGGCCAGGATGGCTTCGCCGAGCTCGGCCGGTTTGGTGAACTGCGGCCAGTGCCCCGTGGGCAGGTGCACGTACTCGACATCCCGGGTCCTGGCCAGTTCGATCACCTGGGGTGCGCCGGCGTCGATCCAGCCCTGCAGCTGTTCAGGCGTGAACTCGCACGTGATCACCGTGACCGGAACGTTGAAACGCCGCTCGTCGGACAGGTGCTGCGGATCGGAGGCCACGCCCCTCGGTTGCGGGATAGCCCGGGCACGGAAGGCGGCGCGGAGCCCCTCGTCGAGGTCCACCAGGTCTTCTTCCTCGAAGAGGCTCCAGTCCGGCAGCGGTACCTCGTCGCCTTCGGCGGGTAGTTCGTCATTGATCACGCCGCCTTCGCCCAGCGGGCCGCTGTCCACGTAGACGGCACGGGCGATCCTGTCCGGGCGCTGGTCTACTACGCCGTGGATGATGGCTCCGCCGCCGGAATGGCCCACCAAGACCACCGGCCCGTCCAAACCGTCCACCGCTTTGACGGTCGCGTCGATGTGGTCGCGCAGGCCGATCCCCGCCCGCGGGGCATCCGGCGCTTCCAGCCCGGGCAGCGTTAACGGGTGTACCCGGTGCCCGGCGGCGGCCAACGGTGGGGTAACCTCCGCCCACGACGACGCGTCCAGCCAGAATCCGGGTACCAGGATGATGTCCATGTCACGTGACTCTAGTGCCCGACCGTGACCCGGAACACCCTTGCGGCGAAATTCAGGACAACCACGGTCCTTTAGGTGGTTCCGGAGGAGAGCAGCGGCCGGGTCCACCGGCCGAAGCGCCATAGGCTGGCTTCGACGATCTTATTGGCCCCGACCCGGAGGACCGTATGGGAATCATGAACGACCTGCTGGGGCCGGCAGCCGTCGAGCAACTGCAAAGGTCCTTGGCCGCAGCCGGTGGCCAAACTGCGTGGCCGGCGCTCCAGGAAGCAGGTGTTGGGCTCGGGCCGCTGGCCCTGCGCGCCCGCGCCGACTCGCTGGCGAAAGCGCTCCTCGCCGACCTGGCTGCCGGCTACGAGCGGGTCGCAGCCCTGATCCGCGCGGCGCTGGCCGACGGCGCCTTCACCGGCTGGATGCTCTGGCCGGTCGGCGAGGCGGCCGTAACCCGCGCCTTGGAAGACGGGAGCCAGCGGGCCTTCGACGATGCTTTGGCCCTGCTCGCGGAACTGACGCCGCGGATGAGCAGCGAGTTCGCCATCCGCCGGCTGTTGATCCAGGACCTGGACCGGGCGCTGGGAATCATCCGGGCCTGGACGGCCCACCCGGATGAACAGGTGCGGCGGCTGGCCAGCGAAGGCACGCGGCCGTACCTGCCGTGGGCCGTCCGGGTACCCGGCATCATCGCCCGGCCGGCGGCGACCCTGCCGATCCTCGACGAGCTGTTCCAGGACGACAGCGATGCCGTCCGCCGCTCGGTGGCCAACCACCTGAACGACGTCTCGCGCCACGCCCCCGACGAAGTGGTGGCCACCGCCGCACGGT
Organism: Arthrobacter sp. Y3221048; assembly: GCF_059092685.1. NCBI lineage: Bacteria > Bacillati > Actinomycetota > Actinomycetes > Micrococcales > Micrococcaceae > Arthrobacter > Arthrobacter sp. Y3221048. The sequence continues at coordinate 957,114 of NZ_JBNHHX010000001.1, read as the reverse complement.
GGACCGCTGCGCCGGGTGTCCACACGGCCTGGGTGGTACGGCACGGGCTGCGCACGCTGGTGAAGAAGGCCCACCCCGGCGCCCTCGCAGCGCTTGGTTTCACAGCCGACGCCGTCACGGTGGCCGTCCCGCAACTTGACCGGAACATTGTCCACCTGCCCGGGGAGCTCGGCTTCGCCGTCGAGATCCGGAACGAAACGGATACCCCGGCCCGCGTGGCAGTGGACTATGTGGTCCACTACGTCAAGGCCAACGGTTCGCTGGCCCCAAAGGTCTTCAAGCTGGCGGTCGCTGACCTCGCGCCGGGCGAGGCCCGGCAGTTCCGCAAAGCGCACGCCTTCCGCCACATGACCACGCGCGTGCATTACCCGGGCCGACACCTCGTCCAAGTGCAAGCCAACGGAACTTTGTCGCCCGAGGCGGGCTTCGACGTCGTGCTCTGACACGTGCACCTGGAAACGTTGGGAGTTCGCTCTCGGCGTGGTGCGCCCGCATCTAGCCTGGATGGCAGGCACCATCCGGTAATCTTGCCCCAACCTTTGTCCGGGGGGGCCCGATGACGGCGCACCCGGAGGCTCCGACCCGTCCCACAAGGAAAAAGTGGAATGAAGTTCGACTTGCCCTTGCCGCAGACCACGTGCAGCGCGGCGCGCATCCGTCCCGGCGGACTCATCCAGCAGACAGGACTCCTATGAACCCGTTGGCCGAGCAGGAACGCAAGCTGCAGGTTTCGCACCACGACGCCGGCGACATCGGCGCGTTGGCCGCCGACATCGTCACTGACCTCGTGGAGGAGTTGCCCCACGCCGTCATCGGGCTGGCCACCGGGTCATCGCCGCTGCCGCTGTATGAGTCCTTGGCGCGGCGCCGCCTGGATCTGTCCGGCGTCCGCTGGTTCGCGCTGGACGAATACGTGGGACTCCCGTCCGGGCACCCTGAGAGCTACGCCCAGGTGATTGACCGGGAAGTGATCCGGCCGCTGGGCCTGGACCGGGCCTCGGTCCTGCTGCCGGACGCCGACCGGGCGGACGTGGACCGGGCCGCAGCGGACTATGAAGCGGCCATCGCAGCGGCGGGCGGAATCGACCTGCAGATCCTGGGCATCGGCCACAACGGCCACCTTGCCTTTAACGAGCCCGGCTCGGCCCTGGATTCCCGTACCCGGGTCGAGGAGCTGACGATGAGGACGCGCCGGGCCAATGCGCGGTTCTTCCCGTCGCTCGACGACGTCCCCACACGCTGCATCACGCAGGGCCTGGGCACCATCCTGGATGCCAGGCGCCTGCTGTTGTTGGTGCAGGGCCGGGACAAGGCCGACATCCTCCACCGTGCGCTGACCGGGCCCGTCCACCCCGACTGCCCGGCCTCGGTGCTCCAGCTGCATCCGGACGTCACCGTGCTCACGGATGTCGAGGCGGGCTCGCGGTTTCCCGCCGGATAGACCTCGTCTCCGCCATGACACACCAAAGCGCGGGCAGCCCTGACGGCTCCCCCGTCCCGTTCCGCGAAGCGGGGCGTGCTCCGCTGCCGGGCGGCCGGATGATCCTCAGGGGCAGAATCCACACCGGCGAGGGTGAACTGCGGGACGGAGCCGTGGCGGTGTCCGGCACCGAAATCAGCTACGCGGGCCCGGCGGAGACCCTGCCGCCCGGCGAAGCGGACACCGTCGTCGACGTCCCTGCCGGCCAGAGGGTGATCCCCGGGTTGGTTGATCTGCACTGTCACGGCGCCTTCGGCGTCGACTTCCCCACCGCCCACGAAGCGGACGCACGCCGCGCGGCGGCGCGCATCCATGCTTCGGGCACCACCACCCTGCTGGCGAGCCTGGTGACCGCGCCGCCCCAGGATCTGCTCGGCGGACTCGACGTCCTTGCGCGTATAGCCGCCGACGGCGAGGTAGCCGGCATCCACGCGGAGGGGCCGTTCCTGTCACCTGCCCGATGCGGCGCGCAGGACCCGCGATGGCTGCTGGAACCGGACCTCGGCCTGGCACGCGAGATGCTCGCGGGCGGTCGCGGCTTCCTGCGCACCATGACGTACGCGCCCGAGCTGGCCGGCGCCGACGAACTGGTGGAACTGCTCGCCGGCCACGGCGTTGTCCCCTCGCTGGGCCACACGGCGGCGGAGACCGCGGTCGCGGCCGCCTCCCTGCGCCACGCGCGGGGTGCCCTCGCCCGGCGGTTCGGTGAGGGGTCACCGGTGCCCACGGTGACGCATTTGTTCAACGGAATGGAACCGCTGCACCACCGCTCCCCCGGCGCCGTGAGCGCCTGCCTCCGGGCCGCCCGCGCCGGCGAGGCCGTCGTGGAGCTCATCGCGGACAACACCCACCTGCACGCCGACCTCGTCGTGACCATGTTCGAGCTGCTGGGTGCCGACAACATCGCCTTGGTCACCGACTCGATGGCAGCAGCCGGCCTGAGCGACGGCGTGTACCCTCTGGGCCGGGCGGAGGTGCGCGTGCAATCGGGAGTGGCCCGCCTGGGATCCGGAGCCATCGCCGGTGGCACCGCCAGCATGATGGACCTGCTGCGGAACGCCCTCGAGGCGGGAGTCCCGTTCGACCAGGCCCTCCGGTCGGCCACGGTGGTCCCGACCCGGATTATGGGCCTGGCCGACAGCGTGGGAACCCTGGCTCGCGGCAAGTTCGCCGACCTCGTGATCATCGATGAAGCCCTCGCAATCACCGGCGTCATGCGCCGGGGCCGGTGGCTGGCCCGGCACTGAGCGCGAGCCGGACCGCCGCCGGGATGGAATACCAGCCTGCCGGCCACGTTGTGACTGGTATGCAGCGTGCCTCCATCCCCGTCTCCATTCTGGACCGCGCCAACGCCCGTGAGGGCACCTTGGCGTCGGCCGCCCTGGGCGCCACCATCCGCCGGGCACGGCATGCCGAGCAGCTGGGCTACCACCGGTTCTGGGTGGCCGAGCACCACGGTGTGCCGGGGATCGCCGGTTCAGCTCCGACGGTGCTGATGGCCGCGGTGGCTGCGCAGACGGAATGGATCCGTGTCGGCTCCGGCGGAGTGATGCTGCCCAACCACCAACCGCTGGTGGTGGCCGAACAAGCCGCCACCCTGCAGGCGCTCTTTCCCGGCCGGATCGATCTCGGGGTCGGACGCTCGGTCGGATTTACGCCGGCAGTACGGTCGGCGCTGCGGCAGGACAAGGACGCCGCGGACCGCTTCGGCGAGGACCTGGCGGAACTGATGGCCTACCTCGACGGTAGCGCCGCCGTCACTGCCCGCCCGTACGACGGCGGGGCGACGCCGCTTTTCGTGCTGGCTACCGGCAAGGGGGTGGACATCGCCGCCAAGGCGGGCCTCGCCGTCGTGGTTGGCGGTCCTGCCTTTACCGGGAGCAATCCGGAACCGGCCCGGGGAGTTCTGGGGCGCTACCGGAAGAATTTTCGGCCCTCGGCCTGGTGCCCCGAGCCGTACGTGATCGTCTCCGCGACCGTGGCCGTTGCTGAAACCGCCGAAAGGGCGCGGGAGGTGCTGCTGCCCGAGGCCTGGGCAATGGCGCAGTCCCGCACCCGCGGGGAGTTCCCGCCGCTCGCGCCCGCCGACTCCATCCGGTCAGCTCCAATGTCCTCCAGGCAGGAGCGCCTGGTGGCCGAGTCCCTTGCCGCTGCGGTGCACGGAACGGCGGACCAGGTGGGCCAGCGGCTCGGGCGCTTGCTGGAGGTGACCGGTGCCGACGAACTCTTGGTCACCACCAACACCTTCGACACGGACGCCCTCGCCGACACCGACCGGCGGCTTGCCTCGCTCCTCGGCCTGGGATGACCGCGTGGGTGAGCCACCTGGCGGCGGCCGGGGTGTGGGTCAGGCCTTAGCCAGGGATTCGACTTCGATGCGGACGACGTCGAGGAATTTCTGGAAGCCCGGTCCTTCCACTGGAAAATGTCCGCATCCCTCGAGCTCAACCAGTCGATGGTTTCCGGCAAGCCGGCTAAGGTACCGGCTGCTGATCCCCGTGGGGGTCCACCGATCCTCACCCGGATGGACCAGCAGGACCGGCGGTCCGCCATACGACTCGGGCGGCACGGCGGGGCCGGCCTCCAGGAACGACCGGAACCAACCCAACGGCATCGAACCTCCCCCGCCGCGCGAATCGCGCAGGACCTGGGCGGATAGTTCCGGGTCGTTGGAAATCTTCCGCATCGGGGCGACCCACCGCAGCGGAAGGGGTATCCGCTGAACCGGCCCGCTGACGAACCTAAGAGAGGACGCCGCAAGACGGGCCATCCACGGGGCACGCACGATGGCCGCTCGAACGTCAGGGTCGGTGGCGGCGAGCAGGCACGTCACGATGACCCGGTCACCCCTGCCGCTCAAAGCGGCCGCATCCAGCGCCAGCATGCCGCCCATACTGGCGCCCAGGAGCAGTAGCGGCCGCTGGTCAGCGATGCGCGCCGCGAGGTCCGCCAGAAGCCGCTGCCAATCCTGGTACCAAATGCGCGCGCTTCCGCGGGGACGCGTACGCCCATAGCCCGGAAGGTCAACGAGCGTTACGAGGGCTCCAAGGCGCGACAGATGTGCGGCAAAGGGCCACATGGCCGCAGCGTTCCCTCCCCCGCCGTGCACCAGAAGCATCCGCACCGGAGCTTCGAGGGAGCCGACGTGTTCAACGTGTACGTCCCACCCGCGCCAGGTCCAGGTTTCTGCGAGGCGCCCGACCGACGGGTCGATAGGACGCACGTAGGGCTCGTACCTGCGGTCCGCCGATGTGAACCTCACGCCCTGATCCTTCCCGACGCCGCTCATTTACGGCTGCGCGCTAAACCCGGGCCCGGGCGGAGGGCTTCAGCGGGTGTAGGGGTCAGGGACAGGTAGTCGATTCCGGGCAGCGCCTCGCGTAGTCCGGCAACCAGGCGTCGCCGGAGATAGTTGTAACCGTCGACGGTCATGGCCGGGTCCACCAGAAGCGTGGCGGAGACATTGAGCCGATGGCCATTCCAGCGAAGCCGCACCTCCGACAGTCCCTTGACTTCGCTCTCAGCCAGCAGGATCTGTTCGGCACGATCGACGAGTTCAGGTTCCACGCCGTCCAGCAGGCGGCGGCCGATGTCCCGGGCGGTGCCCCAGAGCAGGACAATGATCGCAGCGGTGATGACCAGGCCAACGATGGGGTCGGCCAGCGGGAAACCAAGCCAGACCCCAATCACGCCCAAAACCACGGCCAGGGAGGTGAACCCGTCCGTGCGGGCGTGGATGCCGTCGGCAACCAGGGCCGCCGAGCCGATGCTCCGCCCGACCCTGATCCGGTAGATCGCCACCAACTCGTTGCCCGCAAAACCGACGAGTCCTGCCGCGAGGACCCAGCCCAGGTTCTGCAGGGGCTGCGGGTTCAGCAGCCGGTCGATGGACTGCCAGCCGGCGCCCAGGGCCGAAAGCGCGATCATGGCCACGATGAACAGACCGGCAAGGTCCTCGGCCCGCCCGAAGCCAAACGTATAGCGGCGGGTGGGCTGCCGCGTCCCCAGGATGAAGGCGATCCATAGCGGGATGGCGGTCAGCGCATCGGAAAAATTATGAATCGTATCGGCCAGCAGGGCGACCGAGCCGCTGATGACCACGACCACCAGCTGCAGCACTGCTGTGGCGCCGAGCGCTGCCAGGCTCAGCTTTACCGCGCGGATGCCCTTTGCACTGGATTCCAGTGCATCGTCGATGGAGTCGGCGGTGTCGTGGCTGTGCGGGACAAAAAGCCCGTGGAGGAACCCTTTCAGCCCCGTCGGATGATCGTGGTCGTGGCTGTGCCCGTGGTCGTCCCCGGCCTCCCCGGTTGCAGAGTGTCCGGCCTGCGGATGCACGGTCATGATGCCTGCGCCCGGGGGTTGCTGTGGTGTGCCGGAAGACCGCCCAGGGAATGCTCGGCTTGAAAGACGGCGTCGGCAACCAGCTGCCGGGCATGTTCGTTCTCCAGCCGGTAGTACACCTTGGTGCCCTCCTGCCGCGTCGCCACGATGCGTCCCAGCCGCAGTTTCGCCAGATGCTGCGAGACCGCGGCCGGCGACTTTCCCACCGTCTCAGCCAGTTCGTTCACCGGCAGCTCGGTATCCCGCAGAGCCAGGATGATGCGCACGCGTGTGGCGTCTGCCAGCATCGCAAAGACCTCAACAGCCAGCTCAACATAATGGCTGTCCACCTCGAGGCTGCAACCCTTCTTATCTGCATTCATACGCAGATAATTGCACACGCCGGCCGGGGCGGCAATGGTTTCCAGGCGGGAGAGCGGTTAGAGGCTGGCAAGCAGGTCCTGCATTTCCTGGATCTCGCCTTTCTGGTCCTCGATGATGGTCTGTGCCAGTTCCGTGGCCCGCGGGTTGGAACCCTGTTCGACTTCCTGCCCGGCCATCTTCACGGCACCCTCATGGTGGGCGATCATCTGGGTCAGAAACAACCTGGCTGCCTCGAGACCCTGCGCGGACTCCAGCCGCGCCAGATCCTCCTCGGACATCATTCCCTCCATGGCACCCATGCCGGCCTCCCCGGGTTCCGCACCGTGCATGTCGTGGCCTTCCATGCCGCCGGCCCCGGCGGTTTCCGAGGGCATCCCGGCCTGTTCTCCCCAGGCTTCAAGCATGGCCATCATTCGGTCGATTTCCGGGCCCTGTGCTTCCTTGATACGGATCGCCAGCTCGCTGATCCGCGCGTCCAGGCCCTCCTTGGAGAGCATGATGTCGCTCATCTCCACGGCCTGCCGATGATGCGGGATCATCATCTGCGCGAACATCGTGTCGGCGTCGTTGTGCTCGGTGCCGGTTTCCGCGCCGGTCTGAGGCGCTGCCCCAGTGGTCGCGGCGGTAGGCACAGGGGCGGTCTGGCTGCCGGGGTCTCCGGTTGCACAGCCGGCGAGCGCGAGGACGGCGGCGAGGGCGGCAGCGGACAGGATCGGGTTTTGCTTCATGATTTAGTTCCTTCGAAATAGCTTTTTGCTCGTGCAGCTGTGGCCTCGCGCGTGCTACTGGATGCGTTCCGGGTCCAGGTCAATCCGCCGCAACAGCTGGGCGTTGAGGGCGACCACGATGGTTGAAACGGACATCAGGATCGCCGCGACAGCCGGGGAGATCGCGACGCCGGCGAAGGCCAGCACACCGGCGGCCAGCGGCACGGCGATGACGTTGTAGCCGGTGGCCCAGATCAGGTTCTGGATCATCTTGCGGTAGCTGGCCCGGGACAGGTCAATCATCGACAGCACCGACCGGGGATCGTTTCCCGCCAAGACGACGCCGGCAGATTCCATCGCGACGTCGGTGCCGGCTCCGATGGCGATGCCGACTTCGGAGCGGGCCAGGGCAGGTGAGTCGTTGACGCCGTCTCCGACCATTGCCACTTTCAGGCCGCGTTGCTGCAGTTCGGTGACCTTCTTGTCCTTGTCCTGCGGCAGGACCTCGGCGAATACCTCGTCGATGCCCAGGTCGCGGCCCACGGTGTTGGCGACCTGGCGGGCGTCGCCGGTGATCATGGCGACCTTAAGCCCACGCTCCTGCAATGCCCTGACCGCCGCCCGAGACTCGGGACGGACCTTGTCTTCCAGGGCCAGCGCCCCGATAATCTTTCCGTCGCGCACCACGTGCAGCACGCCGGCGCCCCGATCCATCCAGGCCGAGGTTTCGTGGGCCAGGTCCCCGGCCTCCGTAAGTTTCGACTCGCGGAGCATGTTTGGTCCGCCCACGGAGACGTCGGCGCCGTTCACCATGGCGCGCACGCCCCGGCCGGTGCTGGACGTGAAATCGCGGCCGGTCAGACCCAGTCGGGCCGCCTCAGGGTGCCCGGCGGCGGCGCGCACGATGGCGCGGGCCACGGGGTGTTCACTGTCGGATTCGGCGGCGGCCGCCCAAGCCAGCAACTCACCTTCAGTCACGCCCTCCACAGGGGCGACGGCGGTAACCGCGTGTTCACCTTCGGTCAGCGTGCCGGTCTTGTCGAACAGGACGACGTCGATGGTGCGCATCCGCTCCAGCGCGATGCGGTTCTTGATCAGCACGCCGGAGCGCGCGGCCCGTTCGGTGGAGATTGCGATGACCAGCGGGATGGCCAGGCCCAGCGCATGCGGGCAGGCGATGACCAGGACGGTCACGGTGCGGACGACGGCCTCACCGGGACTTCCGAGCAGCAGCCATGCCCCGAAGGTGATGATGCCGGCCAGCAGCGCAAAGTAGAACAGCAGGGCCGCAGCCCGGTCCGCCAGGGCCTGTGCCCGGGACGACGATGCCTGGGCCTCGGCCACGAGGCGCTGGATGCCGGCCAGCGCCGTGTCGGAGCCGACGGCAGTGATCTGCACTCGCACCGAGTTGTCCGTGGCGACCGTACCGGCGACCACCGTATCGCCGGTCGCCCGGCCGACGGCTTTGGATTCGCCGGTGATCATCGATTCATCGAACTCGGCCGCGCCGTCGATGATCTGCCCGTCCGCCGGCACGCGGGCACCGGAGCGCACCAGCACGATATCGCCGGTGGCCAGCGAACCGACCGGCACGGTTCGGACACTTCCATCGCTGTTGACCACGTCCGCTTCATCCGGCAGCAGGGCAGCCAGTGCATCGAGCGCGCCCTGCGCGGAACCCAGCGCCCGCATCTCCATCCAGTGGCCCAACAGCATGATCACGATCAGCAGCGCCAGTTCCCACCAGAAGTCCAGATGGAACCCGCCGATGCCAAGGGTCGTGATCCAGGAGGCGGCGAAGGCGACGGTGATGGCCATCCCGATCAGCAGCATCATGCCCGGCTGCCGGGACCGCAGTTCCTTCACCGCGCCCTTCAGGAAGGGGGTGCCGCCATAGAAGAAAATGATGGTGCCAAGTACCGGCGGGATCCACGCCGCCCCGGGGAACTCCGGGACGGCATACCCCAGGAGCATGGCAAACATCGGGCTGAAGAACACCACCGGGACCGAAAGGACCAGGGAGAGCCAGAACTTGTTCTTGAACATCGCCGTGCTGTGCCCGGCATGCTGGCCGTGCGTATGGACGGCGTGTTCCTCGTCCACCGCCGAATGTGCGTGCCCGTCCGGCATGGCCTGCCCGTGCGTTTCGTGGTCGGCCATCATCGGGCCCGGGCCCTGATGGCGGTGCTCCGGGCCAAGGCCTTGGGTGTGCTGGCCGGAATTGTCGAGGTGCTGCGAATGCTCGCTTTTCATGGCTCTTCTTTCGCGGGCGCCCCTACCTTTGGAGGCGGGGCGGCCCTTCGCGGGAAACCCTGATCTTCAGGAGGCAATAAGTTCATAGCCGGCGTCGGCGATGGCCGACCGGACGGCGGAGTCGCTGACCGGCGATACGGCCAGAAGGGTGACGGTGGAAATGCCGCCGGGAACGAGGGCGACCTGCACGTCGCTCACGCCGTCGAGAGCGCCCAGCGCGTCCGTGACGCTGGAGGCGCAGTGTCCGCAGGTCATTCCTGCAACCCGGTACTCTGCCTGAACGGCCGGCAACATCGACGAAGCCTTCGGCTCGCGGCGCTCGGTTCGTTCTCCGGAGGCGCCGGTCGGGGCGCAGCACGTGCACCCTTGTGCGGACTTGGCGGTCAGGGACAGTTCCCGGTCAAGGGACTCGGCCATAATATTCTCCTCACATCATTGGTGCTGGCTGCGGGAAGTGGGAACGCCAGACCATGTGGAATGACGCTCCGCCGCCGAAGCCGGTGAGGACCTTCACTGCGTTGAAGCCCTGGCGGGCCCGCGACGCTTGTTTCCGGTGATTCCGAAGTTATACCCCCGGGGGGTATAAGTCAAGGGGGATGGCAGGAGCTAGGGTTTGCTTTTGCGGCTGTGGCCACAATTCCAGCGTAAGGGCTACGGTTCATAAGAAGCGGCTGGCGGCCGTCATCCCGCAACCGGACGACAGGAGCAGATCATGACCCACATCAGCTCGATGCTGGATACCTACCCCAAGGACCTCGGCGGCGTGGACCGCCAGAAGCTGGCGGAGTGCATTGCCGCCTGCTTCGAATGCGCGCAGACGTGCACCGCGTGCGCCGACGCGTGCCTCTCAGAGGACATGGTTGCCGACCTCACCAAGTGCATCCGCACCAATCTGGACTGCGCCGACATCTGCGCAGCCACCGGCCGTGTCCTCTCGCGCCACACCGGCTACGACGCCAACGTCACCAGGGCGGCCCTGGAGGCCTGCCGGATTTCCTGCAAGGCCTGCGCCGACGAATGCGGGCAGCACACGGAGATGCACGAGCACTGCAAGGTTTGCGCCGAGGCTTGCCGCCGGTGTGAACGCGCCTGCGACGAACTGTTAGCGTCGCTGGGACGCGACGCCTCCGATTAAGCAGGCACCGCCTCCCGCATTTCCTTCACCGCCGGCGACCGCACCCTTCCCGCCACGGGCCCAAGGCCCCGGGACCTGCCCTGCTACGAGCCGATCTTCAGGCCGTTCCAGCCGCCGACACCTACAGTGATTCGCTTCTGGATCTTTTTCGAGTTGACCGGGTAGAAGTGCAGGTTGCCCTTCTTGTCGCGGGCGAGGATGCCGGACCGGCCAGCGGTCACATGGTCCTCGGCAGTGGACAGGTGCGTCATCGCGTTCCAACCGGACTTGGCGATCACCTTCCGGGTCTCGCTGATGAGCTGGCCTTTGCCGTTGGAGCGGTAGAGCTTCAGCTGCCCGGCCGCGGTGCGGGCGACCAGGTCCATCTTCTTGTCCGCGTCGAAGTCCAGGGCCATCACGTCCATGCTCTTCCAGTTGCCGGAGCTAAGCAGCTTCCGCTGCTCGGGCTTTGTGCCGGCCGGGTTCGCGTAGGAGTACAGCTTGCCGTCACGGTTCTTGGCGATGATGCCCGGGTGTTTGTCGGCGGTCCTCCACTTGGTGACGATGATGGTGTTGTGCTGCCATCCGCTCGCGCCCAAGGTGGAGCGTTTGAAGCCGCCGTTCTTCTGCCCGTAGTCGACGGTGAGCCGGCCGTCCTGCCAGTTGGCGATCAGGTCCTGGATGCCGTCGGCGTTCCAGTCGGCAATCTCCACGGCTCGCGACGCTCCCCATCCGGCGGAAACGTAGGAGCGCTTGTTCAGGTCCCTCCCCTTGGCGGACGGGTATATGTAGAGCTTGCCCGCGGAGTCCACGGCTGCGACGTCGCCGGACTTGGCCTTGGCCGGCGCGACGGCGGCCGGCATGGCCTTCAGGTCGTTGGCGAGTAGCTTCGGCATGTCATAGGTGTAGTGCGTGACACCCGGGAGGATGGTCATCTTCGTGTGGGTGAATCCAAGGCTCTTGTATTTTTTCTCCGCGCTCTTGGCGGTGCCCAGGGCTGACCAGGTCTTCAGGCTGGTGCCGCCGCGTCCGTCGCGGCTGCCGCAGATCCAGTGCAGCTTCATCTTTCTCACTGCAGCGGGAGCAGCGGTCTCCATGCCCGTGTATCCGCCGCCGCCGACGATGGTGGCCCCGCCGCCCTTTATCCACTCCTGGCGGTCTGCGAGGAGCTCATAGGTGATGAACTCGGCTCCGCCGGAGTAGCCGTGAAACCAGATGCGGCGGGCGTCCAGCGTGTATTTGGCAATCAAGGTACCGGCCAGCGCCCGAAAGTAGTCACCGTTGCGGTCGGCATCCTCCCACCAGGTGATGCCGCCCTTCTTGTCCGGGGTGATGACGGGAACCATGATCATGTTCTTCTTGGCTGCCTCGGCCGCCATCTTCTTCATGATGGACCCGTTGGGATGGTGGACGTAGGACTGTGCCGGATAGGAGTAGTCGCCGTGGAAGACAAATAGGACGCCGACCGGCTTCTTCGTGTCGATGCCGTTGGCGTAGACGTGGTATTTGCTGCTGACACCGTTGGGAGCGGTGTAGGTCTGGTAGGTCGCGCTGCGCGGTGCCGCGGCCTGGGCCGGTGTGCTGACACCCAGAGCTGATGCGAGCATAGTCGTTCCGAGGATTGCTGCCAGGAGCGCGCGGATGAGGGCCTTCATCGAACTGGATCCGTTCATAGTGCTGCCGCACTGCGCGAATGCGGGCACGGGTGCTAAGGGATGCAATCGGACGTGAGGGCGCATCCGTAAGCAATCGCGGGAAAAACGCGCCAGTCCCGGCCCGCTAAACCGCCTTGGCCGGACGTCCCGGAGGAGATGCTCCTCTGAGGGCTCATCCTGGTCCTTGGGCGCGGCGCGGCGAGCAGGCAGAGGCTCGGTGCCTTCCAAGAAACAGCCATCACCGGCCCTACGGCGGCGGCTCGCGCGCCGATGGGCGCAGCGGCGCCACCGTAGCTCCTACCCCGCTGCAGCTTGGGCATTCGACCGGGCAATAATGTAATCCGGACAGGAGCCACAGAAGCCCGCCCCGGCAACGGAAGGAAACAGGCCCGACCCATGGCCGCGAAGAAGAAGTTCCCCGCCGCGCCGATCCACGGCCCCTACGGGCAGATGGAGAAGTGGCTGAAGGCCGCCGGCGCGGCTGCGCTGCTCGGGGAGGCAGCATACTCGCCGGTGCTCAGCGAGCAGTCGTTCGAGCCCGGGGAGGCCGAGCTGCGCGAGCTGTGGCCCGAGGGGGTTTGGATCAGCTGGCTCGGCGGACCCGCCGTCGCTCCGCTGCCGGTTTGGCCGCGCCGGGCCGACGGCAAGGCGCTGGCCCATGTGGCCGCCATCCATCTCGGCGACGTGGACGCGACCGTGGATGCCGAAGGCAAGGCGGCCTGGCCCGCCGGGCAGCTGCGCGAGGGACTGCCGGCCGAAGGCATCCTGGAAATCTTCCACGACCTGGAATCCTCCGGCTACCAGCCAGAGGATCAGGCCGCGGGCTCCTGGCTGGTGCGGTGGGTCCGTGACCCCGACCGAGCAGGACTGGTCGACGCGCCCCACGACCTGGACCTGCCCTCCCGGGTATGCCAGGTTGTGATTCCGCTTCCGGGTTTCACCTTGCCCGCCGCCGCGGACGCCGTGTCCACCGGCGGGGACCGGTTCGACACGCTTGAAGCCCTCGAGCTCACCCTGCAGCGCGGCTGGCGGGAACAACGCACGGGCTCAGCAAAGGGCAGCCCGGTCCCCTTCAGCCACGTTTACGGCCACAGCCACCACGGCCTCATCAACGCCGTGGAGGGGATCCTGCCGGGGGTTCTGCCCTTGGACCCCGGCGACGAATACCGTCTGGTCCTGGATCTGGAGTCATGGAGCGCGCTGGAGGGATGGTTCGGGGACGCCGGGAACCTCGAAGTATGGATGCGCGGGTCGGACCTGGCCAAGCGGGCCTTCGACCGCGCCTGGTGCCTCATCCGCATCGATTAGCCGGGCGTACCGGCCGGAGGCCAGTTCGCCTTCACGGAGCGCACCACCCCGGACCTTAACCTGCCGGCCGCACCGTCCCTCTTCTTAGAAGAGGCGTTCGACCGCGACTTCGGCAAAGCCCTTCCGTTGAACTCAGCAGGCTGCCTGCACGGAGCGTCGGACGCAAGAATCCTTGCGAACAGTGGAGCTTAGGGGAATCGAACCCCTGACCTTTTCATTGCGAACGAAACGCTCTACCAACTGAGCTAAAGCCCCGAATGCGCGAGTTCACGCGCAATCACACGTGTGTAAGGGTAGCGCATCGACCCTTGTGTGCACCAAATGATCTCCGGGCTTTTCGAAGGCCTATTCCTGAAGTAATTCCAACAGCCGTTCGTGATCCCACATGCAGCCCGGCTTCGCGGAGTTCACCAGCCTCCTCGGATGGTGGCGTCCGGGCGACCTCCGACTACTTCTCCTGCAAGACCGACAGCACGTTCCCGGACGGATCTTTGAACCATGCGATGTAGGGGCCTTCGTCGCGAAAGATGCCATTTTCGTCCTGGGCAAAACCCTCATAGCGCTCGAAGCGCACTCCCTGCGAGGCCAGTCCGGTCACGGCTGTATCGATGTCATCGACTTGAAAGTTGAGGATTGTGAAGCTCGCCGGAACGGCGTCGGGCTGTTCGTAGACAAGGGTGTCGCGGCCGCCGGCGAGATGCAGCCACATCAGCCCGTACTCCTCGGACGTTCTCAGTCCAAGAGTTTCGCCGTAGAAGCGTTGCGCCGCCCGCAGATCACGAACAGCGATGCCGCTGTATGCCTTGCTGTTGGTGAGCTTCATCGCAACCCCTCCAGGGTGGACCCAAGCGTCAATGTGCAGGGCCTGCCTTCAACATGTCCTGCCGCCAGCTCTTGCCCGGTGGTGATCTTCTCTCACAGCGAAAGATCCTGCTCAACAGTGTTGCAGGCCCGGGGAGCCTGGGGAAGACGTCAGCCCACTCGAGCCCCGACAGTCGATGCCTACCTGGGGTTGAAACGTTACGGATGACTGCGAGCCCTGCGTCGATGGGCCGAGGTATGGGGGAAAATGAATACTCTTCGTTTTAATAAGCTCAAGTAAGAATTTGTTGGGGGATCAATGGTCACACCTTTGGGCGCAGCCCTTTCAAGCGCATGGCTAGGCATGACGAGCACAATCGTCGGGAAAACTGCCATCGCTGCCATCGCCGCTGCCGGGATAGCAGCTGGAAGCCTCGCCGTCGTTGGAACCGTGAATCAGAATCAGGGCTCGGTCGTACGGATTATCGACGGCGATACGCTTGTCATCAACTACAACTTCCGGGATGAAACGGTACGACTGCTAAACGTCGATACTCCGGAGACCAAGGATCCCAACCAGCCGGTTGAATGTTTGGGACACGAGGCAACACAGAACCTTGAAGAGCTCGCTCCGCCCGGCACGAAGGTCCGCCTCGACTTCGACGTCGAGCGCCACGACCGGTATGGCCGCACATTGGCCGCAGTATTCGTCGGCGACTCACTCTTGAATGCAGATATTGCCAAACTTGGCTTAGGGCACGCCGTCTACTACGAGCCCAACCGGAAGTATCTGCGCCAGGTGCAAGAGGCTCAATCCGAAGCAGCGGGATCAGGGCAGGGCATGTATGACCCGTCCATCGGCTGCACCGTTCCCGGACAAGTCCAAGAGGCAATCGACCAAGTAGCGGCAACAGCCGCAGGAAATCCGGGCGATACTTCGTCCGCGACAGGGGAGGTTGTAACTGCCTTGGCCGCAACCATAGCGGCCGCAAAGTCGATTGACTCCATGCTTCACGCTGCCTCTCACACGGCAGATACCGTGCTGTGGGCGGCTCTATCGAGTGCTGATCGGAAGCAACTCAGCAGCCAGTTGTCGGACGCCATAAAGTCCGGCGAGGCGAAACATCAACAACTGTCAGTCAAACGCGACAAGCTCAAAGCTGCCGAGGACAAGGCAGCCGCTGAGAAGAAAGCGGCCGAGGAAAAGCGGAAGGCGGACGCGAAGGCCAAGGCGGAGCGGATCGCCGCTGAAAAGAAGGCGGCCAAGGAACGCGCTAAAGCGGAGCGGGTAGCGGCCGAGCAAGCGGCAGCACAGGCCGCTGCCGCAGCTGAGGCGGCCCGACAGTCCGAAATCATTAGACAGGCGCACATTGCTGAAGCAGAACGGCAGTGGCGTCAACAACAGCAACAGGCTCCTGCTCCCGCACCTCCGGCTTCCAACCCCTACCCTGGCTACACCGGCCCCCGATGCTATGCACCCGGTGGCCAATCGTGGACGCCCTGCCCCTAGGCCTTCTTAGAAAAACAGCAAGACCCCTGGCGGTCCGGCATCCGGACTGGCAGGGGTCTTCAGCTGTGTGAACAACAAGGTCCGGGCTTTGCGGGCCCGCAGACACTGCTCCGGCTTCGTGAGCCTGAACGGTGCACCTTAAGGGGCTGGCAGCTTGTGGCTTCACCCGATCTGATAAGTATCAGAGCACTATGCCTACAATCCGTGCAAGCGCCCCCCTTACAATTGATCAGACTGTTCAAGCAGTAGGGCGGCACTCGACAGGAAGTGGTCATTTTGCAGCAACTTGATGCGACGGACCGGCGGATCCTGCTGGCGCTGGATGAGGACCCGCGGATCCCGGTGATGATGTTGGCCCAGAGGCTGGGTCTGGCCCGCGGCACGGTCCACTCGCGGCTTGAGCGCTTGGCTGCCTCTGGTTGCCTGCGCACACACTCCGCACGGGTGCTGCCGGAAGCCTTGAACCGCGGGGTGATGGCCATGGTGAGTGCTGAACTGGACCAGAGCAAGCTCAACGACGCGGTGGAAGCGCTCAGGAAGATTCCGGAAGTGCTGGAATGCCACGCCCCGGCGGGCGATACAGACTTGCTGATCCGGGTGGTGGCCAGCAGCCCGGACGATCTGTATCGGGTGAGCGAGGAGATCCGCTTCTGTCCTGGCATCACCCGCACCTCCACGCAGATGTTCCTGCGCGAGGTCATCCCCTACCGCACCACGGGCCTGTTAAAACAGGACTGATCCGCCGGAGCCTACACCGGAAGCGCCGCACTGGTCTCAAAAGCACTCGTGAGGATGGCCGGTTTCGGGGCCAGCCGCTAGAAGAAGAATTGCGCCAGCACGCCGACCACCCAGACGGCGCCGGCGGCGAACGCGCAGCCGAGCTCAACCAGCATCCCCAGGCCCACGGCCTTGAGCGCCGCCCAGCTGGCCCCGACCGCCTGGCCGAAGTCCCGCCGTCGTGCGTATTCGCTGAGCAGAAGCCCGGCGGCAAATCCGATGAACAGCCCGACGACGGGAATCACGAACATTCCGACCACACCGACCAGCACGCCCGCCAGGATTGACCAGTTGGGCACCTGCCGCTGTTTCAGTCGGCGCCCGGTTAGTACCAGGCTGGCCAGCATTCCGGCGGCCACGAACACCATGCCGATCGCGAAGACCACCCAGCCCAGGGTGTTCTGCAGGACGATGGCCCAGACCAGCAGGCTGATGCCGATGGTGATGGTGCCGGGCAGGACGGGGACGACGATGCCGGCAATGCCGACAGCGATGAGCAGACCGCAGAAAACGGTCGCGAGTATCTGGGCTTCCACCCACTCAGCCTACTGGGATGCCTCCCGGCCGGGTGGGAGGGGTGTGTCACCAGAACGTGGCGCGCACCTCGTTTCCCCTTCGGTCCCCGTTCATTCGCACGGGCAACAGTTGAGGAGTCGGCCACCATAACGGCCGGCTGTCACTCAACCGGAGGTTCAATTCGTGCACGCGTCCCCAACTCCGAAATCAGCCTGGTTGTCACGGCCTTTGCGCCTGACCGGCGGCGCTCTGGCCCTGCTGGCTGCCGGCGCAATGCTCGGCCCAGCCGCCACCGCCGCTCCCACCCCAGACGGCACCGATTGGGCCGCCTCGGCCTACCGCGGAGGCATCGACGTCGTTGATGCCCCGGATGCCGACCAGCAGACCCTCGACGGTTCCGTCTTTGATGACAAGAACAAGAACTCAAAGCAGGACGCCAACGAGCCGGGCCTGCGCGGTGTCACCGTCTCCAACGGCCGCGACGTCGTCACCACGGACAGCCACGGCCGCTATGAGCTGCCGGCGTTCGACAACATGACCGTCTTCGTCACCCAGCCCCGCGGCTACCAGGTGCCGGTCGACGAAGACAACGTCGCCCAGTTCTTCTACCACCACCTGCCGGAGGGATCCCCCGACCTGAAGTTCGGCGGCATCGCCCCGACCGGAGCGCTGCCTGACAAGGTGAACTTCCCGCTGGCCAAGAGCAAACTCACCCAGTCGCCTGAGCAACACTGCGCAATCGGCGCGGACGTCCAGACCTACAACCAAAAAGAGGTGGAGTTCGCGCACAACGGCGCCTTCGCCGACCTGGCCGCCCGCTCCGACTATGCCGGCTGCGGCGCGCTCTTCATCGGCGACATTGTCGGCGATGACCTGTCCCTCTTCGGGCAGACCCGGGAACTGACCGCCAAGCTCAACGGTCCGGCCCGCTTTCTGCCCGGCAACCACGACCTCGACTTCGACGCCCTCGACGGCGAGCACGAGTTCGACACTTACCGCAGCCAGTTCGGCCCGGAATACTACTCGTACGACGCCGGCAAGGCCCACATCGTCGCCCTGAGCAACATCGAATATCCGACGGCGATCCCCGCGAAGAAGAGCAATTACACGTACGCACTAGGCGAGCGCCAGCTCGAGTGGCTCCGCGCGGACATCGCGAAGGTGCCCAAGGACCGGGTGATCGTGTTGGCCGGCCACAGCCCGCTGCTCGAGTTCTACTACAGCGACTCTCACACCACGAAGCAACTGCAGGCGATTTACGGGATACTCGAGGGCCGCGAAGTCGTTTCCTTGGGCGGGCACACCCACATGTCGGAGAACCTGCGGGAAGGCGACCTCATGGCCGGCTGGCGCGACGAGGTCGGCGACGCGGGCCTGCCGTTCACCCACCTGACTGTCCCGGCAGTGTCCGGCCAGTGGTACAACGGCCGGGTGCTCGAGGAGGGCTTCCCCACCGCCATCCAGCGTGACGGGACCCCTCCCGGCATCCTGACCCTGGACATCAAGAACACGGAGGTCCGCGAGCGTTTCACGGCCACCGGCGACGATGGCTCCGACCAGATGGCGCTGGGCATCAACTCCCCCGCCTACCGTGCCTGGTTCGACGAATACAAGAACCAGCGAGGCAAAGCCCCGTCCCCGGAGAACCCGAACGCGGTGGCACAGGGCGAACTCGGTGAGACCTGGCTGACCACCAACTTCTGGATGGGCTCCACCGGCTCCACCGTGAAGGTATCCATTGATGGCGGCGAGACCGCCGAGGCCGCGCGTACCCAGTCGATGACCGCCGACGACGGCCCGCTGATTGGTGCCGAGTACACCGATCCGACCGCCGCCATCGAACAGTTGGTGCACGGCGGCGGCCTACACGACCGCAGCTCCCACCTGTGGCGACTCAAGCTGCCGGCCGGCCTGGCCGTCGGCGAGCACACGGCCACGGTCACCGCTACCGACGTGCACGGCCGCGAGTTCACCGAGACCATCACCTTTGAGGTCGTCGAGTAACTCTGCCTGATATCCGACGGCGGGTGGTTGCGTTACGCAGCCACCCGCCGCCGCTGGTTTCACCTCAGGGGAAGAAGTTGTTGCCGTTCTTGATTAAATCCGTGTCTGGTGCTGTCCGATGTCCAGTTTCAGGGGAACCGCATTCAAAGGTTGTAGTTCTGACCGTTGGGGTACACCGGTTCGTGACCGTGTGGGCCTTGCGGCCTCTGCTCAAGAATCTTCTCGACCGTTCTGGGGACGTTCTTTCTCAGCCGTTGCGTGCCACCGGTAAAGGACCACGGAAGGTTGGGCGAAAATCCGGTGAACAGCCCTCGGATCCGGGCTTTTGCTACCCGGCGATAGGGTTGAATACGGTGAGTGACATCCGACCGCTCCTTTACTCCATCCCAGTCCGCGACGACGGCTCTGCCCCGGCGTCAATTACTTCGATCAGCCGGAATTCTTGCCGCTGCTGCCTCGGTTCCGGGTTTCCTGACCGCCCCGCTGCCCGCGCACGGCGCGACGGGCTTCTTCCGGCACGGCCTTGCCTCGGGAGATCCCTACCCGGATTCGGTGCTGTTGTGGACGCGCCTGACTCCGGAGGAAGACGCGACGCCCGGTTCGGGACGTGGTGGCGATGCCCGTATCCGCTGGGAAGTAGCAGCCGATTCAAATTTCAAGCAGGTGGTGTCGCGCGGTTGGACGGAGACGGGCGCCTGGCGGGACCACACGGTCAAGGTGGTGGCCGCCGGGCTGCTACCGGGCACGGCGTACTGGTATCGGTTCAGGTTCGGTAAGGACTATTCGCCGGTGGGCCGGACACGCACTGCTCCGGCATCCGGCGCGGCCGTGGACCGGCTCCGGATGGGCGTGGTGTCGTGCGCCAATTACCAGGCCGGCTACTTCGCTGCTTACCGACACCTGGCCGACCGCGGCGATCTGGACCTGGTGCTCCATCTGGGCGACTACCTCTATGAGTACGCACCGGGCGAGTATCAGGCGCGTGACGTCCTCGTGCGTCCGCACGACCCCGCCGTGGAGATGACCACGTTGGAGCATTACCGCCGGCGCCATGCCCAGTACAAAACCGACCCGGAACTGCAGGCGTTGCATGCTGCGGCACCGTTCGTGGTGACTTGGGACGACCATGAATCCGCCAACGATGCCTGGTCCGACGGCGCAGAAAACCACACCGAGGGGGCTGAAGGAATCTGGTCCAAGCGCTCGGGCCACGCCAGGCAGGCCTACGCAGAATGGATGCCGGTCCGCTACGAACCCGGTGGACAGTTGTACCGCAGGCTGGAGTTCGGCTCACTGGCGAGCCTGTCGATGCTGGACCTGCGCTCTTACCGGAGCAAGCAGGCCGACAGCCAGTTGGACTCAGCGGTCGACGATCCGAACCGCACCATCACGGGCGATGAGCAGATGGACTGGCTGTTGGCCGGGCTCGGCAACGATTCCCCGCAGTGGAAGTTGGTGGGGAACCCGGTCATGATTACTCCGGTCCGCTTCCCGTCGACCCTGAACACGCAGGAACTGCATGCGCTGAGCGAATTGCTGGGGGACCGCAATATCGACGGGGTTCCCTACAACGTGGACCAGTGGGACGGCTATGTCGCCGACCGAAACAAAGTCCTCACGCACCTGCGCGACAACGCCGTGACAGACACCGTCTTCCTGACCGGTGATATTCATTCGGGTTGGGCCTGTGACCTGCCGGCCGACCCGCTGACCTACCCGCTCAACGGCCGCTCCGTGGGCACGGAACTTGTGTGCACGTCCGTCACCAGCGACAACCTGGACGATATCCTCCGCGTTCCGGAACGCACCGCCTCGCTGACGGTCGAGTCGGCCGTGAAGCTGCTGAACCCGCACGTCAAGTACCTGGATTTCGACTCGCACGGCTTCTCAGTGCTCGAGGTGACTCCGGCCGAGGTCCGAATGGACTGGTATCGGCTGGCGGAACGGACCGACGCCGCGTCGCCCGCGTACCTAACGGCGTCTTGGGCAGTCGCTGCCGGTACGCAAAGAGTCCGCCGCGCAGCGAAAGGTATTCTTGGATGAGCCCGACTGAGACGAGCGGCGGCACAGCCCGCCGAAGTTTCCTGAAGTTTGCCACTGCCTCAGGCGCCGCCGTCGTACTTTCAGCTGTCCCGGGTGCCGGATGGGCCGCGCCCGGCAGGAACGGGAAGGGCAAGGCCGCTCGGGAAGTGTCGACGCCCAAGGTCTACGTGCTGGTGGTCGACGGCTGCAGGCCGGACGAGGTCACAACGGCTCTCACACCGAACCTGGCGGCACTACGCGATGCCGGTACCAACTTTCCAGCGGCCCGCTCCCTGCCAATCATGGAGACCCTCCCCAACCACGTCATGATGATGACAGGCCTGCGCCCCGACCGCACCGGAGTCCCGGCCAACTCCGTCTACGACCCGGCGGAGGGCGCGGTTCGCACACTCAACCGGCCCACGGATCTGCGGGCGGTGACCGTGCTGGAGCGGCTAAATGCAGCCGGCTTCACCACCGGAACGGTGCTCAGCAAGGAATACCTGTACGGGATCTTCGGGGAGCGGGCCACCTACCGATGGGAGCCTGCGCCGATTGTCCCCGTCTCGGGCCACGCGCCGGACGCCTACACAGTGGACGCCCTGATCGGCATGGTGGACTCAGCCGACCCCGACCTGGTCTTCACCAACCTCGGCGACGTCGACCGGATGGGCCACTCGGACCTGACAGGTACTACCCTGCAAGCAGCGCGGCATGCTGCGCTGGCGTCGACGGACCTGCAGGTGGGTCGCTTCATCGAACATTTGAAGGCCCGGGGGACTTGGCAATCCAGCGTGGTGATCGTGTTGGCCGACCACTCAATGGACTGGTCGTTGCCGACCAAAGTGATTAGCATCGACAATTCCCTGTGGCTGTATCCGGAACTCCGCCGAAACCTGCAGATTGCCCAGAACGGCGGGGCGGACCTGCTGTACTGGACGGGGGATGCGGCAAGCCGGGACGAGGCGGTAGCGCGGCTCGCCATGGTGGTAGCCGCCCATCCCGGGGTGCTCTCAGTGCATCGGCCGGCAGAACTGCGGCTGGGCCCGGAAGCGGGCGATCTGGTGGTCTATTGCCGAGCCGGATGGCGCTTCTCCGACCCCTATATCTTGTCCAACCCGATTCCCGGCAACCACGGGCATCCCGCGACGGAACCGATCCCCTTCTTCATTGGCGGCGGCAGCGATCTGGTGCTGCCCGGAGTGTCGTCGGAACCGGCGCGGACCGTCGATGTCGCGCCAACAGTTGCAGCCCTCTTCGGTTTGGACGAACCGAAGGGCGGCTACGACGGAAGGCAGCGGACCGCATCCTTGTCGCTGGCCCGCTGAGCCCCGGTCCCGGCTCGCTGAATCGGCCACCCGCCGTCGCTGGTTGCCGCTGATCGGGGAGGGCGCTTAGGCTATCGCGGCCTTGACGAGCGCCTCGACCTTCTCCTCCACCGCGGGAGTCCACTCCACTATTGCGAACGAGACAGGCCACATCGGCCCGTCGTCGAGCGTGGCCGTGTCGTTGAATCCGAAGGTGGCGTAGCGGGCCTGGAACTTGGCTGCGCCCTGAAAGAAGCAGACGACCTTGCCGTCCGTGTTGGCGTACGCCGGCATTCCGTACCAGGTCTTGGGCAGAAGCTCCGGCGCGTTCGCGGTGACGAGTGCGTGAATGCGTTCGGCGAGGACGCGGTCGGCGTCGGGCATCTCGGCGATCGCGTTGAGCACGGCGCGCTCGTTGTCGGCCTTCTTCTGACCGCTGCGGCCCTGTGCCTTCAGCTCCTGGGCCCGCTCCTTCATGGCGGCACGCTCGGCCTCCGAGAAGCCGCCCGCATCAGACTTCTTAGTGGTCATCTCGATCTCCCTTGTGCGAATCACGACCGACAGTAGCAGCCACGCGGGGTGCGGGCTTCTCGAATCCTGCTCGGTTCGTGAAAAAACGTAGCCGTCGGCGGGCAATCTGATATACGGTGCAGCGATACCTCGCGGCTACAGGGCGGGGGCTATTTACCGGAAGGCGCGGGGACATCATGGACGACGCACAGGGCCGGCAGGACCTGACCCGGCAAATCGACCAGCGCCGTGATGACATCAGGGCTTTTCTTCGCCGCGCCCGTCCCAAACGCAACCGCCTGACCAATGTCAGCATCGTCGGGAGCTCGGTCGTCGCCGCGTTGACGGCGGGCCCTGGCTTCGGCCAGAACAATTTCAACTCGGCCGTGGCGGGCACTTTTTCGCTATCCAGCACGTCGGTCGTCTGGCAGGTCATCTGCATCCTGGCGTCGATCCTCTCCCTTGCCGCAGCGATTGCGTCCGGCCTTGCCAACTCACGCAACAGTGCGGAGCAGATCTCAACGGCCGAGTCCGCCAGCGCGCAACTCGACGGGCTGCTGACTGCCCTGAAGTACGGCCAGCTGCCGGTGGGCGATGCTGCGCGGCTCTATCAGGAGTACAGCTCGAAAGCAGCCTTCATCGACTAGCCGTTGCGGCGTCCCGCCCGCCGGCCCTGCTCTACGCGGGCTTGGAACCGAGCTGTTGCTACCGCACGCCCTTGATCTTGACTACGAAGACCGCGCCGAGCAGGCCGATCACGGCGGACAGCACGAACAGTGCCGTGTAACCGCCGAGGTAGAGCACGGTGGGGGCGGCGATCAACGGGGCGATGACCTGCGGCGACGAGGCCGCGATATTGATGACGCCCATGTCCTTGCCCCGGTCGGCGGCGCTCGGCAGCACTTCCGTGAGCAGGGCGAAGTCGACGGCCAGGAACATGCCGAAGCCCGCGCCGAGGACCATTGCCGCCCCGACCACGGCCGGCCACGCGGGCGTGATCGCCACGATGACCGAGGCCGTTGCGATGGTGACCGAGGACGCGATAACAAACGGCTTGCGGCGCCCCACCCGGTCGCTGAGCGGTCCGCCCACTACCGCCATCACCACCACCATGGCCGCATAGACGCCGGTCAGCAGCAGCACGCCGGCGGCGGGGTCCGGATGCCCCACGGCGTCCTGGAGGAAGAAGAACAGGTAGAGGGTGAAGATGTTGTTGCCCAGATTGACCAGGAACCGGGTCAGCCACGCCCAGCCGAAGTCGGGGTGCTTGGCGGGGGAGATCCAGAAGCCCTTGAGGAAGCTGGGCCAGGCGAAGGGCGGGCGGTCGGCCTTCCGCAACGGGGTGTCACGGCCCGCAATCACGAAAGGGATGATGCTGGCCAGCAGGAACACGGCACAGTAGATGTAACCGAGGACGAAGCCGCCGGCCAGATTGGCCAGCACCGCACCCATCACAATGCCCAGTGTCTGCCCGATGGCCGCCAGACCGCCGATTTGGCCCCGCTGCCGCCGCGGCACGCGGTCCGGGATGCTGGCCGTCACGGCTGCGTAGGCGCCATTGCACCCTGCCTGCACCAGGCACCAGGCGATCACCATCACCGCGATGTTGGGGGCGCCGGAAAGCAGCAGCAGCGCGGCGAACCCCAGGATGCCGCCGGCCAGGGCCCACGGCACACGTCGTCCGAACCGTGAGGTGGTGCGGTCGCTCAGCGCCCCGAAGACCGGATTGGCGACCAGGGACACGGCGGCGCCGAAACCCGTGGCCATCGCCAGTACGGCTTCCTTGTTCACCGCATCGAACGCCTGCGACTGCTGGGCCAGCAGCACCTGCAAGGGGCCGAAGAACGCCGCGTTGATGCCAAGGTTGGTCAGCACGACGGCTGTGACCCAGCCGGCCCGGACCTTGGTGGTGGGTTCCCGGAACGCCGCGGGAACGTCGAGCGCCGGCACGGGCTCGCGCGGTTCCTGGACGGACATGGCGACAACCCTCCTCACCGACGGCGCGGCATGGCCGCGGTCCCCTGTTGTTGCAACAGCGTACAGCCGCCGCCGCGCAGGCCGGTAAGACCATGCACCCGCTGCCGGCGGTATCGCCGAACGGCAGTGTTGCCGCGGTGACCGGCTGGCCCGTCGCGGTGACCGGCTGGCCTAACGCAGGCGTGCGGGACGTTATCTGTGGAACGTCAGCCCGGCGGCCGGGGCCGGCTTGGCGCGTGCTGTGCCGAGTTTATCTGGGAGTCGTCAGCCGGCGGCCTGCCGGCCAAGGACTGTGCGGGGACGTCAGCCTGCGGAAGCAGCGAGACGCTGTCTGGCCAGCTTTTTCAGCCCGCGCGAGACCTGAACCGGCTCCGGCCAGCGCGGCGTCAGGTTGTCCCCCAACGTGACGCCTTTAAGCTTGCGCCCGAACATCGGGACCACCCATTCCTGCAGCCAGTCGCGCTCGCGCCGGAGCGCCTCGCGCCAGCCCGCCCGCACCGGAGCCTCCGGTCGCTTCAGCCTGAGTGTGTGATCCACACCGAGGGCCTCAAGGACCCTGGCCGCCATGTACTTGTGCCCCAGCGCGGACATATGCAGCCGGTCCGTGTCCCACATCCGCCGGTCCTGGTAGAGGTCGAAGGCCCAGTGGTCCACCAGCACGGCGTCGTAACGCCGGGACAGGTCACGGACGGCCTCGTTGAACACCCAGTTGCGCCGCCGCATCGGCTCAAGGACCGGTGGGAGCATGACCTCAAAGCCGGTGAAAAGGATCAACTGCGCACCCGTTTGGGCCAACCGGCTGACGGCGGATTCGTACTCGGCCAAGAGCTCCGGCATGCTGCGCTTGAGCTCCAGGATGTCGTTTCCGCCGGCATAGAAGGAGACCAGTGTGGGCTGCATCGCCACGGCCGGTTCCAACTGGTCGGCGATGATCTGGTGCAGCCGCTTGCTGCGTACTGCCAGGTTTGCGTAGCGGAAGTCCGGGTCCTGCTTGCCCAACTGCTTAGCCACCCGGTCGGCCCAGCCGCGCACGCCATTGGGGAAGTTGGCGTTGTAGTCCCCCACGCCCTCGGTAAAGCTGTCGCCCAGCGCAACGAATAGTCCTCCCACCTGCGGAAGACTAGCTGCGCCGGGCGACGTACCGGCAAACAGGCGGTGAAGTCCAGCGCTGTGTCGGCCGGGTTGTCCGCTGCAGGGCTACAGACCCGGGGCCACGCGGCAGTTGCCCTGCTGCCGTCAGGTGGCGTCGGGAACCAGCTCCGGCGGGTCGAAGATCCACGGCTCAAGCGGCAGGGCATCCGGCCGGAAGTCGGAGAGCAACTTGTGCAGCGGTACATCCGGCAAATCCAGCGATGCCAGCAACAGGCCGCGCACCGCGGCCGCGTCCAGCCCGGCCAGTTCAAGTGCCCCCAAGGTCACCGCGCCGTCGCGCTTGGCCAAGCGCCGCCGTCGTTCATTGAGGACCAACGGCACGTGAACGTATTCGACCGGCGGCAGCCCCAGCAGCGCGGCGAGGTAGGCCTGCCGCGGCGCCGAGGACAGCAGGTCATCGCCGCGCACCACTTGGTCCACGCCCTGGGCGGCGTCGTCCACCACCACCGCCAGGTTGTAGGCGGGGACGCCGTCATTGCGCCGCAGCACGAAGTCGTCAACGATGCCGGTGTAGTCGCCGTGCAGCCGGTCGGTGACCGCGTGGCTGGTGGTCGAAGCGCGCAGCCGCAGCGCGGCGGGGCGGAACTGGCGGCGCTCCTCGCGTTCGGCGTCGGTCAGGTTGCGGCAGGTTCCCGGGTAGGCGCCCTCCGGAGCATGCGGGGCGCTGGGCGCCTCGGCAATCTCCCGCCGCGTGCAGAAGCATTCGTAGACCAAGCCGGCCTCCGCCAGCTGCCCGAGGGCCTGCCGGTAGACCGCGGAACGGTCGGTCTGGCGCACCACCTCGCCGTCCCAGTCCAAACCGATGGCCGCCAGATCCGTCAGCTGCCGGGCCTCGAACCCGGCTCGCGCCCGGTCCAGGTCCTCGACCCGAATGAGGAAGCGGCGGCCGGTGCTGCGGGCGAAGAGCCAGGCGAGCAGCGCGGTGCGCAGGTTGCCAACGTGCAGTTCACCCGAGGGGCTGGGCGCGAACCGACCGGCGGGACTCTGGGCTGCTGGCACGTCCCCACGGTAGCAGGCCGGTCCCCGGCCCGCGGGGGTGTTGCCGCGGCCTATTAGGCTGGTGCTATGAGCACACCCGACTCCCCCATGGAAACCCCGATTGCCGTCACCGGTGCCACCGGCGAGCTGGGCGGCATGGTCGCCAGGATGCTGGCGGAGCAGAACCTTCCACAGCGGCTGATTGTCCGCGACCCGTCGCGTGCACCGCAGCTGCCCGGAACGACGACGGCGCCTGCAGACTACGGCGACAAGGCCGCCGTCGTTGCCGCGCTGCAAGGCATCGAGACAGTGTTCATGGTGTCCGCCGCCGAAGCCGAGGACCGGCTGGAGCATCATTTCACCTTCATCGACGCCGCCATCGACGCCGGCGTGCAGCACATTGTCTACACCTCCTTCATCGGTGCGACCGAGGACGCTACGTTCACGCTGGCCAGGGACCACTACGCCACGGAGGAAAAACTGCGCGGAACCGGCCTGAAGCACACGCTGCTGCGCAACAACTTGTACGCAGACGTCCTGCCGTTGTTCGCCGACGAATCGGGCGTGATCCGCGGTCCGGCGGTCGACGGAAAGGCGGGATTCGTGGCCCGCGAGGACGTAGCCCGGGCGGCCGCGACTATCCTGGCCGAACCCATGCCCCATGCGGGCTTTACCTACGAGCTGACCGGCCCGGAGTCGGTGACCCTGGCCGAGGCTGCGGCGGCCATCACGGAGGCAACCGGCCGTCCGACGTCGTTCCTTAACGAAACGGTGGAGGAGGCCTACGCGAGCCGGGCGCATTACGGCGCCCCCGACTGGCAGCTGGATGCCTGGGTCAGCACCTACACGGCGATTGCCGCCGGGGAGCTGGACCTGGTGACCCACGACGTGGACCTGCTGACCGGGCGGCCCGCGCTGAGCCTGCGGGAGCTGTTCGGCGGCCGGGACTGATCCGAGGCCGGGCAGTTCGGCGTCCGGTTCGGAGCCGGGCAGTGCCGACGGTGCCGGCCGGACGGAGCCCCGCGCCCGGACAGTGAAACCCTAGGCGTTCCAGAGTCCGTAGGAGTCCGCGAGCGAAGAGATTTTCTCGGCGCGGGCGAGGCGCGGCAGGTAGGAGCCGTCGCCCACCACCGCGCCGGCCGCGTGCGCATCGAGCAGTTCGTGCGCCCACTTGATTTCCGACTCGCTGGGTGAGAGTCCCTTGTTGATGGTGTCGGCGGCGTCGGTGAGCAGGCAGAGCTTGCCCGTCATGCCCATGGACGCTGTCACCTTGCAGGCTTCCAGCAGTTCGTCGCCGAGCGCGCCGACGGTCGGCCCGTCGATGGGGCCCGGCAGCTGGCCCACGCGGGAGGCGACCACCAGCCGGGAACGGGCGTACGCCAGGGCCATCGGTGAATCGCTGGCCCCGGTGTCGCGGCGGAAGTCGCCCACGCCGAACGCGAGGCGGAAGGTGCCCGGCGCGCGGGCGATGTCGGTGGCGTTCTCGATGCCGACGGCGGATTCGATCAGGGCGAGCACCGGGGTACCGGCCTGCAGCCGCATGGCGGTGTGCGTGACCTGCTCGGGCTTTTCGGTCATGGCCAGCATGACGCCGCGCAGGCCCGGCGCCTTGGACAGGGCGGCCAGGTCGTCGGCCCAGTAGTCGGTTTCCATGCCGTTCACCCGGACCCATGCGGTCATGCCGGTGGACAGGGCCTCCACCACCCGTTCCCGCGCCGCGGCCTTGCCCTCCGCCGGCACGGCATCTTCCATGTCGAAAATGACGGAGTCTGCTTCAGAGGCGAGTGCCGGCCCGAAATTCGCTTTGTCAGCCGCCGAGGCCAGAAGCCAAGAGCGGGACAATTTTGCGGGAAGGGCGGCGGCACGGCGGTTTCTTAGAGCGGACATACCCCTAGCCTAATGTTTCCGCCGCCGGGGCCACCAATGGAGGGGCGAATGCCGATGGAGGCATGCGCCACGTGCGTCCGCGGCGGAGGTAAACCGGCGTCAGAGAGATGCCGGGTGGCGTCCGCGCCGCCGCCGGCGGGCCACAACGATCGCGGCGACCACCGCTGCCGCCAGCAGCACTACGACGGCGATGCCCAGCGGGGACCCGGCGGCCGCGGCCAGCCAGGCGTTGAGGGCGGCCAGGCCCACGGTGGCGTACAGCACCGCCCACAACACCGAGCCGACCACGACGGCCGGCAGGTACCTGCGCAGCGGCATCCGGCCCAGTCCGGCCGTCGCGTTTACCGCAGTCTGGACGCCCACCGTCAGGAAGCAGAGCGCGACGGCGGGGGCTCCCCAGCGGGCGATGATGGCCTCCGCGCGGCGCATGGCAGGCGAATCCAACTGGCGGGCCAGGCGGGTGTGCCGCCCGCCGGCGGCCACTCCCCTGCCGGCCCAGTACGTGGCGTTGGCGCGCAGCATCACGATCACGAACAGCGCGCTGACCGCGTATCCGAAGGGGAGGCTGGCGATGTGCTCCATGTCAGAGCGCGGGCTCCGGCCGATGCGCGGCGTTCGGAGTGCCCTTCAGTTCGGCGCAGAACGGTCTGCCCACGATGGTCTCCTCTGGAGTCGGCGGATGTTCGGCTTCCGCAGACGGAGCACGCTGTCCGTCGCGAACAGCAGTTTACGCTTACCTAACGCCGGGCCGTCAGGGAATGTCAACGGCCGCCGCCGGGGACCTCGGGGATGTCCGTGGCCGTCCCCCGGCATGTCCGCTGCAACAACGACGGCGCAGCACGCCTTCCCCGGTGCGGGCCGGGAAGTGTTTTACGCTGTCCCCATGGCCCAGCTGACACCCCGCACCACCGATGCCCTTCCGGCCGCCCAGGCGCAGCGATTGCAGCGGGCGCTCGACGAGAGCGCCGATGTCACCGTCTTCGTGAACGGCACCGCGGTGAAGCTGCCAGCGCAAGCCGCGGGCGCCGTCGTCGATATGCTCCGCCGCTTCGCGCACGGCGATGCCGTGATGGTCAGCTCAGCAGTCGAACTGCTGAACACATCGCAGGCGGCCGAGGTGGCCGGCGTGTCGCTGACCTACATGCGGCGCCTGACCGATGCCGGAACCATCCCGGTCCAGTACCGCGGGACGCACCGGCGGATCTTGCTCTCCGATGTGTTGGCCTGGCTGGAGACCCGGACCGCCGCGCCAGACGCGGGTTCGGCGGACGCCACTTCGGCCGCGGGTTAGCCGGCCTCCTCCCGCCTGACCGGCGGATCCGCGGCGGGGCGCCACCCCCTTCCCTACCTGCCGCCGGGCAGCACCGCCGCCCGGGGTGCACAGCCGGCGCGATCACCTTTAGGCTGGGTGCCACGGGCCCGGACCGGGCCTGAAGGACAACCAGAGGAGACTGTGACCGTGGCCGACCTGCTTGCTCCGCTTGTGACCCTCCGCAACGGGGCCAAGATGCCGATGCTGGGACTGGGAACCTGGCCCCTGGACCACGCGGAAACCGCCCGGGCGGTCGAAACTGCGCTCAACCTCGGCTACCGGCTGTTCGACACCGCGGAGAATTACCGGAACGAGGAAGGCGTCGGCGAAGGGTTGCGCCGCAGCGGGCTTGACCGCTCGGAAATCTTCATCACCACCAAGTTCAATAAGCAGTGGCACAGCGTCGACGGCGTGCGGCAGGCTTTCGAGGCCAGCGCCCGGCGGCTTGGCGTCGACTACGTGGACCTGCTGCTGATCCACTGGCCCAACCCCGGGCAGGACCGCTACGTGGAGGCCTTCGAAGGGCTGACCCGCTTGCTGGAGGACGGGAGCGTGCGGGCCATCGGCACGTCCAACTTCAAACCCGCGCACCTGCAGCGGCTGTTCGACGCCGGACTGGTACCCGAGGTCAACCAGATCCAACTGGACCCGCGGCACACCCGCGGGGACCTGGTGGAGATACACCGCCAACGCGGCATCGTCACGGAGTCCTGGAGTCCGCTCGGGAAAGGCGGCGACCTGCTGCGCGAGCCGGCGGTTCAGTCTCTGGCCGGCAAGTACGGCAAGAGCCCGGCCCAGATCGTGCTCCGCTGGCACACCCAGCTGGGGCATGTGCCCATCCCCAAGTCCGCCCGCCCGGACCGGCTGGCCGAAAACTTCGCCATCTTCGACTTCATGCTGGAGGCCGGCGAACTGGCCCGGCTCTCCGCCCTGGACCGCGGCACCGGAGACATCACCGACGCCGACGTTTTCGGCCACTAAGCGGTTGCCGCGGGAGCTGCTCCGGCTCCCTCCCGCTCGAAGCGCGCCAAGGTATCGGCCCGGCTTCCCTCCTGCCGGAAACCGCCAACCCCGCCATGGCCGGCTTCTCACCGTCCCGGCGCGAACCTCCTCCGTCCTTTGGCCGGTCACCGGTCGCACAAATATGCAAAGGAATGAATACTGAGAGATTTGTGTTGCGCCTAGTGACACCGGATCTAACTCAACGGTGTTCACCGCAGCCGGCATGACGCTCAAATTAGCGCTACTGGCCGGCTGGAAGCAGTACAAAGGAGACAACAATGACTGTGCAGGACAAGGTCGCTCTCGTAACCGGCGCCGGCCAAGGCATTGGGCGGGCTATCGCTCTTCGCTTGGCTGAAGATGGCTTCAACGTCGCCATCGCCGATATCGAACCGCAGCGCGCCAAGGGCGAGGCTGTCGCGGCGGAGATCGAAGCCCTCGGGCGCAAGTCCGTTTTTGTGGCAGCAGACGTCGCCAAGAGGGACGAGGTTGTCGCGGCTGTCGACACGGCCGCCGACCAGCTCGGCGGATTCGACGTCATCGTCAACAACGCAGGCATTGCCCAGATCAAGCCGGTTCTTGAAATCAGCGAGCAGGAACTCGACCAGATTTTCAATGTGAACGTCAACAGCGTGGTCTGGGGCATTCAGGCCGCAGCCGCCAAGTTTGAAGAGCTCGGCCACGGAGGCAAGATCATCTCGGCTGCCTCCATCGCAGCCATCCAAGGCTTCCCGATTCTCAGCGCCTACTCTGCCTCCAAGTTCGCCGTGCGCGGCTTCACGCAGGCCGCAGCCCAGGAGCTGGCACCCAAGGGGATCACGGTCAACGCGTATGCGCCCGGCATTGTGGGAACCGGAATGTGGGAGCTCATCGACAAGGAGCTCAGCAAGATCAACGGAAAGCCGATCGGCCAGAACCTCAAGGAGAACGTGGAGGGCATCGCCCTCGGCCGGATTGAGACGCCGGAAGACGTGGCAAAGATCGTGTCCTTCTTCGCCGGCCCCGACTCCGATTACGTCACCGGCCAGGTGCTGCTGGTGGACGGCGGCATGCTCTATAACTGACCAGGGCATGCGGGCTGTCCGCACCACAGCGTGATGGGTGAAAACAGCCCCTGATGGGCAGGACACGCAAAGAAAGGATCAGGCCGGAGCGTTGGGGGTCGCTCCGGCCTGATCCTGTTGGGGGGAGGAATGCTTTGGAGGCCGACGGGACGCCGGCGGAATTTTTCCTATTGCCACGCCTGGTCTGCCCAGGCGGCGTCGCGCGAGTAGTTGCTGCCGGTGAGGTTCCAGAGGTCATCATCCTGGGCGTGCGCACCCAGCACACCGACCTGATCCAGGGATGATGATGTTCCTTCGTTCTGGACATCCGGAGTCTTGATGGATTCGGGTCCAATCGACGAGAAACCGAACGGGCTCATTTTGTCCTCTTCTCCAACAGTGAGGATTCGACTTCGGGCGACCATGCCCTGGCATAGACACCGAGTGCCGCTTCTTCCCACGTGGTGAACCCCAACCGGTTCATCAGCAGGTGGGCTTGGGAAAACGTCAGTTGCTGCGCACTGCGGCTAACCCGCGCACGGTCCGCCCGGTACAGGTACGAGTCAAGGGTCCTGATCCAGCGGCGGCGCCAGTTCTGGACACTGCTTTCGTCCGCCGTCGCGGCCATCAAACGGTGCATCGGTGCGGTGCGGGCTACCAGTCCGGCGGTGAGGCTGTGGCGCGCCTTCGGGGCCGAACGGCCCAGCTCGGCCGTGGATACCCGCAGATGGTTGTCCCAGCAGTACTCCCAGGACAGCCTGCCGCGGTCCGGCCACTGCTGCGCCTTCGGCCCGTACATCATGGCCCACGCTGCATCGCAGAGGAGCAGGGAGGCCAGCGCCGAACGTCCTTGGGACTTGCTGAAACGCTGCGTGGCCCACATGGCCAGCTCGGAGGATAGTTCGAAGACCTCCTCCGCGAGTTCCAGCCCATCGGGTCCCCCAAAACGGTCCAAGTCCGCTTCGGGCACGGGGACGGCGGAATCAGCCGGGGAGAGGTGGATGGCATCCTCGCTGCCGGAAGGCAGTACGAAATTTTCCTGCGTGGTAATGCCGGGAAGGATGTCGAGGACCCGGTCCCGGGCCGCCAGCTCGAACCTTTGGAGGCTGTCGAGGATTGGACGGCGGCCCAGGAACCGGACCTTCACGTGAGGCCCCATCTGGTCGGCACTGTGGCTGAAGTACCAGCGGCCCACGCCTTCGCGGCGAGCGTGGGCGACCAGCGGCGTAACCAGTTCTCCTATGACTGCGTCGACTACGTCCTGCCTACCCGTGTAAATAGACAGAACCCACCAGTACGATTTGACGTTCACCGAACTTGTTGGGCGGATGGCTGTCAGCTGGCTCATGCGCTACTCCTGGTTCGATGTTCTGGTGGTTGGGGAGGGATAGCCGGCGTCATCCTGGTTACGGAATCAGCACAGTGCCGATGAGATGGGGCGGCTTTTCACCAGTCCCAGATATAGGCGGAAGCGGTGGCGTTTGCGGAATGGGGAACCGGTCCTAGATCGGCCGCTACTGCCGGAGTGGCCGCAGAGACCGCCCCCAAAGCAACCAGCAGACCTGCCGTGATGCTTGCGATCTTCTTGAACATGTCATTCCCTTCACATGGCTTAGGTTCGTTCAGTGACAAATCCAGCCGGGTTGCTCGCCCCCGACATGTTCAAGAGTTCCGTGCTACTGCTACGCCTGTCCAGCCAATCCAGTTGCAACATCCGGACATGCCATGATCGTGCCTCACGGCTTGCGCTGTCACGTTCCGGACAGGTGGTCGAAACCGCCCGCTGCCCCGGGAACCCGGGGAAAGGAACGGCTCCACAGGATCACCGGACAAACGCCGTGAGCCGGTGGCATAATGTGGCCATGACAGGAAGTGGCCGTTAATAAAAGGCGCAAGATGGCCCGAAGAAGTGCTTTAGACTGACCAAAGAGCGGCCGCACCGCATCGGAAATGGCAGGCCCTGCGTGATACATAACGGATCAACCGGAGGAGCGCCCTATGCTGAGCGGGACGGCATTCGAGGTCTATGAATTCGCCGTGGCCCACCCCGGCTGGACCAAAGAAACCATGTCCACGGCACTTGGCTACACCATCCGCGACCTCAACATCGCCATCGGCGAGCTGGTCAGCCGGCAACTGCTCCAGCAGCCGGCACCGGACGTCGAATGCTATGTCGCCATCTCCCCCGACGTAGCGCTGTCGCAACTGGTGGACTCCGACGAGCGGCTGCTGATCGACCTGCGCACCAAGATCAGCGGACACCGTGCGGACATGGCGGCCCTCGTGCCGACGTATTTGGCAGCCCGCAAACGTGTGTCGCTTGACTCCTCCGTGGAGGTCCTCGAAGACCCGGGGGTGATCCGCAAGCTGCTGGTGGACTATGGCCGGGACGTTTCCGAGCAGGTGCTGATCAGCCAGCCGGGCTCCGGCGCCTCCGCCGACGTGCACGAAGAGGGCATCCAAAAGGACATCGAGCTGCTCAATCGGGGGGTCGTCCGCAAGAACATCAGCCACGCCAGCACTCTGGATCACGTGCCCACGCGCAAGGCGGTCGCCGCGATTGCTCCGGCCGGCGGTGAGTACCGGACCTTGCCCTACGTGCCGCTGAAGATCATGATCTTCGACCGCAACCTCGCCCTGATCGGACGCCAACTGCATCCGGAAGACCGCGGCGCGCTGGTGGTGCGCGACTTCAACCTCATCCAGGTCTTCATCAACCTGTTCCATGTGGCCTGGGAGCTGGCCGACCCCTACGTTCTGGACGGGCAGGACAACGACGCCTCGGATCTCAACGGCATCCAACACTCCATCCTCAACGCCATGGCCGCCGGTTACTCCGATGAGGTGATTGCCCGGAGGCTGGACATCAGCGTCCGCACCTGCAGGCGCCACATTGCGTGGATGCTGGAGCAGCTCGGCGCGGACAGCCGTTTTCAGGCCGCACTCAAGGCCCGGGACGCGGGCTGGCTCTAGCCCCAGGCAGCACCAATAGAAAACTTCTGTTTCCTATCCGGTAACGCCTCGGGCTATCCTGTGTGAGTGACTTCACAGGATGCAGACCTTTCCGAGACCCTGCCCACCGAAACGGAAGTGGCGCTGGAGCGCGCCACTGCGGCGCACCGGCACGAGCACCTGTTCTCGCAGCGCGCCGCAAACATCAAACAATCAGCCGTCCGTGACGTCTTCGACATCTCGATGCGTCCCGGGCTGGTATCCCTGGCCGGCGGCAACCCCTACCTGCAGTCCCTGCCCCTGGAGAAGATTGCCGGCATGGCGCAGCGGCTGATCGCCGAGCATGGGATGACCGCGCTGCAGTACGGCGGCGGCCAGGGCACCCAGGACCTGCGGCGCCAGATCTGCGATGTCATGGCACGGGAAGGGATCACCGGCGTGGATCCCGCGAACGTGGTCGTCACGGCGGGGTCCCAGTCCGCCCAGGATGTGGCGGCCAAGGTCTTCTGCAACCCCGGCGATGTGGTGCTGTGCGAGGATCCCACCTACGTGGGCGCGCTGAACACCTTCGAGGCCTACGAGGTCCAGGTGGAGCCGGTGTCGATGGACGAACACGGTCTGGTCCCCTCGGAACTCCAGCGCCGCATCGAAGAGCTGCAGGGCGAGGGCCGCAGCATCAAGTTCCTCTACACCATTCCCAGCTTCAACAATCCCTCCGGCATCACGCTGGCCGCCGAGCGCCGGCAGCACATCGTGGACATCTGCCGCGAGGCCGGCGTGCTGGTCCTCGAGGACAACCCCTACGGGCTGCTGCGCTTCGACGGCCAGCCCTTGCGGCCGCTGCGTGCCGATAATCCCGACGACGTGGTCTACCTGGGATCGTTCTCAAAGATCCTTGCGCCGGGCCTGCGGATCGGCTGGGCCCTGCTGCCCGACCACCTGCAGCGGAGCTTCTACCTGGCCAACGAGGCTGTCACCCTGTGCCCGCCCACGCTTAACCAGATGCTGATTTCCGCTTACCTGGACGAGCACGACTGGGTGGGGCAGATCGATACCTACCGCCAGTTGTACGCCACCCGGTGTGCCGCCATGTTGTCGGCCTTGGACGAATTCATGCCGGACGGGGTCACCTGGACCGAACCCGAGGGCGGCTTCTTCGTCTGGGTCACCCTCCCGGAAGGCGTTGACACCTACCCGCTGCTCTACGACGCGATCGAGGCCGGAGTGGTCTTCATCCCGGGAGCGGCGTTCAGCCCCTCCGAGGAGCCGTCACGTCAGCTGCGGCTGGCTTTCAGCGCCGTGCCCGAAGAGGCCATTCGCGAGGGCGTGCGGCGGCTGGCGCCCGTCCTTGCAAAGGCTATGGCCGGCGCCGGTTCTTGAAATAGCGGTAGTACGCGTAGCGGCCGGCGAAATACAAGCCGATCACAATGATGATCCGCAGGATGGGGTGCAGGCCGGGCATCAGCCAGATCATGACGTAGCTGAGCAGGAAAACGGCCGCCATGGCCCACAGGGTGCCCTTCCAGTCGATCCTGGGCACCCCGGAGTCGTTGCGCTGACCCGAG
The DNA here is from genome assembly GCF_059092685.1 of Arthrobacter sp. Y3221048. Classification (NCBI taxonomy): domain Bacteria; kingdom Bacillati; phylum Actinomycetota; class Actinomycetes; order Micrococcales; family Micrococcaceae; genus Arthrobacter; species Arthrobacter sp. Y3221048. The sequence continues at coordinate 920,575 of NZ_JBNHHX010000001.1, read as the reverse complement.
GGCCTGTTGTTACTCATGCGCCCAGTCTTTCACAGCCGGTACGCGGCCGACGGTCCGTCAGGGAACGAGGTCGTTGATCTTGCGCAGCGGGTCAGACGCCGTCCTCGGCAGGAAATCCACGGTCTCCGTGACCGAATAGTTGGGCCTGTCATGCCAGAGCGCCTCGTACGATTCGCCGGCTTCCTCATCGGCGTCGTCGGCGATGCCGGAGGTGTGGGTCAGCAAGTGCCTCAGGGTGACCCCGGCGGGGATCTGCGTGTCGGCCAAATCCACGTAGTCGTGGATCCTGGCGTCCAAAGTTAACGTCCCGGCATCGACCTGCTGCAGTACGGCGACTGCGGTAAAAAGCTTTGTCACGGAGGCGACGTCGAACCGGGTGGCCGTGGTGACCGGCACGTTCCATCGCCGCGTGGCCACCCCGTAGGCTTCGTCGAGCAGGACCCGCCCGCCCTGCCGGACATGGATGGCGCCGGAGAAGTTCCCGGCGGCCGCAGACTCCAATATCCCGGCGGCAGCGGCGGCGTCGAAGGATGCAGTCATTCACCGACTGTAGCGCGCGGTCAGGCGCCTACCAGGATGCCGTCCAGGTCGGCGTAAACCGCGGCGCCCGGCCGAAACAGCACGCCACCGATGTCGACGGCAACGCCCGTTTCCCCGCTGCCGTCCTTGGCACTCTTGCGCGGGTTGCTGCCGAGCGCCTTGACGCCGAGCGGCAGCTGCGCGAGGGCGGCCCGGTCCCGGACGGCACCGTTAATGATCACCCCGGACCAGCCGTTGGCCACGGCAGCCGCGGCGATCATGTCCCCCATCAGCGCCGTCTCCAGCGAACCGCCGCCGTCGACCACCAGCACGGCACCGTGGCCCGGGGAGTTGAGGACGGATTTCACCAGCCCGTTGTCCTGGTAGCACCTCACGGTGCGGACCGGTCCGCTGAACGCCGTACGGCCGCCGAAGTTGCCGAACTGGAGCGACAGCGACGCCAGTTCGTCGCCGTGCCGGTCGTACAGGTCCGCCGTCGAAATCACTGTAGGTTCTGCGCCGTGCGTCGCTGCGTTGCCCGCTGTCTCGATCACCTGATGGTGCTCCTCCTCGCCACACCGCGATCATAGCCAACCGCGGCCCGGCGGGCATTCGCGCGCGGCGCACCGACCCTTCAGCATGCGGCGGCGCACGATGAACCCAGCATGCGGCGCCGCCGCACCGTTAATCCAGCAGCAGCGCCGGTTCTTCCATGATCGCCGCGACGTCTGCCATGAACCTGGCGGAAAGGTCGCCGTCCACCACGCGGTGGTCGAACGATCCGCCCAGCGTGGTGATCCAGCGCGGAATGACTTCGCCGGAGACCACCCACGGCTTCTGCCGAATGGTGCCGAACGCGACGATTGCGACTTCGCCCGGGTTGATGATCGGGGTGCCGATATCGATGCCCAGCGCGCCGATGTTGGTGATGGAGAGGGTGCCGTTCTGCATGTCGGCCGGCTTGGTTTTGCCGGCTCGGGCAGTGGTGGCCAGGTCGTTGAGGGCGACCGCGAGCTCTTTGAGCGAGAGGTCCTGGGCGTCCTTGATGTTCGGGACCAGCAGGCCGCGCGGGGTGGCGGCGGCAATGCCCAGGTTCATGAAGTGCTTGACGTGGATCTCGTCGCCGGACTCCGTCTCCACCCAGCTGGCGTTGACGTTCGGGTTGCGCGCGGCAGCCCAGATGACGGCCTTGGCCAGGATGAGCAGCGGCGACACCCTGACGCCTTCAAAGTCGCGGGACTTCTTCAGCCGCTGGACGAACTCCATGGTCCGCGAAGCATCCACATCCACGAAGATGCTCACGTGCGGGGCGCTGAAGGCAGACTCGACCATGGCCTTGGCGGTCGCCTTGCGCACGCCCCTGACCGGGACCCGCTCGATCCGGTTGTCCAGCCCCTTGCGCGGCGTCCAGAACGTCGGCGCAGCTGCCTGCTCGGCCTCGCGCTGAGCCTGGTAGCTGAGCAGATCCTGCTTGGTGACCTCACCGCCCTTGCCGGTGGGGGTGATGTCCGCCAGGTTGATGCCCAGGTCCTTGGCGGCCTTCCGCACCGGCGGCTTGGCGAGCACCCGGGTCAGCAGCCGGGTGACGGCTGCCTGGACGGCTTCACCGCGGGCCTGCCCGGCACCGGCCGCCGGAGCCGCCCCGGGAACCGCAGAGCCTTCGCCCGCGGGGACCGGCGGCACGTGCTGGGCCTGGCCGTGCGGCTCGGGCAGGTGGATCTCCGCGGCGGGCGCGGCCCCGCCGGCGGACGCAACCCCGGAGCGGCGCACCGCCGTCGTCGTTGTGGGAGAGGAAGCCGAGGCGCTGCCGCGCCGCGGGCGCCGCCGGACCGGATCCGCCTTGGGGCCGGAACCGACCAGCGGCCCGCCCTCGGCGGTGGCCTCGGGCACCGGCTGCTCCGGAACGGGAGCCGCGGCGCGGGGTCGGGTGGTCTGCTCCGGTGCGGCAGGCTGCTCCGGGGCGGCGGGACGCGGGGCAGTGCCTTCGGCGGCGACGGCGAAGATCGGGGTGCCGACCTCTACGGTCTGCCCCTCCGGCACCAGCAGCTCCGAAACCACGCCCGCGTAGGGGCTGGGCAGCTCGACCAGCGACTTGGCCGTCTCGATCTCCACGATGACGTCGTTGACCGCCACGGTGTCCCCCGGCTTGACCTTCCAGGACACGATTTCGGCTTCGACCAGTCCCTCGCCGACATCCGGGAGGTTGAAAATCTGCGTGTTCGACATGGAAACTCCGATATCAGTAGGCGAGCGAACGGTCGAGTGCCTCGAGCAGGCGGTCGATGTCCGGCAGGTACTGTTCCTCCACCTTCGCCACCGGGTAGGGCATGTGGAAGCCGCCGACGCGAAGCACCGGCGCCTCCAGGCTCAGGAAGGCGCGTTCGCCGACGCGCGCGGCGATTTCCCCGCCGATGCCGCCAAAGGTCGGGGCTTCATGCGTGACGATCAGCCGTCCGGTCTTCTCCGCCGACGCCGTGATGGTGTCGAAGTCGATCGGCGAGATGGAGCGCAGGTCGATGACCTCCACGCTGTTGCCGTCCTCTTCCGCCGCCTTCGCCGCGGCCAGGGCGACCGGTACCAGCGGGCCGTAGGCGACGATCGTCGCATCGGTGCCTTCGCGGACCACCTGGGCGCTGAAGGCGTCGCGGCCGGCGGATTCGGTGTCCACCTCGCCCTTGAGCCAGTAGCGGCGCTTGGGTTCGAAGATGATGACCGGATCCGGGCTGGCGACGGCCTGCTGGGTCATCCAGTAGGCGTCGTGCGGGTTCGAGGGGGTGATGATGCGCAGGCCGGGCGTGTGCGCGAAGAGGGCCTCCGGGGACTCCGAATGGTGCTCGATGGATCCGATGCCGCCGCCGTAGGGGATGCGGACGACGACGGGGGCCGACAGGAGTCCGGAGCTGCGGGTCCGGATCTTGGCCAACTGGGTGGTGATCTGGTTGAACGCCGGGAAGACGAACCCGTCGAACTGGATCTCGCAGATCGGCCGGTAGCCGCGGAAGCACAGCCCGATGGCGGTGCCGAGGATGCCGGATTCGGCCAGCGGGGTGTCGACCACGCGGTCGGCGCCGAACTCGGCCAGCAGTCCTTCGGTGACCCGGTACACCCCGCCGAGCTTGCCGATGTCCTCGCCCATGATCAGCGTCTTCGGATCATTGGCCAGGGCCTCGCGCAGCCCGCTGGTGATGGCCTTCGCGATCGTCATGGTGGTCATCAGCGGGCCTCCCCGGCGGCGTTGTCTTCGGTGGCGGAATCGGCGAAACCGGCCTGGTACTGCCGGTGCCACTCCAACTCCTCGCGGACCAACGGGTGCGGATCGGCATAGACGTTGGCGAAGTGGTCCTCAAAGTCCGGGGCCTCCATGGCCAGGACGTCGGCGCGGGTGGTCGCCGCGAGCTTGTCGGCATCTGCCGACACCTCGTTGAAAAATTCGTCGCCGGCCGTGTTGCTGCTGCGCAGGTACCGTTCGAGCCGCAACATCGGATCGCGCTCCCGCCAGCCCTCTTCCTCGGCAGCCTCGCGGTATTTGGTCGGGTCGTCGGCGGTGGTGTGGGCGCTCATCCGGTACGTGAATGCCTCGATCAGTACGGGTCCCTTGCCCGAGCGGGCGTGCTCCATAGCCCACCGGGTGACGGCATGGACGGCGACGACGTCATTGCCGTCCACGCGGATACCCGGGAAGCCGTAGCCGGTGGCACGGTTGGAGAGCGGAACGCGGGACTGGACTTCCGTGGGAACGGAGATGGCCCAGTGGTTGTTCTGGCAGAAGAACACCACCGGTGACTGGTTGGAGGCGGCGAACACCATCGATTCGTGCACGTCGCCTTCGGAGCTGGCGCCGTCGCCGAAGTACGCGAGGGCCACGGCGTCGTCGCCGTCGCGCTGGATGCCCATGGCGTAGCCCACCGCGTGCAGTACCTGGGCGGCCAGCACCAGCGTGTAGAGATGGAAGTTGGCCTCCTGCGGGTTCCAGCCGCCCTGGCTGACACCCCGGAACAGCTTGAGCACGTGGGACAGGTCCAGCCCGCGGGTCAGGGCGACGCCGTGCTCCCGGTAGGTCGGAAACACGTAGTCCTGCGGTTGCATGGCGCGCCCTGAGCCGATCTGCGCCGCCTCCTGGCCGAGCAGGGGAGGCCAGAGCAGCAACTGCCCCTGCCGCTGCAACGCGGTGGCTTCCTGGTCGAACCGGCGGATCAGCGCCATGTCGCGGTACATCCCGCGGAGCGCTTCGCCGTCGAGGTGGGACGCGTAGGGGCTGAACTTGGCGTCCTCGCGGATGGTCCCGTCCGGGGCCATCAGCTGCACCAGCGGGGGCGCGTCCGCAGGGTCGCTGGCCACCAGCGACTGCTCCAGTTCTTCGATGTCGAATTCCGAGGCGGGCAGGTGCTCAGCGCCCATACGAACTCCTCGCCGATCCGCTGCCCTGCGGCAGAGATCTTCGCTGTTCATATATGCCGGGCCGGGAATACATTCCTGACCCGGCATATATCTGTCGTTTGTCTCGTCCTAGCCTAATGGCAGGTGCGGCGCGGGCCGGTGATATTACCGTTAGGAAACGCCCGGACCGTTTGTATAGTTCTCACAGAGCGCCAGGAAGCGGCTGTTGGCTTCGACTTCGCCGATGCTGACCCGCACGCCCTCGCCTGCGAAGGCCCGCACGGACAGTGCCTGCCGACCGGCCAGCTCTGCGAACTCCTGCGCCCGATCACCCAGCGGCAGCCAGACGAAGTTTCCCTGCGTCTCCGGGATCTTCCAGCCGAGCATGTTCAGTCCGGCGACCACGCGGTCCCGTTCGTCGACGAGGCTTTGTACCCTTTCTACAACTTCGTCGTAGTGGCGCAGCGAAGTGATGGCCGCATGCTCGGCCAGGCTCGACACCGCGAACGGGGTGGCCGCTACGCGCAGATGCCGGGTGATCTCCGGCTGCGAAATGGAATAGCCCACCCGCAGGCCGGCCAGTCCGTGCGCCTTGGAGAAGGTCCGGAGCACCACCACGTTGGGGTACTTCTTGTACATGGCCACGCCGTCAACCACCTCGGGATCGCGGACGAATTCCGTGTAGGCCTCGTCGATCACCACGATGATGTCGTCCCGCACGCTGCGGACGAAGCCTTCCAGGTCCGCCGCGGTCAGCGCCGGTCCGGTGGGGTTGTTCGGCGTGCACAGCAGGATGACCTTGGTCCGGTCGGTCACGGCCTCCAGCATGGCTTCCAGATCATGCGACCCGTCGGACCGGTTTGGGATCTGCACGCTGCGGGCACCGGAGAGTCCGACCATGATCGGGTAGGCCTCGAAGGACCGCCACGCGTAAATCACTTCGTCCTCGGTGCCGTCCTCGTGCTGTCCGGCAAACGTCTGCAGGATCTGCACCAGGGCGCCCAGGCTTCCGGCGCCGGTGACCACGTCGTCGGCGGGGACATCCAGGAACCGGCCGAGTTCGGTCCGCAGCGCCGTGCACAACGGATCGGGGTAGCGCATGATGTCCGCCGTCTGCGCGTTCACGGCTTCCAGCACGGCGGGCAACGGAGGCAGCGGGTTTTCGTTGGAGGACAATTTGTAGGACTGCAGTCCTTGGATTGCAGCCGGCGGTTTGCCGGCAGCATATTTGGGCAGCCTGTCGAGCACCGGCCGGGGGTGGATCCGGACCGACGCACCTGCTGCCGGAACCGCAGCTTCCTTGATGGGGTTCTCAGGAGGAGTCATGCCTTAAAGGATACGTGCGCCGGTGGCGGGGTTTTCCGCGCCACGGCGGGCCGGATGTGGCAGCATACACGCATGGGAAAGTTCATTGTGCGGGTCGCCGTTAACGCGCTGGCGCTCTGGGTGGCAAGCTGGATCCTGCCCGGCCTGGCCATCGAGGCCTCCGCTGCGGCCGACGTCGCAGGCAACGAGTCCTTTGGCACGGTGCTGGCGTACCTTTTCGTCGGCCTGATCTTCGGTTTGGTCAACGCCATTGTCCGGCCAATCATTTCCCTCCTCTCGCTGCCCGTCACCATCCTGACGCTGGGCCTGTTCACCGTCGTGATCAACGCGCTGATGCTCGTGCTGACGGCCTGGCTGTCAAGCTTCACGCCGGTCGAGTTCATCGTCGATTCCTTCTTCTGGACGGCGATCCTCGGCTCGCTGATCATCAGCTTGGTCTCGCTGGTGGTGGGCACGCTGACCCGCACCCGCTGATTCCCGGCAGCACTTACCCGTGCCCGCCCCGACCCGCCGCCGGAGGTGCCTTCCGGTGGCCCGGGGCGCCCGGGCGGGACGGCTTTGAGCCGTTCGGCTGCGAGCGGCGCAGGGTGAACAGATGCTGCCTGGCGGTGCCGCCGGCGAGCGCTGCGCCAAGGAATGCTGTTGCGTCGCGCACCGACGGATCCGAACTCGCGTCGATGTTTCCGGCCGCCAGCACATAGTTCCCGAGATCATGCCCGGGTCCCAGCCCGGCGCCCTCTCCTTCAGGGGTGGCCACAGGGTCGGTCAGGGTCACGGTGACCTGTTCGCGACGGTCCGGATTCGGCCTGGCGTCGGCGCCCGGCACCCAGTCCTGGGCGTGCTCCAGGTGAACGCTCCGGACGCCCGGGCCGGCGTTGATGCCGGCCACCGGCGAGCCGGCAGTGAGGACGAAGCCCACGTTGTGGTCGGCCAGGAAGGCCGGATCTGCGGCAAGGTTCATGGCGTGGATGCCGCCTTGGCTATACCCGACCAGCACCACCAAATCCTCCGCGCCGGCGCCGGCTCTCTCGAGGGCCTGCGACACGGCGGTCGAGACGAACGGGCTCCCGCCGGCGACCGCTTCGGCGATACCGGTCTCATCGAACGGGTTGGCTGTTGCCTCGGCCGAGCCTGCGGCCTGGGTGCCCGGCAAGGCGACCACCCACCGCTTCCGGCCGCCGGGGGCGGACACTTCGAGCACCTCTACCGTGCCCTCGCCGGCGCGGTCCGCGATAGCTGTCCGGTGGAGCAGCCCTGCCAAGGATGCCGGTGCGGGATCGATGTCTACGGCCGCTGCGGCCGCGCGTTCAACCTCGATGTCGCTGGCCCGGAGCAGTCCGGCCTGCCGCGCCGTGGAGACCAGCAGCGGGGCCACGTGTTCCGTGGCGGGGTTGATCCACGGGCCGCCCTGCCGGCCATCCCGCAGCAGCATCCCCGCTGCCGGGCCTCCCAGCGCTCCTACCAGGGCTGCCGGGAACTGGCCGAGCAGCCGTTCGCCTCCTGCCCGGGTCGGACGGCCCTCGTTGGCGGCCAGGCCGAGGGGAACCGTCATCCACCAGGTGGCCGAGTCGATTGCCTGCAGCCCGGCGGAGACGGCCTGCTCGGTGGCCAGGTAGGTTCCGTGTGCCAACCGCACCTTTCCGGCCAAAGCCCCGGCGCTGTCCGCAAGGGCCGCCAACGATCCCGCAGCGGTTGAGACGGCCGCTTCGGCCGCCAGTCTCTCCGGCAGCAATGTCCAGCGCGGATCGGCCAGCAGCATTTGCACAGACAGGAGTTGGCGCCACAGGTCGCCGATAGAAGAGGCAGCCGACTCCAGTCGGATTGCCGCAGACGTCAACTCCTGCCACTCAAACGCGACGCCGCAGATGCCGCCGGCAACCCGATAGCCGGCGTACCGGCGGTGCCCGGTGCCGCCTTCCCACCACCGGGCTCCTTCGGGCAGCCAGTCGGCGTCAGCCACCGGGCATCACCAGCACAGTGCGTCCTGGTCCCGGCAGTCACGGCCGGGGGCCGCACAAAGCGGCGGCCGCCGTTTGTGCCGCGCCGGCAGCTGCTTCTGCCGCACTGACCGCGGCTGCCGCGAGCCTCAGCAGTTCTGCCGTCTCCGCCATCCCGGTGCTGTACTCGTACAGCCGCGCCCTGAAGGCCCTGCCGGCCGGCGAGACCCATGCAGCAGCTGCGCCGGCCAGATCCGCCCGTACGGCCAGCAGTTCCTGCTCACAGGAAAGCAGCCGGCCCGGGGCCAGCCCCCATTCCGGGTCCGGCGGACCGCCTAACCCGGCCTCCGCCGTCGCCGTTAGCCAAAACATCACCGTGGCCTCCTTTGCTCCTCGACTTCCGACGCTAGGTCCGGCGTCGCCACTGGTGCCCGACGCAGGACGGCCATGTGCACGAGGGAGGACGCAGCGCCGCTGTGCAGGCGAAGTCACGCAGGAAGCGGCGGCAGTGGACATGGAAGAATGGGGCCATGGCTGAAACTTCCCGTGTTCCCTTGGCAGAAGTCACCCCCGCTATCGCACTCGGTCCGTTGGACGGGCGGTACCACCAGGCGGTTGCGCCCCTGGTCGATTACCTCTCCGAAGCCGCGCTGAACCGCGACCGCGTGCATGTTGAGGTGGAGTGGCTGATCCACCTGGCCGGCCAGTCCGTCCTGCCGGGGGCGGGACCGCTGACCGAGGAGCAGCAGTCGGCGCTGCGCAAGATCGTCACCGACTTCGACGGTAATGCCGTGCGCGAACTGGCCGAGATCGAGGCCGTCACCGTCCACGATGTGAAGGCCGTGGAGTACTTCATTGGCCGCCGGCTTAGCCAGATGGGCATCGAGAACCTCACCGCCATGGTGCATTTCGGCTGCACGTCGGAGGACATCAACAACCTCTCCTACGCCGTGGGCGTCAAGGGAGCCGTGGAACAGGTGTGGCTGCCGGCCGCCCGCGCCCTGGTCGAGCAGTTCTCGGCCATGGCCCGGGAACATCGTGACGTGCCGATGCTCTCCCGCACCCACGGACAGCCTGCCACCCCCACCACGCTCGGCAAGGAGTTGGCGGTCATTGCCCATCGCCTCACCCGCCAGCTGGACCGGATCGCGCGTACCGAGTACCTGGGCAAGATCAACGGGGCCACCGGCACGTACGCTGCGCACTACGCTTCGGTTCCGTCGGCGGACTGGCAGGCCGTTTCGAAGACCTTCGTGGAGAGCCTGGGCCTGACCTGGAATCCGCTGACCACGCAGATCGAGTCGCACGACTGGCAGGCCGAGCTCTACTCCGACATGGCCCGGTTCAACCGGATCCTGCACAACGCCTGCACGGACATCTGGAGCTACATCTCCATCGGTTACTTCGCGCAGATTCCCGTCGAGGGAGCCACCGGCTCGTCCACCATGCCGCACAAGGTCAACCCGATCCGCTTCGAAAACGCCGAAGCCAACCTTGAGATCTCCAACGGCCTGCTGGACACGCTGGCGGCCACGCTGGTCACCTCCCGCTGGCAGCGCGACCTCACCGACTCGTCCTCGCAGCGGAACATCGGCGTCGCCTTCGGGCACTCGCTGCTGGCCATCTCCAACGTTGCCAAGGGCCTGGACCGGCTCAGCGTGCCCGCCGAGGTGCTGGCCGCGGACCTGGACCAGAACTGGGAAGTCCTCGGCGAGGCCATTCAGATGGTCATGCGCGCCGAAGCCATCGCCGGGGTTGAAGGCATGGAGAACCCCTACGAGCGGTTGAAGGAGCTCACCCGCGGCCACCGGGTTGACGCCGAGCGCATGAAGGAGTTTGTCTCCGGCCTCGGCCTGTCCCCGGATGCCGAGAACCGCCTGCTCGCGCTGACCCCGGCCAATTACAACGGCATCGCCGGCAAGCTGGTGGACCACCTGCACTGACCCTCCGCTGGTTCTGCCAACGACGGCGGCCGGTCGCCTTCCGCGGGGAAGGAGACCGGCCGCCGTCGGGGCTCAGGAGCACGGCCGATCCCCCGGGTCTAGTGATCCGTCTCACCAAATTCGTCGTTTGTTCACCGGGGGGTCTAGAGTCGTTACTACGCCGCGGGGTGGAGCAGTTCGGTAGCTCGCCGGGCTCATAACCCGGAGGTCGTAGGTTCAAATCCTACCCCCGCAACGAATAAAGGCCCTCTGACTAGGAATTATCCCGGTCAGGGGGGTCTTTCTTTTTGGTTGGATACTATACGCCTCCGGTCTAGACTCCGGTCAGGTTTGAGTGACCCAGCAAGGCGCTGTATCAAAATGCTCGGCGACCTTGTGTATGAGGAGATGCAGCAATAAGAATCAGGCTCGGTTCCTAATGACGACGATCAGGTCTAGGAACAGGGCTGAGGGTGCGTGGGTGGCCGCCATGACCTACCACTCCGGTAGTTTTGTCTTCCAAGGGTGCCCCTCGGGCAGTCCTACCCTCGGGTCGACGGCGAGTTCGCGGTACTGCCTCGGGAGCATCACAGGGATACTGTCCGTCGGCGTGCCGAGCATATCCCAGCGGTCCTCATAGGACAGGACTGTCTCAAACCGGACACGAGCCTGACCAAGCGGCGTATTGCGCGTCCCGGGACGCGCACTCGGGTCAGTAAGCCAGTTCATGTGCCCGATCCAGGCCGCGGCTGCCACATGATCCCTCGGGACGATGAAGGTCCGGGGCGCCGCGGTCGGGACGTCCTGATCGAGCATGACCAGTGCGTACCACTCGTGCTGGGAGAGCGATGGCTGCTGCGAGTTCACACCGAGTGGCCATCGCTCACCGGCGGCCTTTGATCTGATCGACTTGACCTGCATCTCGATGGTCTGCCGCTCGGGCCCTTCTGTCTGGACTGCGAGGACGTCGGTCCGCTCCAGCCCGTCGCGTGTGAGCGCTGCCGCCCAACCGTGCCGCGAGAGCACCGAGCAGACCCAATGCTCTCCCGCGCTCTTGGCTCAACAGTGCATACGTGCGGGTCGCCCGGCGATGGTCCGGACACCTGTCTTGGACCGAGTAGGTGAATCACCATAACTACAGGCGCCCGATATCGTTGCATACAGCAAGCCTCTGACCGAGCTGAATACCGCAACCCGGGCAAGTCGGAGAGGTCGGATTCCCTCGGCATTCCAGATACTTGGGGAGGCCCCAACCCATAGCTCGAAACCCAGAGAGGAGAAAGTTATGCCAGCAAGAGAGGTTTTGAACCAGGAGCAAATCCAAGCAAATCTGACCCAGTTGCCGGAATGGCGCTACGGTTTGGGTGCTTTGCGGACCGCAATTAGATGTGAATCATCCGCAGCTGCCTTGGACTTGCTTTCCACCATCGGCGAGCTGGCACAGGAATCCGATCACCACCCTGATGTGGACTGGCGGTACGACACATTGTTCATCACGCTCACTTCGCACGATGCCGGAGACAGGGTGACGGCGCGTGACGTGACGCTGGCCCGCTCGATATCGAGGCACGCCCAAGCCACTGGCGTCACGCCCCTCCCGGAACTCCTGCGCACAGTGGAGATAGCCATCGACACCGATGCCCCGGAAGCCATTTCGGAAGTCTGGCGAACTGCACTGGGCTACAAGATGCAGCAAGACGGAAGCCTCACCGATCCCTACGGCAGGGGTCCGGCCATCTGGTTTCAGGAGTCCCAGAGCCCCAGCGTGAATCGTTTTCACCTGGACGTCACTGTCCCCTTTAGCGAAAGCGCCCCGACTCTGGATGCTTTGGTAAGCGTTGGTGCAACACTCGATGATGAACATGCGCCCATGTGGGTGGTGGCCACTGATGCCCAAGGCAACCGGCTATGCATCAGTACTGAGGCCGGACGCGGCGACTAGAGGGGGTAAACCCACCCTGCTTCGGCCAGGGGCCGCAGCCTGACCCGGCCACCCCGGCAGCTGCCCGCGCCGCCGTCGATCGCCCGGCTGCTGAGAATCGGGGCAGGACCAGGCTGTCACCCGAAAACAAAGCCGTGCAGAGATTGCAACGAAGTGGCGTGAGGCAACTAGCTTCCATGACGTCGGATATCAGCGTTTGGACAGGGGCCTCGAAAGGGGCGCAGCGATTTGCCGCCTGAAGGGGTCCCCTGCCCGTGATGGAGGAAAACGGAGCGCCCTGACACCCAGGCATCACTGCCGTCCGCCTCCTTACGCACGGCTGACAGGAGCTGGCGCCGGACGTCGATGCCCTACCTAATGGATGTGAAAGACGACCTGGATCACCTGATTCACGTCCGGAACTTACGCGACAATCCTGGGCGGCCACACTTTGGAGAGGCCCGGAAGTCGGGCTTAACCCGGCGGTTCTACCACTATGTAGCCTGCCGAGCAAAAGGTAATCCCCGCCGCGCTCAGGCTCAGCCTGCTCACCAGGACGGCAGTACCGGCACCGGTCCGTCCGCCTGAATGTGTTCGGGGTTTCGGCGAGCCAGCCACTGGAGTAGTCCCTCGCGGTCCGATACAACGCGAAGGCCGCCGTCACCGATCACCCATTCGTCGCGCTCTTCGGTCACCAGCGTCATCCCCGGCGCACCCTCAGCGCGCAACGAACGCACCACAGCTTCGAGGGCATTCAACAGCGAGTCTGGGTCAGCCTCCTCGAGTGTCCACGCAGTATCCAAGTCGTGGTGATGCACTACCACCTCGGCGATTCGAAGCGCCACGATGGACGTGGCAGGGATTACCGTGCCGTTCACCTGCACTTCAAGGGCAGCTAGCTCCCCGCCCAGATGCTGGGCCTGCTCCGCGAAGTTTCGAACGGACTCTCGCAGCTCCCAGATGAGCTCATCCCTCGGCAGGGCGGCCAGAGCGGAGATAGCGGCGGAGCGGTCCTCGCTTGAGGCGTACATCTGGCGTTCCTCACCGGATATGGCCCAATCAATGAGCTTCACCAGGGCCCGGCCGTTGGATGCGACGTGCGCGACGACATCGGCCCGGGTCCACCCCTCGCACAGCGAGGAAACAGTCATCTCCTCGTCAGAAAAGGACGCGACCGTAGCCAGGAACATGTCGGTTTCCCTGCCCAGACGCGACAGGTCGGAGTGCAGGCGTGCGGGATTGATCATCCCGCCAGCCTAGCCGTGGGCTCGTATCCAAAGCCACCGACCTGTTGCGCTGTTCCATATCAAGATCGTATGGATTGATTCGGCCGGTGTGTGCACCCCCGCCCAGCCCAGCGCAAGCCGCCAATACATAAGAATTTGCAACCTAGAACACCTTTCTAAGACCGCTGGAGGTATAAATACCCCCCGGGCGGAAGTCCGGGCATTTACCTCATATGTCCTGGGTCACACCTCTGTCAGGCTGAAGATGCCCGGAGGGGGCTGTCGGTTGAACCTGCGCCGGCGCCTCCGCACTTGACCCAGAGAGGACTTGGGGACCAATGACGCAACCGCATGCCGTTATCGCCGAAAATCCACGAAAAGAGGCACGCACCGCAAATTGGGTAGCCTTCATCATCTGCACAGCCCTGTTGTTCGACGGGTACGACCTGGTCATTTACGGCACGGTACTGCCGGGGCTGCTCGCTGACTCCAGTCAGATCGGATCGTTTGATGCAGCCACAGCGGGTGTCCTCGGGTCCTGGGCCCTCATTGGAGTACTTGTAGGCTCACTGATCTGCGGTGCCATTGGCGACTTCTTTGGCCGGCGCCGGTTGATGCTGTTGGGCATCGCCTGGTTCTCACTTGGCATGTTCATCACAGCACTGACCACGAGCGTGCCTGCTTTCGGCGCCATGCGCTTTGTGACCGGGCTCGGCCTCGGCGTGGTCATCGCCACCGCCGGTGCCACCATGGCTGAGTTCGCACCTGCAGGAAGGCGGCAGTTTTACAACGCAATTGTGTATTCCGGAATCCCGGCAGGCGGAGTCTTCGCATCCATCATGGGCATACTGCTCCACAACAGCATCGGCTGGCGCGGACTGTTCATGATTGGCGCCCTACCGCTCGTTATCCTCCTACCCATTGCTTGGTTTAAGCTCCCTGAATCGCCGCGCTGGCTGCTGGCCCGGGGCCGCGAACAGGAAGCCCTCGCCGCCTCGCAGCGCACCGGCGTCCCCCTCCTCGAAGAGCGGGTGATCCTGGAAGTTGGTGCCGCACCCCAGAAGTCCGGCTTTGCGGCGGTCTTCTCCCGGCAGTTCATCGTGGCTTCCATCCTGCTGGGCCTGATGTCATTCTGCGGCCTCCTGCTGACCTACGGGCTCAACACGTGGCTGCCTAAAATCATGGAGGGCTACGGCTATGGGCGGACCTACGCCCTGTTCTTCCCGCTTGCGCTGAACCTCGGTGCAGTGGTGGGCGGACTGCTCGCTTCTCGCCTGGCGGACAAGAGCCACCCCCAGCGAATCATTGCCGCTACATTCGGACTTGCTACCATCTCGCTGGCACTGATGACATTCAACTTTCCGTTGCCGATGCTTTTTGCCTTCATCGCTGTTGCAGGCGTTGGAACTTTGGGCACCCAGGTGCTCGTGTACGGATTCCAGTCCAACTACTTCACCACAAATGCCCGGGCGGCCGGCGTCGCATGGTGCGCCAGCGTGGGCCGGCTCGGCGGAGTGCTGGGTCCGATCATCGGTGGCTGGTTGGTCGCTGCGGGCATCGGCGGGTCCACCGCCTTCTATCTCTATGGTGCGGTGGCTCTCATCGGCGCCGTCGTTACGGTCCTGGTCCCCCACCAGCGCCGGCTGGAGGAAGCTGAGCACAAAGTAGAGGAGATCGCCGGAGGCCGGCGGGAGCCAAGCCTGACTTCGAACCCGCGCAAGTAGCTGGCGCTGGCCACCTAGCCCGATTGAGCTTTCAAAATGTACTAGTAAGGCTTTTTATGGCTATTCTATGAATCAATCTTCGTTCAGGGCAGCGGGCAGGAACGGTCAACGCAGAAGGGTGGCACTACGGTGGAAATCCGGCAGCTCAGCTACTTCATTGCGGTTGCCGAGGAGCGGCATTTCGGCCGGGCGGCCAAGCGCCTGCACATGGCACAGCCACCCCTTTCGCAGCAAATCCGCCAGCTGGAAGATCAGCTCGGAGTGCGGCTTTTCAACCGCACCACGCGCAGGGTGGACCTCACGGCAGCGGGACAGCTCCTGCTTGACCGCGGACGACAGATCGTCAATGACGTTGAGACGCTGACGGCGGACGTCTACCAGGTAGGCAAGGGTGCCACCGGCGTCCTCCGGGTGGGCTTCTCGGGGTCAGCAACCTACGGTGTCATGCCTCAGATTGCCCGCCTTGCCAATGAGGTCCTCCCAGGCTTGTCCCTTGCCCTCAACGGCGAAATGCTCACGCCTTCTATGGAGGCAGGCTTGCGCGACGGAACGCTGGACGCGGCGTTGCTGCGACCCCCGGTTGCTTCCCAGGAGATCGACTACCGCGTCGTAGCCCAGGATTCGCTCGTCGTTGCCCTGCCTTCGTTCAGCGCCCTGGCAGAAGACAAGACCGTGGCGATGCATGAACTGCAGGACCAGGATTTCATCTCCTATGCGCCAGAGTCCGTGCTCTTCCGCATTACGTCAGACCTGTGCCGCCAGGCAGGCTTCCAGCCACGGATCACCCAAGTTGTAGGCGAGACCTCCACGATGCTGGCATTCGTGGCTGCCGGGGGCGGTGTAGCGATCATGCCGTCCAGGGTGCGGGCGTTCCAGCTCGATGGGGTTACTTACCGGGAGATCGAAAACGCCCCGCCCGTGGAGCTCGCTGTCGCTTGGATGCGCGGGCACCGCTCAGCACTGTTAAACAACTTTCTGGACGTCGTGGTGGCCGCTACTGCGGGACCGTCGACGGCCGCTGCATTGCCCGACCCGGTGTCGTTTCCCACTGATGAAAGGCTTTCCTCTTCATGAAGATCGCAGCCATTGATGCGATTCCATACTCGATCCCCTATCGCCATCCGCTGCATTTCGCGTCCGGTTCCGTTCATGACGCAGACCATGTCCTCGTCAGGCTTCGCACGGACGACGGGGTGGTGGGGACCGCCGACACGCCACCGCGGCCCTACACCTACGGTGAGACGCAGAAGTCCATCGTTGCGGTGGTGCAGGATGTTTTCGCCCCGCAGCTGATCGGCGTCGACATCTTTGACCGGGAGAAAATCCAGGAGATCCTTTACCGGACGATACACAACCAGACGGCCAAGGGCGCGGTAGACATCGCGCTGTGGGACGTTATTGGCAAGACCCTCGGGCAGCCGGTGACGAAACTGCTGGGCGGATACACCGACTCATTGCGGGTTTCCCACATGCTCGGTTTCAAGCCTGCACAGGAATTGCTGGCGCTGGCCCTGCAGTTCCGAGAGATGCACGGGATCAACACGTTCAAGCTTAAGACCGGCCGACGTCCGCTTCACCTCGATATCGAGGCCGCACGGGTTTTGCGCGAAGGCCTTGGTGAGGACGCGGAGCTGTACATGGACGCCAACCGCGGCTGGTCAGCCAACGAGGCGGCCGAGGTACTGCGCCGCACGGCGAACCTGGGTTTTCAGTTCCTTGAGGAACCGGACGACGCCCGCGAAGTCCTGGGCCGGCGCCGCCTCGTGACGAACTCCCCCATACCCATAGCCGCTGATGAATCTGCCCCCAACCTCGGCGAGGCCGCCCGGGAAATCCTTACCGGCGGGGCAAACCTGCTGGCGGTAAAGACGGCCCGTTCGGGTTTTACTGAAGCCGCCAAAATTGTTGGGATGGCCGAGGGCATGGGCGTCGACGTCTACATTGGCAATCAAATTGATACCCAGGTCGGTACGGTCGCCTCGGTGGTCTTCGGCGCCGCATTCGCGCATACGGCCAAACGGGCCGCGGAGCTGTCAAACTACCTGGACATTGAAGATGACCTGCTGGCCGAGCCCTTGACCATTACTGGCGGGCGCATCCATGTCCCCGAGGGCCCCGGGGTGGGTACCGCCATTGACGAGGACAAGCTTGCGCTTTACCGCACCGATCGATAGCCCCCTTCCACAGAGAGGAACCCGTGAAGTACCTGGTCCACATGGACGTAACACTGCCCGCCGACCTGCCTGCCCCTGAAGCCGCCGAGATTAAGGCCAAGGAAAAGGCGTACTCCCAGCAACTGCAGCACTCGGGCAAATGGCCGGAAATCTGGCGCGTGGTGGGCGAATATGCCAACTACTCCATCTTCGACGTCGATTCCAACGACGAACTCCATGAGATCCTGCAGAACCTGCCCCTGTTTCCCTACATGGACATTTCGGTAGTGCCGCTCGCCAAGCACCCCTCAGACGTCAAGTAGGCACCCGAGTAGGCATCACCGCAGGCCGGGTTTCCGGGTCAGTCCTTGTCCGGAACCCGGCGGCGAGTTCGCTGCGGGAACGGATGCCCATTTTCCGGTAGAGCCGCGTCAGGTGGTACTGCACCGTCTTCTCCGCGAGGAACAGGGCACGGGCTGCCTCCTTATTGGTGGCCCCGGCCGCTACCAGTTCAGCCACCGCGTGCTCTTGGGCAGTGAGCTGGACGTGGTGATCGCTGACGGCACTGAGCACGGGGTCGGCCGGGTCGGGCAGGTTCCCGACGTCCAGACCGGTCGCCTTGAGCTCCCGGTCGCAGCGTTCCACATAGGTTGCCGCCCCAAGGGAGTCGTAAAGATCCCGGGCCGCACGCAGCACGGAGGAGGCCAGGCGCCGTTTGCCGGCCCGGCGCATGCTCTGCCCGAAGGCAAAACTTATCCGCGCCCGCAGATACGGCCGGTTCAGCCCGCGGATGTGTCTCAGGGCCGCCTCAAAGTGTTCCCTGGCCGCGTCGGGGTCCCCCTGTGCGGCCAGCAGCCGCCCCCTCGCCCACTCCATCCTTGCCAGGTCAGAGGGAACTTCCCGCTCGCGCTGCACGCCCTCGAAAGCCGTAAGGAAGGATTCTGCGGCGTCGAGCTGGTCAGTCATGACGAGGGCGTTGACGTACGTATCCTGCCACGGCCAGAAAGACACGCGGTTCTCCGTCCACGGGTCCAGCTCCGTTAGCGGCTGCAGAACGGCCAAAGCGCTTTCATAATCCGCCCTCGCCTCGTGGAAGCGGGCCCGGGCCAGGCTTGCCGGAACCTGCATGGCGCGGTACGTCCCCGGCTGAACCGCCGCCTGCGAGACGTAGTATCGCGCCCGGTCCCAGTCGCCCCGCATGGACCAGAGCTCAGCGGCGGTCCAGTAGAGCAGGGGTCGTATCAGCGGCATCCGCGATGTTTCAAGGCGCACGCTTGCGCGCGCTACTGTGGCGGCGGCCGCATCCCAGTTCCCTAGCACGAGGTGCGTGCGGGCCAGCCATGCCTCAGCCCACAGGGAAATCCGCAGCGATCCGCCGCGGTACTCGGTGGGGGCGGCGGACTCGAAATTCACCAGTGCCGACTCAACATTGTCGAGGCGCAACGCCAACCAGCCTGCCCCCATTTGAACCCGCTGCTTCTGGGCGTTCTCGGCAGCATGTGCAAAAGCCCGCTGGTAGGAGGCCTCCGCCTCTCCGATCCGACCCCGGGCATACAGGCCCAGGCCGTAGATGGCTTCTGACTCTATGTGGGCAGGGGTTCCCGGCTGCGTGAGCGCCATGGCGCGCTCGGCCCAGCCGGTGATCAGCGGGCCATCCCAGGACGCTACCCCGTGGAGGACGAGACGTTGTGCCACCTGCGCCGCGGCGGCGGGTTCACGTTGAGGGTTGCTGGTGCGCCAGGCCATTTCCAGCTGGGTCTGTGCACTGTCATTTTGGCCAGACACCGTGGACAGGTATCCCAGCACGGAGGAGCGGAGCGGCGAGGATGGCAAAGCATCCACGGCGGCGGCCCACATCTGCGCCTGGGCGACATTGCCGGAGCCAACGAGGGCATCCACAGCCCTGAGGAGCCGGTCGTTGCGGGAACGGATATCCAGTGAGAGCCGGGATGCGGAGAACAGCGCCGTTGAGACGTCCTGCCAAGCCCCCACCGTGGCTTGGCGGCGCGCGAAGTCCTCCAGCTCCACGGCCATGGACTCATCTGCGACGGGGGTCGCCGAGACCCGGTGGCCCAACCGTTCGCCCTCTAGTTCGACGGCTTCGGCAGCCAGCTGATGAAGCGCAATACGCCGGCTGGGAACAATTTGTTCGTAAATTGCTTCTGCCGAGCCGGGTTGAACGAATACTATGGCGGAACGCGCCTGGTCAACGGACAGCTCCAGCAGCCCGGCGCGGTGGCCCTCGTCGAGGACTTCCATGACGGGCGCAACCCCGCTGACCTGGGATACCTCGGCCAGGCCGGCGCTTCGCCCGAGCACGGACGCGGCCTCCGCGACGGATACGAGCCCGGGGGACGCCGCATTCAGGATGCTGCGCACCCTGGCTCGCACCCGGGACGTCGGCGGCAGGGATGGAAACCACGACAGCCAGGTTTCTGCCGGCAGCTCGCGCAGCAGTTCCACGATTGGTTCCGGCAGGCCTTTGGTGTGCTGGACCAGACCGTGGGCTGCCGTCACGCTGAGGTCTATACCGAGCAAGCGCCGGGCGACTTCCTGGACCTGCTGCGGGGAAAGCGGCTCCAAAGGGATGCGCACCACTTGGTGGCCGGTGAGGAAATCGAGCACGCCAGCGGGGATGCGCTGAGCGTCGGCAGGGTTGAGTGTCAGCAGGAACAGGATTCGTTTGCCGTGCAGCCGTCGCATGACGAAGGTGAGGATGCGCAGGCTCTCCACATCCAGTTTGTGGACGTCATCGACGGCGACAACCACGCTCCCGTGGGACTGCAGCCCTTCGAGGTGTGTGCTGAGAGTCAAGGCGTAGTTGACCATTTGGCCGGTGGTGAGAGCTGCGACGGGCGCCGCAGGCAAGGCCGGGCCGCTGTCGTAACCCTTCGCCGAACGCAGCGGCGAAGTGAGCATGAGCTGGGAGTAACCGGCGAGGGCAAACTGTGCCTCCCATTCATCCCCCATAACGGACAGCACCCGGATTCCACGCGCCACAGTATGGCAGTGTTCCACGAAGGAATTCAGCACGGCGGTCTTTCCGGACCCTGATGGGCCTGTGAGCACCACTGTGCCGACGTTGCCTTTGCGCACTGCGCGGAGGATTTCGAGGAGTTCCTCGAAGACCCGGGCCCGACCCACCAGCGGCGAGTCCTCCGTTATTTCGCCTTGGATGGACCCGGCAGTCATGCCGGCAAGTCTACCGGAGGGGGCCGTCTGGCCCTTGAAGCGGGGATTCAAGAGTGTCTTATCCCAAGTCCCCGCCGGCGACCGGCAGGATGCTCCCGGTCAGGTATGACGCTTCATCTGATGCGAGGAAGACAATGGGCGCCGCCTGTTCGTCCAGGGTGCCATAGCGCTTCATGAAGGAGGACTGCACGGTCTGGTCGACGATCACCTGGTACCAAGCCTTTTCCACCTCGGTTTCGGCGTCCGGCCCTCGCTTGACCTGGCGGGGAGGCGCCTCGGTACCGCCCGGGGCGGTCGCGACCACTCGGATGCCGCGCCCGGCAACTTCCATCGCCAACGCTTGGGTCAACGCATTGACGCCGCCCTTCGCCGCCGCGTACGGCACGCGGTGCAGCCCGCGGGTAGCCACCGAGGAAACGTTGACGATCGTGCCCGATCCCTGCTCCAACATTATTGGCAGCACGGCCCGGCAGCTCCAAAGGGTGGGAAAGAGCGAGCGGCGGATTTCCTTCTCAATCTTGTCTGCGTCGTATTCTTCGTATGGGCGGGCCCAAATGGTGCCACCGACGTTGTTTACCAGCACGTCTACCCGCCCGTGGGCGGCTACCGCCGCCTCCACGGCCTGCCACGCTCCCGCGAAGGTCTCAAGGTCAGCGGTCACGGACGTGGCCGAGCCTCCGGAACCGGCAGCCTGTGCGGCCTCATCGATACCGCTTGCCACCTCGTGGACGAGCTCGGCCCGGTCCACAAGGACGACAGCTCCGCCCTCGGCACCGATGCGCTGGGCAACCTTCTGGCCGATGCCTTGCGCGGCTCCTGTCACTACGGCTACCTTGCCGGAGTACCGGCCCGGGGTAAGGAATTGTCCCGCATATGGCGCTGCCATTAGCGGGCAGCCTTTGCGTCGATCGCACCGGCCATGGTCTCCTTCGCGTCACGTGCATGGTCGGTGATGACCTCACGCAGGCGCGCCCTGTCCTGGCGCTCGAAGGCGTCGACGATGTCAAGGTGGTCCTGGGTGACCCGGTTGAAAATCCGGGATCCTTCTTCTAGCGCCGCGGCCATCTGGGCGTGGACGTCGAGCCGGCGGTAGGACTCGAGCAGCATGGGGTTATCGCAGATCATGAAGAGGTATTCGTGGAACTCCTCGTTGGTGCGCGCGAACTCCTCCGGTTCCTTGATGGCCCCTGCATCGATTGAGCGTGTTGTGGCCTCGGCGAGCCGCCGGAACTGGCGCAGCTGCTCCTCGCTGAGCCGGCCCAGCATCAGCTCGCTTACTGCAAGCTCCAAACCCATGCGGGCATCCAGCTGGGCGAAACTGTCCTCCTTGCGGAAATTCACACGGCCGGTCTCCAGGGAAGAGACGGCCTCGCCGCGGCTCATCGTGTCGCCCTCGGTCTCGATCTTCTCGGCGGGTGCTGGTGCGCCCGTCTCGGCATCGCCACCGGTGGTCTCCTTCGGGGCGAACCGCTCGAAGTAGAAGTTGGCAGGCTGGATGCCTTCGGCGTCCAGCCACTTAGAGACAGCATTGACCATGGGGGGCGGGCCGCACAGGTAGATGTCTACATCGCCCTCATTGAGGTGGGCGGGCTCGATAATCTGGGTGACATAGCCCGTGTGGGGGGCGGAGGTGCCAGGTTCGGAGGCAATGTAATCCCAAGTGAATCCCGGTAGCTTCGCCTCGTACTCCCGCAGCCAGTCCAAGCCGACGATATCTGCCTCTCGGGTTAGGCCGTAGATGAGATGGACCGGGGTGGCAGGCGGATTGCTGGAGAGCTTCTCGAGCATTGACAGCAGCGGGGCCAGGCCCGTGCCGCCTGCCAGGAGCAGCAGGGGGCGCTTAGGCTCACGCAGGAAGAATGAGCCGTAAGTGCCCGTGAATTCGATGGTGTCGCCCACTGCCGCCCTGTCGCGTAGGTACTCCGACATTGCGCCCTGCGGAGTCACCCGCACCATGAAGGACGCGTCCTGCACCTCGGGGCCGCTGCTGAAGGAATAGGAGCGCTCGGCGTCAGTTCCAGGGACCTTGAGGTTGACGTACTGGCCCGGAAGAAAGGCCAGCGCGTCCCGGTTCTGCACCTCGAGGGTGAAGGACACTGTGCTGTCCGAGTGCTTGTTGAGTTCCTTTATGGTTGAGGTGAAGGTGGTGGCGGCCGTTTTCGCGGATTCCGACGTGGCGGGGATCTGGATGGCCAGGTCTGACTCCGGCACAGCCTGGCATGTAAGCAGATAGCCCTTTTCGAGCTCCTCTTCGGTCATCGCGTCGTCAATGTAGTCCCCCGGGTCGAAGGAGCCGGAATCGCAGAATGCCTTGCAGGTGCCACAGGCACCGTCACGGCAATCTGACGGGATGTTGATGCGTGCCTTGTACGCGGCGTCCATGACTGTTTCGTAGTCGCCGACCTTAATGACTTTGGTTACGCCGTCCTCGAAGCTGAGGGCTACCTCGTGGCCCATGATTCCTCCTGTCTGAGCGGGCGCGTCGTCGCTACCCGGGAAAGTTGTTGTGTGAACGTTGGGCACAGCTTGCGAACCGGTCGGGGCCGGCGCCCGGCCGGTACCGGCACCGGCGCGGCCCTCAGATCATGTAGACATCCACCACGTGGTGGATGTAGTCGTTCTTCAGGACGACCTTCTTCTTCAGAATCACTGGCTCCTCGGCACAGAGATCGATCGTGTAGTAGCTGGTTCCGAAGTACGTATCCGTTGTGTTGTAGCGGAAGTACAGGGTGAACCAGTTGAAGCGCACCTGCACCCGGCCGCGGTCGTGCTCCAGGATTTCGATATCAGTGATGTTGTGGCCGGTGCGCGGCTCCGGCAGTGAGGTGGCAGAGGACCGGTCCGTCTTGATCCGGAACACGCGGTCCTCGATACCGCCGCGGTTGTCGTAATAGATAAGGGAGATTTCGTTCTGCGGATCCTGGGTGAGCCGGTCGTCGACGTCCCACGCAGGCATCCAGAATTCGGAGTCCGGGTGGTAGCACTCGAGCCACTCGTCGAACTGGCGGTCATCCAGCAGGCGTGCTTCCTTGTACAGGAAGGCCCGGACGGTTTCGAGCGTGGCAATCTCCTCGGCGGTCTTGAGTGCCGTGGCGGTTTGGGTCGGGTTGGTCATAGTGTTATCCACTCTTTCTGGCTCCACGTGGGCTGGTCAGGCGGTGACGGGAACTGCGTCCAGGGCGGAGCGCTCCTCCTCTTTCAGGGCCCGGTCCATGACTTCCTTCCAGTACCCGTGCTGGATCGGGTACAGTCCTTCATCCTCTGTGCGCACGCCGGAGGCGATCACCCTGGACATGCCCAGCGCCCGCGCCTGTTCGTCGGGGCCGGCGATCTCATGGGTGGAGCCACGGGTCATGTCGTTCCAAGGTGCTGCAGTGGCCCAGTAGGTCTTGTTGCAGGACCTGAATTCCTCAAGGTCGTCGGGAGTGGCCATGCCGGTGGCGTTGAAGAAGTCCTCGTACTGGCGGATGCGCTTGGACCGGTTCTCTTGGGATTCGCCCTTGGGGGCTATGCAGTAGATCGTTACCTCGGTCTGGTCCGCCGAGATGGGGCGGAAGTGGCGGATCTGCGAGGAGAACTGGTCCATGATGTAAACATTCGGGTACAGGCAGAGGTTCCGGGAGATGTTGATCATGAAGTTGGCCATCTCCTCGCCGTACTTCGCGCACAGCTCGTCGCGACGGTCCCAGAGCGGGCGATCCTCCGGGTTGGTCCATTCCTGCCAGAGCAGCAGGTGGCCGTGGTCGTAGGAATAGAAACCGCCCTTGACCTTGCCCCATTTGCCGGCGTCCATGGCCTTGGTCTTGTTGGCGGAGTCGCCGGCGCTGCGGCGGGCGGTGGTGGCAGCGTAGTTCCAGTGCACGGCTGTGACGTGGTAACCGTCGGCCCCGTTCTCCGCCTGCACCTTCCAGTTGCCGTCATAGGTGTAGGTGGACGACCCGCGCAGCACCTCCAGGCCCTCCGGGGACTGGTCCACGATGGAGTCGATTACTTTGGTGGCGTCGCCCAAGTGCTCTTCGAGCGGGAGGACGTCAGCTTTCAAGGAGCCGAAGAGGAAGCCGCGGTAGGACTCGAAGCGGGCGACTTTGGTGAGATCGTGGGAGCCTTCTTTATTGAAGGTCTCCGGGTAGCCGGCATTGCGCGAGTCTTTTACCTTCAGCAACTCCCCGGAGTTCTTAAACGTCCAGCCGTGGAACGGGCAGGTAAACGTGGTGCGGTTGTCCGTCTTGCGGCGGCACAGCATCGCACCGCGGTGCGAACAGGCGTTAACGATGCAGTTGAGGTTTTCGTCCTTGTCACGGGTAATCACCACGGGAGTGCGACCGATGTAGGTGGTGAAGTAGTCCCCCACGTTGGGAATCTGGGACTCGTGGGCAAGGTAAACCCAGTTCCCCTCGAAGATGTGTTTCATTTCCAGTTCAAAAATGTCCTGGTCAGTGAAGATTTCGCGCTTGGCCCGGATGACGCCGTTCTCACGGTCGTCGATTACAGCGTCGGCAAGGACCTCGCGGACATGGGTCAGGTTCTCGGTCATGGCGTGCTCCTCCATTGGAGAGTGCTGGACGGATGGGCGGAGATCCGGGGCGAGGCTGAGGCGCCTGCGGCGGACGTTGTCAGCCAATTCTTGCGGCTCGTGACTGTCCTCACATCAGGCAAACACCTAGGGTCGACCAAGGGTGCATTTATGTATCGATAATGACAAAAAACTACCCAAATCAATATTTGTAGCGTCCTTATGCCAAGCCTACGATGAGACAGACGTCACGTGATGCCGCGTCGCCGCAGGTGCATGCTCCGCCTGCGCTACGCGGCGGGTGCAGGAACCCTTCCTGTCCCCTATCTGATGAGGAAGGTGAATACCACCATGACTGAGACCCAAGCGGATACCCGTAATGAGAACGAGGGAACTGCCGTTGAGGCCGGCTCAAAGGCGACCGAGCGCTTCGCCACCTCAGGCAAGCTCGCGCAGCTGGAGGTGCCGAAGGAAAGAGTGAGCCTCCTGGCGGGGGCGCTGATCAGGGCCGCCAACGACATCGTCATCGAGCACCAGGTCACCTATGAGGAGTACAACGCGCTCAAAGCTTGGCTGATCAAGGTGGGCACGGACGGGGAGTGGCCCCTGTTCCTCGACGTGTGGCTCGAGCACACTGTGGAGGACGTCAATTCACAGGACCGTCCCGGCACCGTGGGCACCATCGAAGGCCCCTACTACGTGCCCGGCTCCCCGGAACTCGAATCTCCGGCCACCGTCCAGATGCGCGACGATGAGGAGGGCACCCCGTTACGCTTCAGCGGCCGCTTCACAGACACGGACGGCAACCCCATCCGGAATGCGCAGGTGGAGATCTGGCACGCTGACGCGGCCGGGTTCTACTCCCAGTACGCCCCGGGCCTGCCTGAGTGGCTTTTCCGCGCCACGGTCAAGGCAGATGACGATGGCCGCTTCGAAATCAACACGATGCGCCCTGCGCCTTACCAAATCCCTACGGACGGGGCCTGCGGTCAGCTGATCAGTGCAGCAGGCTGGCACGCATGGCGCCCAGCCCACATCCACATTAAGGTTTCGGCGCCCGGCTTCCAGTCTGTCACCCAGCAGCTGTACTTCCCCGGGGACCCCCACAATGCCGACGACATCGCTTCGGCAGTCAAGCCTGAGCTGATGCTCGACCCCCAGCCGCGTACGGACGGCGGCACTGGCGAGGAAGTCGTCTATGACTACGTCCTCGCCAAGGAAGGCCAGACCAAGTAACAAGCACCGCTCATTACCGGTGCAGGGGCCATGGCCCCTGCACCGAAGGCGCTCTGGGGATGCAAAACTCTGGGGCGCCTGTCTTTTTTGCCCATGCCGCCAGGAGCCAGAATGCCCCGATTCCGCCGTAACCCGCCCTTAACGACGTATGTGGCACACGCTGCGGCGCCGGCGCCCCAGCCTCTGCTGGAACGTCCGGAGTTCCGCCCGGCAGGGCCTCGCCAGGTCCTCCGCGACGTGTGCGTGCCCTACGCCGTTAACGGGCTAATCGGGCTCATCTTCACAGCCTCCGGGCCCATCGCGGTCACCCTGGCCGTCGGCGCCGCGGGGGGACTCACCCAGGGGCAACTCGCATCCTGGGTGTTTGGCATCCTTTTCTCCGGCGGCGCAGCGACCCTAATCATGTCACTCCTCTACCGCCAGCCCTTGGGTTTCGCCTGGTCCATCCCCGGCACGGTGCTCCTAGGCCCGTCACTTCAGCACCTGTCCTTTGCGGAGGTGGTTGGGGCGTTTTTCACCTCAGGTGTGCTTATCCTCGCGCTGGGCACCACTGGCGTGGTTCGCAGGATCATGGCTGCGGCCCCGATGCAGATCGTCATGGCGATGGTTGCCGCCGTGTTCCTGAGGTTCGGCACAGACATCGTTGCTTCGACCCAAGCGAATCCCGCAATAGCCGGACCGATGGTGGTGGCATTCTTGCTCCTCACCGCCGTACCCGCCCTAGGAAGGTTCCTTCCGCCGGTACTCGGCACCCTTGTCGCAGGGTGCCTGGCTGTGGCGGCAAGTGGCCAGTTCACCCCCGGAGAAGCCGGGCCGCTCCTGGCCGCCCCGATTTTCACCCCTCCCGAGTTCACTTGGGCAGCCCAGCTCGAGCTGGTTGCTCCCCTGGCGCTCACAGTGCTGTTCGTTCAGAATGGCCAGGGCATTGCCGTTCTCCGCACTGCCAATCACCAGCCGCCCGTCAACGTTTTTGCTATTGCCTCCGGCGCTTTCTCCGTGCTCAATGCCGCATTCGGTGCGGTATCGGCGTGCGTGACCGGGCCCACCAACGCGTTATTGACTTCTTCGGGAACCAGGGAGCGCCAGTACACGGCCGCCGTTACGTACGGTGTTCTTGCCTTGGCCTGCGCCGCCCTGGCTCCCACCCTCACCAGGCTGATGCTCGCAACTCCCAAGGAATTTGTCCTCGCCCTGGGCGGCCTCGCCATGCTGCGGGCACTCCAGCAGGCCTTCGTGGCCGCCTTCGCCACCACCTTCACTTTGGGATCTCTGGTGACGTTCGTCGTGACCATCTCCGGCCTGAGTCTCTTCAACATCCACGCGGCCTTTTGGGGCCTGGTCATCGGCTACACCGTGTCCCGGCTACTCGAACCAGCAGACCATGTCAGGTCCTAGTGGGTGCCGAGTACCCCCAACTCCGAAATGACCAGCCAGCAATACCGCGGTCTCACAGTGCTCGCTCCAACACTTCAGCACCTGCCTTGGTGCATCAGGTCCGCGACGCTTCCCGGCGCTGCAGTGACAGGGCAAATGCACGCACCCGTGCTAACAGTAGCGGGACGTTCCCTCGCCGGCTTGGTGCCGAGCGCGACGGAAGTCTTCAGTCAGGGCGACATAGCTACCTCCGGGTGAGCAGCACAGTATTCCTAGAAGCCGCTCGTGCATTCCAACCCAGGCTTCGGGCACGCCTCAAGGAAGAGCTCTTCCACCGCGTCCGATTCCTCAGCACCGATGCATAGGGGGCGTCACCACGAATACATCCGCCTGGAACACCACCGAAAGAACCTCCATAAAGCTCGATGGCCTGCGTGCGGTGCAATACCGTGCTCAGGCCCTCGCGGCCTAGTTCTTACTTAGCCAGTCCGCCTTACGGAACCCAGTTCAGCCTTCACGAAGCCCATCCATCAGATGTCCTTAACGGAAGGCCGGGATGCCCGTGAGCTTGTTGCCCAGGATCAGGGCATGGACCTCGTCGGCACCCTCATAGGTGCGCACCGATTCGAGATTGTTGGCGTGGCGCAGCGGTAAATAGTCCAAGGTAATACAATTGCCACCCAGGATGGTGCGCGCTTCCCGGCAGACCGCGATCGCCTCGCGGCAGTTGTTCACTTGCCCACCGAGATCTGATGGAAATCCAAGATGCCGGCATCCTTCTTACGGCCAATGTGCAGGGCCAGCAGGAATCCCTTATTGATCTCCAAGGCCATGTCCACCAGCTTCTGCTGAGTCAGCTGGTAGCGGCAAGCGGCTTGTCGAATTGCAGACGCTCCTGCGAGTACTTCAGGGCGACCTCGAAGGCGTCACGGCTCGAAGGCGTCACGGGCAGCGCCCATGGCTCCCCAGATGATGCCGTTCGCCGTCGTGCTTGAATGACAGGCTTTCCTGGCACATGCGGTGACGCCCCTCACCAAATTTGTCGTTTGGAAACTGGGGGGTCTACAGTCAGAAACGCCGCAGGGTGGAGCAGTTCGGCAGCTCGCCGGGCTCATAACCCGGAGGTCGTAGGTTCAAATCCTACCCCCGCAACTACTAGTGGGACCCTTGCCTGTTTCAGGCCGGGGTCCCACTTTTTTGGCATACTCCCCCCGCTGGGGCGCATCCCGGAACAGCCGGACAGCGCCCGACTTGCGGGCCGAGGGCAACACGGGCAGCAGCGCTGGCCGCCGGCGCCAGGAGCACCGCATTGGCGGAGCCACGCCGCGGGTTTTCCCGGGAAGCGGCGTCCAGGCCGGGGTGGGGAGACGGAGTCGGGGGACCGGAAAAAATTGCTCCCCCACAGGTGGGCACGGACAGGCTTGGGAGGTCTACGCTGTTCACCGCCACGGTTTTTTGGGCGACGTGCCGCTGACGAGAGCGACAGGCGCCGCCCGCGAGAGAAGGAGAATCCGATGGCTAACGCCGAAGACGACGGCATCTCGAACAATGAGGCGTTGAAACCACTCGTCGAACGCAGTCGCTTCGGCGTGGCGGAACGGCGTAAATCCGCTGACGCGGATTCCGAGGGCAAGCGCCCGCCCATATCCAGCACGGAACTGAGCAAGGGGCCGGCCGAACTCACCGAGAACCGCGGCCCCCGGGTCAACTGGCGGGTCTTCATCATCTCGTCGGCGATCGTCCTGGCCTTCTCCATCTGGGCCATCATCGCCCCGGGCAACGCGGCCGGCACGATGCACACCATGGTCGGCTGGATCGCCACCAATCTGGGCTGGTTCTACGTCCTGACCGTCACCCTGGTCATTCTTTTCGTCCTGTGGGTGGCCCTCTCCAAGGAAGGCAGCGTCCGGCTCGGCCCCGACCATTCACGCCCCCAGTACAACCTGTTCACCTGGGTCGCCATGCTCTTCGCCGCCGGCGTGGGCATCGACATGCTCTTCTACTCCGTCACCGGCCCGATCACGCAATACATTTCTCCTCCCACCGCCGCACCCGAATCGGCCGAAGCCGCGCAGGACGCCGTCGTCTGGACGATGTTCCACTACGGCGTGGCCGGCTGGTCGATGTATGCCCTTCTCGGCATGGCGATGGGATATTTCGCCTACCGGTGGGGCATGCCGCTGTCCATCAGGGCCGCGCTCTACCCGCTGCTGGGTAAGCGGGTGCGCGGTGCGACCGGCGACGTTATCGACATTTTCGCCTTGGTAGGCACTGTCTTCGGCGTAGCCACCTCGATGGGCATCGGCGTCGTGCTGCTCAACGTCGGCTTTAGCTGGTTGTTCGGCCTGCCGGAGGGGCTGGCCCTGCAGATTGCCCTCGTGCTCGTCGCCGTCGTCATGACTGTAGCGGCCTGTACTTCCGGCGTGGACAAGGGGATCCGGTGGATTTCCGAACTGAACCTGTGGGCGGCCGGAGCGATGATGCTCTACATCCTGGTCACGGGCAAGACCTCGTTCCTGCTGAACGCGATGGTCGAGAACATCGGCCGCTTCATCTTCTCGCTGCCGGAGCGCACCCTGCAGACCCTGGCCTACGAGGAGGACGGTTCGGCGTGGATGGCCGGCTGGACCCTCTTCTTCTGGGCCTTCTGGCTGGCCTGGGGCCCGTTCGTCGGCCTTTTCCTGGCGCGGATCTCGCGCGGCCGGACCCTGCGGGAATTCGTCATCGCGGCCATCACCGCTCCGGTCCTCTGCGACTTCTTCATCGTCTCGATTTTCGGCAACAGCGCCATGAGCGAGGTGCTCGCCGGGAACACCGAATTCGCGCAGGAGGCCATCAACAGCCCCGAGCACGGGTGGTACGCGTTGCTGGAAATGTTCCCGGGCGCGCCGTTCCTGATCGGTCTGGCCACCCTCTCGGGCCTGCTGTTCTACCTCACCAGTGCCAATTCCGGTGCCATGGTGATGTCGAACTTCTCCTCCATGATTCCCGATCCGGCGATGGACGGGGCCAAGTGGCTGCGCATCTTCTGGGCCCTGGTCACGGCGTTCCTCACGGTGGCCATGCTGGTGGCCGGCGGTGTCACGACCATGGAATACGCCACCCTGATCTTCGCGTTGCCGGTGACCGTCATCGCGTATCTGGTAATGGCCTCCTTCTCGAAGGTGCTCAGGATGGAACGGGCCGAGCGCGAGGGGCAGGTGCTGCGACGGCGCACTGCTGCCGCCCATGGCGGGCAGATACCGGAGAAGACCTGGCGGCAACGCCTGGCGCGGCTGCGGTCCTACCCGTCGAACAAGGCCGTGGCACAGTTCGCCGAGCGGGTCGTGCAGCCGGCGCTGCAGGACGTCGCCAAGGAATTCACCGAACTCGGCTACGAGGCGGAGATGACGACGACGCCGAACCCGAAGACCGGCATCGACGAGCACACCCTCGTGGTGAACATGGAGGACCACCGCAACTTCCATTACCAGGTGGCCGCGGTCGAGGCCCCCGTGCCGACATTCGGCGGCCGCAGCATGCCCCGCGAGATCGACACGTACTATCGGCTCGAGGTGTTCACCCAGACCGGCAGCGAGGGCTACGACCTCATGGGTTTGACCCAGCAACAGGTCATCAACGATGTCCTCGACCGGTACGAGGCGCACCTGGCGTTCCTCAAGTACTCCAGCGAACACGCCTACGCCTCGGTGCTCACCCCCGTGGTCCCGCCGACGACGGAGTCGATTCCGCATGTGCCCAAGAAGGCCGACGACGTCGAGAGGCTCGACGAGTCCTAGAACCGCGGGCCGGCGTCTCGGCGGGCGGGCTGTTCCGAGACGCCCCGGCCGAGCCTCCCGCCCCGTTCCGATACAGTCGTCCCATGGGCACCGACGACATTTCCTTCCATACCCGCAAGTGGGTGCGCCCCGAAGATCTCAACGCCAACGGCACCCTTTTTGGTGGCAGCTTGCTGCGGTGGATCGACGAACAGGCGGCCATCTACGCCATCGTCCAACTGGGCAACGGCAAGGCAGTGACCAAGTACATGTCGGAGATCAACTTCGTCAGCTCGGCCCGCCAAGGCGATCTGATCGAGATGGGCCTGAAAGCCACGCATTTCGGCCGGACGTCCCTGACGATGCGGGCGGAGGTGCGGAACATGTTCACCCGCCAGTCGATCCTGACGATCGATAAGATCGTATTCGTGAACCTGGGCGAGGACGGCAAGCCCGCACCGCACGGCTACACCGAGATCACCTACAGCCGCGACAGGGTCCCCCGGCAACATCTGGATCCCTCGGCGGTCCCAGACTAGCGGGCAGGCCTCCCGCCGGCGGCGACGAGGGGTCCGGCCGCGGCGACGAGGGGCCCGAAAGCGGCGCCGAAACAGGCGGCGGGCCGGATCCGAGGACCCGGCCCGCCGCCGTCGTTGTTGGTGAGAGGTTACTCCGTCGCCGCCAGCTGGCCGCAGGCGCCGTCGATCTCCTTGCCGCGGGTGTCGCGCAGCGTGGTGGGGACGCCGGCGTCGTTGAGCCGGGCCACGAACTCACGGGTAACGTCCGGGTCGGACGAGGTCCAGATGGAACCCGGGGTGGGGTTCAGCGGGATGGGGTTGACGTGCACCCAGCCGCGGCCGCGCTTGTTGAGCTTCTTGGCCAGGAGGTCGGCCCGCCACGCGTGGTCGTTCATGTCCTTGATCAGCGCGTACTCGATGGAGACGCGCCGGCCGGTGCGCTGGTAGTAGCCGTAGGCGGCGTCGAGCGCCTCGTCGACCTTCCACCGGGAGTTCACCGGGATCAGCTCGTCGCGCAGCTCGTCGTCCGGGGCGTGCAGGCTGAGCGCGAACGTGAAGGGGAGGTTTTCATCCGCCAGCTTGTTGATCGCCGGCACCAGGCCCACGGTGGAGACAGTGATGCCGCGGGCGCTCATGCCCAGGCCCTCGGGCGCCTCGTCCACCATGCGGTGCACGGCATTCATCACGCGCTTGTAGTTGGCCAGCGGCTCACCCATGCCCATGAAGACGATGTTGGTGACGCGACCCGCGTCGTGGCCGCCGTCCTTGCGCTTGCCGCCGAGGCCGCCCTCGGCGATGACCCGGTTGGCCTGGACGATCTGGTCCAGGATTTCCGCGGTGGACATGTTGCGGGTCAGGCCGGCCTGGCCGGTGGCACAGAACGGGCAATTCATGCCGCAGCCGCACTGGCTGGAAACGCAGAGCGTGATCCGGCCCGGGTAGCGCATCAGCACTGATTCGACCAGCGAGCCGTCGAAGAGCCGCCACAGGAACTTGATCGTGTCGCCGTTGTCCGTGGTCAGGCGCTTGACCTCGGTGAGGAGGGTGGGGAAAAACGCCTCCGCCAGTTCCGCGCGCCGCTCCTTGGGCAGGTCGCTCATGCGCTCGGGGTCGGTGGTGTAGTGCTGGAAGTAATGCGTGGACAGCTGCTTGGCGCGGAACGCCGGCAGGCCCAGCTCCTTCATCTTTTCCTGCCGCTCGGCCAGCGTCATGTCGGCAAGGTGGACCGGCGGCTGCGTGACCCGCGGGGACTTGAACTGCAGCAGCGGGCGGCCCTCGCTGGTGACGGCCTGGTTCCAGCCCTCGGCGGCGGGACGCACCTGGGGCCGGTCGGAAGTTTTTTGGGGGGAAGAAATCTGCGAAGACATTGCCACCTATTGTCTCACAGGCACGATATAGTTCTCCCTCCGCTGCCGCCGGTTGCCCGGACGGCCGCCGCAGCCGGCTGGGGGGCTGCCGCCCGGCCGGCTGCCTGGGCCGCCGCCCCAGCAGGCTGTGGTGGTCGCCGCCCGGAACGCCGCGGTGTGCTTATTCTGGTCCAATGCGGATATGGAGCCTGCACCCCCGGCTGCTCGACCGCAGGGGCCTGGTGGCCTGCTGGCGGGAGGCCTTGCTGGCGCAAAAGGTCCTCGCGGGCGAAACCAAGGGCTACCGCAACCACCCGCAACTGCAGCGTTTTCGTGCCGCGGAGGATCCGATGGCAGCCATCGGAGCTTACCTGGAGGGGCTGGCAGCCGAGGCGGCGGCCCGCGGATATGCCTTCAACACCG
This sequence comes from Arthrobacter sp. Y3221048, assembly GCF_059092685.1. NCBI lineage: Bacteria > Bacillati > Actinomycetota > Actinomycetes > Micrococcales > Micrococcaceae > Arthrobacter > Arthrobacter sp. Y3221048. The sequence continues at coordinate 887,110 of NZ_JBNHHX010000001.1, read as the reverse complement.
GCCTGATCCGGTGCCCGGGAACCTCGGCCGCCGGCGCCGCCGCAAGGGCACGGCAGCCTGCCCTGCCGGTTCATTCGGAACAGCTCAGCTTCGAACTGGGGCATTTGATCGCCAAGATCGCGGTCCGGGATCCTGCCCACGCCGTGGTCCTGAACCGTGGGCTGGGGCAGCAAAGCCCCGGCTGGGTCCCCGACCCCCATCCGCTGTTCACCATGGTCGAGGGGCCGGTGGAGGATTGGGAACGGCCGGTGTGACCGCTTCCGGCTCGCCGGCGTAACCCGTTCCGGCGCAGGCGTGGGCTGTCCGGCGGCTAGCGGCTCCTTGAGGGCGCCCAAGTCCAGGCGTGAGCGGCCCGGGACCTAAGCGTTCCGGCCGTGGTTCTCCTGGAAGCGGACAATGCGCTCGATGGCCGAGGCCACGGCGTCCGCGCCGGCGGCAAAGGACAGCCGGACGGAGCGGGTGCCGTGGACGGCGTCGAAGTCGGCGCCGGGGACCAGGGCCACGCCCTCTTCCTCCAGCAGCGCCCGGCAGTATTCGGCCGAATCGGCGAAGCCCTTCAGCTGTTGTCCGAGGTCGGCGTAGAGGTAGAAGGCCCCGTCTGCCGGTGCCGCATTCCCCCACCGGAGCCGGCCCAGGTTCTGCAGCAACAGCGCGCGCACCTCGGCGAAGGCGGCCACCGCCGCATCGGCCTCCGTGTAGGAGTCCGCGCCGAACGCCTCCAGTGCCGCCAGCTGGGCCGGCGCCGGCGGGCACAGCGCCACGTTTCCGGCGAGCGCATCGAAGGCCGGCGCCAGGTCGCCGGGCATCAGCGCCCAGCCCAGCCGCCACCCCGTCATCCCCCAGTACTTGGAGAAGGAAGAAACAACGACGCCGGTGCGGTCCAGTTCCCAGGCGCAGGTTCCGCGGGAGTCCGGTTCCGTGGGATCGGCCGGATACGTGATGCCGTGGTAGATTTCGTCGCTGACCAGGCGGACCCCATGCCCGGCGCACCACGCCGTGAGCGCGGCAAGCTCGCTGCGCGACACCATGGTGCCGGTGGGGTTGGCCGGCGACGCCAGCACGAGGCCAGCCAACGGCCCGTGGGCCGACTCCGCCGCGGCCAGCAGTTCCGGCGTCGGCTGGTAGCGGACCTCGGGACCGCAGTCGATCTCCACCACCTTGCAACCGAGCGCCCGCAGAATGTTCCGGTAGGCCGGATAGCCGGGCCGTGCCAGCGCCACGCGGTCCCCCGGGTTGAAGGCGCTCAGGAACGCCAGCATGAAGGCTCCGGAAGAACCCGTGGTCACGGCCACTTCTTCCGGCGCCACGTCCAGCCCGTACCAGCGCCCGTAATGACCGGCGATCGCTGTCCGCAGCTCCTGGATGCCCAGCGCGCTGGTGTAGGTCAGCGGCTGGCCGGAGGCATGGATCTCGGCGGCCCGCGCGGACACTGCACGCGGGGCGCCGCCGGACGGTTCCCCCGCACACAACGAGATAACGTCCCGGCCGGCAGCGCGCATCTGTGCCACCCGGTCAAGGATGCTCATCACTTGGAACGGCGGAACCTGGGCACGGCCGGCCACCTGCAGTTCGTTCACCATCCCGGAATCAGCCGGCGGTCTTGGCGATGTACACGTCACAGGCCGCCTTGTGGGTGACCGAACTGGCCACGCTGCCGAGCACCCGCCCCAGCCCCTGCATGCCCACGTTCCCGACGACGATCAGGCGGGCGTTGACGCGTTCCGCCTCTTCCACCAGCGCATCCTGGGGCTTGCCGAGTACCGCCGTGAAACTGGTCCGCAGGCCCTCCGCACCCAGTTCCGCCGCGACGTCCCTGGCTACCTTCTCTGCCCTTTCGGACTCGTGGATGTACCACTTGTCGTTTCCGATCGACACAACTTCCGTCGCATCGGACTCGTGGGCCGTAACTACCCGGAGTTCGGCACCCATTGATGCGGCGAGTTTCGCCGCGGTGCGTGCCGCCTTCATGGCGGTTTCGCTGCCGTCGACTCCTACGATGATGATTCCGGCCATCGGGCCACCCCTTCGAGCACGTCGTCTGGCGGCCACGTGGGCCGTTTCACACCAACTTACCCGCCCCGGGCCCGACCGGCCGGGAGCGCCGCCCGCCGTCGGCGTCAGTCCACGAACTCGGACTGGGTCTCGATGAACTCCCAATCTTCTTCCGGCAGCGTGGCCTCCTTCAGGTCGGGCCCGCCGGCCTCATAGACCGCCGCCGCCGCGTCTGCGTCCACCACGTCGGCCCGCAGGTTCTCCCGGAACCACTGCTTGTGCCCGGTCGCCAGCTTCAGCCACCACTGTTCAATCCGCAATTCCGCCATCTCGCGCCTCCTTCGCCTCGCCGCTACTACTCCCACCGTAGGTCTGCGGTTTCCCGCGGACAAGGGAGGCCCGCCCGCAGGGCCGCCGACCGGGACGGCAAACTACCTCTGCCGATAGCTCTTGGCTCGTCCCGGCCGCAGTGCCACAGTGGACCTCGTCCCACTCCCGTCGCGCCGCGCCGGCCGGCGGGCCCCTCCTGGAAGGAACAGCCCATGGACCGCATGGTTTTCATCAACTTGCCCGTCAGCGACCTCAAAAAGGCCACCGATTTCTACACCGGGCTCGGCTACACGCTGAACCCGGACTTCTCCTCCCCCGATGCCTCCTCGGTGGTCATCTCCGACACGATCATCGTGATGCTGCTGACGCAGGAGCACTTCGGCAAGTACCTCCGCGACGGCGGCACCCCGCATCTGGGCTCGAACGCCAAGGAAGTGCTGGTGGCCCTCAGCGCGGACTCCAACGAGGAGGTCGACCAGTTCGTGGCCAAGGCCGAGGCCGGCGGCGGTGCTGTCTACCGGCCCGCCGAGGCCGAGATGCCGGGCATGTACGGGGCCGCCATCACCGACCCGGACGGACACGTCTGGGAGATCATGCACATGTCACCCGAGGCGATGCAGGCAGTCGCGGAGCAGAACGCTGCGGCGGGCAACCCCGCGGAGGCCCAGTAGCTTCAGCGCCGATCCGGTTTCCTTGCCGGACCAGGCCGCACCCACCGAAAGCCTTAATCCACCACGGAGAGGCGCTGTGTGCCCCGGATTATCGGCCGGTCAGTTCCGGGTACACGCGCCTGCAATTATTGCCCACGCACCTATGGGTCTGCCCGAAGTTCTGGCACAGTGAGGAGAAGCAGCCGGCGCCGGCAGCGGGGCCGGGAGCCGAACGACGCGGAGGGCCGCCATGACTGCCTCAACACCGGGCACTACCCGTCCGACCGTCCTGTTCGTGGGCGTGCGGGATGCCGGCCGCTCACAGATGGCCGCGGCCTATCTCTCCCAGCTCGCCGAGGGCGGCATCGAGGCCCGCTCGGCCGGAACCCGGCCCGGAGGACGGCTCGACGCCGCCGTCGTGGAGGCCATGGCAGAAGAGGGCATCGACCTGTCCGCGGTGCGGCCCACGGCCGTCACCCACGAATCGGTCAACAAGGCGCAGATGGTGGTCACCCTGGGTTCCGGCGACGAATGCCCCGTGGTCCCGGGCCGGCGCTACGAAGACTGGGAAGTGGACGACCCCGCCGGCCGGGACGCGGCCGGAGTCCGTGCGGTCCGTGACGACATCAAGCACCGGGTGCAGCAATTGCTGTCCGAGCTGCAGCCGGCGCTGCACCCGGACGCGCAGTAGATTCCTCGCGGAGGCCGTCACGGGCTGGGTGCGGGAGCTGCCCGCGGCGGGAATCAGGTCCCCGATGCTCCGGTGGTCGCCTGCGCGTACGAGGCCGAGACCCGACGATAGACCGGGGCCAGGAAGGCCAGCAGTGCGGCGACGATCATGACGATCCCAGCGACCAAGAACACCAGGGCGATGCCTCGGGACGTGCCCTCGCCCAGGAGCGGTGCGAGCTGGGCCGAACCCTCGACCGACCGGGCATATGGAATGATCCAGACTTGGGCGATCGGTGCGATGAGGAACGCGGTGATTGGCGCAGCCGCGGACTCGAGCGCCATGGCGAATCCGAACACCCGGCCCTGCCGTTGAAGAGGAACCACCTGCTGGATGACCGTCTGCTCGGCGGCCTCCACCACAGGCACCAGGACCAGATACAGCCAGATCCCTGCGACGTACAGCCAGGCCCACTCGCGCAGCGTGAAAACCGCACCGAGGGCCCCCATCACGATCACCGCGATGAGCATGGTGCGCAACGGATTCCGCCCCAGTCCGAACTTGCCGATCATCGCGCCGCCCACGATGAATCCCGTGGAACCGAGCGCGAGGTACGCGCCCCACAGCTCCACGGGGAACAGTTCCAGGCCATAGGGATCCATGAGCGCCATGTAGACCCCGCCGATGAAGTTGTTGAAGGTGGAGAACAGGATCAGCGCGAACAGTCCGGCAATGGCCAGCACGGCGGCCAGGGAACCGCGCAGGTCGAAGCTGCCGTGCGCGTCCGTGGCGGCCGCGCGCACCTCCTCCGGCATGCGCAGGGTCAGTAGGTGCAGAAATGCCAGCGCTGTGAGCACCAAGGCGACGACGATCGTCCCGCCCATGCCCAGCAGCCCGACCGAGAGGCCGGAGAGCAACGAGGTGACGATGAACATAAGTCCCTGGACCATGCCCACCAGTCCGTTGGCATTGGCCCGCCGGTCCGGCTCGATCAGGATAGTGACAGTGGTGGAGAGGGCAATGTTGCGCATGTTCTCTACCACCGCGCCGATCAAAATGATCAGGGAGAAGACCCAGAACCACGGCCGAGTGAGGTCCAGCAGCCAGGCTTGGGGTGTCAACAGGAACATGGCCCCGGAAAGAAGGAACATCACCAAGGTGAAGGCGGCGGCGAAGCGCATCACGACCAGCTTGCGGTAGCGGTCCACGAAGGTGCCGAAACTGATGCTGGAAAGGGCTATCAGCAGCATGTACGCGCCGCCGATCACCCCGGTGGCTATCACGTTGCGCGTCTCCAGGTACACCCAAAACGTCAGGGCGAACCACAGGTAGCTGGTGGTGATGTTGGCCAAGGCCGTATTCACCAGGATCCCCATGAAAGTGCGGTACCGCTGTGCAGGGCTGCGCAAGGTCGTGTCGACTGCGTCCGGAGTTGCCAGGCCCTGCCCTTCGCCGGCCCCGCCCTGCACCGGAACAGCGGCCGCCCGCGGGGTGAAACCCGCGACCTCTTGTTGAGCCGGGGGCCCGGTCGGGCCCGGTTCCTGCTCGGTCATGCGTCCCAGTGTAGTGATCGGGCCCCGGCACGGACACAGCCAAATACCGACGATGATCCCCTGGTCCTGCCGGGAACGGATTTTCCGGGAACGGGCTGACCCTAAGCCCGGCGGCCTCGAGTCAGCCCCGGCTCACCAGCGTGTCGACCTGTTCCAGCAAGGCATCCATCTCGCCGTCGGCCAGTTGGTAGCGCTGCGCATCCGGCGAGAAGAAGGTTGCGCTGTAGTAGAGGCCGTCGCCGATCAGCTTCACGGCCTGGGCCACCGGCCGGCTGCCCAGCGCCTGCTCCAAGGCATCCAGCCACAGCTCCTGGATTCCGGCAAAGGTCCTGGCGGCGGACGGGTGACCCTGCTGGACCAGGCGCGCCACGGCCACGATCGCCCGATCCAGCGGCGAACCGACGAACTTGGACGTGCGCACGTAGTAGCGGGCCGCTCCTTCCGGGGCACTGAGGATCTGCTCCGCGTCTGCTGCAGTCAGTGCGGACAGCCGCTCGCACAGGGCCTCGACCATGGCCTCCTTGGACGGAAAGTGGTACAGCAGCCCGCCCTTGGACACCCCGGCCGCCGCCGCGACGGCATCCATCGTGGCGGCTCGTTCGCCCTCTTTGATCAGGATGTCCTCGAAGTTGTCGAGGATCCGGTCTCTCGCACTGGCCATCCATCCATCCTAGAACCCGCTCTCCGGCGGAGCTGCCACTTTGCAGGTAAACCGTCCAGACGGTACAGTAAGTCAAACTTCCCCGATCCCGAAAGACCCACCATGCTTACCGTCACCCAGCGCGCCGGGCGCCGAGAATGGACCGCCCTGGCAGTCTTGATGCTTCCGGTCCTGCTGGTCGCCGTCGACAACACCGTGCTCAGCTTCGCGCTGCCCGCGATTTCCCTGGCCTTCAGCACCAGTGGAACCACCCTCCTGTGGATCATCGACATTTATCCCCTGGTACTCGCCGGCCTGCTGGTGGCCATGGGCAGCCTGGGCGACCGGTTCGGCAGGCGCCGGATGCTGATGATCGGCGCGGCCGGTTTCGCCGCACTGTCCGCGCTGGCCGCCTTCTCCCCCAGCGCCGAACTGCTGGTTGCCGCACGCGCCGGCCTGGGCATCTTCGGGGCCATGCTGATGCCGGCCACCCTGTCCCTGATCCGGAACATCTTCACGGACCGGGCTCAGCGGCGCCTGGCGATCGCCATCTGGGCCGCCGGCTTCTCCGCCGGCGCCGCCCTCGGACCGCTGCTGGGCGGCCTGCTGCTGGAGCACTTCTGGTGGGGTTCGGTCTTTCTGCTCGCCGTCCCCATGCTGCTGCCGATGCTGGTGCTGACGCCGGCGTGTGTGCCGGAGTCGCGCGATCCTGAGCCCGGGCCGGTCGATGCGGCCAGCATCCTGCTCTCCGTCGCCGCCCTGCTCCCCGTTGTGTACGCCATCAAGCAGCTGGCCGGCGGGGGAAATTTGGCCGTCGCGGCAGCAACGTTCGCCCTCGGCGTCCTGGCCGGCTGGCTGTTCGTCCGCCGCCAGCTGGGCCGTGCCAACCCGATGCTGGATGTCCGGCTGTTCCGCCACCGCCCCTTCACCGGCGCCGTGCTGGTCAACCTGTTGGCCGTGTTCTCCCTGGTCGGCTTCCTGTACTTCGTGTCGCAGCATCTCCAGTTGGTCCTCGGACTCAGCCCGCTGCGGGCCGGCCTGGTACTGCTGCCAGGTTTGGTGGTCACCATAACGGCCGGTTTGCTCGCGTTGTCGCTGGTGCGCCGGATTGCCCCGCACCGGGTGGTGGCTTGCGCCCTGTTACTGTCCGCGGCGGCCTACGCCCTGGTGGCGTCGACCCCGGATGCGTCGGCGGTGACCCTGATGGCGGCCTTCGCGCTGCTCGGCGCAGGTGTCGGCGCCTCCGAAACGCTCTCGAATGACCTCATTTTGTCCAGCGTCCCCGCAGCCAAGGCCGGGGCCGCCTCCGCAGTGTCGGAGACGGCCTACGAGGTGGGCTCTGTCTTCGGGACCGCCGTGCTCGGCAGCATCCTGGTCGGTGCCTACCGGCGGAACATCGCCCTTCCCGCAGGACTGACCGCCGAACAGCAGCAAGCTGCCGGCGAGACCCTCGGTGGAGCCATCACCGTCGCCGGACAGTTGCCCGAACGCACCGGGGCTTCCCTGCTCGACTCCGCGGTCCATGCTTTCGATAGCGGTGTGACCGTCACCGCCGGGCTGGCCGTGGTTCTCATGGTCGCGGCAGCATGGCTCGCCTTCCGAACGCTGCGCATCCCGCAGCACCAGTGACCGGACGCAGCCGGCCGCCCGCCCGCCCTTGCGTCATACCCCTAGGGGGTATAGATTGGTTGACGTAGTCCACCGATTGAGGAAACCATGAGCCACACAGCACTGCCCGCGGAAACCGATCCCGTCACCGCCGCCGACGAGCACATCGGGCACGCCTACACCTCGGACAAGGAAGCGTACCTGCGCCGGCTCAAGCGCGTCGAGGGCCAGGTCCGCGGCATCGCCCGCATGGTGGAGGACGACAAGTACTGCATCGACATCCTCACCCAGGTCGCCGCCGTCAACAAGGCCCTGCACGCGGTGAGCGTTGGCCTGCTCGAAGACCACATCGGACACTGCGTCGTCGGCGCCGCCAAGGAATCCGAGCTCAGCGGCGACCGCCAGATCGTCCAGGACAAAGTCAGGGAAGCCTCGGACGCCATCGGACGGCTGCTGCGCTGACCTTTACGCCCAACACATACCCCACCCCTAGGAGACTGTCATGAGCACCACCACCATCAGCATCGACGGCATGACCTGCGGCCACTGCGTGGACGCCGTCACGGAAGAACTGCAGGCCCTCGACGGCGTCCGGGACGTCAGCATCGAACTCAACAAGGGCGGAATCTCCACGGCGACGGTCGATTCCGAGGCGGATCTTGACCCGGCCCAGATTGGCGAGGCCGTCGCCGAAGCCGGGTACACCGTCGTCGCGCAGAACGCCTAGGGCTAGACCGCCTTCGGACTGTACGACGGCGGCGCCCTCCGGCCGACGTACGCCCCTCTCGCGCGCCATCGGACGCGCTGCCCCGCACGCCGCCCGTCACCACACGCAGAATCGAGTCGACCAACCGATGGCCTCCCATTCCGGCACCAGGGATCCTGTAGCCGAGCCGAACCCGACCAGAACCGTTGAACTGGCGATCGAGGGCATGACGTGCGCCTCCTGTGTGAACCGGGTGGAACGCAAGCTCGGCAAGATCGAAGGCGTCCAGGCAAGCGTTAATCTGCCCCTGGAGTCCGCCGTCGTGCTCGTCCCGGACGGTGTCACCAACCAGCAGTTGGTGGACACGGTGAATGCCACCGGCTACAAGGCCCGGGTGAAGCCGCAGCCGCACTCCGCGCCCGCCCCACTGCACGGGGTCACGGGCCACGGGCACGACGGGAACCCTGAGTCGGACCACGGCACCGGCCCCGGCGGCCGGGACCGGCACGACCACTCCGGACCCGCCGGCCACGGTGAGGACGGCGAGCACGCCGATCACGTGGAGGGTGAGGACCACATGGCCCATGGCGGCACCGCCGGCCAGCTGCGGCCGCGCCTCTGGACGGCCGCCGTCCTGACCTTGCCGATCTTCATTATTTCGATGATCCCCGGCGCGCAGTTCCCGCACTGGGGCTGGGTTGCCTTCGCGCTCAGCATCCCGGTGGTGTTCTGGGCGGCCTGGCCGTTCCACCGCGCCGCGGCGATCAACGCCCGGCATTTGGCCTCCACGATGGACACGCTGGTGTCCCTCGGCGTGCTGGCGGCCTTCTTCTTCTCCGCCTGGCAGCTGGTCATGGATCCGATGATGACCGAACACGTGCACGGCAATATGGCCGAGCACGAACTGTACTTCGAGGTGGCCGCCGTCGTGGTCACGTTCCTGCTGCTGGGCCGCTATCTGGAAGCCAACGCCAAGCAGCGGGCCGGCGACGCCCTGAAGTCCCTACTCAACCTGGGCGCGAAGGACGCTACCGTGCTGCGAAACGACGCCGAGGTGAAAGTGGCGGCCGCCGACCTGGTGCCCGGGGACATCATGGTGGTCCGGCCGGGCGAAAAGATTCCCACCGACGGCTACGTGGTGGACGGGCACTCCGCCGTCGACACCTCCCTGCTTACCGGTGAATCCGTGCCGGTAGAAGTGGATGTGGACGACACCGTCACCGGTGCCACCATCAACACCTCCGGCCGGCTGCTGGTCCGCGCCACCCGGGTCGGCTCGGACACCACGCTGGCGCAAATGGGCCGCCTGGTCAGCCAGGCGCAGGCGGGCAAGGCCCCGATTGCCCGGCTGGCCGACCGGATCAGCTCCGTCTTCGTCCCCATCGTGCTGGTCATCGCCGTCGTCACTTTCACCCTCTGGATGGTCTTCACCGGCGACCTGCAGGCGGCGTTCACCGCGGCCGTCACCGTGCTAGTCATCGCCTGCCCGTGCGCCCTGGGACTGGCGACGCCCACCGCACTGCTCACCGGCACCGGCCGGGCTTCCCAGCTGGGCATCCTGATCAAGGGGCCGCAGATCCTCGAGGACACCCGGCACGTGGACACCATCGTGCTGGACAAGACCGGCACCGTGACCACCGGGCAGCAGGCGGTGGAGGGCGTGCTGGCCCTGGCGGACCGCAGTGAAGACGAGGTCCTGCTGCTGGCCGGCGCGGTCGAGGCCGGCTCGGAGCACCCGATCGCCCTGGCCATCGTTGAAGCAGCCCGCAAGGTTGCGGCACGCACCGCCACGCCGTCCGGGGCGACGGCCGGCAAGGATGCCGGACTGCCGGCCCTCTCCGATTTCCACAGCACGGCAGGCGGCGGCGTCCGCGGCACCATCACCGAACGCGACGGACGAGCCAGCACCGTCGTCGTCGGCCGCAACAACTGGATGGACGAGAACGGCATCGCCCTCACCGACACCCATCGCCGGGCCCTGCTGGAGCAGCAGCAGGCCGGGTCCACGGCGGTCTGGGTCGCCGTCGACGGCACCATCGCCGGGATTGTCAGCCTGCAGGACACCGTGAAGGAGAACTCGGCGGCCGCCATCGCACGGTTCAAGGACCTGGGGCTGCACCCCATCCTGCTCACCGGCGACAACGCAGCGGTGGCCGCCGAAGTGGCCGCCGAGGTCGGCATCGCCGCCGAGGACGTCTTCGCCGATGTGCTCCCCGAGGAGAAGGTGGCCGCGATCAAGCGGCTGCAGGACGAGGGCAAGACGGTGGCGATGGTGGGCGACGGCGTGAACGACGCCGCCGCGCTGGCCCAGGCCGACCTGGGCATCGCCATGGGCGCCGGCACCGACGTGGCGATCGAAGCCGCGGACCTGACCGTGATGGGCAGCGACCTCGGTCAGGTGGTGCAGTCCATCGAGCTCAGCCGCCGGACCCTCTCCACCATCAAGTCGAACCTGTTCTGGGCCTTCGCCTACAACACGCTCGGGATCCCGGTGGCAGCGCTCGGGCTGCTCAACCCGATGATCGCCGGCGCCGCGATGGCCGCCAGCTCCGTGCTGGTAGTGGCCAACTCCCTGCGCCTGCGCCGCTTCGGGCGGTAGCGGGCGGGGGCTGCAACCCGCCGGGCGGCACAGCAGCGTCCCGCCGGGCGGCACAGCAGCGTCCCGGCGGGCCGGTGTTTTCGGCGCCGGGCCTAGACGGTGGCCCCGTAGCGGACGGCGGCGCGGGCGCGGGCCTTCGCGGCCTCTTCCTCACGGTTCTTCGGGGGCGCCGCGGTCACCAGGTCGTCGAGCAGGTGGGCGGTGATGTGCGCGATCTCGTGCACGGCCTGGTTGAATGCTTCCTCGTTGGCCTTGGACGGCTTGTTGCTCCCGCTGACCTTGCGCACATACTGCAGCGCCGCTGCCTCGATTTCGGCATTCGTCGCGGCGGGTTCGAAGTTGTGGAGCTGGCGGATATTCCGGCACATTTCGGGCCTCCGGTTCGGATGGTGGGTGCTGGCTGGTTCCAGTTTGCTCCCCCGCCGCGGCGTCGCACCACCCCCGCACAGCACGGCCGCGGGCCCCACACCTGCCCACGCACGACGGCGGGGCCCGGCACCGTGCCGGGCCCCGCCGTCGTTCCAAGGTTCTAAGCCGAACTGCTGCCGGTTAGTGCTTGCCGGCCGGTTCCCGCTCCCGGTCCGCTGCGCCTTCCGGGGCAACCGAGGCGAGCACCGGCTTGCCCAGCATGGAAATCACCACGGCGCCGATCAGCATCGGGATGATGAACAGGAAGTACAGGTCGGTAGGCTTCCAACCGCCGTCCATCAGTGCGCCGGCAATGATCGGCGAGGCGATCGCACCCACGCGGCCCATGCCGATGACCAGACCCAGTGCGGTGCCGCGCACGTCCGAGGTGTAGTACGTGGGGCTGATGGCCAGCATGCCGGCAATCGGGGCGTTGGAGCCGAAGCCGACCAGCGCCGCGGCAAACAGCGCGCCGGCCAGCGATCCGGTGGAGAGCGAGAACGCGCCGAAGGTCAGGCCGCCGATCACGAAGAACACCGCGAGGACCTTGCGCATGGGGAAGCGGGCACCGAAGACGCCCAGCACGACGGCACCGATGATCGCGCCGACGCTGAAGAGCACGCCGGCGGTGATGCCGTCCTGCTGGCTGAAGCCGCTGGCGGTGACCAGCTTGGGGGTCCAGGAGTTGGCGAAGTAGAAACTGGCCATCAGGATGAAGTAGGCCAGCGAAATCAGGATGGTACGGCGCGCATTGACCCCGGTGAGCACGTCGGCAAAGCGGGACTTCTTCTTGGCCGGGGCCTCGGGCAGGGCCGGCAGTTCTTCCACGACCGGCTGGCCGATCCGGCGCAGCACCTTGTTGACGCGCTGCAGGGCATTCTCCGGGCGGCGGACCAGCAGGAAGTCGACGGACTCGGGGACGGCTTTCATGATGAACGGGATCATGACCACGGTGATGATCGCGCCGAACAGGAAGGCGGAGCGCCAGCCGAACGCGGTGATCAGGGCGCCGGTGGCCATGCCGCCGAGCACACCGCCGATGGGCTGGCCGATGCTGACCAGGGCCAGCGCGGTGGAGCGGCGCTTGGCGTTGGAGAATTCGGAGGCCAGCACGTTGGCGGTGGCCTGCAGGGTACCCACGGCCAGGCCCGTGATGAAACGCAGCACGACCAGCACGGCGTAGCCGGGCGCGAAGGCCGAGACCAGCATGCCCACGGCGACGACGGCGGCGCCGATCACCAGGGTTTTCTGCCGCCCGATGATGTCCGCGACGCTGGAGACGAAGATGGAGCCGATCGCCATGCCGATCAGCGCGGAGCTCAGGAGCACACCCAGCTGGCTGCCACTCAGGCCCCAGTCCTCCATCACGGCATTGGCGCTGAACGCCATCACCAGGACATCGAAACCGTCGATCATGTAGAGCGCCATGCAGATGGCGATGACGCCGACCTGCGTGCGCTTCATGGGGGCTGCCTCGATGCGGGCTCTGATATCCATGGCGGGCCTAACTTGTTGCTGATGAAGCCGCTCGGAGCGGCTACAGACTGAACGACCGGTAAGTTCGGTTGAGCAATCAACTCTATGACCCGCGCGACCCGCTCCTGTGCCACACACCATAGATATGTGAGCAAGCTCTCGTGGCGGGTGTTACAGCACCTGCAGCCGAGCCTCGTTGAGATAGACGCCGGACTTGCCGCCCAACCGCGGGCCCCGCCCAAAGCTCAGGGCGGGGAAACCCCTGCGACTTCCTCGACCGGACTGGCTCGCTCCCGATGGAAGGAGCACAGTGAGTGGTGAGGGGAGTCACACTCGAGCGGGTAAACCCGAACCGGACAGGAAACCATCATGAAAACTGCAGTCCTCGGAACCGGCAGGGCCGGCCGAACCATCGCAGCACGCCTGGCCGAGCTCGGCCACGCCGTCACCATCGGAACCCGCGATCCCGAAACCACCCTGTCCAGGACCGCGGCTGACGCCATGGGCACTCCGCCCTTCGCCGTCTGGGCCGCCGACAACCCAGGCATCGGTGTCGCCCGCTTCACCGACGCCGCGGCCGGCGCCGAGCTTATCGTCAACGCAACCAACGGCGGCGTCTCCCTGGACGCCCTGGCTCAGGCCGGGGCCGAAAACCTTGAGGGCAAGGTCATACTCGACATCGCCAACCCCTTGGACTCCAGCAGCGGAATGCCCCCGACCCTCTTCGTCAAGGACACTGATTCCCTGGGCGAGCAGATACAGCGCGCCTTCCCGGCCGCGCGCGTCGTGAAGTCCCTCAACACGCTCACCGCCGACCTCCAGGCCCGCCCCGCACTGCTCTCCGACCCCGGAACGGTCTTCGTTTCCGGCAACGACACCGATGCCAAGATCACAGTCACCGAACTCTTGAAAGATCTCGGCCATCGGGATGTCATCGACCTCGGCGACATCACGACCGCCCGTGGTGCCGAAATGATCCTGCCCATCTGGCTCCGCCTCTGGAGCGCGCTCGGCACGCCCCAGTTCAACTTCAAGATCGTCCGCTAGCCCTCTGGAGCTGCTTGGGTTTCAACGCCGGCTTGGGGCCGCGCAGTTCGTCGGCGCGGACCAGCACCACGCCCGCCACGATCAGTGCGCCGCCGACCAGTTGGATGGCCGCTGGCAGCTCGCCCAGCAGCAGCCATGCCCAGATGACGGCGAAGAGCACCTCGGTCAGCGAGACGAAGGAGGCCACCTTGGTGCCGAGCGCCCTGGCGGCCATGATGCCGGTGACATAGGACAGCACCGTGGACAGCAGTACCAGTCCGACCAGCGGCACCCACCACTGGGTCTGCCAGCCGGCCAGCTCGACGCCGGCCGTGCTGAAGGCCATCGGCAAGACCTGCACCGCGCCGAGGACGACGATGGCCGCACCGCCCACCAGCAGTCCGCCGGCGGCCAGCACGAGCGGCGGCAGCGAGTCGTTCTGCTTGGCGGTGATGAAGAAGTAGACCACCAGGCACACGGCGGCGCCGAGCCCCCACAGCACGCCGGCAACATCCAGTTTGACCGGCCCGAAGACGTCGAGGACGAGCATGAGGCCGGCCACCGCCAGCACGGTACCCGCGATGGTCGCGGGCCGCGGCAGCCGGCGGCTGGTCAGCCAGAGCCACAGCACGATCAGCACCGGCGCCAGGAACTCCAGCAGCAGCGCCACCCCCACGGAGAGGGTGGCAACGGCATTAAAGTAGAAAAGCTGGCAACCGGCCACGCCGATCAGCCCGAACAACACGATGGTCTTCCAGTTTTGCCGCAGCTGGCCCCACCGGCCGCGCAGCATAAAGGCGGCCGGCAGGAACAGCACCAGCGCCGCGCCCACCATCCGCACCGCCACCGCAGAGCCCGGCGTCCAGCCGGCCTCAAGCAGCGACTTGGCAAAGGGCCCCGAGAGTCCGAAGATCGCCGAGGAGACCAAGGCGATGCCGACGCCGGCCACGGCGGAACCCGGGGGCGGCGGGGCAGTCTGGGTGCGCTGTTCGGCGGCGGTGGAGGACATGACGGATCCTTGGGGAAGTGCGGGTTCACTCCCGGCACAGAACGGGTCTGTCAGGAGTCATGAGAGGTATACTCCTGACAATAACGCTGCCACTGTTCAGGAGTCAATGTGGTCTTTGCTCATGACACGGAGTACTCGCTGGTGGACGCGGCCCGGCTGATCAATACGGCCGAGGTCCACCCGGACACCCTCGCCAAGGTGGCGGATCTCGATGCTCTCGTGGACGACTTCGGTTTCACCGGTTCGCGCACGCATACGACGGCGGAGCTCGAGGCGGTCCGCGCCCTGCGCCCCGTGCTCAAGGAGGTCTGGTCCGCGCCGGAGGACCGCGCCGTCGTCATTGTCAATACAATCCTGGCCGACGCCGGCGCCATCCCGCAGCTGGTCAAGCACGACCAGTGGGACTACCACTTGCATGCCACCCGCCCGGACGCGCCGCTGGAGGTGCGCATGGCCGTGGAGGCGGCGATGGCGCTGGTGGACGTGATCCGCGAGAAGCAGCTGGACCGGCTGCGGATCTGCGCCGCGGACGACTGCACCGCGGTTCTGGTAGACCTGTCGAAGAACCGGTCGAAGCGCTTCTGCGATACCGGCAATTGCGCCAACCGTACGCACGTGGCCGCCTACCGGGCGCGCAAGTCGGCTGCCGCCCGCTGACCGACCGGCCGGTGCCCGGCCTGGGGTGGTTGAGCGCCCGCCTGCGGCCTGTCGGCTGCCGGCCGCCCGGCCTCACGCCCCGCCTGCGGCCCTAGCGACTGCCGGCCGAGTAGGGCGGGCCGGGATCCAGGTCGATGACAGTCCGCAGCGGCGGCAGCAGCGAATCTTCCCAGCCGGCGGTGAACCTCATGCCCTCCGGACCGTTCAGCTGGCTCTTGGACTGGATGACCGGACCGTGTTCGAACAGGTAGGCGGCCACGTTAAAGGCCAGTTCCACCATCTGGTTCGGATCCTTGTCGCGGAAGTGCACCTGCACGTCCGGCAGGCCCAGCTGGTACATGCCCAAGCTGTCCACCACCATGGCGCCCTCGTCGTTGCTGACCAGAAAGAACCGCATATTCACCGGGCCCGCCAGCGGGTGTGCCGCCTCCAGCTCCCCGGGGTCCCGCCAGTGGGAGTTGTGCAGCCACCGGACCGCGGCCGGCCGCGTCTCGGCGGCCAGCAGGCGAAGCACCCGCTGGAAGGACTCGACCCGCGGCTTGGGTTCGAAGCCGCTGGCCACCACCTCCGTCACCAGGATGCGGTGGGTGCAGCCGGGCACCTGCTGCTCGGCGTCCGGCCAGGACCAGCTTTGGTCCGCGGGGGTGGTCTCCAACGCCTCGGCCGCGGACAGCGGCCCGCGGGGAACGGCGACGCCGGTGCTCAGCCGGATCGTTTTCACGCCGGAGGCGCCGTTGATGTCGAAGGAGTGCCCGGCGTGCGGCAGCAGGGCAACGCCGTCGGAAAAGGAGGCGCCGGGGAATTCCGCCGTCAGGCGCGCCTGGAGATCCTCGCTGAAGAGTCGGGGATCCGACCGGTACCACAGCTCCGCGGCCAACGTGGTCTTGGCCTCGGGCGCTTGTCCGCCGGACGCGGCGGTGTCGCCGGGATCTGCCGGGAGGGGCAGGCGCGGGGAAGGCTGGCCGGACGTCATGCTGCCAGCTTGTCAGGCCCGGCCGGGCCGGCGCCAGCGCACATCAGCGGCGCGCGCCGCCGTCGTCGTCGTTACCCGAAAGACGATTGGTGGCCTGGTCGGGATTTGCGGCGGACTCCGCCGCCTGTTGTTCTTCCACCTGGGCCCGGCTCTGCGGCGTGCCCGGGGCCGGCACGGTGCCGGCGCCGCCCGGGATCTTCGAAGAGACGCGATGGATTCCGGAGCCCTCGCTGAGGTGGCTCGGGTTCTCCTTGGTGGACATGGTCAGCACCGCCACGATCAGCAGCGAGGCGATGAAGGCGATGCCGGCCGCCGTCACGCCGAGGTCCCAGCGCAGCAGGTTTCCGGACCCGCCGGTGGCGAAGACCATGGTCAGGGAGCCGGCGACCACGGCCAGTACCGCCGAGAAGATCAGCGGGCCCTTGACGGACATCCGTCCTTCGTCCGGACGGCCAGACGCGTTCTTGCCCACGATGATTTCCTCCTGCTGACGGATAAAGCCTGCATCCAGTCTACCGACTGTAGAAGTTGCCGCGCAGGCGCCGGTGGCCGGGACCACACGCGCGGGCGGTATTCAGCCGGCCGCCGGCTGCCTGGCCTCGTGGCGCAGGCTGAGGGCGGCAATCAAGAGGACGACGGCGATGATGATCGCCGCCCCGCCCAGCACCCCCAGCAGCGCGTGCGGGCCCAGGTGCGCGAAGAACGGCAGCGCGACGCCAAAGCCCACGGACACGGCGCCGGTGATCAGCCAGTCGCGGGCCAGCACGGAGACCGCCACACCGGTCGCGGCCGGGATACCCGCGGGCTTCCCCGGGATGTCGCCGCGGGAGGGCCGGTTGCTCCACCAGAGCATCAGCTCGGCCCCGCCGGAGACCAGCAGCGCCGCGGTGGCCAGCACGGTGAACATCGGGACCGTCTGGAGGGCGCAGGCCAGGATGCCGGCCACGGCGAGCACGGCGGCCTGCAGGAGCAGCAGCTGGCGGTGGGCCGCAGCGGCCGGCTTGCGCGCCAGCAGCCAGACCGCCCCGCCGCTGAGCAGCAGGAACAGCCCGCCGGCCAGCGCCATCACGGTGCGGTCGGGGTCCTGCCAGAAGATGGTGGTGGCGCCGAAGGCGGCGGCCACCAGGGCGCGGATCAGGACCGGCTGCCAGAATACGGCCGCCTGGGTAGTGCTCGGGATCGTCACGGTTCCAGCCTAATGTGCCCCGGTGACCATCCACGCATCGTTGCGGACCCGCCAGCCGAGCGTGGCCGCGCGCGCCGCGGTGTAGCCGAGCCCGAAGGCCGCCCACAGCCAGACGAGACCCGCAGCGCCGGTCAGCCCCGCCGTGGCCACCCACATCAGCAGGGGCACGTAGGCAACCAGATTCACGACGCCGGCAATCGCCAGGTAGCGCGCGTCGCCGGCGCCGATCAGCACGCCGTCCAGGACGAAGACAAGCCCGCAGATCGGCTGGCTCAGGGCCAGCAGCCAGATCGCGGCCGTGAACGCCTGGTGGACGGCCGGGTCGGAGGTGAAGACCCAGCCGAGCACGGGTGCCACCGCCGCCAGCAGCAGGCCGGTCACCACGCCGAATCCGACGCCCCAGACGATCATCCGGCGGGTCAGCGAGTGTGCCAGCGCCTTGTTCGAGGCGCCGAGTTCCTTCCCGATCAAGGCCTGGGCGGCGATCGCGATGGCGTCCAGCGCGAAGGCCAGGAAACTGTACATCGTCATCACCAGCTGATGGCCGGCCAGGCTCACCGGGCCCTGCGAGGTGGCCACGAAGACCGTGGCGAGCAGGGCGATGCGCATGCTCAAGGTCCGGAGCATCAGCCACGACCCCACGTGCGTGGTGGCCCTCAGGCCGACCCAGGTGGGCCGCAGCCGCACGCTGTGTTTGACCGCCCCGCGGTAGACGATGACGAGGTAGACCGCCGCCATCGCCCACTGGACCAGGCTGGTGCCCATGGCGGACCCGGCCACCGAGAGCCCCATCCCGTAGACCAGCAGGAAGTTCAGGCCGATGTTGGCCAGGAAGCCCACGCCGGCGACGAGCAGCGGGGTCTTGGTGTCCTGCAGGCCGCGCAACACCCCGGTGGCCGCCAGCACGATCAGCATGCCCGGCAGGCCGGGCATCGACCAGCGCAGGTAGTCCACCGCGAACTCCTGCACCTGCCCGCTGGCCCCCATCGCCGCCGTCAGGTCCGGCGCGAAAGCCCAGCCGGCGGCGGCCAGCACCACGCCGACGGCGAGCGCCAGCCAGATGCCGTCCCGCCCGACGCCGTACGCATCCGAAACCCGGCCGGCCCCCAGCAGCCGCGCCACCGCCGGGGTGGTCGAGTAGGCGAGGAAGATCATCAGTCCGACGACGGTCTGCACCACGGTGGCGGCCAGGCCCATCCCGGCCAGTTCCGCCACGCCAAGGTGTCCCACGATGGCCGAATCAGCCGCCAGGAAGAGCGGCTCGGCGATCAAGGCGCCGAAGGCGGGGATGGCGAGGGCAAGGATTTGCCGGTTCAGGCTCCGTCCCTGCCGCTGCTCGGCAATCTTCTCCGGGTTCACGCCCTCCAGCTTAGGCGCCCTCCGGTGGCCAACCTCACTCCCTGCCGCCGCGCCCCCGCAGGGCGGGCACCGCCGTGGCCCCCGCCACGACGGCGAGCGCGGCGGTAAACGCAACGACGCCGGTCCAGCCGAACCGGCCGAAGAAGAGGCCGCCGGCCCAGCCGAACAGGCTGGACCCGGCGTAGTAGAAGAGGTTGTAGAGGCTGGACGCCTGGGCCGCGCCGACCGTCGCCAGCCGCTGCGTCCAGCCCGACGCGATCGAATGCGCGGCGAAGAATCCGGCCGTGAACACCAACAGTCCCAGCAGGATCAGCGGTAGAGAATCGGCCAGCGTGACCGCCAGCCCGGCGATACTGACGAGGATCGCGCCCAGCAGCACGGGCAACCGGCCGGTCCGCGCCGTCAGGCCGCCGGCTACCCGGGAACTCACCGTTCCGGCCAGGTAGGCCAGGAACAGCAGGGAGGCCAGCGAGGCGGGCAGGGAGAACGGCGGCGCCTCCAGCCGGAAGCCCAGGTAGTTGTAGACGGCGACGAAACCGCCCATCAGCAGGAAGCCCTGGGCATAGAGCGCCAGCAGCGGCGCCGAGCGCAGGTTGGCCAGGATCCGCTGCCCCAGCCCGGGCCCCTGTCCGCGCGGCACCGGCCGGAAGCCGCGCGGGGCCGGTGCCAGCCGGACGAACAGCACGGCGGCAAGCGCGGCGGCGGCGCTGACCGCCAGCACGCCGGCGCGCCAGTCGGCCCACTCCCCTACCGGCCCGGCGATGAGGCGCCCGGCCAGGCCGCCCACCGTGGTGCCCGCGACGTAGGTGCCCGCCGCGACCGCCGCGTGCAGCCGCTGCACCTCCTCGTTCAGATAGACCAGGGCAACGGCGGGGATGCCGCCCAGCGCGGCGCCCTCCAGGAAGCGCAGCGCCAGCAAGGCGGGGAAATGCGGCGCCAGCGGCAGCGCCAAGCCCAGGATCACGGCGGCGCTGATCGCCCACGCCATGGTGCGCTTGCGGCCGGCGCGGTCCGCCACCGCGGACCAGGGGATAACGGCCAGGGCCAGGCCGATGGTGGCGGCGGAAAGACTGAGCGCGGCATCGGCTGCGCTGACCTGGAAGCTTCGGGCGATGCCGGGCAGCACCGCCTGCACCGAATACAGCTGGGCGAAGGTGGCGAAACCGCCGAAGAGCAGCGCCAGGAGCATGTTGCGGTATCCCCGGGTGCCTTTCGGGTGGCCTGCCCAGGGATGCTGCGCGTCACTCACGGATCCGATGCTAAGCCTGCCGCACGCAATGGTTGACCATGCCGCACAGGTGCGGCGCAGGCCGCGCCACTACACTCGGATCAGTAGCGAAGCTTCGCAACTGGTACGTTTCGATGAAAGAGGATCTTCGTGTCCCAACTCCAGCCCGGTATGTCCGCCCCCGAGTTCACGCTCTCCGACGCCGACGGCAAGAAGGTCTCGCTGTCCGACTACGCCGGCGGGAGCGTGGTGGTCTACTTCTACCCCAAGGCCGCCACCCCTGGCTGCACCACCGAGGCCTGCGATTTCCGCGACAGCCTCAACTCCCTGCAGGCCGCGAACTACGACGTCATCGGGATCTCGCCGGACGGTCCCGAGGCCATCCAGGCGTTCAGCGACGCCGAGGGCCTGACGTTCCCGCTGCTCTCCGACCCGGATTTCGCCGTGGCCAAGGCGTACGGCTCCTACGGCGACAAGACCTTCGGCGGGAAGGTCATCACCGGCACCCTGCGCAGCACCTTCGTGATCGGTCCGGACGGAACCATCAAGCACGCCGAGTACGACGTGGACGCCAAGGGCCACGTCGCCCGCCTGCGCGAGACCCTCGGGGTCTGATTCCGGGGACTTCCCAACATCCCAAGCACGACGGCGGTGCTCAGCCATCGCCGTCGTGCTCCGTTTCGGGTCCCTGCTCCACTAAACAACCGGAGCAGCCGCCCGAACCGGAGCGCCAGGCCGGCTTTAACCGGCCGGCCGCCGCCCGCCGCCGCCACCGCCGGTGCGCACCGTCAACCGTGCCGCGGCCGCCCCGCCCAGTACCGCGCAGGAGAACCAGATCGCGCCGCCCGGGCCGAGCGGGGCGGCCACCAGGCCCGCGGCCAGCGGCAGCACAACCTGCCCCACCCGGTTGCCCAGCAGCCGCAGTGCCAGCGCCGAGCCCCGGGACTCCGGGCGGACCGCGTGGCTGATCAGCGTCATGGTCAGCGGCTGGCCCAAACCCAGGAGGAAGCCGCCCACGAACAGCGCCGCCGCGGCCACCCAGAAGGGCTCCAGGACGAACGGCGTCACGGCGATCGCCGCACCGGAGCCCAGCAGGCTGGCCACCAGCAACTGGATCCGGGTCCAGCGGTGCACCAACCAGGGCAGCAGGATGCGGGAGATGATCGACGCGCCCGCCCGCACGGCCAGCAGGACGCCGACCCAGAGCGGCGGCACCCCGAGCTCCTCGCCGACCAGCGGCAGGAACGCCACCAGGATGTCGATCACCGAGAGCAGCGCCATGGACGCCAGCATGTTCCAGGCCACGCCGGGCCGCCGCAGGATCTGCAGCACCGGCTCCTTCACCACCGGCTCCCGCGCGGCGCCGCCGTCGTTCTGGCCGCGGCGGAACCGCCGGGCCGCCGCGCCCGGATGCGCACCGATCAGCATCACCGGCGCCCCGGCGGCGGCAATCCCGGCCGCCAGCAGCAGGGCCAGGTTGATGTCGCCGAGCCAGCTCGGCCCCACTCCCGCCGTCCCGCTGCCCAGCAGCAGCCCGGCGAGCAGCGGGCCGAGCAACTGACCCAGCGAAAACGCCGCGGTGAACCAGCCGAAGCCGCTGTCCATCTGATTCAGCGGCGCATACCGCCCGATGGCGGACTGGCCGGCAATAGTGAACACCAGGTGCCCCACCCCGAGCAGGGCCATGGATACCGCGATGACCACGAATCCCTGCGCCAGGGCCAGCCCCAGCGTGGCCACCGCCAGCAGGGCCGCACCCAACGCGACCATGCCCTTGAGCGAAGGAATACGGTCGCTCACCCGCCCGAGCCACAGCGCCGCCACCACCGGCAGCACGGCGTAAACGGCGGTCACCACGCCGATCACTGCAGCGTCTCCGCCCAAGGCCAGCAGCTTGTAGGACACCACGGGCCGCGACACGTTCAACGACGTCTGCGTTAGCACGGCGGCCGCCATCAGGACCCAGAGCCAGAGGCGGGACCCGGGCTGGTGCGGCGGCTGCGTGCTCATGTCCTCGTTCCTGAAGTAAGGTCGGCCTCCCCATTCTGCCCCGCGCCCGGCCGTTCGCCGCAAAACCGTTGCGCAGCCGGTGCCTCGGTGGTCGAATGGGTGGCATGGCTACTGGGGAGACCGTCCTGGCGATCG
Organism: Arthrobacter sp. Y3221048; assembly: GCF_059092685.1. Taxonomy (NCBI): domain Bacteria; kingdom Bacillati; phylum Actinomycetota; class Actinomycetes; order Micrococcales; family Micrococcaceae; genus Arthrobacter; species Arthrobacter sp. Y3221048. The sequence continues at coordinate 864,895 of NZ_JBNHHX010000001.1, read as the reverse complement.
GGACCAAGAAAGGGCTGTGGCTGGCTACCAGCCGCGACCGGACCAATTGGTCCCTGTCCGGCCCGCACTTTTTGATGAACGAGATCCCCAGCATCGGGATCGACCAGCGCGACGGCTCGACCCGCCTTCTGGTGGGCGCCCGCTCAGAGCACTGGGGCCCCACGGTGTTCCGCTCGGAGGACCTGGGCGAGACCTGGACGGAACCGGAGAACGGCGCCATCCGCTTCGGCGACGACGACGGCGCGGCGCTGGAGCGGATCTGGCAGATCCAGCCCGATGCCGCGGACCGGCCGGGCGTGGTCTGGGCCGGCTGCGAACCGATTTCCGTCTGGAAGTCCACCGACGGCGGCGAGCACTTCGAGCTCAATCGCAGCCTGTGGGACCACCCGGACAAGGACCAGTGGGGGGCCGGTTACGGCGGGGCGGCCGTCCATTCGGTCCTGCCGAGCCCGCAGGATCCGGATACCGTCCACGTGGCCATGAGCACCGGGGGCGTGTACCGGACCACCGACGGCGGCGCCAGCTGGCAGGCGCGCAACCACGGCATCAGCGCGTACTTCATGCCCGACCCGAATCCCGAGGTGGGCCAGTGCGTCCACAAGATCGCGCGGGACGCCGCCGAACCGTCCACCCTCTTTGCGCAGAACCACCACGGCGTCTACCGCTCGGACGATTCCGGCGACAACTGGCAGTCCATCGCCGACGGGCTGCCCACCGATTTCGGCTTCGTCATGCTCACCCATCCGCGGAAGTCCCGGACCGCCTGGGTGGTCCCGATCAAGGCCGACGGCGAACGGATCCCGCCGGACGGGCATCTCGCCGTGCACCGGACCGACGACGGCGGCGCCACCTGGGCGCGTTTCGCCACCGGATTGCCGGACCTGGACTACAACGTGGTGCTGCGCGACGCCGCTGCCGTGGACACCGGCGATCCGGCCGGCGTCTACTTCGGCACCCGCGGCGGCTCGGTGTACGCCAGTGCCGACGAGGGCGAAGTCTTCGTGGAAGTGGCCTCGGGGCTGCCGGACGTCCTGTGCGTCCGCGCGGCCAACCTGTAAGGAGGGATCCCCGTGGTGGGTGTGGCAGAAAAGGCGGTCACCGTCGTCGTGCCCAGCCTGCTGGCCAAGGTCACAGGCGAGCAGCGTGAGCTGACCGTGCCGGCATCCGGCCCGCAATCCGTGGCGGACATCCTGGACGCCTTGGCCGGCGACTACCCGGTCTTCAACCGCCGGGTCCGCAACGAAACCGGTGCCATCCGCCGCTACGTCAATCTCTATCTCGACGGCGAGGACATCCGCACTTTGGACGGGCCGGCCACGCTCGTGGAACCGGGGCAGGAACTGCTGATCATCCAATCGGTTGCCGGCGGATAGGCGCCACGTTTAGCTACCGTAGTGATCAGACGACCGCATGTGACCGAACCAGACAACAGGAGGGCCCGCGATGACCAGCACCGGCAACCACGAAGCAGACATCCCGGCAGCGGATGAAGCCGACCGCGCCTGGCAGGAGCGCCCGGTCGACGAGGATGTCCCGGACCAAGTGGAATCCCCGCCGGTGCCGGTCGAGTGGGAAGCGAACGAGGCCGACCTGCAGGAGCAGTTGGAAGCGGTCAAGCCGGACGAGGACGAAGAGTATCCGCGCGACGATTCGGAGCAGTACTAGCCGGCAACCCCAACCGGGAACACCGCAACTGACCGGACCGGATTGCGCGGCCGGCGCTGCTGACAGGTGTGGCGACCGGCAGCGCTACTCCCCGACCAGTCCGTCCACTGCCTCGCGCAGCAGGTCGGCATGCCCGTTGTGCCGCGAGTACTCCTCGATCATGTGGACCAGGATCCATCGCAGGCTGGGAACCGCGGTATCGGACCCGGCCGTCGAGCCGATCTTGTCCAGGCCCCCATCGGCCAGGGCGCCATCGGTCAGGGACCAGGAACGTGCGACGGCGGCTTTCCACATCCCGCGGAGCTGTTCCGGCGTGTCTTCGCCCGCGGATTGCCAATCCCAGTCCGGGCTGGCCTTCCAGTCCACCGTGTCCCAGGGTGGCTGCGGGTCCAGCCCGTGCAACCGGTGGGAGAACCAGTAGTCCTCCACGAACGCCAGGTGCTTGAGCATGCCGCCCAGGGTCATGCGGGACGGCGCCAGGGTGGCGGCCAATCCTTCCGCGCCCAGGCCCGCGCATTTCCATTCCAAGGTAGCGCGGTGGAACTCGAGGAAACCCAGCAGGGTTGCGGCCTCGCCGGCGGCCAAGGGCGGTTCCGTGCGGCCTTGCTCGTCCACTTCGGTCATGGTCAACGAGTCTAGCGGCACTGGAATAATAGCCGCATGCGACTTGCAGTTTTCACCGGATCGGCCAGCGGCACGGACGAGGTCTACGCGCGGGAGGCGGAGCGGTTCGCCACCGACCTCGCCTCCCGCGGCATCGGGATTGTGTACGGCGGCGGGCAGGTGGGCCTGATGGGCGTCGTCGCGGACAGCGCGGTGGAGGCCGGCGGCGACGTGGTGGGCGTGATCCCGGAGTCGCTGGACAAGACCGAAGTAGGGCACGTCGGGCTGAGCACCCTGCACGTGGTGGACTCCATGCACGAGCGCAAACAAATGATGGCGGACCTGGCCGACGCCTTCGTGGCGCTGCCGGGCGGCATTGGAACGCTGGAGGAGATTTTCGAAGCCTGGACGTGGCTTCAGCTGGGTATCCACGAGAAGCCGGTGGCCTTCTTGAACATCAACGGCTTCTGGGACCAGCTGCTGGCCACCATCGACGGCCTGGTCGCCGGCGGCTTCCTCAAACAGGACTATCGGGATGCGGTCATCGTGGCCGGCTCCGCGGCCGAGCTGCTGGACGCCATCGAGGGCTGGAGGCCTCCGGTGCGCAAGTGGCGGGATCCCGGCGAGCACAGCCGCATCTAGCAGCCCGGGTGGTGGCGGAACGCAGACAGCGCCCCTCCCTTTCGGGAGAGGCGCTGTCGGGGTAGCAGACGCCGGGAGGCCCCGCCGTCGTACCGGGTGAGGAACTAGCCCCTACGGGAAGAACTTGTCCAGCTCGGCGGGCTTCCCCAGCGTGCCGTACTTCAGGGCCGCGTCGGCGAGCTTCTGCGCCGCCTCCATGTTGAAGTCCTTGCGGAAGGTGGGCAGGGCCATCTCCGCGCGGGCGGCTTCGTCGATCTTGGTGTAGGTGCCCACGATCTCGCGGACCTCGTCCGGGTTCTCCTGCGCGTACTCCAGCGAGCGGTTCATCGCGGCCTGGAACTTCTTCACCAGTTCCGGATCGCCCGATACCGTCTCGCCGGTGGCGAAGTAGCCCGAGATATCCAGGTTCTTGTCGAAGTCGGCGAAGTTGTAGGAGACAACGCGGCCGCCGTCGGCCACGGCCTGGGACAGGAACGGATCCAGGATCCACGCGGCGTCGACCTGCCCCTTGGCCAGCGCCGCCGGGGCGTCCTGGAAGCCGACCTCGACGAACTTCACGCTCTCGGGGTCGCCGCCGTCGGCCTCGATTACGCTGCGGATGGTGGTGTCGCCGATGTTGGAGAGGGTATTCACTGAAACGGTCTTGCCGGCCAGGTCCTTGGGCGACTTAATGTCCGAATCGCCCTTCACCACTACCCCGCCGAAATCGTGCGAGGTGTCTCCCGACGTGGAGTTGCCGTTGGCCACCAACTGGATGTCCAGGCCCTTGTCGTTGGCCACCATGACCGACACGACGTTGCCGAAGGCGAAGTCGAACCCACCGCTGACCACGGCGGGGATGGCCGCCGCGCCGCCGGCGACATTCTGGATGTCCAGGTCCAGGCCCTCTTCTTCGAAGAACCCCTTCGAGTCGCCGAGCCACAGCGGGGCGGTGTCCACAATCGGAATCACGCCGACGGTCACCTTGGTCAGGCCCCCGGGGGCGGCGGATTCGTCCCCGCCGGCCTCGTTGCCGCCGCCGCTCGGTGATCCGGATCCACAAGCCGCCAGGCCAAGCGCGGAGACGCCTGCCAGCAGCGTCAGTAATGTTCGCTTCATGTCACTTCTTTCAGTTCGAAAAAATCAAGTGACAGCGCCCGCGGTCTCCCCCAACCGGAAAGCGCGGCCATTGCGCTGCCACCGGGGACCACTATGTCACGGCTCACACCGCATGCTCGCTGCCCGTCCGTAATGTGACGCGTCACGCACTTTGTTCGCGTCCCCCACCTTGTTCGCGTCACCCCCTTTGTGGCAAGACCCCACGCGGGTAGGCAAATCACCGGGCGGCGAGTTGCTCCTTGACCTGCTTGCGGAGCACCTTGCCCAGGATCGACGTGGGCAGCTCCCGGACCGCAACTATCCGGCGCGGAACCTTGTAGGCCGCCAGCCGGCCGCGGCAGTAGTCCCGCATCCCCTGTTCGTCCAGCCTGACGTCGCCGCCGGGGCGAAGCACGACGGCGGCCGCCACCTCCTCGCCGCCCTCCGGCCGCGGGATGCCGACCGCCGCGGCCTCCATCACGTCGGGGTGGGAGCGGAGGGCGTCTTCGACTTCGGACGGCGAAACATTGAAGCCGCCGGTGATGATCAGTTCCTTGACCCTGTCGACGATCCGTACGTTGTGCTGCCCGTCCACGGTGACGATATCGCCGGTGCGCACCCACCCGCCGTCGAGCAGGACCTCCGCCGTTTCCTCCGGCTTGCCCCAGTACCCCTGGAAGACCTGCGGGCCACGGATCAGGAGTTCGCCCGGCTCGCCCGGCGCGACCTCGTTCGACGGGTCCTCCGGATCGACCACCCGCATCTCCGTGCTGGGGAACGGAACACCGATCGTGCCGTTCTTCCGCGTGGGCGCGAACGGGTTGCCCAGGGCCACCGGCGAGGTCTCCGTCATCCCGTAGCCCTCCACCAGCAGGCCGCCGGCGGTCTCCTCCCACAAGTCCACGGTAGCCTGCGGCAGGTTCATCGCGCCCGAGATGGCGAACCGCACGGAGCCCAAATTCACCCGGCGCTTCCTGGCTTCCCGGGCGGTCCGCTCGTAGATGGGCGGCACGGCGCAGAAGATGGTGGGCGGAGTCTTCTTCGCCGCCGCCAGCACCAGGTCCACGTCGAACTTGGGGAACAAAACCACCCGCGAACCGATCAGCACCCCGAACGTCAGGTGCAGGGTCATGCCGAAGGCGTGGAACATCGGCAGGATCGCGTACATGACCTCCTTGCCCTCGGAGACGCCGTGCATCCACGCGCGGCCCTGCTCCACGTTGGCCCGCAGGTTCCGGTGCGTGAGCATTGCGCCCTTGGGCTGACCCGTGGTGCCGGAGGTGTACTGGATGGCCGCCAGGTCGGTCACCGCCGGCCGGGGATGCGACTTCTTCAGCGGCCTGGCCTGCAGCAGCCTCTCCCACGTGACGGTGCCCTTCACCGGCGCGGTCAGCGCTTTGCGCGCCTTCCTCGCGGCCGGGACCGGCAGCCGCAGGGCCAGGCGCTTGGCCCGGGGCATCGCACGGGTCAGGTCCACCGACACGATCGCCTTGACCTCGATGTCCGGCGGGAACCCCTGCACTTTGGCCACCACGTTGTTCCAGACAATGGCTACCGTGGCCCCGTGGTCCTCGAACTGGTGGCGGAGTTCGCGCTCGGTATACAGCGGATTATGTTCGACGACGACGGCGCCCAGGCGCAGCACGGCGTAGAAGGCCACCACGTGCTGGGGGCAGTTCGGCAGGATCAAGGCGACGCGGCTGCCCGGGCCCACGCCGAGCCGGCGCAGGCCTTCCGCTGCCCGGTCTATCTGGCGGCCCAGCTCCCGATAGCTGGTCGTGGCGCCAAAAAAATCCAGGGCCGTCTGCTTCCTAAACCGGCGGACCGAGTCTTCCACCATGTGGGACAGGGATTCGGTGGGAACTTCGATCTCGGCCGGCACGCCGGGCTGGTAGTTCTGCAGCCACGGGCGGTTTTCAACGGTGGACACAGCAGTGGCCCGTCCTCTCACTCGGTTGATACCAGTCTAGGGCGCGTCTTTTGGGCCCAACCAACAAGGCCCCGCCCTCCTGTCGGAGAACGGGGCGCTGTTGGTACAAGCCGGATTACTGCGCGGGCAGCTGCAGAACCTGGTCCACGAAGATCAGGTTCGGATCGGCAACAGTGTCCGCATTGGCTGCGAACAGATCCTGCCATCCGCCCTGAAGACCCAGGGACTGGGCGATCTTGCCCAGGGTGTCGCCGGGCTGGACGGTGTAGGTTTCGCCGCTGACCGCCGGTGCCTGCACCGCGGGTGCGGCCGGTGCCGGGGCCTGGACCGCAGGTGCGGCCGGGGCCTGGGCGACCGGCGCCTGCTGGACCGGGGCCTGCTGGACCGGCGCCTGGGCGACGGGTGCCTGCTGGACGGGCGCCTGCTGGATCTGGGCCGACTGGCTGCTCACCTGCGACCCTCCGCCGCCGCCGGCCAGTCCCAGCTTGGACGAGCAGGCAGGCCAGGCGCCCCAGCCCTGGCTGTCCAGGACGTTCTCGGCCACGGCAATTTGCTCGGCACGGCTTGCGTCAGCGGCAGAACCGCTGCCGCCGTTAGCCGCCCACGTGCCCGGGGCGAACTGCAGGCCGCCGGAGTAGCCGTTGCCGGTGTTGATGTTCCAGTCGCCGCCGGACTCGCACTGGGCCAGGGCGTCCCAAGTTGCCCCGTCGGCGGCGTTCGCGGCCGGTCCGACCAGCGCAACGCTGGCTCCGGTCAAAGCGACGGCGGCGAGGCCGCCACGCAGGGCACGGCTGAGGTTCAGGTTTTTATTTGGATTCACAATGCTCCGGTTCGGCCGCCTTATGCTCAGTCCGTCCCCGAACGTCTCCGCACCGCCGTCAGCCACTCGCATAATCGAGGTCATGTGGACGTCTGCCATTCTGACGGCGAAAGGCGTGGGCAGCGTCCGGGCATTCCATGGGTAAATCGCGCCGGAAGTTCCGGCATCCCCTGGCGCGGTCATCTCGCCCGCGCACGGACTGCACGTTACCGTAAAGTAACCAACGTTGCAAAACCGTGATCTACCAACAGCGTGTCGGTGCGCGCGGCAGCCCGAATCCCGGCTAGGCGCACCCCCGCCCCTTTGGGCTCTTCCCAGTGCCCGGCCCAACACGTAGCGTGGGGATTCCCATTCGATCGGAAGGTTTCCCATGGCAGAGAATCCCAGTCCCATTGACATCCAGAAGGCGCTGGGCGGCGTGGACTACCCGGCATCCGCCGCCGACCTGGTGAAGAACGCGGAACAATCCGGAGCCGGGGACGACGTCCTCTCGGCGCTCAAGAATCTCCCCGACAAGCACTACGAAAGCCCGGCCGAGGTCAGCAAAGCGGTAGCCGGCAACTAACGCCCTCGGCCGGCAATCCTGTCCACCGGCACCAACTCGACGTCGAGGAGCCGGCCGCCGTCGGCCGTCGCGGTCATGTACGTGCAGACCGGCTGGCGGCGGCGGTCGGTCGGCGACCCCGGGTTCAGCAGCCGCAGGCCGCCGTCCGACGTGCTGTCCCACGGAATGTGGCTGTGCCCGAACACCAGCACGTCGACACCGGGGAAGCGGGCCTCGCACCGTTGTTCCCGGCCCTGCGCCGCTCCCGTTTCGTGGACCATGGCGAACCGGACGCCGTCGATGGTGGCCTCGGCAATCTCCGGCAGCCGCGAGCGCAGCTCGTCGCCGTCGTTGTTGCCGAACACCGCGACCAGCCGCCGGCTCCGCTCGTCCAGCTCGTCGAGCAGGTCGGCGGTGACCCAATCGCCGGCGTGGAAGACGACGTCGGCCGCCTCCACCGCTTCCCACACCTGGTCCGGGAGGCGCCGCGCGCGTTTCGGGACATGCGTATCCGCCAGCAGCAGCAGGGTGGTGGCCATACCGCATCCTCGCATATCCGGTCAGAGATCGAAGGCCATCCGCAGCCCGAGCGCCAGCATGACGACGGCGATCAGTCCGTCGAGCAGGCGCCAGGAGCCGGGCCGGGCGAAGAAGGGCCGCAGCAGCCGGGCGCCGAAACCGAGGGCGCTGAACCAGATGAGGCTGCCCGCCACGGCGCCGGCGCCGAAATACCAGCGCAGGTCCGGCCCCTGCGTGTTGGCGATGGAACCAAGCAACAGGACCGTGTCCAGATAGACGTGCGGGTTCAGCCAGGTCAGGGCGAGCGCCGTGGCGGCCGCCGCGGCCAGTCCCCCGCCGGAGCGATTGGCCGAGGCGGTCAACACGCCCGGCCTGATCGCCCGTTTGGCGGCGAACACCGCGTAGGCCAGCAGGAACGCCGCCCCGCCCAGACGGATGACGTCGACAACTGCCGGGGCAGCCTGGATTACTGCACCGATGCCCGCGATCCCGGCGGTGATCAGCAGGGCGTCGGAAACCGCGCAGATGAGTACGACGACGCCGATGTGCTCCCCGCGGATGCCCTGCCGCAGCACAAAGGCGTTCTGCGCCCCGATGGCGACGATCAGGGCCAGCCCGGTTCCCAGGCCGAGCAAAACTGTGGGGGCAATAGCGGTAGTCACAACAGCCGACGCTACTGACAACGCGTGCATCAGTACAGCTAAAGAATCTAGGGGTCCGTAAGCTGGGCTTATGCAGCCGTTCCAATTCGACCATCTGGCGACCTTCGCCGTCGTCGTCCGGGAGGGAAGCTTCGATGCCGCCTCCCGTGCGCTCCACGTGACGCCTTCGGCGGTGTCCCAACGGATCAAGGCGATGGAGCAGGCGGCGGGGCAGGTCCTGTTGCAGCGCACCGCCCCGGTGCGGCCGACGGCTGCCGGAGATGTGGTCCTGCGGCTGGCGCGGCAGGTGCGGGTCCTGCAGGACGATGCGCAGCGCGAACTCGGCGGCAACGGTGACGGCGTGGCCCTGCCGCTGGTGGTCAACGCGGATTCGCTGGCCACCTGGTTCCTGGGCGCGCTGGCCCGCATGCCGCGCGAGCGGGGCGTGTTCTTCGAAGTCCACCGCGAAGACGAGCAGCATTCAACCTCGCTGCTGCGGGCCGGACGGGTGACGGCGGCGGTAACGGCGACGCCGGAGCCGGTCCAGGGCTGCTCGGTGGAAGCGCTCGGCTCGCTGCGCTACCGTGCGGTGGCCAGCCCGGCCTATTTGGAGCACTGGCGGCCCGCCGGCGCAGGGGACGCTGGTGTGGCGTGGCTGGCGGCCGCGCCCGTGCTGGATTTCGACCGCAAGGACGACCTGCAGGAGCGCTTCTACCGGGAACTGACCGGCGCTGCCCTGGCGGCGCCGCGCCATTATCTGCCGGCCTCGGCGGAGTTTGCGGCAGCCGTCCGGCTGGGCTTCGGGTGGGCGCTGCTGCCGGAGCAACAGTGCCTGGCGGACGTGCGCAACGGGACGCTGCACGAGCTGGCCCCGGACCTGCCGGTGGACGTGCCGTTGTACTGGCAGCGCTGGAAGATCAGCTCGCCGGTGCTCGACGAACTGACTGCCTGCGTGAAGCAGACCGCGGAAGAACAGCTGCGCCAGCCCTAGCCTCACCACCGGAGATCAGGCTGCGCGCGGCGTTTCCGCCCGTCAACAGGGCCCGCTTCTCCCCGCCCCGAGCCCCGGCGCCCGCGCCCGACCCCTAGAGTGGAAGGGGAGATCCAGACGAAGGGGCACGATGCAAGACCGCATTCGCAACGCCCGCCTGCTCGAGCGCGTGATGTCCGCGGAGCAGGCGGCTGAACTGATCAAACCCGGCATGACGGTGGCCATGAGCGGCTTCACCGGGGCCGGTTATCCGAAGGCCGTGCCGCAGGCGCTGGCGGCGCGGATGGAAACCGCGCATGCGGCCGGGGAGCAGTTCAAGATCCGCGTGCTGACCGGCGCCTCAACGGCCCCCGAGCTCGACGGCGCCCTCGCCAAGGTCGACGGGATGCAGCTGCGGCTGCCCTACCAGTCGGACCCGGCGCTGCGCGAACGGATCAATGCCGGCGAGCTGGACTACATCGACATGCACCTTAGCCACGTCGCCCAGCACACCTGGTTCGGCTTTTTCGGCGACGTCGACCTGGCCGTGGTCGAGGCCGTGGGCGTGCTCGAGGATGGACGGCTGATCCCGTCCACCTCGGTGGGCAACAACATGACCTGGCTCCGGGAGGCCAGCCGGGTCATCGTGGAAATCAACAACGCCCAGCCGCTCGGCCTCGAAGGCATGCACGACGTCTACCACGGCACCGCCCTGCCGCCGGAGCGCAAACCCATCCCGCTCGTGAATCCGGACGACCGGATCGGTGAGCCCTACCTGGAGGTGGATCCGGACAAGATCGTGGCCATCGTGCATACCGACGCGCCCGACCGGAACTCCCCCTTCAACCCGCCCGATGAAAACTCGCAGCAAATCGCGGGCCACCTGCTGGAGTTCCTGGACCACGAGGTCCGGCGCGGGCGCCTGACCGAGCAGCTGCTCCCGTTGCAGTCCGGGGTCGGTAATATCCCCAACGCAGTGCTGGAAGGCCTGGCGGCCGGCGGCTACCGCGGCCTGACCGCCTACACCGAGGTCATCCAGGACGGCATGCTGCAGCTGCTCAAGGAGGGCGTGCTGCGCATGGCCTCCGCCACGTCCTTCTCGCTCAGCCGCACCGGTTTGGAGGAGTTCAACGCGAACGTCGACTACTACCGCGAGCGCATCATCCTGCGCACCCAGGAGATCTCCAACCACCCCGAACTGGTCCGCCGGCTGGGCTGCATCTCGCTCAACGGGATGATCGAAGCGGACATCTACGGCAACATCAACTCCACCCACGTTGCCGGCACCAAGGTGATGAACGGCATCGGCGGCTCCGGCGACTTCGCCCGGAACAGCTACCTGTCCGTCTTCATGTCCCCCAGCATGGCCAAGGGCGGGAAGGTCTCCAGCATCGTGCCGATGGCCAGCCACGTCGACCACACCGAGCACGACACGATGATCGTGATCACGGAGCAGGGTCTGGCCGACCTGCGCGGCCTCGCGCCGAAGCAACGGGCGCGCAAGATCATCGAGACCTGCGCCCACCCGGACTACCGGCCGATGCTGCAGGACTACTTTGATCGTGCCTGCCGGGACAGCTTCGGCAAGCACACCCCGCACCTGCTCGGTGAGGCCTTGTCCTGGCACCAGCGCTTCGTGGAAACCGGCAGCATGCTCCCGGCACAGCAGTAACGGCTGGGAGTATGACGCCGTCGTGCCGGCGGCCTTTCGCCGCCCGGTGCGGCTGCCGGTAGGCTGCTGGCTTGTACACGGGAGTCCGGTGAGCCGGGCTGAGAGGAAGCTTCTCAAGTTTCGACCGTTGAACCTGATCTGGATCATGCCAGCGCAGGGAGCAACCCTCACACCCGTGCCCTGTTCACTCAACAGAAGGGCGCGACAATGCAGACATCCGACGGCATGCACCTGGTGGCGATGGTCAACCCGCCGACCAGCCAGTATTCGGAGAACTGGCGGCATCCGCTCTCCCGGCGGGACTGGCTGAGCGCGGAGTTTTATCTCGATCTGGGCAGGACGCTGGAACGAGGCTGCTTCGACATGCTGTTCCTGCCCGACGCGCTGGCCGTCCCGGAGGACAACGAGGGCGACTTCGCCACCACGCTGGTCACGGGCGGCAAGGGCGCCATCTATCTCGACCCTTTGGTCACCCTGTCACTCGTTGCCGGGGCGACCCGGCACCTGGGGCTGGCCGCCACCATCTCCACGACCTTCACCCCGGCCTACACCATCGCCCGGAAGCTGCTCTCGCTGGATCACCTCTCCGGCGGCCGGGTCGCCTGGAACATCGTCACGTCCACCACCGACGCCGAGGCCGCCAACTTCGGCCTGGCCTCCATCCCGCCCAAGGCGGAGCGTTACGACCGGGCCGACGACGTCGTCCAGGCCGTAGTGGACCTGTGGGAAACCTGGGAGCCCGGGGCGCTGACACTGGACGCGCCGGGACGCCGGTTTGCGGATCCGGAGCGTGTCCACCGGATACCCGAACGGTCCCGGTCCGGCGGCGACGACCGTCCGCTGAGCCGCGGTCCGCTCACCCTGCCGCGCAGTCCGCAGGGAAGGCCGGTACTCATGCAGGCCGGATCCTCCCCGCGCGGCATGGAGTTCGCCGCCCGCTGGGCCGAGGTCGTGTTCGCCGTCGCCGACACTCCGGACGCCATGCGCGCGGTGCGGACCGAACTGCGGGCCCGCGCCGCCGTCGCCGGACGGAATCCGGATCGGCTGGCCGTGCTCCCGGCCGTCCAGCCGATCACCGGTGCCACTCCCGCCGCCGCCCGCCAAGCCGTAGTGGGCCTGGAGACGGCGCTTGATGAGGAGGACGTTCTGACGAAATTGGGCCGGCTCCTTCACGCGGCCCGGGAGGACCTGAAGCCGGACGGCAGCGCCGAGGAGTTGCTGCTGGCCCATCGCGGGGCCACGGGCAGCGAGGGCTTTGAACAAATGCTCCTGGCGGCAGCCCGCCGGAAATCGATGACCGTCCGCGAACTGGCGACGGCGCAGGCCATGAACCAACTGCACCCCCAGCCCGTGGGCGATCCGGCGGAAATCGCCGACTACTTGTGCGAACTCTACGACTCCGAGGCGGCTGACGGTTTCGTGATCATGTCGGCCCTCTACCCGTCCTCGCTCGAAGAGTTCGTCAACGGCGTGGTGCCGGAGCTGCAGGCCCGAGGCCGGTTCCGGACCTCATATTCGGGACGCACCCTGCGCGATCACCTGGGAGTTTCCGTGGAAGGCAGTCGCTCCGTCGCGTCTTAGCAGCCCTTCCGCGGCGGTTCAGCGCTGGTAGACCCTGGCGAGCACGGCGTCGAAGACCCGGTCGGGCAGCAGCCGGCGAGCGCCCATGATCGTCCGCGCGCCTCTGCCGACCGGGTACCGGCTGCGCGTGCGCCGGGCGGCCGCCACCCGGGCGATGCGGCGGCCAACAACGTCCGGCCGCGTTCCCGTGCGTTCCGTGTAGGCCCCGGCAATCGCCCGTGCCGCGCTCTCCGCCTGCTGCGCGTAGGCCGTCCCTTCGGAACTCTGCAGCAGGCTTTCCACCGCGATGGCGTCCCACTCGGTCAGAATCGGCCCGGGCTCGACGATCACCACGTCGATGCCGAAGGGCTTGAGCTCCACCCGAAGGCAGTCCGACAAACCCTCGACCGCGAATTTCGCCGCGTGGTACCAGCCGCCCAGCGGTTCGTAGAAGACGCCGCCGATCGAAGAGACGTTGATGATCCGCCCGCTGCCCTGGGCCCGCATGGCGGGGGCCGCCAGTTGGATGAGCCGCCCCAGCCCGAACAGGTTCACTTCGAACTGCTGCCGGGCGTCCTCCAGCGGCACGTTCTCAATCGCGCCGTACGAGCCGTAACCGGCATTGTTGACCAGCACGTCCAGCCGCCCCTGCTCCGAAAGGATTTGCCCCACCCCGCGCACCATCGACGCGTCGTCGGTCAGGTTCATCTCGAGGACGCGGACCCCGTGCTCTTCCAGCGGCCGCATCCGCTCCAGCCGGCGCGCGGCCGCGTAGACGGTGAAGCCGCCGCGTGCCAGTTCCCGGCAGGCGTGTTCCCCGATGCCGGAGGACGCTCCGGTTACCAGTGCGACTTTGTCCCTCACCATCACGCCTCACTTCTCTAAAGCCACAACGACGGCGGTGCCCGCCTCGTCCGGCAACGTCCGGGCCGCGCCGTCGGGTGGGTAGAGCCGCTGACAGCCGTCGAGTTCCACGGTCAGCGGTGCGCCGGCGCTTTGCCCCTTGGCGAGCGGCCAGAGCACAGCAAACTCCGTTGCGTCGTCGATGCATTCGCTGTCAACAGGATCCTTTGCGGCCGCGTTTAAGATGGCATCTTTGACCGTGCCTTTAATGCTTCCGCCCCTGGAAAACGTCCCGGACACGATCTCGATGACGTCAAATTCCAAGTCCGGCTGCGCTCCGGCGGGGCGCTCCTCCTCTTCAGCCGGCACCGGCTCGGTCCGGTACTGGCAGATCCTCAAGGCGTCGGCCTCGCCGGCGCTCGGCAGCAGACCGGGGGAACCCAGCTCGCCCTCGCCGCTGCCACGCGGCTCCTCGCCCACCTCGAAGGGTGCCAGCGCGGTCATGCCCGGCACCGGCTTGATGCTCCACTCGGCGGGGCAGTCAGCATCCAGCGCCGCCCTCGGCTGGATCAGTTCCATCCGGTGCTGCTTCGATTCGAGCACGGTCATGCCCGCCAGAACCTCGCGGACCCCGGGTTTCGTCTTGCCGCAGGAATCCGTGGGCCACGCGGCACGCATGGCTTTGCCGGCCGCATCCACGAGCCAAAGATCGGGGACCATTTCCATGTCCGCGGTGCAGGCCTGGTTCGCCCTGGGGCCGTCGCTGGGCTGCGCCAGCGCCTTTAACAGTGCGTCAATGTTTCCGGTGAGGCGCTCTTCCGTGAACGCCGACCACAGGCCTTCCTCGTCCTCGAGGGTCGCCATCGCCATGGCGTCGCAGCGGATGACGTCAACAGGCGCGAAGGCTTTGGGCACGCTACCGGCCGCCGGCGGCGGAGGCGCGGACGGCCGCCCTGGTTCGACGATGTGCTGCACCGTGGTGCAATCGACGGCGTCGACCAGCTCGGCCTCGGGCCGTGTTTGTTCTCCGGGGTTTCCAGGTTGCTGCCCGCAGGCCGCCACGGTGGCGACGGTCAGCAATGCCGCCATCATCGGCCCGAGCAACCGCCCTCGGCCTCCCTGCCGCCGCTTATGCTTCACCGCGCCCGTCCCCCCCCCGATCACCGTCAATGCCGTCAGTGTAGCGAGGCCCTCCGGAAAAGCATGCGAGTGCGGCCGCTGGGGAACCTGCGGCGCCGGAGAGTTCAGGAAAGACGGCGGAACTCGCCTGCCCGGAGCTGGACATAGATCGGCAGTGCCAACTGGATGTGTGAGACGCCGACGGGCTCGTCAAGCAGTTCATTGATCGAGGTCTGCCCTTCCAGCTCGGTCACTTGGCGCCCATCCATGACTCGACCCTACGTCGACAGGACGCTCCCTTAACTAAGACACGCGAGCGCGTTCCACCAGCCGGTAGCCACCTGCGAGCGGATGTTGGAAAATTTACGCGTCGGGGGCTTCGCCCTCAACGGGGTCCCACCCCAATGAGGAGCGTTAGTTGCGGTTCCATTTGGGGTTGGCCTCAGGACGTGGCCCTCGTCCCAGAGGAGGTTCCGTGGGCAGCACCGTCCGGTTTCTGATCCTGCCGCTGATGTTGTTCGCGCTGCTGGTCGTGCCGGGATCCGCCGCCCTGCGATCGTATCCAAGCGCCATTGCGGGTCTCGGGGATTCCATTACCCAGGCCGCAAACACCTGTTGCCAGCCCGGCAACTACCCGGCCCAGTCCTGGTCCACGGGCGACGAGCGGTCCGACGGCATACGCAGCCACTACGAGCGACTGGTGGCGTTGCACCCGCAGATCAGCATCAGCAATTACAACAATTCCGCCGGCGGCGCCGAAGCGGCGGATCTTCCGGCGCAGGTGTCCATGGCCGTGGCCCAGAAGGCGGACTACATCACCCTCCTCATTGGAGCCAACGACCTGTGCGCCTCTTCGGCAGCAGCGATGACGTCCACCGCCGACTTCACCGAACAGGTCGCTACTGCTCTCGAGGCGCTGCATCACGGGCTGCCGCACGCCAACATCTACGTCAGCAGCATTCCCGACCTTCACCGCCTGTGGTCCGTTCTGCGCACCGATCAGGAGGCCAGACGGGTCTGGGCGGCCAACGGAACCTGCCCGTCCATGCTCGGCGCCGAGGTCACCGAGAACCAGCGGCAGGAAGTTGTGGCCCGCGAGCTGGCCTTCAACGAGATCCTCGAAGACACGTGTGCAAGGTACAAGAACTGCCACTGGGACCGGGGCGCCGTCTACGCCTACAGATTCTCCGCCACCGAAATCAGCACCCTGGATTACTTCCACCCCGGCCCCGGCGGCCAGGCCGCACTGGCCGAACTGACGTGGCAGGCATTCCAGGGACACCGTTGACCCGGATATTGGGACGGGCCGTCGCAGCCGGGCCCGTAGCAGATGAACAAGAGATATTTACTCAAAAGCGCGAGTAAGTTAGCAACTCTGATGCTTTTTCCGCGGCTGCTTCGGTACTCGTAAGATTTTGAGGTCCTTGTCAGAAACATTCGCTTCGCATGAAAACTCTTTTTCAGCGCGTGTTAGCTTGATCACCGTCCTTTCCGGCGGGCCCACCGGAAAGCTCAACCAACGCTGCTACCTTCCGGAGGCACAATGGGACTCAGCTCCCCCACGCACACAGACGACAGCGCTGTCGCGCCCGGACCCGCTGCAGAAACACAACGCGGGTCCTCCCCAGGGACAGGGGCAGTCCACATCTCCGGCAAGGCCGACAACGAACTCAAGCGCGGGCTGAGCAGCCGCCACCTGCAGATGATCGCCATCGGCGGTGCGATCGGCACGGGGCTGTTCGTGGCCTCGGGCGGCACGATTTCCCAGGCTGGTCCCGGCGGAGCCTTGGTCGCCTATGCGCTGGTCGGCCTGATGGTGTTCCTGCTGATGCAGTCGCTGGGCGAAATGTCGGCCAAGATTCCGGTAGCCGGCTCCTTCCAGACCTTTGCCACCCGATTTGTCTCGCCGTCCTTCGGGTTCGCGATCGGCTGGAACTACTGGTTCAACTGGGCCATCACGGTGGCCGCCGAGCTGGTCGCCGCCGGAATCATCATGGATTTCTGGTTCCCGGGGGTCCCCGGCTGGGTGTGGGCCGGGGCCTTTCTGCTGGTCTTGACCGGGCTCAACGCCCTCTCCGCCGAGTCCTTCGGTGAGTCAGAGTTCTGGCTCTCCCTCATCAAGGTCGCCGCAGTGGTGCTCTTCCTGATCGCCGGCGTGCTGATGATCTTCGGCATCCTCGGGAACAACTCCCCGGGCCTGAGCAACTGGGAAAACCGCGATGAAGTGTTCCACGGCGGTTGGGTCTCGATCATCTCGGTCTTCATGATTGCCGGGTTCTCCTTCCAGGGCACCGAGCTGGTGGGCGTGGCCGCAGGCGAAGCCAAGAACCCGCGCCGCGAAGTGCCGAAGGCCATTCGCACGGTCTTCTGGCGCATCATGCTCTTCTACATTGGTGCCATCTTCATCATCGGCTGCCTGATCCCGTTCACCGAT
This sequence comes from Arthrobacter sp. Y3221048, assembly GCF_059092685.1. NCBI lineage: Bacteria > Bacillati > Actinomycetota > Actinomycetes > Micrococcales > Micrococcaceae > Arthrobacter > Arthrobacter sp. Y3221048. Next base: position 847,856 of record NZ_JBNHHX010000001.1, on the reverse strand, counting down.
CCGAGTTTGCTGGCCTCCGGCGAGGCCGATGTCGCAGTATCCCCGTTCACGCTGGTCTTCTCGCGCGCCGGAATCGCCTTCGCAGCGGCCCTGATGAACGCGGTGATCCTGACCGCCATTCTCTCGGCGGGCAACTCCGGATTATATGCCTCCACGCGCATGCTTTATGCCATGGCCCATGACGGGAAGGCCCCGAAAATCTTCCGGAGAACCAATGCGCGCGGCGTGCCGATTCCGGCGCTGCTGGCCACCGCGGCGGTGGGTCTCTTCGGGTTCCTCTCCGCGATCGTCGGTCAGGGCGCGGCCTACTCCTGGCTGCTGAATATGTCCGGCCTGTGCGGCTTCATCGTGTGGGCGGGAATCGCTATCTCCCACTACCGCTTCAGGCGCGGCTTCCTGGCCCAAGGCAACAAGGTCAGCGACTTGCCGTACAAGGCCTCCCTGTTCCCGATCGGTCCGCTGCTGGCCTTCGCCCTGCTGATCCTCGTGATCGCCGGACAGAACTACGAGGCCGTGCTTGCCGGCCGGGGCATGGAGGTGCTTTCCTCCTACATCGGGTTGCCGGTCTTCATCGTTTTGTGGCTGGCCCACCGCTTCATCACCAAGTCCAAGGTGGTGCCGCTGCTCGAGATGGACCTCGGGGCGCCCGAGGACCTCGAGGACGAACCCGCCGGCGCCACCCGGTGACCCCTGCTGCTTCCGGGCTACCCAGGCACTGCGTCTCGCCGGCGGTAGCCGCCGAGGGTTATCCACTCGGCACCGGCGCCGGTTCGTCAGCCGGATCGGGCGTAGGGGCAGGCTCCTGCACGGGGGCGGGTTCGGGCTGCGGTGTGCCGGTGGGTATCGGTGTCGGGGAAGTCGTTGCCGTTCCGGGCTCGGGTTCACCGGCGGGTGCCTCTGCCGGGGCGGATGGCTGCCCGCTGCCGGTGTCCGCCGGAGGTGTTGCCTCCGGAGACGGGCCCGTGTCGGAGGTCGGCTGTGTTTCGGACGCCGCGTCGGTGCCTGTGTCGGCGCTGCCGTCACCGATGGCGGCGTCCTGTTCGATGATGCCGAGAATGCGCATCTTGTAGTCGTTCAGCCGGGCCTGAATTTCGTCCAGGGGAACGTCGTCGAGCGACCGGCCGTAGGTTGCGATCTCCTCCCACAGGGTTGCCAGTTTCTCCGTGCCTGCGTCGCTGAGCGGGCCGTCGAGGGTGAGGACCAACTGGCTGGCGAGGGCGTAGGTGAGGCACTCGACGCAGTTGTAATTGGCCGCTGCCGAAAGGTTTTGGGGGACGACGACGTCGGTCTGGCCGAGGATCAGGACAACCTGAAAGCCGACGGCGACGGCGGTGCAGCCCCGGCAGGAAGCGAAGGCGTAGGCCTCGTTCGTGGCGTCTACCGGTCCGTCGGCGGCCCAGACAAGGGCGAAGGCGACGTCGTAGACCACGGATCCGTCCTCAACGTTGACGGCGAGGGCCTGGTTTCCGTCCTCCTCGGGGGCCAGCGGCCGGTCGAAGGGGAAGACCCAGGCCGGCGGTGGGTTTGCAGAAGGTTCAGTAACGGTGGTGCCGGGACCGCCGTCGTTCTGTAAATCCTCGGTAGTGTCCGCCGTGGCGGTCTCTTGGTGCCCGGCCTGCATCTCGCGGGGAACGAGGACCATCGCCAGTTGCGGATCCTCCGCCGTGGGCAGGTCGGTACCGGAGGGCCACGCCGCCACCGTTTGCCCTGCGCGGCCTTCGGCCAGCCCTGCTGATGACACCGGGGCGACGGAAGCTGCCGCATCGAACAGGGTTCCGCGTTCGTAGGGCTGCACCGGGCGGTAGGCGCCGTCGTCGGGCCACCAGGCCCAGGCCAAACCGGCGAGAACGGCGACGGCGGCGGCCATGGCGGTCACCCGCCGGAGCGGCCGGCCACGGGTTTTCGCCCAGACCGCCGTGCCGAGCTGGCGGGCTAGGCGGAGCAGGATGTAGGCAATCCCGAGAATGGGAAGCGCGACGGCGGTGATCGCCAGGACACGCACGGCCATGATGGCGAAGTCGCCGTCCGAACCGGCATCGGCCAGCAGCCTTTGTTGGTCCATGATGCTGGCCCAGGCCGTCCCCAGGACCCGGGGAAGCGAGACCACCATCATGAAGAGGCAGAACAGGAGCAGCGGAACCGTGACCAGGACCCAAGCGGTCACGACGGCCCTGGCCCAGGGCTTGAGCAGCTTGGGTTCGGGATCGGACCACCGCCAGGGCAGCAGCGCCAGCAGGGTGGGCTTGATCCGTTGGAACAGGTCGGGAACCCCGGTTGCGTCGGCGAGGATGTGGTAGCCGTCGAAGCGAACCAGGGGCAGCAGCTGGCGCACCATCTGCAGTATCTGGGTCACCACCACCAGCAGCAGCGCGTCGAAGCCGGTGAGCCACCAGGCGCCTATCGTGCCCACCACGACGATGGCGTTAAAGTACAGGCCGCCCAGATCCGTGCGGAGCCGGCCGCCGCGTCCCAGCCGGTAGGAGTCCGTGACGTCGGTGTAAAAGGCGGGCCAGATCAGGTACAGGCCGACGCCCATGGCTCCCGGCGTTGCGCCGCCGCGGCGTGCCCCGGCGGCATGGCCAAACTCGTGGAAGCCGGCCGAAAGAATGGTGGTGGCGAAAACCAAGAGCAGCAACCCGGGGTTGGCGAAGGCTTGGTGCGTTGCCGAGCCGAGGCCCTTGACCATCAGCACCCACCAGCACGCCGCCAAAAAGGCCAAAGTCACGGGCAAGGCGATCAGCGGATGGAACAGGACGGCGAAAGGAGCCGTCAGCTTCCGGGTCAGCGCGGGATCCGTGACCGTGTAGCGGAAGCGCATGCTCAGCAGCGGGCTGGCCTTTTTGACTTCGGGTTGTGAGCCGTCCGCGAGCCGCAGCAGGCCCAGCGGCAGCAGCTGTTTTTCGATCAGGGTCTGCACGTTTTCGGCAGTGATCAGCCTGCCGGACGTCCCGCCGGCATGTTCGGCAATTTGGTCGAGGCTTCGAGAGCCGTCCACGCCCTCCAAAACCGCATAGAGCAGCGGAGTGAGCTGGAGCGTCTGCCCGTCCGCGCGCCGGACCAGCGCGGGCGGCTCCCGGTAGCCGGAACCCTGTGCCGGTCCGAGGAGCTGCACGCCGTCGGCCAGCGTCGGGACGTCAATCGAAGGGGGTGCAGCCGACCGGCCGCCGGACAACACGTCACTCGCGGCCGGCGGCCGGCTCGGACCCATGCTCATTCAGGGACTATTGTTCGAGGTCGGACTGCTGGCCGGCGCTGGCCTCGGCGCTGCCGTCGATCTGCTGGTTGATGATGGCGTCCTGCTGCGCCACCGCGACGGCATTGCTGTCGACTGAGCCGATATTCGCCGCCACCGCGGCGTCAATCGGCGCGGCAACGTTGGCGTTGGCGGCCACAGCACCATTGATCGGGGCGGCAATATCGGCGTCCGCGGCCAGATTGACGTTGACGTTGAGCAGGTTCCCGTCGAGGGTCGACCCAAGGCCTTCCGTGACGGATCCGGTGTCGGGCAGGGTGCCGTCCGGCAGCGTGCCATCGGGAAGGGTGCCGTCGGGAAGGGTGCCGTCGGGAAGCAGCGCAGGAGCAGTTGCCTCCGGCCCGGAGGCGCCCTCCTGGGAAAGGCCGGAATCGCCGACGGCGGCTGTCCCGGCAGCGGGGCCGGCCGTTGCCCCGGCGTCGTCCACGGTGTCATTGCCCTGGTCGATGGTGCTGTCCTGCGTGGACTCGGCGGTCGCGTCCGCAGTGATGCCCTGGTTGATGATGACTCCCTGGTCGGACAGGGCCTGCGCCGTGGAGCCGGTCGAGAGGATGTTGGCCGAGGCGGCGGCATCGATGGGGGCCGCGACATTGGCGTTCGCCGCGACGGCCAGGTCGATGGGCGCGGCCGCATCGATGGCCAGGTCGAGATCGGCATTCAAATCCAAGATGGACGCGACTTCCTTGTCCGGCAGCGCCGTTCCGGACTGGGATTCGAGTTCCTCCGGCGACAGCGGCGTGCGTCCCTCTTCGTTGCTCATCAAAATCTCCGTCTCCGGCGCAAGGCGCCTTCCGTTCCAACCCGTGGTCGAAACCTGTCGATTCTTGTCAACGGCCCGGCGGCACACCGGGCCCTCGGTCATCAGCCTTCCTCTCGAGGACATCAACGCAAAGCATACTGATGAATCCTTTTATTGGGTAGGCGACGGTGCGGTTCCGGGCGCGCGGCGGCCGACGAAACCTTGGATGGGACCGGACTGATGCTCGGCGACCGGATTTTGATCGCACCGGGCACTGTGTGTATCGTGTGAGACGAATCACCCACAACTGAATGTGCCTTTCGAACCGTGGCGGGAGAGTCCTCTCCGCACACCATCCGGGCAGGCGCCGTAGGAGCAAATCCTCCCCAGGAATCTCTCAGGCCCATGTACCGCCGCGGCGAGGCAACTCTGGAAAGCAGCCAGGCAGCAGCCAGGCTCACCGACGGTGCAAGCGGAACACACTCCGCGGAATCTCTCAGGTCAAATACAGAGCGGGGAGGAACCCAATCCCAGCCGAGCCCTCGGGCCGGCCCGATCTTGGAGTTCCTCATGACGGTTCAACCACTTTCATCAACCTTTGCCGACCGGCATATCGGTGCCCGCCGGCATGCGGACATCGAGCCCATGCTCAAGCTGGTCGGCCACGACAGCGTGGACGGCCTGGTGGACGCTGCCGTTCCCCCATCCATCCGCCAGGCGAGCGTCCTCGATATCGACGACGCCCTGAGCGACACCGCCACGCCGCCGGTGAGCCGTCGCAATGTGGTGGAATCCCCGGCCTAATCCAGGACCTCACCGCCCTGCCCGTCGCCAACGCCTCCCTGCTGGACGAGGCCTTGGCGGTCGCCGAGGCCGTGCAGTGGCGCCGGCAGTAATTCTTTTCCGCATCAACAGCACGTTTCCAAGAAAGGCATCACAGTGAGCAAGGTCAACGCCGAACTACGATATTCCGCAGAGCACGAGTGGGTGGCCGCCGACGGTTCCGGCCCGTCCAGGATCGGCGTTTCTGCCGTGGCAACCGAGGCGCTGGGCGACATCGTGTACGTGGATCTTCCCGAGGTCGGTACCGTCGTGACGGCCGGCGAAACCTGCGGTGAAATCGAGTCCACCAAGTCCGTTTCGGACCTCTACTCTCCGGTGACCGGCGAGGTCACCGAAGTCAACGGCGACGCCGTGGCCGACCCTGCCGTGATTAACGATGACCCCTACGGCGCGGGCTGGCTGTTCACCGTCCAGGTGTCGGAGGAAGGCCCGCTGCTCTCCGCCGAGGAGTACGCCACCGCCAACGGTGGTGAAGTAGCATGACCGCGGCCATGACGGCTGTCGCCAGCGCCAGCCTGAACGCGGACCTGGGCGTCCTCGATCCGGAAATCGCCGCCCAGATCGACAACGAGCTGCGCCGCCAGCAGGCCGGGCTGGAAATGATCGCCTCGGAGAACCACACGTCCGTCGCCGTCATGCAGGCCCAGGGCTCGGTGGTGACCAACAAGTACGCCGAGGGTTACCCGGGGCGCCGGTATTACGGCGGCTGCGAGCACGTCGACGTGATCGAGCAGCTGGCCATCGACCGGGTCAAGGAGCTGTTCGGTGCCGGCTTCGCCAACGTCCAGCCGCACTCCGGTGCGCAGGCCAACGCCTCGGTCATGCACGCCCTGATCAAGCCCGGCGACACGATCCTGGGCCTGAACCTGGCCCACGGCGGGCACCTGACCCATGGCATGAAAATCAACTTCTCCGGCAGGCTGTACAACGTGGCCGCTTACGGCGTCTCCGAAGAGGACCACCGGGTCGACATGGCTGAGGTGGAGCGGCTGGCGCAGGAGCACAAGCCGCAGCTGATCATCGCCGGCTGGTCCGCCTACCCGCGCCAGCTCGACTTCGCGGAGTTCCGCCGGATCGCGGACGCCGTCGGGGCGTACCTGATGGTGGACATGGCGCACATCGCCGGCCTGGTGGCGGCGGGCCTGCACGCCAGCCCGGTGCCGCACGCCCACGTGGTCACGTCCACCACGCACAAGACGCTGGCGGGTCCGCGCGGCGGCATCATCCTGACCAACGAGGCCGACATCGCCAAGAAGATCAATTCCGCGGTGTTCCCCGGCCAGCAGGGCGGGCCGCTTGAACATGTCATCGCGGGCAAGGCCGTGGCGTTCAAGGTCGCCGCGTCCGAGGAATTCGCCGACCGCCAGCAGCGCACGCTGGCGGGCGCACGGATCCTTGCCGAGAGGCTGTCTCAGCAGGACGTCGCAAAGAAGGGCATCACGGTGCTGACCGGCGGCACCGACGTGCATCTGGTCCTGGTTGACCTGCGCAATTCCGCGCTGGACGGCCAACAGGGCGAGGACCTGCTGGCCGCCATCGACATCACGGTGAACCGCAACGCGGTGCCGTTCGACCCGCGTCCGCCCATGGTCACCTCCGGCCTGCGCATCGGCACGCCAGCGCTGGCCACCCGAGGCTTCGGCGAAGAGGCGTTCCACCAGGTCGCGGACATCATCGCCGAAGCCCTCATTGCCGGGCCGGCCGCCGACCTGTCCGTCCTGAAGACCCGGGTGGAGGCACTGGCCCAGGCGCATCCGCTCTACCCGGACCTGGCCCCGGTTTCCACACCAACCGAAGGTCGCTAAGGAGCATCATGGCTGTCGGCGTATTCGACCTCTTCACCGTGGGCATCGGTCCCTCCAGTTCGCACACCGTCGGTCCGATGCGGGCAGCCGCCGTCTTTGCCGGGGAACTGGTGTCAACCGGTGTGCTGGACCGGGTCGCCGGGCTGCGGGTGGATCTGTACGGATCCCTCGCGGCTACCGGCCGCGGCCACGGCACCTTCACGGCGGTGATGCTCGGGCTGGAAGGTTTCCAGCCCGAACAGATCCTGCCGGACGACGTCGAATCCCGTCTGGCAGAGATGGCCTCGACCGGCGAGCTGCAGTTGTGCTCACGGGTCGAGGGCTCGGCCGGCCTGGTCCTGGACTACCGGGTTGAGGACATGGTGCAGCATCCGCTCACCGTGCTGCCCCGGCACACCAACGGAATGAAATTCCAGGTGACCGACGACGCCGGCGCGATCCTTCACGAGGCGACGTTCTTTTCCGTGGGCGGCGGCTTCGTGGTCCGCGACGGCGAGGAAAGTGCGGCAGCGCGGGAACTGAATGCCTCCAAGGAGGAGCTCCCCTACCCCTTCCGGACGGCGGCGGAACTGCTGGAACACTGCCGCAACACCGGCCTGGGCATCAGCGACATCATGATGCTCAACGAGAAGGCCTCACGCTCCGAGGCGGACATCCGTGCCGGCCTGATCCACATCTGGCAGGTGATGGAGGAATGCAAGGACTCCGCCATCAAGCGCGAAGGTCTCTTGCCCGGGGGGCTGAACGTCCGCCGCCGGGCCCCCGCCTGGCATGAGCGGCTGCGCAAGGAAGACAAGGACCGGGACCACAAGTACTGGCAGGAATGGGTCAACCTGGTGGCCCTGGCCGTGAACGAAGAGAACGCCTCGGGCGGCCGCGTCGTCACCGCACCAACCAACGGAGCGGCGGGCATCATTCCCGCGGTCATGTTCTACGCCACGCACTACGCGCCGGGCATGGACAAGGCCACGCAGGCGGACAAGGAAGACGTCATCGTGAAGTTCCTGCTGGCGGCCGCCGCCGTCGGGGTCCTGTACAAGGAGCAGGCCTCCATCTCCGGCGCGGAGGTCGGCTGCCAGGGCGAGGTGGGTTCCGCGTCCTCCATGGCTGCCGCAGGTCTAGCCGAGGTGATGGGCGGCAGCCCCGCGCAGGTGGAAAACGCCGCCGAGATCGCCATGGAGCACAACCTGGGGCTGACCTGCGACCCGATCGGCGGCCTGGTGCAGATCCCTTGCATCGAGCGCAACGCCATCGGCGCCGCCAAAGCCGTGAACGCGGCCAAGATGGCGCTCTGGGGCGACGGGACGCACCGCGTCTCGCTGGACGAAGTCATCATCACGATGCGCGAAACCGGCAAGGACATGAGCTCCAAGTACAAGGAAACCGCGATGGGAGGCCTGGCCGTCAACGTCGTCGAATGCTAGGCGCGCCACGCTAGCCGCAGCGAACGCGGCATTCGCCTGACAGCCGCCGCAGATCCGGTCAGGCCAGCCAGCGCCGCCAGCGTGACTGCTCTGGTTCCGGCGTTGGTTCCGGCTCCGGCTCCTCGCCCAAGGCCAGCGCGGCTTCGACGATGTCGTCCTCGGTGAGCATCATGACGGCTTCACGATCGAGCGTATCGAAACTTTGTTCCTCGTCCAGCGACAGCCGCAGCGCCTGGCGGTTGAGCGCCTGCTCGAACAGCGTACGGGCGAACCGTGCGTTGCCGGAGTCCTCGCCCGCGTGGAGCCCGGTGAAAATGCGGCGCAGCATCTGGTCCGCACCCGGCTCCAGCGTGTACTCGTGTTGGGCCAGCATCTGGTGGAAGATCGTCTGGAGTTCGTCGATGGAGTAGTCGGGGAACGTGATTTCCCGGGCGAATCGGGAGCGCAGTCCGGGGTTCGAGAGCAGGAAGGACTCCATCAGCTGCGGGTACCCAGCCACGATCACGACCAGGCGGTGGCGGTGGTCCTCCATCCGCTTGAGCAGGACCTCGATCGCCTCGGGGCCGAAGTCCGCCCGGCCGTCGTCCGGGGCCAGCGCGTAGGCCTCATCGATGAACAGGACGCCGTCCAGCGCACGCCGGATCACCCGGTCCGTCTTGATGGCGGTCGCGCCGACGTACTGCCCCACCAGGCCCGAACGGTCGACCTCGACCAGGTGGCCTTTCTGCAGTAGACCGACCGCGCGGTACATCTCGGCCAGGAGCCGCGCCACGGTGGTCTTGCCCGTCCCCGGGTTTCCGAGGAACACCAGATGCTGTGATGTGGCCACCTCCGGCAGGCCGTGCGCCTTGCGGCGGGCCTGGACCTGGAGCAGTGCGACGAGGGCCCGCACCTGTTCCTTCACGGTCTCCAGTCCGACCAGCGTGTCGAGCTCGGCCTGCACCTCGGACAGCGGCCGGGCCGGCCCAGGCCTCGCACCGATGCGATCGCCGACCAGGTCGTCGACGCGCTCCGAACCGTGCAGCTTGAGCTGATCGGCCAGATGGCCGATGGTTTCGCGCAGGTCGTCGAGCGGATTGCGGCTGGCAGCCATGCACCCACTGTAGTACCCGGTTCCCGACCGGGGTGGGGGTGGCCTCACTAGTATCACCCCCCCTTTTGGCCGTAGTTCACGCGCCACAGGAGTCCGCGCCGACGACACCTTGGTCATCACCAAACTCGACCGACTCGCCCGATCCCTGCCCGACGCCCGGGACATCGTCGAAGAGCTCACGAAGAAGAAAGTGAAGCTAAGCATCAGAGAATCCGTGCACTACCCCACTGACCCCGTCGGCCGCCTGCTCTTCAACGTCCTGGCCATGGTCGCCGAAAAGGCGCAACAGCCAAAGCCGGACGACTCGGGGTAAAGGACAACCCCGGTATCGTCGTGGGCCAGGTCGTCTCCACCAACCAGGAATTCATCCAGTCCTGGGAAGACCTCAGCCTCGATATCTGGGGACCACGAACAGGTAAGTCGACCTCCCGGGTGATGCCCGCAATCCAGAACGCACAAGGGGCTGTGGTTTCGACGTCGAACAAGCGCGACGTCGTGGACGGCACCCGCGGCGTCCGCGAGGCCACGGCCCCGGTGTGGGTGTTCGATCCGCAGAAAATTGCCCAGGAGGAACCGGACTGGTGGTGGAACCCGCTCTCCTACGTCACGGACGAAGAGAAGGCCTACAAGCTCACCCAGCACTTCTCGGTCGGTTCACGGGTCCCGGGATCCAAGCCGGACGCCTACTTCGATCCCAAAGCCGAAGACATTCTCTCCTCGTACTTCCTCGCGACCGCACTGGGCGGGCTGCCCATCACGCAGGTCTATCTCTGGGTGACGGAGCAGGTAAACCGCGAACCCATCAACATCCTCAAAACACATGACTACGAGCTGCAGTACAAAGGCCTGGAGTCCACGCTGGAACTGGCAGACAAACAGCGCGACGGCATCTTCGGCACGGCCGAGAAAATGATTCAGTGCCTCAAGAGCAGGAACACGCTGCGGTGGGTCGCCCCGACTGGCGGCGCGAGCGTGGCCACCGATAGGCGCCGTCAGTTCAACCCGCACGCGTTCGCTGCCTCACAGGAGACGATTTACATCCTCTCCAAGGAAGGGGCCGGCTCGGCCGCTCCGCTCACCACGGCACTGACGGTGGCCATCGCTGAGGCCATGGAAGAACGCGCCGAGCGCAGCGGCGGACGCCTGCCCAAGCCTGCGCTGTTCGCCCTTGACGAGCTGGCCAACGTCGTCCGCTGGGCCGGGTTGCCCGACCAGTTCAGCCTCTACGGATCCAAGGGCCTGATCGTCATGGGCATCCTGCAATCCTGGTCCCAGGGCGTCGAGCTCTGGGGCGAGGCGAACATGCGCAAAATCTGGTCCGCCGCGAACGTCAAGGTCTACGGCGGCGGCGTGGCCGAAGAAGGATTCCTCCGGGCGCTCTCGGATCTGATCGGTGACTACAGCTACATCAATGTCTCTGTCTCTTCCGGCAAGTCCGGGTCCAGCCGCTCCCGGTAGGAGGGCAAGGAACGCATTTTCGATGTCTCCAACCTCGCTGAACTCGACCGCGGCCGCGCGGTGGTCCTCGCTTCGAGGGCACCGGCAACGCTGGTGCGCACACTGCCCTGGTACACGGGCACGCACAAGGAAGCCGTGGAAGCGTCCATCCAGAAGTACAGCCCGCAGCTCGAAGTTGAGCCAGTCCCGGTCCCGGCCGCGCCGGACGCTAATCCCTGGGTCACGAAGTAAGGAAGCGCCTGCCTCATGGAAGATGATTTCGGATTATTCGATACCGACACTCCCGCACTCAGTCCCGGCGAGAGCGAGGACGGAAAGGCCGGGGAGACACCGGAGCTCGTCTACGGTTCGGCCGAAGAATTCCTGCACGAGCAGCTGCTGCCCACGTACGTCCGCAGCGTCACCGGGAAATCCGCGAAATGGTGCATCGAGTGGTACTTCCACCCCGAAGCAGTCTCACGTGTGGCGGCCATGTGGCGTTCCTGGGAGCACCTGCGGCTGGACGCTGCCACCGGCATGAGCGTCTGGTGGCGGGACCACGCAGATCACCACATGAGAGTCCTCCTGGACCCACAAGGACCGTTCTACAACTGCGATATAAAAGAACACCCCGACCCCGAACATCTGGAACCGAAGAAAGCACCGGAGGGCCGGTTCCCAGACGTGCGGACGCAGCCGGTCTGAGAGTGCGCGCACCGCAAGAGGTTCATAATCCCAAGCCTGGCGCTATGGGGTTTCACCAGCGATCGTCAAAATCCCAAATAAGACCCGGACTCTGACAGCCCCCAAGAAGCCCGTCAGATGTAACACTTGAGCTGCCTGCGCGGGCGCTTTTCACGGGCAGGGGCAATCGCTCATTGGTGAACCACGGAAACGCGGCGAACCTCACGTCTCGTTTCCCTCGGGGTCGTCGCAGCGCGCGATGACCTCGGCGAGCTCGTTGGGTTTGCTCACCCTGGGTGCATGGCCGCGCGCCGCGGGTTGCGGGTCAACACCCTCGATCTGCCGAGCCGGCGAGCCGGCGCATGCCTCGCCGACGATAGGTCTGTCACGACGTGGAACCAGATCCAGCGCCGGTGTAGGCGCCGTGGACGAGAAAAATCGGCTTGGGCATGGCGGTGTCGCTTTTCTCTGGGAACGGCTCCGGTTAGGTAACCGGCCGCATGGTCGAGATCCTAGGCTAAAGCACCCTGAACTAGAACCGCTGCGACATGATCGTCGATTGCCCCCGGAAGCTGTTGCGGTGAGGGACCGGCTGAGCGACAGCGGGGGAGGAGGTTTGCTGGGAGTGGTGTCTCCGTTCGAAAACGGTGCTTTGGTCGGAGCCGGATCCGGACCCGGCAGGGGGATGGGCCCGGATCCGGTGCGGCTGCCGGCAGCAACTGACTGAACGGATGCCCCGAGAGCATCGGCAGGGGAGTGCCGCGGTTCCCTTGGCGGAGGCATCCGTCTCCAGCGGCGCCGTTCCGGGCGCCGCGGGTCTAAGTGGTGTGGGGGGCGGGAGTACGGGTATTGCTTAGGGAGTGCCCGGGTCTTCCCGCTCGTACGCGGTTTGGCACCGGCATATGCGACGGGGATTGCGGAGGAGGCGCCAAGGTGTGCCCAAACCTGACGTTAGGTCCGGCGGAGCGCTGCATCAACCGCATTGAGCAGTGCCGCTGCTTCGGTCCATGCGTCGGATGAACTGGTCCGGACTGATCCGCAACTCGATCCCATTGGCTTTTTCGAGAAGGTATCGGTCCCCACTTGAATCGGAGATGAGCCAGGCGACGGAAGAGTCGGGGTAACGGTGTCTATGCTGCCGGTCCCCAGCAGCTTGCCGTAATGCCATGCCTCGACCGAGGCACCCAGCAGCCTGGTTCAGTCTACGTCCGGAAACGTGCCTTGGGAAAACGCGACAACCAAGCTGATTGCCCTCGCTCGACATCGTTGCGACGTGCTCTTCGCCAGACTCCGCGACATGATTTCGACGAAACACCATCAAGGCAGCCTGACCCTTGACGAAGAAAAGGGACACCCTCACCCAAATGTCCGAAGAGTCAAAGATATCGGGCTTGGGCAAGGATAGGTTACGATTCGAGAATGGGACGCCCTAGCGAAGAGGTCTTCGAGTTCACCCTCGCGTGGGGGATCAAGCGTAGTCTGATCGACTACGTCGACGGGCTCCCCGACGGTGCCATCGCCACTGACGGCTTAGTCGTCGCGCCGGAACTGGAGTTTCATTTCCCGCTTCACGACACGTCGGACTTCGATTCGACTACTGGCTCGGGCGTCGTCCGATTTCGCGGCGTTGTGCAATTCAGTGGGCACTTCGGAATGATGCTCTTCACTTTCGCCAACCCCTGGATGCACGTCGACGCCGTAGGCAGCTCGCTATCGGTTGACGCGTTCTCCGGCTCCGGTTCGCGCCTCACTCTGCTCTCGCTCGGTGAGGTGGAATCGACGAAGAACGATGCGTCGACGGACTTTGTCGCGATGCGCCCCGTACTGACGGAATTCGGCGCAGGACTGCTCGACTTCTATCCTGCCGGTGCTGAGTTCGACCCGCTTAGCGCCCGAATCCCGCTCACACACTAGAGCGTGTCTCCCTTGTGTAGGCGTCTATGACTCTTCTATGTCTTGTCAAGAGCTGCTCGGCATGGAATGGCGGCGTTAAGCGTACGGTAAACGCCGCAGGCTAGGTAGCGTTTGATGCATCGTTGGAATTCCGGTCGGTGCGGCCTTCTGCTCGCTGGTTCTCAACGTGTCTGCCGGTCTATTCGTCGTGGATCGTCTCGGCAAACCGCCATGGTCACCGATACGATGGTCCATCGCCCCGGAGAGCGGCAGCAGGAGACGGCCCGAGCCCGCGGCGGATCAATTATGACCAACTCATACCGCCCTTATCCCGGGCAGCTCACCTGAATCCTTCGAGCTCGAGCGCCATATGCGCTGGTGTCGGGGGTGGCATCTGAAGCCTTGAACAGGGTTGCCGGCGGTCGGATCGGGTCGTGGGCGGCAGGGGTTGACGCTGGTTGGTCTTGAAGCAGCCACATGGTGCACTCGCCGGTGTTTACGCCTATTACTGCCCGTTCGTATTGTTGATCAGTCGATGGATGTCACTCTCTTCTCGATCTAATTGGACGCAGCTCCTCGTCTAAACTGCCCCGCCTCTTCTCGTGTCACAATGTAGCGGCCGCCACAGCGCCAGTGTAGCGTCCGCTATACTGGCGCTATTGTTCGAAGACGAAAGGGATCGCGATGATCGAGTCGGTGTATCAGATTGACGGCAACCAGAGCGTGATCGTCGCGACCGCGTTGCGGCGCGAGATCCAAGAGCTCAAGGAGGCGCACGGACCGGTGATCCGCGCCACCATGCCCTACGGAGGTGACGGCTGGTTGGTGCTCGGATATGACGAGGTGAAAGAAATGACGTCGTCTCCGTTCTTCTCTACGGACGTTCACGGCAAGGATGTTCCGCGCATGCGGCTAAACAACGGTGCGAAGCCGCCGTGGCCGCGGACGATCTCGATGTACGACGGCCAGGAGCACCTCGCTCGCCGTCGTCTGCTGACGAAGCATCTGAGCGTCAAACGAGTCATGGCGCTCGAGCCTCAGACCGTCCATGATGTCGAAGAACAGCTCGACCGCGTCGTTGCGATGGGTCCGGGCGTCGACATCATCAAGGAGTTCGTAGACATAGTTCCCGTCGCGGTGATCTGCAGTCTCCTCGGCGTCAATTTCGAGGAGCGGGACCGGTTCGTCCCGGCGACGCAGGCTCTCATCGGCGGCTCCGTCACGGACCCCGTCGAAGGGGACCGGCTCATCCTGAGCGTCAAGGAGTACTTCGCGGAGGTGATCAAACGGCGCCGGCAGAACCCGACCGATGATCTCCTGGGTGCGCTGATTCACGATACCCAAACGAATGAGGTCTTCACGGAGGACGACCTCAACAGCATAGGATTCACGGTGCTATCCGCAGGGCACGATGCGACGACCGCCATCATGGGCGGAATGCTCTACTTCCTAGCGCATTCGCAGCAGCTGTTCCAGCAGCTGAAGGCCGATGAGAGCCTCATTCCGAACGCGCTGGAGGAGTTCGTTCGCTTCCTTCCGGCGGGGACGGGACCGCGTAGCCGAATTGCCATGCAGGATGTCGAGATTGGCGGGGTGACGATCAAGGAGGGGGAGGGCGTCATCTTCTGGGTGCACGCCGCCAATTTCGACGAGTCGGTCTTCAATGCTCCGGAGCGCTTCGATGCTGCGCGAGATGAGGCCCCGCATCTCGGATTCGGATACGGTGTGCACGGTTGCCTCGGTCAGCAGCTCGCTCGGATGGAGCTCAGTGTTGTGCTGAAATCGATCCTCCGCAGGTTCGACCGTTTCGACGCCGTTGACCCGTCGCCCGACTGGCGGGAAGGCCTATTGTTGCGCGGTCCGAAGTCGTTGCGGGTTACCTGGTAGATCTGAGCAAGAGGAGAGCTATGATGAAGATTCGTGTTGATGCCGACCAGTGCATTGCCAGCGGTATGTGCGTACTTCAGGCACCGGACCTGTTTGATCAGGACGAGGACGGCATCGTCGTCGTCCTGAACGATAGCCCATCGCCCGAACGTGAGGCGGCCGCTCGACGCGCAGCAGCAGTGTGTCCTGCAGCGATCATCTGCGTCGATGACGACCCCGGCGCCTGAGAAAGCGATGACGAGCAACACGATGCGCGCGGTGGGGATCACGCGAGGCGGCGGGCCAGAGGTGCTCTCCGTCGTCGCCATTCCTATTCCAGAGCCGAGTCGTGGTCAGATCCGAATTCGGGTTCACGCCGCAGCGGTGAACCCCACCGACCTCGGCATGCGCGGACGCGGCGAGAACGGCTCGATGACGGGTCCACCGCCTTGGGTGCCCGGAATGGACGCCGCGGGGGTCGTCGAGGCGCTCGGCGTCGGAGTAAAAGATTTCACCATCGGTGATCGCGTCATGGCAATAGTGACGCCTTTCGGCACGGCCAACGGTGCGCAGGCCGAGTATGCGGTTGTACCCGAGGAGTCGGCGGTGCTCATCCCAGACCGACTAACGATGGCGCAGGCTGCCTGCTTGCCAATGAACGGCCTTACCGCCCTTGTTGCCCTCCGCGAATTGGATCTCGCGCCTGGAAGCTCCCTCCTGGTAACCGGCGGGGCGGGGCAGTTGGCCTCCTACGTGATCCCGTTCGCGAAGCAGCGTCACCTCGAGGTAATCGCCGACGCGGCGCCGGGAGACGCCGATGCGGTCAGATCCCTCGGGACGGATCATGTCGTCCACCGGGGGGACGGTCTCGCCGATCGGGTGCGTGCGTTGTACCCGGCAGGGGTCGATGGCGTCATCGACGGGGCATCTTTGGGCCAGCACGTTCTGCCAGCTCTCAAGGACGCCGGCAAAGTCATCGTGGTCACGACATGGCTTGGATCGATCGAGCGGGATATCGAGGGACAACAATCCGAGTCAGCCGGTTCGCCAAGGACCGTGAGGGGCTCCAGAAGGTCGCGGATGCCGCTGCTGAAGGGATCATCGTCCCGCGCATTGTCCGGCGACTCTCGCCCGAGGACATCGCAGAGGCGCACCGAGCCATGGCAGCACGGGGGGTGCGGGGTCGTTTCATCATCAGCTTCGACTGAGCGTGACCCCCGTCCCTACGAAGCATCCATATCCCGTCCCCTCCCCCCGATTTTGCGGAGGCGGCGTTGCTGAGGTGGCGGTAGAGGCGTCGGTCGAGGTAGCGCTTGAGGCAGCGGGGGATCTCGCGCCCTGTCTTCCCTTAGGCGCGACGCCTGACGGCATAGGCGCGGGTTTCGGGGCAGTGGACCATGCGGACCGTGGCGATGACGCTTAGAGCACGGTTGAGACGCCTGTCCCCGCAGGGGTTGAGCGGTGCCGGGTGGTATTGCCCGAGGATGCCGGGATGGGGTTCACTCCGGCGAGGGCGGCAAACGCGGCCTCATCCCTGGCCCGTCCGGGAAGGGACCAGGCGACCAGGACCGTGGATCGGTACGACTCGGAGCAGAGCGATCAGGGCGTTCACCTTGGAAGTCCGCTCGACCGTCATCTGCTCCCTCGCCGCCACTAGCACCCGGTAGCGCGGCACGGACGCCCTCGGCCTGACGAGGGAGCCGCAATCATCGGCTTGGCGTCGAGAGAGAGGGCGGCTGCCGCGATCGCTGCCGCATCCAATAGGTCGGACTTGCCGACCCCGCGGCGTGCGCGGCTGCGTTCTCGGCGCTGCGACAGCCTTAGAACCCGCTCCGGCGACAGTGTTCGCCAGCTGGGATCCATAGCTGCCGATGCCCTCGATCACTCATAGGGAGGCCAGGCGCCGCCGGTGCGCCATGCTGCCCAGTCCATGGCCCTGCGCATGCCGGCCCCTGTGTTGGGCGGCACTGCCGATGACGAACGGGGGACTTCGCGACAGTGGTCATCGCGATCGCTTTCCTTCCTCCAGACGGGCAAAACTTCTGGCCGGCGTCAGTCCGGGTGGAAGTCAGTCCGAGGCAACACTGCGGACGGAGCTGGACCGCCGGGTCCGGAACTGTCATGAAGGTTCCGGCGGTGGGTTCTTCCGCTCTCGTACGAGAGCAGCCCCTCACCCAACGCAAAGCATTGGTGCGGGGTTCTGCGCGGGCGGAGCGGTGCCTGATCAGCTCATCGACTTCCGCCAGGTCCTCGACCCACTGCCCACGTCTGCCAACAGGCGAGGGCGGAAAGTCCGATTGAACCGACGATGAAGTCAAAATTAACGCAACTGAAGTACTAGGCGAACTGTCGACCCCGACCTGCTACTCCACTCCCGACAGGGTCGTGACCGCGGCCCGAAGTCCGTTCACAGGATCGGCCAAGGCAGCGCGCGAGCCCTCGTAAACCATCCCGAGGATCGCCTTGCCCTGGACGAAATCCTTCGTGCTATTCACGGCATCGATGGCGAGAATCTGCGAGTTCTTGAGGTACATGACGCTGAACTCACCTTGGTCCGTCGAGCCGCGCACTACCGTCTCGTCATAACCGGTCAGCAGACCGGCGGTCTGCAAGCGCTCGGCGAACTGATTCGACCAGAACCACGGGATCGGATCGTAAGGTCGCGGGTCGCCAAGAATCGCGTCGGACACCGTCTTCGCCTGATCGACGACATTCTGAACCGACTCGAGACGAACCATCTGCCCTCCATAGAGCGGAATCGGAAAGCTTACGCAGTCCCCAATCGCGAACACCCCAGGCAACGACGTCCGACACAGCTCGTCTACCTCGATTCCGTTCCCGATCTCAGCACCGGCAACGGACATCGGTCCGATTTCCGGGATGAGACCCACACCGACGACCACGAGGTCAGCAGGCAGGACCTCCCCCGAGGACAGCCGAACGCCGGACGCTCGGCCGCCCTCACCGATGAACTCCTCGACGCCGACCCCAAGGCGGAAACGGACACCAGCCTCCCGGTGACGGCGAACAAAATAGTCAGCGACTAGCGGGCTCGTCACACGAGCGAGCACCCGGTCGGCGACCTCCACAACCGTCACGGCCAGTCCTCGCTTCCTCAGCGAGGCCGCCGTCTCCAGCCCAACGTATCCACCGCCGATAATCACCGCCGCCTTCGCCCGCTTGACGTCGGCGCTTAGCCGTTCGGCGTCGCGAAAACGGCGGAGCGTATGCACGCCTCCGAGATTGGCACCTGGTACGGGTAGCGTACGGGCCTTGCCGCCGGCCGACCAGATCAGGTTCTCATAGCCCAGTCGACGGCCGTCGGAGGTAACAACCAGGCGCTGCATCGGCTCGATCGCGACCACCTCCGTCTCGAGCAGCAGATCCACACGAGAGTCCGCCCACAACTTGGTCTCCTGCAGGAGAAAGCCCTCGAAGTCAACCTTGCCCTCCAGATAGCCCTTCGACAACGTGGGCCGATCATACGGCGGCACGGACTCGTTGCTTATGACCGCAATCGTGCTTTCGTAGCCGCGGGCGCACAACTGGGCCGCTGTTTGCGCCCCACCATGCCCGCCCCCGACAATGATCGTGCCGTACTGCCCACTCGTATCCTGCGTCATATCTCAACCACCTTGTGTGAATGTCAAGCTTGTCGGCCGCGGGCGACGTCACTCGGTCAGGCTTGGGGCCTTACCGGGCGAGATGCCACGGCATTGCGGGCCTCATCCGAGTCAGGTCGAGGCGAAGAGCTCTTCGTACGCCCTGCGCCGGTGATGTCCGAGACGAGCACCGTGGCGTCGCGGTCGCGAAGCGGAACAAAAAGGATCTACCAATGCCGGCCCCGGCTTGTGGCCGACGGCGACCTTCGCCAGCGAAGTCCATGGCCTCTCCCTGAGTCCGAGGACCCAACTTGACCGTAGGAGGTAGCGAGCCCGTCGTCTCGATCCTCTATCGGCTTTCTCGGTGTCGACGTGGAGATGGGGAGCGTCATCGGACTACCTTGCATTCGCCGTCGGGCTTCTGCTTGCTCACGATCTGCAACGGTGTGCGCAACCCAATGTCAACGGTTTGACTCATCTAGGGCACCAAGACGGCGCGGCCCCGCACGTCGCCGGACTTCAAACGTTCGTAGATTTCCGGTCCTGCTTCAAGCGGATATGTTTCAAACTCCGCATGGATCTGACCAGCGCGCGCCAGATCGACAATGTTCCACAGCTCCGAGAGCGACCCCCAGAACGGCCTGAGCACCGAAACACCCATTGGCAACCGCCCGACTGCCACCTCAAGCACCCCCGGACCCGCCCCGACCAACGAGATGACACCACCGCGCGCGACGACACGGCGGCCGAGATCGACTGTGGGCTGGACACGAACCATGTCCAAGACCACGTCGACTCCCGCCCCTTTTGTGAGTTCGAGAATGCGAGCTTCGCTGTCGGAGTGCGTCAAAAGGGCATGATGTGCGCCCAGTTCGATGGCATGGTCGAGCTTGTCTTGGCGTGCGTCGACGGCGATGACAGTCACGCCAGGCGCGATCGCGCGCAGGATCTGTATCGCAAGATGCCCGAGTCCGCCGATGCCGAGCACCAACGCTGTGGCGCCGGGCCGCAGCTGCGGCATGCACTCATTGACTGCGTGGTACGAAGTCAGTCCTGCATCGGTTAGAGCAACCGCCGCGACCGGATCTAGATCGCCCAAGGGCACCAAGTGTCGTGCGGACGGCACGAGCAGGTATTCCGCCATGGCTCCATCGACCTTGATACCCGGAGGCCGTGGCCCGCCCTGCTGACGACAGAAGTTCTCGCTGCCGACAGCGCAAGACACACAGCGTCCGCAACCCCACGGAGCGTAGACCAAGACCGATTCGCCGATCTCGACGCTCTCGACCCCGCTTCCCACCGCGACAACCTCGCCCGCAGCTTCATGCCCGAGAGTGATGGGCAGAACTGCCCCACCTGCCACCCAGTCTTCGCGCGGAATATTCATGAGCCACTCGTCAGAGTGGCACATCCCGGCGGCAGTTATCCTGAGCAGCGCTTCACCCGGACCAGGTACAGGAACGTCGACCACTCCGACGCGGGGCGGTTCACCAGAATTGTAAAAGCGCAGCGCGCGCATCACACTGGGTTTTCGGCGACGGACCGTTGGGCGGCTTCGAACAGTGCGACTCCGCGCTCATCGCCGACGACGGTGTTCTGCATACGGTTCATGACGTAGGCGACTGTCATCTTGGAGCCGAGGTCATTCGTTACGAACGAGCCACCCCAACCACCCCAATAATACGTGGAATCGTTGACCGGAAGGGGAAGCCCGGCCGACCGAAGTGCGAACCCGACACCCCACCTCGTGGCCAAGCCGGTAACCCGGTCAACGTTATCGGCCTGAAGAGCAAACACGCTCTCACACGTCTTGCGTGACAAATAGCGGCGCCCATTGATCTCGCCGCCGTTCGACAGCACCCGCTGCACCATCGCGACCGAACGGGCGTTGCCGTGCCCACCCGCGGCGCCGACCTCGGCTCGCCGCCACCAGTCGGCGTTGGCATGATCTCCGCCGATCCCCGGGTTCATGAGAGCCCGCGCGGCGATGCTGTTCATGTCTTCGAAGCCGTGGTGATCTTCGGAGAGCGGCGGCGGAGCGATGACGGGACTGATCCGGCCGTAGTCGGCCTCCGACACTACGATCTGGAAGTCGGCGCCCAGCGGCTCGGCCAACTCCTTGCGGAAGAAGTCCGGAAGGGCCTGTCCGGTCACGCGGCGGACGAGCTCACCGATCAGGAAACCGTGGGTGAAGCCGTGGTAGCCCGAACCGTCGCCCGGGGTCCACCACGGAGCCTGAGCTGCCAGCAGCGAGGTCATCTTCTCGAAGTCACCGAAATCGGCCGGCTTCAGCGGCTCATCCCAGCCCGCGAGCCCGGAGGTGTGGCTCAGGACGTGACGGACGAGCACACCGTCCTTGCCTGCCGCGGCGAACTCCGGCCAGTAGCGAGCCACCGGCGCCTCAAGGTCCAGGTCACCCCGGTCAATCATCAACAGGGCTGAGAGGACTGCCATTGTCTTGGTCGTCGACCACGTGTTCGTGATCGTGTCCTTCTCCCACGGGCGCCTCTGTGCCTCGTCGGCCAGTCCACCCCACAGGTCGACGACGATCTCGCCCTCGACCGCGACTGCAACCGACGCACCGAGGTCCAGACCCTTGTCGAAGTTGTTCTGAAATGCTTCACGCACGGCCTCAAACCGCGAATTACACGTACCTTGTACCTCAACCACTGTGATCATTCTCCTTATTGTTGATGGGGAGCCGGCCGTTGCCGACCGCCAAGTCATTCCCGCCGACGCCCGACATTAGACGCCGGTCTTGAGAAATCAGGCCCAGATCGATCCATTAGTTGTTCTGCACGTCACCGGCAGACCACATCGCAATCAGCGTGCCAGCCAGCCGCCGTCGACGACGAGATCCGCACCAGTGATGAAGCTGGACTCCTCGCCGGCGAGGAACGCGATCGCGTTCGCAATCTCGTATGAAGTCGCAACACGGCCCAAGGGTGCATTCGACGTCATCCAATCCACCCGCGCCGCGTCCGAGACCCGCTCAAACGACGGCGTCCGGACGAAGCCAGGCTGAACGGTGTTCACCCTGACCTTGTCCGGGCCCCACAGGACGGCCGCATTCTTCGTCATGCTGAGAACAGCGCCTTTCGCAGCGTGATAGGAAAACATGTCGCCCTTCCCGCCACTGGAACCGAAGATCGACGCCACGTTGACGATGGAACCAGCACCTCGCACCGCCATGAGGGGGCCGACAGTGCGCATTCCGAGCCACACGCTCATCTGGGTGATGCGAATGATCCTGTTCCACCCCGCCACCGTTTCGTCGACTGCGGTGGTCATGTTGCCGACTCCCGCGTTGTTGACCAGGACGTCGACTCGACCTGTGGTCGACATTACGTGGTCGACAACCTCGGCCCAGCTGTCCTCATCGCTCACATCATGGGCGAGGTG
Source organism: Arthrobacter sp. Y3221048 (assembly GCF_059092685.1). Classification (NCBI taxonomy): domain Bacteria; kingdom Bacillati; phylum Actinomycetota; class Actinomycetes; order Micrococcales; family Micrococcaceae; genus Arthrobacter; species Arthrobacter sp. Y3221048. The sequence continues at coordinate 825,815 of NZ_JBNHHX010000001.1, read as the reverse complement.
ATGGTCCGCGGTAGCAAGGACCTCGTCCCCGGCGCTAGCGGTGACGGCCGCAAGGTCGGTGGCGAAGACTGTGAATCCAGCCTGCGAGAGCTTGGCCGCGGTGGCGGCGCCGATCCCCCCGCAACCTCCTGTGACGATTGCTGTCCTGCTCATGCCTATCTCCTGTTCAACCTGTAGAAGCAATGACAACCGCGCCGACCTCGACTGTGTCACCAACTGAGACGCCCATCACAATCTAGACTGTAGCGAGCGCTAAGTCAAATACGACGCCGTGCTCCGTTGACCGATTGTGCGCCAAATCTGCGGGCGAGGGCGATGAGGGGCTTGGTTGTGTTTCTTGCCCTGGGCGCGTTTGCGGTCGTAGTAGGCCCGGGAGAGCGGGTCTTTCAGGGCGGCGAATGCGGAGAGGAACAGCGCGCGTTTGAGGACCTTGTTCCCTCGTCGTGAGGAGTGGTCGCCTCGGATTGAGGAGCCGGAGCGCCAGGTCACCGGGGACAGGCCGGCGTAGGAGGCCAGGTGCCCGGCGGTGGCGAATTCCTTGCCGACGACCTCGGTGAGGAGTCGTGCTTCGGTCCTGATCCCAACCGCCGGGATAGAGCTCAGGACCGAGTGAAGAGGGTGGTCCTCCACGAGGGCCTCGACTTGGGCGTGGATGGTGTCTCGGGAGGCGCGCAGGTCTGTGAGCATGCCGGCCAGCTGCGGCAGCACGACCGCCGCGGCGCGGGTGCCGACCACGATCACAGTCTGCTGGTCGAGGGCGTCGAAGGTTTCCTCCGTGAGGCGTGCATACATGCGCGGGGCGAGCCGATACGGCGCATGGCAAGGCCTGGCAGGTAGCCGGCGGCTTGGACGACCGCGACGGGCAGGCCCCGATGGTGGCCGGTTGATCCACGACGAACAGGATGGATCCGTGCTTGGCCAGCTTCTCGATGACGGCCTTCATTTTGGCTTCGTCGTTCGGCAGAGCTTTGTCGTAAATCTTCTTGCCGTCCCGGTACAAGGCCACGGCATGGTGCTCGCCCTTGCCGACATCGACTCCGAGGAAAACATCGACCTCGGCATGGTTCTTGATCACGCGTTCCCTTCCAGCAGTAGAAACAGAGCCTCAGGCGCTGGCTTGGCTGCGGTGTCAGCGCTCGGCATCCACGTTACTAACGGCCTCGAATACTTTCTGCCCGGCCCCTATCAGCGATATCTCCGGCACCTTCTGGCCCCGGTGACATCACCTCCCGGATCATGGTCGACTGGGGGCAGGAATCATGCCGGGGCCGTCAGGCCAGCGGTGTTGGGGAAGGCGGCTGATGCGTCGTAGCTGGATCCGGTTTGGAGGCAGTGATAGAGGCAGCCGAGGAGGCGGTTGAACAGGTTGCGCTGGCTGTAGTGTGTCTGTCGCCGGAAGTTTTTCGCCGGTCGTAGTGGGCACGGGCTCCGGCAGAGCTGGTCAGGGCGGAGAAGGCCCAGACGTAGCCGGCGGCGGCGAGCTTGCGCTCGTGCGAGCACGGCGATGGCCTGAACCAGTTCCGAATAACGAGGCAAAGGCCGGTGGGCGTGGCGGTCGGTGCGCAGGATGTTGGCCAGTGCCGTGGCGTCTTGGGCGTCGGATTTTCTTGCGGGAGACCGTATGTCGTTCGCGGTATCGGGCCACGGCCATGGGGTTGAGGGCGTAGACTTCCCGGCCGCTTGAGCGCAGAGCCGCGACGAGGAAGCCGCGTGTGGTTTCGATGGCCACCGGAACGCGGTTTTCGGCCCGGTCTCCGTGGGTGGAAAGCAGGTCCAGCATTTCCGCCAGGCCGGCGGCCGTATCTTCAATTCTTTGCGAGGCCAGCAAGCGGCCCTGTTGGTCCACGAGTGCGATGTCGTGGTGTCCCTCTGCCCAGTCGATGCCGCAGAACACTTCCGTCATTGGTGGTCCTTCCCCTGTCGTCGATAGCTGCAGAGGACCGCTGCGACCTGGGACAGTTGCGACCTAATGGAAGAGCTCGACGGCTCGACATCTGATTGGCATTCACGTCCCTGTCGGATGCTGCCGGGGCCGGGTCTCAGCGTGAGAACTCTGGGTTCGCGTTCCTGATCGAGACGTTGGCGGGTCTTCACGGTTCGTGGGGAATTGACCTCGTGTCGTAGATAGAGAAAGGGCCCGTGGCCCTGCTGGGATGAGTGTGTCTAAGCATTCACCCTGGAACAGGAACCACGAGCCTTTGAACGAGCCTACCCGGGTGGCAGTCGACGCTGCCACCGTCATCTTCAACCTGCCCGATTTCAGAGTCATCAACACAGAAATCCTGCCCCTCGACCAGCGCCGGATCACTGTAGAAACCGACCAGCCGCACGGCTGCCCTGACTGCGGCACCATCTCGGCCAGACGGAAGGCCAAGCGCCTGCAGCGGCTACGGGACATTCCGATCGCCGGCCCGGTGCAGCTGCTATGGAACAAATACCGCTGGTTCTGCGATGAACAGGCCTGCGAACGCAAGTCGTTCAGCGAAGCCACGGAGCAGGTTCCGCGCTTCGCCCGTTCCACTCGCCGGCTGAAGGAGTCGCTGGTCTCCGCGGTCATTGATTCCTCCCGGGCGGTGTTCGAAGCGGCTCGCGCCTTCGGCGTCTCGTGGTGGCTAGTCCAGGAAGCGATCAATTCAGCAGCGACGACCTTGCCGGATGTGAACACGCTCAGCCCGCGCTACCTGGGCATCGACGAACACCGCTTCCGGTCCGTCCGCTATTTCCAAGACCCGAAATCAAAGACCTGGACCAGGTACGAGCCGTGGATGACCACGATCGTGGACCTGGACACCGGACAGGTTCTGGGGGTGGTCGACGGCCGCGATCACAAGGGCGTCGGCGAGTGGCTGATGGCCCGGCCGCTGGAGTGGAGGCTCGGTGTGCAGGTGGTGGCCATCGACCCGTCGGCCGCGTTCCGCAAAGCGCTGCGGATGTGGCTGCCCCGCACCGCGGTCAGTGTGGACCACTTCCATCTGGTGATGCTGGGAAACAACATGCTCACCGAGGTACGGCAACGCCTGACGCAGGAGACGAAGGGCCGGCGCGGCCGGGCCAAGGATTCGGTCTGGGCCAACCGCATGCTGTTGCTGAAGGCGGACGAGAAGCTCTCCGACCGGCCCGCAACAGGTTGCAGACCGTGTTCGACGCCGACGATCCCACCGGCAAGCTGCAGGCCGCGTGGGAAGTCAAAGAGCAACTCCGCCTCCTGCTGCGGACCGGTTCCCTCGCCGATGCGACGACGGCCAAGGACAAACTGCAACAGCTGGTCGAGCGGGCCGGGCAGCCGGAAACCAGCCGACTCTGGCGCACCGTCTGTCGATGGTGGAAAGAGATCGAGGTCCTCATTGTCACCGGTGCGACGACAGCGAAGGTCGAATCGAACAATGTCAGCATAAAAGCCAGGAAACGCGTCGGCCGCGGCTATCGCAACGCAGGAAATTACCGATCGCATATCCTATTGACCAGTGCGGCCCGGACGGCAGCATGAACACTCAGCTACAGCAGGCCGTTCCCCACGAACCGCACGTTGGCCGGCAGCAAGCCCCCGGAAGTCAACCTACGTTCCGTGGGGAGAGGGAGCCAGAGGGACTATCTTTAACGGCACCAGGCCACGGTAACGGGAAGTCCTCATCTGGCTCCCTCACATCCCATTAGGTAACGGGGGACGGGTGGCTAGTTAGCCTAAGCGACCAGTCGGAGCTCTTTTTGGGTGCCCGCTGCGCTACATCACCGGACCCACCCCTAACTCAATTCGGACGATGAGCTAGGTAGATTTCCTCATACATTTTCTCCACAAACGGGGTGAACTCGAACGGCTTAGATCCGTGCGCCTTAGCAAACTGCACGTAATCTTCCATCTCCTCAAAACCTTCTTCCTTGGCGATTCCCGCCCACTTTTCGAGTGCCGCTTCGAAGTCAGCGATCAGTTGCTCGCCATTCACATTCTCCGACTCCTCGGTCTCCCTAAGCAACTCTTCGACGGCGTCATCGAGTGCCGCAGTCGATCTCTCATCAAGATTCGAAATCTCCCCGTTCTTTTTCTGTACTGTAGCAACAGCATCAACGATAGCGTCTGGTTCCGATTCGTTGAGGGCAAGTTGTCCGGTCAACTCATCGAAAATTAGCTGCTGCGCCGCCAATGGCAATCGATCAATACTCGGTCCGAATAAAAAGGCGCCGGCAGAACGAGAAAACGCTCGCTCCTTCGGGAAACTGACGTAGGGAGTAAGGTCCAGCGTACCCACCGCCTCTGCCACAAATAGACTTGAGAAGGTACAATCCAGCATGTTTCGCTGAAGTGCATCAAAGGTTTCAGTGTATGCCATGGAAACGGGGGTCATATTCAGCGCTTTTGCGATGACGGTATCGCCAGTTCCGCCAGCACGTATTTGTCGACCGGAAAGGTCTCCAGGTGAGAATGCCGGCTCAGTGCACATAATCAAGTTTGACGCGGAGGGCTTCAGCGGCACATAAACGCCGACGCCCTTCTCTTCAAACTCTGATATTATTTCTTCAGTATTCCAAGCTACTTCCTGAATCGCCGCGTTGAGGATCATTTCATTTACAAACGGTCCTGTCGCGGCCTGCGATGAAATCTTTAGAAGATCATTGTAGACCGGATATTCCTGTGGGGAGTACATAGGCAGTTCCCACCCTATGTCGATCCTGCCATCGGCGACAGCATCTGTGACCTCGCCAACTGGCGCAATAGGTTGGCCCCAAACGATATCTACTTTAATCTTCCCGCCAGATTTGTCGTGAACGGCCTCAGCGAAAGAAATATCATACTTCCCCACAGCACTGTTGGGCGAAGGGGCGCCCGACTGAAACGTAAGGGTCACTGGCTTCATTTCAGCGAGGGCCTCCTGGTACGCCTCTGCGCTTGAACCATACTCGACACCGGCTCCCGCACTCTCTCCGCCTGCGGTCGCCCCATCCACGGAGCCTGCGCAACTTGTCGTGAAGAACACGGCAATTGAAGCGACTGAAAGCGTCATCTTTTGCTTAGTTGAGAGCATTAAATTTCCTCCAGAAATAGTTCCTGTTGTAGAGCAACATTTTGCAGACCTAATCTGTGCGGCTTAACAAAATGGGCACCCAAGGTTTTGTGCATCTTGGCTAAGGGAAATCTCTCGGGCAGCAATAATGTCTAGGCCGTAATGACAGTATGGGTGCTAAAGTGCTGCTTTCAAGAGGCTCCCGAGGCATAGATTGTGACTAGCATCCCTTTCTGTCTTGCAAATTGTTATCCATGAGAATGGTGGCGAATTTGGGGACCCTGTAGTCAGCAACATCTTCAAATTCAATATCAATCCGTCCTAGTACTCGTTATGCGTTGGTTGTAGGCCGCAACTGTCCGCAGAGCCTGACAGTGGACTCGCCTGCGTTACTGCGGCAAATCTTGATACCGGTTGCTGTGCAGCTGCTGGTTCACTCCATGAGTGCTGGCAGCCACTCGGCCATCTGGGGCATTGCGATCATGATGACGAGGAACAGGATGGCGATGGGCAGGAACCACAGCAGGGATGTGAAGACGTCCTTGAGCGTGATGTTGTGGCCGAGGTTGACCTCGGGTGCCTTGGTAATGTTGTGAACGACGTAGGACAGCATGCCCACCGGCGGGGTGAGCATGCCTATTTCGCCCAGCAGCACGACGAACACGCCGAACCACAGTGGGCTGACTTCCATCATTTCGAGGGTGGGCAGCAGGATCGGGATGGTCAGCAGCATCATCGACAGGGTGTCGAAGAACATGCCCAAAACGAGGTACAAGACGATGAGTACGAGCAGGAAGCCAACTCGGTCCAGGCCCAGGCCGGTAATGAAGTCCGTTATCACCGGTGCCAGACCGGTGATGGACAACAGCTTGGTCAGCATCTCGGCACCGATGATGATGAAGAAGATCGCGGCAGTAGCGGATACGGTTGCCATGGCGGCTTGGGTGACCTTGGCCAGCGGGTTGTCCTTGCGCGTGTAGAAGAGCGTGAGCAGCAGAGCGGTCAGCGCGGCTGCCGCACCGGCCTCCGTAGGGGTGAAGACGCCGGAGAACATACCGCCGAACAGGACGATCATGATGACCGGGAGGCCCCAAATTTCACGGAGAGACCGGAAGCGCTGAGACCAGCTGACCTTCGGTTTGATGCTATCGACGTTCTTGCCGCGTCCCACGAGATGGGGTGCGAAGACGCCCAGACACAGGATGAACAGCCCGAAGCTGCCCGCGACCAGGATGCCGGGCACCGCACCGGCGACCAGCTGGGGGCCGACCGGAACGGATGCGATGCCGGCGTAGACGACCAGCAGGATGGATGGCGGGATGAGGTTGCCGGGCAGACCGGCAACGATGACAGTACCTACCGCCACACGCTTGTCGTAACCGGCGCGGAGCATCTCAGGAATGCCTGCCTTGGCCAGGGTGTAGGTCATGGCGACGGTCGAGCCCGAGACCGAGGCTAGGCCGGCGCCGGCGGCGGTGGTGCCGATGCCGATGCCACCGGGCAGCCAACTGAACCAGCGATCGGTGGCGCGGTAGATCCCAGTGGTCATGCCCGACTGGGTCAGTAGCATGCCCATGAAAATGAACATCGGCAGCACACTCATGGACCATTGGGAGACGGCGTGGAAGGGCGAGGCGGACAGGACGTTGACGGCGGCCGGCATGCCGCTGATGGCGTAGACGCCGACGATGCTGGGAACGGCTAAAGCGATCGCGACCGGCACGGACAGGAACATCAGCACGAGCATCAGGCTGATACACCACACGCCCGCCACAACGACCGAAGGACTCATGAACAGGCCGATCATGCACGCAGCCATCAGACCGAAACCGATGAGCAAGGTAATCAGGCTCGGCCTCTTAATACGCGAGTCCGGAGGCAGGAGGCTAGGCATGGTGCCTGCGTTGGTGGTTTCTGTATATGTCTTCATAAGATTCTTCCTAGCGGGTGGCGGTCAAGGAGCCACTTCGATGTCATACTCGGCGCGCTGCCCGGGCGAGGTCCGCTTCGCCACCGGTGCGGCCGATCATCACGATGTCGATGATGTAGAGGGCTGCCAGTAGCACGAAGACCAGCGGAACGCAGAAATAGACGGGCCAAGTGATGATGTCAGTCACTCCGGCCCTTGCACCCAACTCCATGTTGGTCAGCGCCTCAGCGAATCCGTACCAGGCGAAGGCGGAGCTGACAAGGGCGCCGAGCCCGCACGCGAAAATCTTGAAGATGTTCGCGGTCTTCTCGCCCATACGCTCGACAGCAAGGGTGACGGTGATCTGCTCCTTTTGCAACTGGGCTGCTGGGATGCCTAGCAGGGCGACCAGGGGCAGGTACCAGAACGCCACGATCTCGTTGGAGCCGTAGATCGGGGAGTTGAGGAAGGACCGCATTGATGCGTGGAGGACTATGTGCAGCATCATGACGAGTAGCGCGATCATCGTGACGATCGAGAGCGCTTTGTAGAGGCTCTGATTGAAGTTCAACATCAGGAGTTACCTTTTGTCTCGAGAGGTAGGACCGCCAAATTGAAGAGCATGCCGAGTGAGCTGCCCGTAGCGGAAGCAGATTCGGCAGCTCGCTCTTCACATATGAGAATATGATCCTATATAGCGCTCGATAGCACAACTGTACGGTGCGTGGGCTGCCGCCGTCTGAAACCGGCTGTCTGATTCGTGGACGTTGACGATACGATCGTTGAACTCAACGGCTACGCATGGCAGGGCTCCAGCTACGGCCACTCCGGGGGCGTGGACTAAACGCTCTGCTGGCCACAGTCAGCACCATCAGCTCGGTACGTGCGATCGCAGCGCAGCGGCTGCTCAAAGGAGCGGCGAACTCGGCCCTCGAGGCCCGGTAACTGGTCACCGAAGCTCCAGCTAGTGGTGCTTGATTAAGTCCGTTGGCACCGGTTCGGCAGCGCTAATTTCGAACTATATGTACCGATCAATGTGCCGGCCTCCAAGAGTTCGTGCAGGAGGTGTTCGCCTCCCTGCCGAGAAGGAAGGCGGAATTCGGTTCATCCGGTATCGTCGTCTCCTCCACGCCGTGATCGGTCGAGCCGGTGCGCCGGGTTTGGCGGCGAGGGCGGAGGACGTGGTTCGGGCCCGAGGCGTGGGTCGACGACGACACCGGGTTCTAGTAGGACGGCTTGCCCGGGGTGGCCCGGCAGTACCCGGGCACCCTGGGTAAGATCGACAACTGTTAGCGCGGGGTAATCGCCAACGCAGTCGTCATGCCGCCTCGCGTCTGAACTGGGACGAAACCCGTGCAGAAATCAATGAGGAGGCGGGGCGGGCCCGGCGAAGCATGCAAGGGTTGAGCGCCCCATCATCACGATTCTGGTCAGCGGCTCCGGACTTTTCCAGCAGAGAAGAATCAGCTGGCTAAGTCAGCCACTGCATCGGTGGCATCACGTCATAGCCTCGTGAGCCCCGACCCCAGCACGGATGAGCTCGGCTCTACGTCTTCCACGCAGAGGTGAATGTAGGTCTCAGAGGTGGTCGCCACCCAGTAATGGGTGAGCCTCTTGGAGGCTATCTCGATCGGCACTCTACGCGAATCAATTCCATGGCCCGAGTAATTCTGACCGGCTGCTGCCGGTGATGATTGCTGTAGGCGCCCGCCCCAGCAGGACTGCCCACACCGCAACGCGTGCCTGACCTGCCCAGATTTCCAGACCACTCCGTCGTTTCTGCCGATCCACCGCCGTCAACGCGATGACAATCTCGAGCTCATCGAGCTCATCGAGCTCGCCGAGCACCTCGGCAACGCACGCCTGGCCGGCGACCACTGGCAGGTCGCCGACAACCTCCAGTTCGTCATCGACGCTCTGGAAGCTCGCCGCAACAACACACCTGATGCCGGCAGCGGAGAGGGCCCGTGCCAACCCGAAACCCGTCGGACCTGCTTCGTAAACGGCGGCTACCGGTCCCGAAAGACTGCGCAGCCACTCCAAGATTTCGTCATGAGCCGGGGTAAGCCGGCGTCGAAAAATCTCGCCCGTCCCGGTATCCAGTGCGCAGCCGATTACCGAACGCGCATGGACATCCAACCCCACGCTTGTACGCTCATACATAGCTGGAACCTCCCAATTTCAAATGTGGCTCTACCCGTCCGCCAAGTGTGGCAGGCAACCCACGTCTTGCTTTGAAAAGGAGGTTCCAGCCCAAAACCCGGCTACCTCATATCGTCGAGCCGCTTTCGTCTGCTCCGTTAGGTGATGCCGGGGCGCACTCTCAGGGGGTGCCTCTGTGGTTTTCGTTGAGCGGCCGAAGCGAGGGTTGCAGGCTTCGGGCCTTGATACAGGGTGCTGTCGCCGAGCATTGCGAAGAGGACGTCCGAGCGACGGCGGGCAAGGGCGATGGTGGCTTGGTCGTGTCGTTTGCCTTCGGCTCGTTTGCGGTCGTAGCAGGCGCGGGAGGGCGGATGGAGTAGTGCCCGCGAAGAAGGCGGAGAGAAACGGGGCGCGTTTGAGGTTCTTGTCACCGAGTTCGGAAAAGGCTTTATCAGCCAGCGCGATCGACCGCAGGGTATGCAGCATTGTTCGTTCAGCGACGGCCACGGGCAGCGCGCCGATCGTGGCGGGCTGGTCGACGACTAGCAGGATTTTGCTGTGCCGTTCAAGGCCAGCCAGAATACCACCCAGTCTGGTTTCATCGTTGGGCAAGGTTCTGTCATCGAGCCGTTTGCCGGACCGGTCCAAGGCGACGGGCTGGTGGTCGGATCTACCGACATCCACGCTCAGACCCGCGATGCGAGCGAGATCCCTGACCCCGGCCACCGCAGTTGGATCGCTCTCGATGAAGTCGACCACCTTCTGGACCGCCTTCGGGTGCTTGCGAGTGTGGCGCGTGACGACGGATCGCAGGTCGTCCGTGTAGTTGTGGACCTGGCTGAAAAGGAGACCGTCGATCAGGAGCTGCTGCAGCCGTCTCGAAAGCACGGGATGTTCGAGCAGGCTAGGGCCAGTGTCTCCGGAGCCCTGCGACGGAGGCAGGGCCCAACAGCCGGCCGCGCAGCGGACGCCCCGATTCGGGTTCACGGTCGATGGCCGGGTGGCAGCGCTCGAGACCCGGTGGCATGACCGACTTACCGAGCTTGGAGAGTCGGCAGCCTCCACGTTTGAGTCCTGGCGGATTCGCGCGGAGGCTTCTCATGTCCTCGGCCAAGGTGCCGTGCCAACCATCTTGTCAAAACAGCTGACGGTTCGGGTTGTACCCATTGGGGTCAGGTGGTGGCGCTCCGCACAGCTCAAAGCTGTCCCTATTGGCGTGCAACCCGCTCGTTGTCAGACCTATCCCCCCATGCTGAACTCCGGCCTCGGGCCGAAGTCACGGTGGCAGTACTTAAGTTCGTTTCCACTGGGGACGCTTTATCGAGAAACTGTCCGGACATTCACGGTTATCGGCGAGTAAACGATTTGTGTGCGGGTAGCGCTGCAGGATGCTCTATCGGGCGAGAAATTCAGCTATCAAGGATTGGGCCTACGCACCCACCACCCGCGAGCTAATGATCGCGGCCTCCTTTCTACTCATATCCTCTTGAGTGGCCTGGGCGCTACGACGGATAGCCATCGTGTGTCACCGAGAGCGCCGCTCGCCCCATTGGCCCATTGGCTAGCCAGCTTCCGGGCTCGAGACAGTGCATCTGGGACGATTTCCTCCACCAGTCCCTGGTGAAGCGCGCTCTCGGCCGGCATGGGCTTGCCGGACAGGGCGAAGGCCAAAGCCCGTTGCTGGCCAATGGCTCGTGGAAGGGCGACGGACGTCCCGCAGTCTGGGGTCAGTCCGACCGGGGTAGGCGAAAAAGAATTTGGTGTCCTCCGCGGCAATGATGACGTCCGAAGCGAGCATGAGCCCCAGGCCCGCTCCCGCAACCGCTCCATGCACGGCAGCGACAACCGGTTTATTCAGTGAGGCCAGCTCGTGGAGGTAGGCCTGCTGGTTTTCAGATGCGACGAAGGACGAAACGTCCCCTCCGCCGCAGAAGTGGGACCCTGCACCGCTCAGCAGCACCGCACGGACAGCCTCATCCCGTGCCCGGTCCGCTGCCGGGTCAAAGAGGGCGATGGCTAGGGGTAGGTCGATTGTATGGCTTATGACAAGTAAACTCCGTGGTGTTCGCATTAGATGCGAATAGACGTGTCCCCCTGTTCCATCGGATTCCTGCGGGCTTTTTGGCGCACTTGGGAGCAGGGACCGGTGCATGGACTCCTGCTGTGGGAGCTGCCAGCGCGAAATTGGTGAGCCTGACCTGCTGTTTTACCGGCATGCTGGTCTCTTCTCGCGTTTGACGCGAGACTTTCGCGCATTATGCGAAATATTTCTGCTGCCGTTCCTGAACACCTGAAGGCCGGGATCGAGGTGCTCAATGCCGAGGAAAGCGTGTGGCTGGCCATGCTGGATGGCTGGGGTGCCCAGCAGATGAGCCGGAATCCTTCTGCCGGACCCCATGTCAGGGACGATAAAGAGAAAACATCTCCCCCAGAGCCTGAGCAAGAGCGCGGCCCAAGCCGCTGCCGCAACTGCTCCCGTCACTCCCGGACTAAGATTGGCCGTTCCTATCAGTCAGGTCCCTGATTAGACGATGTTTCTCCGCGTCCGGGCCGGCCGGCAGTCCCCGAGCGACCAGGGCCTCCCCGGTGGCGCGGGCATGGCCGACCGTGGCCACCAGCACCGGGCCCGCCAGCCTTACCGGTCCGCGGCGCAGGCCGCGGGAGGCCAGGGCCTCGGCATGGGCCCGCACGGCGGCTCCGATCCACGGGATCGTGCGCAGCATGACGTTGACGGCCAGCGCGGCGGCTTCCGGGTCGACCCCGAGCCGGCGGAACGCGCCGAAGAATCGGGCCAGGCCGTCCAGCAGTTCGGTGCCCGGCGTGGTGATCACCAGCAGGCGGGCGGCGGCCAGGGCGCCGAAGACGGCGGCCACGACCACGAGTGCCGGCCAGAGGGCGTCGAGAGGGGACAGAGGGTCAGTTCCCCAAACCCCGGAGGCCCAGCGGGCCACGCCGGCGAAGGCCAGCATGGGCCAGCCGCGCCGCCATGGGGCCAGGAACTCGCCGGGGATCCCGGCCAGCAGGTACAGGCCGAGCACCCCCAGCAGCACGAGACCGACCACAACGGGCTGGCGCCAGGCCACCAGGACCACGGTGAGCACCAGCAGCACCGCGTACTTGGCACTCAGTGGCGAGCGGTGGACGGGGGAGGTCCCCGGCCGGTGGTCGAGCAGGTTCACCGCATGCCCTCCCGGCAGGCCGCGCGTTGCGCCCGCACGTCGCGGCGGTACCACGCCACCGCACCCGGCCCGTCGGCGTCGTGCACGACGCGCCCGCCGGCGACGACGAGGCAGCGGTTGGCCTGGGCCGCGAAGTCGAGGTCGTGTGTGGTGTACACGAGCTGCCGGCACCGGCCGGTCCCCGGCAGGGAGAGCAGCAGCTCCTGCACCTCCAGGGTCCAGTCCAGGTCGAGCAGAGTGGTCGGCTCGTCGGCCACAAGCAGGGCCGGGTCGGTGGCGAGCACGGTGGCCAGGGCCAGGCGCTGGCGCTGGCCGCCGGAGAGGTCGTAGATGCTGCGGTGGGCCAGCCCGGCCAAGCCATGGGCGGCCAGCAGCTCCTCGGCCGCCCGCCGCCGGTCGCGCCGGTTGCGGATCGTGCGGCGCAGGGACAGCTCCATGTCCTCGCCCGCCGTGGGCATGACCAGCTGCACCAGCGGGTCGGTGAACATGAACCCGGTCAGGGACCGCACCTGGCTCGTCTTCTCCATGGTGTCCAGCCCGTGCACCCGCACGGTACCGGCGGAGGGCTGGACCAGCCCGTTGAGGAGCCTGACGAGGGTCGACTTGCCCGAGCCATTCGGCCCGATTACCGCGACGACCGGCTCCGCCAGGGTGAGGTCCACGGGGCCGAGGATGCGAATCGTGCCGGGTTCGGCCCCGGCCTCCTGGCCGGGGGCCGCGGCAGTACCCGGGAGGTCGACGACGGCGCCGCGGACCTCGATGACCGGTTCGCCTGCGGTGGTGGGCACCTCGCTCAGAACCGGCGCAGGGCCAGTGCGGGGAAGGCCCGGACGATGGTGGCGGCCACCGTCACGGCCAGGACGTTCTTGATCATGTCGCCCGGCCAGAAAACCATGTCGGCGCCGATGGCGGTGGCCAGGTCCAGGTCAAGGGCGATCATCATCCCGGCGATGCCCATCGGGTGGATGAAGATGAAGGAGGCGACCATGGCGCACAGCCATACCAGGGCCCACCAGCCCAGGCCCATCCGGCCGGCCCCCTTCGCGGCGGCAACCTGGCCGCGGCGCAGCACCATGGAAGACAGGGCGCCGGCCAGGAAGGCTGCCAGCGGGAAGGCGAGCAGGTAGCCGGCCGAAGGTCCGGCCAGCACGCCGATCCCGGCGTTGAATCCGGAGAACACCGGCAGTCCGGCGAGTCCGACCACGACGTACAGCGTCACCGCCAGGAATCCCAGGCGCGCGCCGAGGATCAGGCCGGCGAGCATCACCGCGAAGGTCTGCAGGGTGATCGGCACGCCGAAGCCGGCGACCGGGATGGGCGGCAGCATGGAGCACACGGCGATGAGGGCGGCGAACACCCCGGCCAGGGCGACTTGCGTGGGCACGGCCAAGGGCTTGCGCGGCGCGCTCAGGACTGCGTAGCTCATGGTTCTCCTTCTTTGCTGGCGCTGGGCCGGCAGGGTTGACGAGTCGTTGAAAATCTCGTTGAGAATACGATTTCATAAGCATAACGTGAATACGATTTCACGCACTATAAGAGCAGTGAGGAACGAGGGCGAAGTTGACGAACGCAACGGAAACGATCGCGTCTGTGATGAGTCTGGGCGGCCGCCCGGCCGCCAGCCGTCGCGAGATCAAAATCATTGACGCCACACTGAGGGATGCACACCAGAGCATCTGGGCCACGCGCATGCGCGCCGAAGCAGGTGGCGGGCTTCGACAAGGCCGGCTATGAGCACGTTGATCTCGTTGCGCCGATCCAGTTCGACGTGGCGCTGCGCTACCTCAAGGAGGACCTGGGGAGGTCTCCTTGGCCTAAACTGTCCGCCGAGACGGGCGGAACCGTCAAATCTACCGTTGAGTGATACCGGAGCCAGCCGTGGTCCTGTGTGGCTGATGGGCCGCTGCTGGTGGCTACGGTTGGCCATGCCCGCGCGACCGGGGAAGCGCTGGACGCCCGGGGCTTGCCGGTTGACTCGAAGGTAACCGAGCCCGACAACGAACTCTGATCCGCAGGCGACCGGCCCCCTGAGCTTCTGGACGAAAAGGCTTGACGCGACCTCAAGAATACGATTACATACGGGAATACGATTTCACACAGCGGGCCGTCGACTAGGGCGGCGAGGACTGCGACAACCTGAGGATCTCTGGGTCGTGGGTTACGACGATATCCCGATGTCGGCGTGGAAGGTGCTCGACCTCACCACGATCCGTCAACCTGTTGACGAGATGGCCATACTGTCGCTCGAAATGCTCCTGGCACGCATTGAGAACATCGACACGGATTTTGAACACAAACGCATCGCGACCGAACTGGTCGTACGCGGTTCGACGGAATACTTGCCGGCATGAGTTCACCGTGTCGTCTGTAGAAACATAGGAGGACTCATGGAAATTATCGTTCCCATGCAGGTGCGGTTTACGGACGTCGACCGATTCGGTCACATCAACAACGCAGTCTACTTATCCTATATGGAGTTCGCCCGTCTCCGGATCTTTCAGGACGAGTCGCTCGGATCTTCGGTGGAAAGCCTCGCGGGAGAGGGTGCCGGAATCGTAGTCGGCTATCAGGAGATCACCTATCGGGCTCCTATCGGGCCGAACGTCCCCAGGGTCGATGTAGCCGCATGGGTGACACGAGTGGGGCGATCGAGCTTCGATATCGCCTACAGCGTTCGTGATGGAGAAGTGGAGTGCGCAATCGCTTCTACATCTATCGTGCTCGTCGACATTTCGACCGGAAGCCCCCGCGGACTCCCAGATCGTGCGAAGGAGGTCCTGGAGCATTTCAGTGGGCCACCTGTCGACGTGCGGGCGGTACGATCCGGTCCGACCCTCGTCCGCGCAGTGGATCCGCGCGGGAATTCCCATCAGGCAGCGCAGCAGAGGCGGACCGCGATATCGCAGTTCTAAAGTCCACCAGGCGCGTAGACGGCTCGCGGGCCAACATGGCCGCGGCTTTCGCTCTGGTTTACCCCGGCGAACGCGGCAATAGCCATCGAATTTCCGAATATTAGGCGCATTTTAGACCAACTAGCTCAACCTCGGCGCGATCGCCCCTGAGGCATAGAGCTGCCCCAATCAGTAAGGTTGCTTAGTGTCCACAACATTGACTCCCGCCCAAGCCTGGCAAAAACTTCTCGACGGCAATGCACGCTTCGTAACGGGGAGCTCCGTCCACCCGAATCAGGACGCGGCCCGGCGCAGTTCGTTGATCAACGAACAGCATCCGTTCGCCATCATCTTCGGCTGTTCCGACTCCCGGCTGGCAGCCGAGATCATTTTTCGACCTGGGTCTAGGCGATGCTTTCGTGGTCCGCACCGCCGGCCACGTTCTCGGCGACGCCGTCATTGGCTCCCTCGGATATGGCGTGGACATGCTCAAGGTGCCGCTGATCGTCATCCTGGGCCATGACAGCTGCGGGGCCGTCATAGCAGCCAAGAACACTGTGGATACCGGCGAAATGCCGTATGGCGGCCTCCGCGACTTAGTGGAGCGGATCACTCCGGCTGTGCTAACGGCCAGGCGGTCCGGTCTGGAGGACATCAACGACATGGTGATCGAAAACGTGCGCCAGTCATCTGAACGCCTGCTGGACAGCTCACGCGCCATTTCAGAGGCCGTCGAAGCCGGACAGACAGCCGTGGTCGGTGTCGCCTACAGGCTTGCCGACGGTCGGGCAGACCTGGTCGTCGGGCACGGCGCACTTTCTGATCCGGTTCTCGGCACACATCGTGGGGCAGCTCGAATCGAACTCGCTGATCCGTCCGCTCCGCGAGTACAACGGCACGAGCCGAGCGCTCTGTGAAAGAGGGCACCCAGCTGTAACCGCCCTAACGACGGTTACAGCTGCCAACAAACTGCGGTGGGGCGCGGACGATCAACGGGATCGTCAATCCTACCGCCACGATAACGTTGCCCCACCGCCACTTACCACCATCCTGGCTGCGAAGTGAACAGTGATATCAGGAGCAGATGCAACCTAAGGATTTCCAAAAACTTAATATGAATCCCCGAAAGCACCTATTAGGAAGCAGTTCCTCATGGAAAAAACTTCACCACTGACTGCGATGAAGCCTATACGAGTAGAGGATTGGGCCGCACTCCCGGGCGTTTCAATTGACGTTCGTCGGAACGGCACAACAGTATGTTCAGGCATTGTGGACGCGGTGACAGAGGACGGGTCCATTCTTTGGGTGAACCCCGTAGGGTCCGAAAGAAGACTCTTCGAAAAGAGAAGTTCATATGAAGCCTGGACCGATGAACAATCTGTCCCCTTCATGTACAGGATCTCGGGGGAAATCAAGAAATTAGCCCAGTAAGGAAGTCGTGCCGGCGATGTTGTCCGGGCAACGAGAAGGAGCAAACATGAGTACAGCTGTCGTCACACGCCAGGGCGTTCTGGCCGATGCCCTCGTCCCCAGCACCGCCCTAACCAACATCGCCCTGCCATGCCCGCCGCCTGGAAGCTGGCCGCCCGGCTGCCCGAGAATTTTTCCCGGTTAGCGTGTGGCTGCCGGACGCGCAACCCTTGGTCCCTACGATCCCTATTTCTCAGCGCGCAATAGTGCCGCCTCCGCAACCCGCCAGAAATGTTCAATCGCAGTGTCGAGAGAGGACAGATCAAGTGTCTCGTCGATGGCGTGCATCATGGCAGGATCTCCTGGACCCCAGATCACGATGGGGGCATCGGGGAACCGGTCTTGGAGAACCGAACCGTCGGTGAAGTAGGGGGCTGCGGGAGCTGGCGAGTAGTCCCGCAATACCGTCGGGGGCTGCCCGGCGCGGACGGGAGCCAGATTGATCAGCTCTGTGATTCGAAGGTCACCCTGGAGGTTGCCGAGCCAGTCGAGAATTCGTTGGGGATCACCTACCGTGCGGAAATCAAGGGATAGCTCTGCATGGTCCGGAACGATATTGGGCACGCTCCCCCCGGAAAGGTAACCAAGGTTGACCGTCTCTCTACCCAAGTACTCATCGGAGGCCGCAGGAAAGTCATCGAGGTTGTCGACGACTCCCCTCACGAGAGTCTCGATGGCGTTGATCCCGGCATGTGGTCGAGAACCGTGGGCGGCTACGCCCTGCGCTTCGACCCTCACCCAAAGAGCCCCACGGTGACCAAGCGAAACCTGGTTGTTGGTGGCCTCAGGAACGATGATAAACGCGGGGTCCAATTGGGCCAGCCCCTCAGCTGCGACAACAGCTCCTTTACTGCCGATTTCCTCATCCGCCGTCAAAAGGACAGCTACGTCAGCTCCGGCGGCGTTCGCGCGAATCAAGGTGACCAATGCTGCGACCAGGCCACCTTTCATGTCGACGCTCCCCCTGCCGTGGAGTGTCCCCCGTTCGAAATCGATAGCACCGTCAAACGGATGAGAGGACCAAGTGCCGGCGTTACCGGCCGGCACGGTGTCGGTATGACAGACGAACATCACCGGCGCCGACCCGCTGCCAGTAGTGAGCAACGTCCAGGGATAGTTGTTCCCGCGACTGATGGTGACATCAGAGGTGTGCTGCTCCACAAAGTCGATGCAGAGGCTTTGGAGATGGTGCTGGGCGTCCAGATTTCCAGATTCCGTCTCGAGTTGTACGAGCGTCTGCAGGAAACGTAAGTAGTTGTTCTCCATAGGTCTCACATTCCGGCTTTCATTTCCCAAGTTTCGACATGACAGCAACCCTCTTTCGGAGTTGGCACTCAACTATCGAGACAGCCACCCACCATCGATAGTGAGGGCAGCGCCACTGACATAGGCAGCTGCGTTTGACGCAAGGAACACGACTGCTCCTGAAAGATCCTGTGGGCGTCCCCAACTGTTGGCGGGAATACGGCGCAACATGTTTTCCACCCGCTCAGCGTTCTCCCTGTGAGCAAGGGTGAAGTCGGTTTCCATATACCCCGGGGCGATGGCATTAACCCTGATGCCATGCGCAGTCCATTCATTGGCCAGCGCTCGAGTGAGGCCAAGCAATCCATGCTTGGAAGCCGCATAAGCAGGAACTTCCACGCCGCCCTGGAACGAGTTGATCGAGGCGATGTTAATGATGCTGGCAGGGGCATCACCCGCCGCAAGAACACCATGAGCAAAAGCTTGGCTGAGAAGGAAAGGAGCAGTGAGGTTCACATCGAGAACTGCTAACCAATCTGATTGTGCCGACTCGATGGCTGGGCCTCTCCGAATAATCCCGGCATTGTTGACCAAGATTGTCGGCTGTGGGAACGCGTCTCGAGCCCACGAGATTAGATGTGCTGCGCTGTCCTGTGTTAGGACACTGAGATCAGTTACATAAGTGGAGCAGTTAACCCCGCGGTCACGTACCTCCTCAGCTACCTGGTCGAGGTCACCGAGCCCAACCGCCAGGATATCGGCCCCGGTCTCCGCAAGTGCGAGAGCCATGGAACGCCCAAGACCGCCTGAAGCCCCAGTCACCAGCGCTGCCTTTCCATCTAATCGAAAGAGCTCCAGGACGGGAGTGCGGGATGTTGTGGTCATAAGTGAAATGCCTTCGTTTAATGCTGACTTCGAAATGTGGAAGGCCAGGGCAAACAGGCCCCGAGAATTCGCAGAACGTGTTTACACGAGACCCACGGGACGCGAGAATGTTCTAGCTCGTATCCCCACGTCCGCTTTTTCGACATCCGCTTAGCCCTGCAGTGATGTCAGCCCGAAGTCCAGACCGTCATTGCCTGCCTCAGACGGCACGCGGAGGGTCAAACCTGGCCAGACACCCGCCGCCGTCACTGAAGAGGTGCATGACGGCGGCAAGGCGTCTGACAGTACTTTAGAAGGGTCGAACTACACGGCCCGCAGATCCACTCCCTTGGTTTCCGGCAGCAACTTCATTGCAACCAGGGTCAGGAGGCACAGAACGACGACCAAGGCCCCGGACAGCCATGCCAGATCGATCGACACGAACAACTGGTACACGTAGGGTGCGGTGCCGCCAAAACCAGCCACGGACACCGAGTAGGCGAGGCCGATGCTTTGGGTGCGCTGCGACGTCGGGAAGACTTCCGACATGATCGAGGACAGCAGCGAACCCGAAGCAGCCACGATCACCAGAGCAATTGTCGAAGCAACCAGCAGGGTCCACGGCTCATCAGTGATCATTGCCATGAGGGGAATCTGAAGCACACCCATCGCGATCGCGAAGAAATAGATGACTGGCTTGCGTCCGATACGGTCAGAGAGCCTGCCCCAGAGCGGTAGCGCCACCAAACCTATAACCTGCGCGACCACCGTCACCCAATACGCACCCTGAATGGACATTCCTTCCTGCGTGATGGCATACGTCGAAACATAAGACGACCAGGTGTAGTGGGCCGCTGTCACACCCGACACCATTCCGATGATCAAGAGGATTGAAACCCACCGGGGACGCGGATTCCGCGCCCCGGCACCTTGGCCTGCAACTCCACCTTCCACCGGAGTGGAAATCGCTACAGGCTTCACCGCGACCTCCTCATTCTTCTCATCGAAGACCTCAGATTCGTGCATCCCCCGCCGAAGGTAGAGAGCAAACACCGCACCAAAAGCACCCAAGATGAACGGGATCCGCCACCCCCACTCGGCCACTTGCGATTCCGCAAGAACCAGGGAAATGATGCCTCCCAATACATACGCAATGACCGAGCCACCGAAGATTGCGACGTACACGAGGCTTCCCCATTGCCCGCGCTTCTGCCGGGGGGCAATCTCGGGAATGTAGCTGTTCGCCGTCGCCGACTCGCCACCATGAGCGAAGCCCTGAATCATCCGGATTAGAAGCAGCCCAATAGAAGCACCAAGGCCGATGGTCTCATACGACGGCATGAGCCCAATTGCGACGGAGGCCAGGGCCATCATGACCATCGTGGTGATCATGACCTTCTTTCTTCCCTTACGGTCCGAGAGCGCTCCGAATACAACGCCGCCCAGCGGGCGCATGAGAAAACCAACCGCAAATACTGCCAACGTTGAAAGAAGAGCCGAGGCGGGATCTGACTGGTTGAACATCGCGGCCGCAATGAATGGAGCGAATACGGCGTAAGAACTCCACTCGTACCATTCCAACAGCTGGCCGATCGTACTGGCACGAAGGGATCTCCGACGCTGTCGGCCGGATACTAAATCCTCGCCTAGAGCAGGCTCTCTCTTGTCTACTGACTGAACCATCAAATTACCCTTCTAATTCAGATCGAACACATAGGGTGAAGCGTCCACTGCTAACGGTCTGACTACGTATTCATGATCACGCTGCGAATTGGCTAACAAAAAGTCATGATGCCTGAACTATTGACACATCAGCCCGGATCTCCGGGCCCGGGTTGACTTCGCTCTCCTGTCGAGGTTCGCCCCGCCTCCCCGCATCCACGTGCACAGGACGGCTGGGCGCATCCCTCTGAAGAGGAAGCGTTATACTTCGGAACCGATCGCTCATAGCTTGGGGCAGGCCAGCAGGTCATTCCGCAAAACTGCACGGGCCGGTTCGACAGCTCGTATGCAGGCAGTACGGCTGATCGAGTTTTGCGGCCTGGGCATTAGCGGCGACCGCCCACGCTACCCAGGCCTCTTGGCCCGTCAGTGCCGTGAACGTTTTACCTAGTTTTATCGTCTTGACGTGTCGTGTCAAGAATCACATCGGGGGGTTGACGAAACCCGGTGAGTACGATTTCATAAAACGTGAATACGATTTCACCACAGGGGGCGGCCCGGGTGACGCCAAGGAATGAGGTCAGAATTGATGGACGCAACTGAAACGATCGCGTCGGTAATGAGCGTGGGCGGGCGACCAGCCGGGAGCCGGCGCGAAATCAAGATCATCGACACCACGCTGCGTGATGCGCATCAGAGCATCTGGGCGACGCGCATGCGGACCGAACACATCGAGCAGATGGCTGCGGACTTTGACAAGGTCGGCTTTGAGCACGTCGATCTCGTGGCGCCGATCCAGTTCGATGTAGCGGTGCGCTATTTGAAGGAGGATCCGTGGGAGCGGGTGCGCCGCGCTCACGAGCTCGCGCCGAACACCAAGTTTCGCGCCCTCCTCCGCTCCCGGAACATCGCCGCGTTCGATTTTTTGCCCGATGACGTGATCATGGCCTGGGTGGAGCGGCTGTACGCGAACGGATTCCGGGTGATCGGCTCCTTCGATGGGCTGAACGACATCGACAACATTGCCCCCGGGCTGCGTCACGCCAAGAAGCTCGGAGCCGAGACGTTCGGTGCAGTGTCATTCTGCGAGAGTCCCGTCCACACGGACGAGCTGTTCGTGGCGAAAGCAACGGAGCTCATCGAGAAAGCCGACGTCGACCGGATCATGCTCAAGGATGCCGGGGGTCTGCTCACCCCGGAGCGCATCCGCACACTGGTGCCGGCGCTCAAGGACGTCATCGGTGATCGTCCGCTCGAGGTCCACACCCACTCCCTCACCGGGCTGGCACCGCTCGTCTGCCTCGAGGCGGCCGAGGCCGGCGCGGATTCGCTGCACCTCTCTGTGGCCCCGCTCTCCTCCGGCAACGGCCAGCCTTCGGTGCAGAACGTCGTGCGTGATCTGCGCGCTTTGGGCTACGTAGTGAACGTCAATGACGAAAAGATCGGCGAGATCAGCCAAACGATTCGCCAGATCGCCGAACACGAGAACAAGCCCCTCGGCGAACCGATCGAGTACAACGGCCTACACTTCATGCACCAGACTCCCGGGGGCATGCTCTCGAACTTCCGCACGCAGCTTGCCACCGCCGGGCTCGCCGACCGCTACGACGAGTTGCTGCTGGAGATCGCGCAAGTCCGCTCTGAATTGGCGTACCCAATCATGATCACGCCATTCGCGCAGTTCGTCGGAACCCAAGCGGCCATGAACGTCATGACTGGCGAGCGCTACAAGATGGTGCCGAACGAGATTAAGAAGTATGTGCTCGGTTACTACGGTGACTTGCTCGCCGAAATCGACCCCGAGTTGCGGCAGAAGATCATCGACAATGGCGCCTCGGATATCGCGCTCGAGCCCAGCGAACCGAAACCCATGCTGGAAGACCTCGCGGCACGTTATCCCGACGAGTCGATTGATCACCACCTGCTGAGGGCCATGTTCGCCGGAAGCCAGGTCGACGAGATGAAGATGGCCGTCGCCTCGGGCGGTAACCCCGACGAGATCCCGCACCCGTTGCTCGGGATCGTGAAGTCGCTGCACGCAACCGGCCAGACCGGCACCAAGACCCTGAATGCCGGAGACCTGAAGATCAGCATTACCAAAGGAGAGAACTGACCATGTCGCTTAACCAGCCTGACATTCGCGAACTTAGGGCCCTCGTTGATTGGGCTCACACCACCACCGATGTGCGTGAACTGTCGATCAAGTACGGAGACATCGAACTCTTCGTATCGCGCAATGAGCGCACCGCCATCGCCCCGACCACCGCAGCGCCCGTAGCGATGACCGCCCCTGCTCCCGAGGCGGCCCCTGCCCCGGCGGCCACAGCCACTGCGGTCGCTCCTGCGCCCGCGCCTGTCGCCGCGCCGGCTTCTACTCCGACCGCGGCCACCGAGGACGAGGTCGTCATCACCGCCCCGATGGTTGGCATCTTCTATGCCTCTCCGAAGCCGGGATCCCCTGCGTTCGTCAACGTCGGCGATCGCGTCAGCCGGGATTCGGTCCTTTGCATCCTCGAGGTCATGAAACTGATGAACAATATCGAAGCAAACGTGGACGGCGTCGTGGCGCAGATTCTCGTAGAGAACGAACAGGCCGTCGAGTATGGTCAGCCGCTGATGGTGATCAAGCGCGATGCCTGAGCAGCTGGGCAGCGTCCTTATCGCTAATCGGGGCGAAATCGCGCTCCGCATCATCCGCGCCTGTCAGGAACTCGGGATCCGCAGCGTCGTGGCCTACTCCGAGGCCGACCGTGAATCGCTGCCGGTCAAGCTCGCCGACCAGGCCGTGTGCATCGGTCCGGCGAACTCGGTCAAGAGCTACCGGGATCCGCAAGCAATCATCAGTGCCGCCCTGGCGTTCCAGGTAGATGCGATTCACCCCGGTTACGGTTTCCTGGCCGAGAACGCCGATTTCGCGGCACTGTGCGAGCAGGAGGGAGTCGGTTTCGTCGGTCCTGCGTCGGACATCATCCGCCGCATGGGCGACAAGATCGAGGCCAAGAAAATTGCCCGCGCAGCCGGCGTCCCAACGGTGCCGGGTTCGTTGGGCGCGATCGCCCAGTACGATGAGGCACTCACCGTGGCCAGCGAGGTCGGCTACCCGCTCTTGATCAAGGCCGCTGCGGGCGGTGGTGGCCGCGGCATGCGCGTCGTCGAGTCCGGCGAGACACTCGAGCGGGACCTCAGCGAGATCATGTCAGAGGCCGAGACGGCCTTCGGGGACCCTTCCGTGTACATCGAGCGGTACCTCACCGATATCCGGCACATCGAGATCCAGGTCATGTCCGATGGACAGACCACTGTGCATCTGGGTGAGAGGGACTGCACGGCGCAACGACGCAATCAGAAGCTGGTCGAGGAGGCCCCGTCTCCCGTCCTCGATGACGAACTGCGCGACGGTCTCGCCCAGGCCGCCGTCGCGCTGTGCCAGGAGGTCGGTTACCGCAATGCCGGCACGGTGGAGTTCGTGTTCGACAACATCGATCGAAAGTACTACTTCATCGAGATGAACACGCGCATCCAGGTGGAGCACCCGGTGTCGGAGATGATCACGGGCATCGACCTGATCAAGCTCCAGCTCGAAATCGCCGCCGGCAATCCACTGCCCCTGACTCAGGATGACATCGTCATCCGCGGTCACGCGATCGAATGCCGCATCAACGCAGAGGATCCGCAAAAGGGATTCCTTCCGAATCCCGGTCTGATTGAGAACTTCCGCGCTCCGGGTGGGTTCGGGGTGCGGCTCGACACGCACATTGAGACTGGCTATGTGATTCCGCCGTTCTACGACTCGATGATCGGCAAGCTCATCGTCTGGGGTCAGGACCGTGATGAGGCGATTAGTCGCGCCTTGCGGGCGATCGAAGAAATGGAGGTTGATGGCATTACCACGACGGCACAGTTCCAGGGCGAGATCCTCGATAGCGACGTGTTCCGCAGTGGTGCATTCAACACCGCCTTCGTTGCGAAGTTCTTGGCCGACCAAGTGAGCTGAAAGGCTTATGCGGGGGCCGTGCCGACAGCGGTACGGCCCCCGCGGGCACTTCCGGTTATCATCTATAGGCTCGGCAGGATAAAGGCGATGTGACACGTTTAGTCGCCGGAGATGAGGGATATGCTGACTGGCAGGGAGATCGCACGGCTAGCCGGCGTATCGCAGGCCACCGTCTCACGGGTCGTGCAGGGATCGACGCGCGTCAGCGAAGAGAACCGGCGCCGGGTCGAGGAAGCAATGGCCAGGTTCGGCTACGTACCTAACGCGCAGGCACGCGCAATGCGTACCCGGCGGTCGGGGACGATCGGTGTCATCGCTGGCGAAATCACCAACCCCTGGTATCCCGAGATGATGTATGCACTGGCTAGGGAGATCGGCATTGCGGGCCTCCGAACCAACTTCTGGGTGTCCGAGGGCGAAAACAGCGAACAGGCAGCGATCGAGGCCATCCGGTCCAAGCTCGTCGACGGGTTGATCTTCACCACCGCAACCCGGGATTCAAAGGCGTTGCGCACTGCGCTCGATATGAGACTTCCAGTCGTCCTCGTCAACCGTAGTTTGGAGGGGGTCACTAGCGATCAGGTCACCGGAGACAACGTTGGCGGTGGCGCGGCCGTCGCAACCTATTTCCTCGCTCACGGCCGCACGGACGTCGCCGTCGTCGGCGGCGGACCGGGGATCAGCACGGGACGCGAAAGACGCAAGGGATTCGTGGATGCCTTCGCCGAAGCGGGAATCGGCATCCCCCTTGCTCGCGCCCCCGAGACAGAATTCACCCATGAGGCGGGCCTCGACGCCGGAAGGCTGTTGCTCGCAGATGACCCGCCGCATGCGATCTTCTGCACGACGGACATCGTCGCGTTTGGCGTCATCGACGCGGCAAAAGAACGTGGCTTGCGTGTGCCCGAAGACCTGTGGGTTGCCGGCTATGACGATATCCCGATGTCGGCGTGGAAAGTGCTTGACCTTACGACAGTCCGGCAACCCATAAAGCAAATGGCCAAAGTGTCGCTTCAGGCTCTCCTCGCTCGAATCGACAACCCCGACGCCGCGGTAGAACAAAAACGTTTCCCGACGGAACTTATATTGCGTGGGTCTACGGGCGTCACAAATTAATGAAATACGTAAGTAAGGGGTACTCGTGCCGCTAGAACAGAATTTGCAGCGCTGTGGCTCCTGCCGGAGCGAGAGAAGGTGACGGTGCGACGGGTTCTGGGCAGCCCAGTCGATGACCAGACACGGTGCGTCCACTACCGCACGCCACTGGATGTGGTCGCGATCAAGTTCCGCTGCTGCCGCCAGTACTACCCCTGTCATCTATGCCATCAGGAGAGCGCGGGTCATTCGGCGGTTCAGTGGCCGGCCGACGAGCACCACATCACGGCCGTTCTCTGCGGGGTCTGCGATAGCGAACTGTCCATCCGAGACTACCTTGCAGTGAACGGTTGTCCGCGGTGCGCTGCAGAGTTCAATCCGGGATGCCGTTTGCACTCACAGCTGTACTTCATCACAGAGACCCGCCAGGAGAACGCTTAGGGTGTCGATCAAGCAATCACTCCGGAATCCCTTGCGCCGCGATCAGCCCGCGGGGACATCAGCGCCTCAGCACCCTGGCATCCGGCTGACGGGCGTCTCCGTCATCAGGGAGGGCCA
Organism: Arthrobacter sp. Y3221048; assembly: GCF_059092685.1. Taxonomy (NCBI): domain Bacteria; kingdom Bacillati; phylum Actinomycetota; class Actinomycetes; order Micrococcales; family Micrococcaceae; genus Arthrobacter; species Arthrobacter sp. Y3221048. The sequence continues at coordinate 799,809 of NZ_JBNHHX010000001.1, read as the reverse complement.
AGAGGTCCTGCGCAGCCTCGACCTGAGCCTGAACGATCACCGCATCGCGGTGATCGGGCTCAACGGCTCGGGCAAATCCACCCTGGTACGCCTCCTCAACGGTTTGCTGCTGCCCACCCGCGGCACGGTCCAGGTGGGCGAGGTGACCACCGCAAAGGACGCAAAGCGGATCCGGCGCCAGGTGGGGTTCGTCTTCCAGAACCCCGAAAACCAGATCGTGATGCCGCTGGTGGCCGAGGATCTCGCCTTCGGCGCGAAGAACTTGGGTTTGAGCGGAACCGAGATCGCGGCCCGGGTTGACGGGATCCTGGATCGCCTGGGCATCACTCACCTGCGCGATCGAGAGTGCTACGCCTTGTCTGGCGGGGAGAAGCAGATGGTCGCCCTTGCCTCCGTGCTGGTCATGAAGCCGTCCACGATCGTGTTCGACGAACCAACCACCATGCTGGATCGGCGCAACCGGCGCCGGCTCCAAGCCGCCATCAGCGATCTTGACCAGCGGGCCATCGTAGTGACCCACGATCTCGAGCTGATCGACAACTTCCAACGCGTCTTAGTGATGCACAATGGGCGGGTCGCCTTCGACGGTGCCCCCGGGGCCGCCGCAGAATTCTACCGCGGAATCAGCGACTGATGACAAAGTCCACCTCAATCCTGACTTGCATCCCGGCCGGCTGGAAGTTCGCCTTCCTGTGCTTGTCCAGTCTCGGCATCTACGCTGTGGCACACTTGGCCGTTCAGGTCTCGATCCTCGTCCTAGCCGTAGTCGCAGCCTTGCTCACCCGAACCCCGTTGGTCCGTCTGGTGCGGATCCTGGCTGGGCTTCTCGTCATGGCTGGAATCGTCTTCGCCGCCCTGGGGCTTACCAACGGCTGGGAGGCGGCCGCGCTCTCGGCTCTACGGCTGCTCAGCCTCTGCCTGTTCGCCTACGCCGTCAGCCTAAGCACGCCGTTCAGCGCGATGCTCGCCCTGTTCGAACGGGTCCTGGCGCCCACCCGGCGCTTCGGTTTGAACCCAGCCCAGATGAGCCTGGCCCTGTCGATGACGGTGCGGTTCATTCCGGAAATCCGCCAGCAGTATCTCGAGGTCCGCGAAGCCCAGTTCGCCCGCGGTCTGGATCATAACCCCCTGGCCCTGCTGGTTCCCCTGCTCGTACGAACTCTCAAGTCTGCCCAGGAGATCGCCCTGGCCCTCGATGCCCGGTGCTACGACTCGGCGCCACATCGGCCGCGCACAGCCCAACGCACCTCTGCCTGAATTAGTCCCATCCCATTTACTTAGCCCAACCTGAAGGATTCTTATGTCCCCCGACACTTCGCAGACCACCCACAACACGGTCCTCGTGGCCGTTTTCGCCGCCATGATCGCCGCCCTCGGCTTGGTCCCGCCGATCACTATCGGCATCATCCCAGTACCCATCACCCTCCAGACCTTGGGCGTGATGCTCGCCGGCGCGCTGCTTGGGCCTATGCGCGGAATGCTCGCCGTCATCGTCCTACAGGCTTTGGTGCTGGCAGGACTACCGCTGCTGGCCGGGGGCAGGGGCGGTCTCGGAGTATTCCTGGGCCCGACGGGTGGCTACCTCATCGGTTGGATCCCCGCCGCCCTGGTCATCGGGTTGCTGGTCAAGTACTGGGCACTGAAGCGGACCGGCCGTGCTGCCCAGTTCATCGCAGTCCTACTCAGCGTGGTCTTGGGCGGCATCTTGGTGATCTACGCCTTCGGGGTGCCCTGGACGAGCATGATCACTGGTCTGCCGCTGTCTACCTCAGCCCTGGGTTCGCTCGCGTTCATACCCGGGGACCTCCTGAAGGCAGTCATCGCGACACTGGCCGCTATCAACGTGCACCGCAGCTACCGCGGTCTGCTGGGAAGCATGAAGACCACCCGCCGACTGCAGGCAGAGCCCCGCGCCGAAAGTCATCCCTAAGCACCTCCCTAGGAGCCCAAACGCGGTCGTCTCGATCGGCGTTGGACGCTTTGTCCCTGGACTAGTCCACGGTGCCGATCGGGCGAAACCCGTCTTGCTACCTGCTAGTTACCAGACCGGTGACGCCGGCATTCGAACGGGGGAAACCGGTCCTCCCCCAAGACGATTCATGGCCAGACCGTCAAGCTTGATCTGGAGTGTGGAGGTCTCCACCGCGAAGAGGAGTCAGATGGACGGTCAGCCTCGGCAGCCACCCGCGGTGGAGCGTTTTGAAGGCCTCCACATCAAGTGGTGCTCGCCCGTGGCCCGGTATGCTCGACTCATGTCGACCGATCGCTACCGTGCCGCGCTGGCCACCAGCCTCGACCGTCTCATCCCGCTCGCATGCCAGCCGGAGGAAATACTGACCCGTTCTGTTCCTGCCTGCCCAGGGTGGACGCTCGATGAGCTGTTCGGGCACCTCGGATCCATCGAACGGTGGGCAGCCGAAGTGCTTCTAGAGGGGAAGCCTGCCGACAAACCGGACCCGCCGACCACGGGCGCCGCAGCATGGTTTATCGAGGGCACCAACACTTTCCTGGGGACAATGACGGCACTTAACCCGGAGGCACAGTGCTGGAACTTTGGCCCACCCCCGCGCACGGCCGGGTTCTGGCTTCGTCGCCAGGCACACGAACACGCCATCCACCTCATCGACGCCTGCCAAGCATCAGATCTGGAGGCCCCGGTTCTCGACGAGAACTTTATGCTCGACGGTATCGACGAGGTTCTGTCAATGTTCACCCCACGCCAGTTGCGCCTGGAACGGATGCCGCGCCCGGAAGCGGCGGTGACCTTCCGCGTCCCCGGTGCGACCACCTGGAAAATCGGCCAAGGGCCCTCCAAAGCTTCGATTACCGCCCCGATGCAAGAAATGTATCTGGGTCTCTGGGGCCGCTCCGACCTTGAAGATACCGCAATAATCGAAGGGGACGCAGCCTTTGCACTCCGCGTCCTGCAAGGCCCCCTCACACCCTGAACCAAGCCGTGGGATCCTCGGTCACGACTGACCCACTGAACGGTCCTTCAGCGCACCACTCCCCCGGCAAATCCCACAGATAATAAGGAGCGGGTTTCAGCGCTCCTCGAATTCGCGTAAACCCCGCCCGCAAAGGGGCCCGGTGAAGGTGCCCCAACCGCGGCAGATACGAATCGCTCTCAGCAGACAGGGCGACTGATCACAGACCGAAGTCACGGCCCTAGGGGATTCGTCCCCCACCGAACCGGGGCCGGCCCCGGTTGAGACCGACATGTTCGTTATCGAGTGCGGGGCAACATCGAGCAGAACGCCATCGTGGCGGAGTTCGTGCGTACCCTGAAGTCCTTCGAAGGGGCTGCTGTTCATGACGACGAACGGCTGACCAGATCGACGAGGCGATCATCTCCCGCTGCACGGCCCAGCTATAAGGTGCCGAGCCGGGACGATGCCCGGCGCATCTGACAGTGTGCGGGCGCTGGTGCTTTCCAGCGGGCCGGGCCGGGTCTCCTGAGCGGGGCGGGGGTCTCGTCGACGCGAAATCAGAGGGTGCTAGGTTCAAGCCATGACACAGGTTCAGCCCGGAACAACCCAGACAGTAGAGATCCGCGTTACGCGCGTGCCCGGCCCCCGGTTCGCCCCTGAGGACTTCGCCCGGCGCTTCCTCGCCCTCTGTACTGCGCTCGGCATCGACGCGGCGCTCACCGATGATGGGAGGGGCGTAGAGTTCGGCGGCGACGGACTGGAGCAAGACGGCCCGGAGGACGTGCTCTCGCAAGGGCTCTCAGACCTCATCCAAGCCCGCTTCGATATCTAGTTAGGGCCGTTTGACGGTTCCACCGTTCAAATGATGGATCTGCAAGCGACTTCTGAAAGACGACGCCTGCGAGATGCCTAGTTGGAGTACACCCCAACCTGACGTCAGGCAGGTATTCAAAAAGGTGTCCACATAGGGTTAAGTATGCTATTTATTGACACAACGCGATGAAAGTCTTAGATTTCAACCTGACACTTTGGAGATTAGAGGGCGGATGACAGGTCAGCGTATCGGGTATGTGCGCGTCAGTACCTTGGACCAGAACGAACAACGCCAACTTGAAGGCCAGGCACTCGACCGCGTGTTCATGGACAAGGCCTCCGGCCGGGACACCGCTCGACCACAGCTAGTCGAACTGGTTCGCTTCGCGCGCGACGGCGACGCCGTGGTGGTACACAGCATGGACCGGCTGGCCAGAAATCTGGACGACCTGCGCTCCCTGGTCCAGAAATTGACCGCCGAGGGCGTCCGAGTGGAGTTCGTCAAAGAGGGACTGGTCTTCACCGGCGAGGACTCCCCCATGGCCAATCTCATGCTTTCGGTCATGGGCGCCTTCGCAGAGTTCGAACGCTCCCTCATTAAGGAGCGTCAGCGCGAGGGCATCGCTCTTGCTCGCCAGCGGGGCGCCTATCGCGGTCGGAAAAAGACGCTCTCCCCGGAGCAGGCGGGCGAACTCGTTCGCCGCGCAGCCTCTGGTACCCCGAAATCGACACTGGCTCGGGATTACGGGATCAGCCGCGAGACGGTCTACCAGTACCTGCGCCAAGCTGCAGCAGCGACAGCCGATGGAGCGTCGCAGGCCGCCGCAGCTTATTTGTCTCCCCTGCCTGAAGCATGATCGAGACAAACTAGGGCCGGCGGGTACGTGCGAACAGGACTACCGCAACCGCGGCGGTGAGGGTTATTGCTCCTACGGCAAGGAGCGGACGAGCCAACCAATCCTGGTAGACGAAACCGTCTTCGACGGGAACGACATGTCCGACTGCGGCACTCACAACCCCAGCAGGATAGAGCGAGAGCACGGCCGACAGGCCGAAAGCAGCTAAGACGCGGGCCATGACCGGACCGTGTGACCGCGAGAGATACCGTCCCGTCCAAACCGTGGCACCGGTCCACAGCAGCAGCGCCACTACGTTTCCTACATTTGATCCGGTTTGAATCGCCGCGTACGAGTCGGCAACATCCAGGCCGGTATTGGTCGGGGCTACCAAGAAGTTCGAGATGAACCCGATCCCCCAAGCCAGGCCCGCCGCGGCCCACACCTCGGCAGCAATCCTGGTGGCGGCGCGTGGGGGTGGGATTGGTGGCTGCTTCCTTTCCAAGTCATACGTATTCAACGAATCCTCCAAGTACATCGCGATCCCGTTGTTGCCACAATCTGTCCCCGGGTCGATCCTTCAGCGCGGCGCCTCCCAGTCCCATCAAAGACCCAGGCCGCTATTGCTGAGAAGCGGAGGTGTGAGACGCATTGGTGAGACGGTGCAACCCCAGCGTAGCTGCGAGTGTGTGAAACAGCCCGTGGCCCGGCACCTAGTCCTGATAACCGGTTGATTCCCGAGACTCTTTCATCCGGCTGGCATCCGCCATCGGCCATCGGCCATCTGGAGGACATCCCTTTGCGCGGCCGGCCTCCACCCCAAAGTCCGCTGGCCGAAAAATCTTGGATTCGTCGGGAGAGGGCCGGAGGGGTGCCGCAATCGACGGCGTGGCCGTGTATTTGGCGGTCGTCGTGCACCGGCGTAACTGCGCAGCCATGTAGTGCCGCCGCGATCGGCAAGGACGCTGCCGACCAAGAAGCGACCGCCTCGTTCCAGGCAGCGCTTCCGCGTGCCGGCGCTCCCGCCCCCTCGAACACCTGTTCCCGCAGAGAGCGGCCTTCGATGTCTCTCGTGTTAAGACTCTCCAGTTCGTGCGGAACCTCTGCCAGACTCAGAGCGTCGGAGTTGCACCGGCGATGGCGAGTGGGACGGACACCAAATGGAGGCCGACATGCGCAGGCTGGCCCTGACGACATTGACGATTTTCGCCCTTGCCTCTCCCATAACTGGTTGCGGCACGGTGGGCGCGTCACCAGACCGGGATGAAGATGGCCCCATAGCCACCCTACAAAGCACACCCATCACGCAGCCGTGGCAAACGCCTGACGGCGGCGTAATTGTGACTTGCGGTCACGGCCCAGCTTTTCCGGCAGCGATGGTTGCCGGCAGCGGCATCGAGGTGTACCCCGATGAAGCCGCGGCGATTGTCGCTGCGCTGGCCGACCTGAAGGTGATGGGCGGTATCGACGCCCCGGAGTCATTGCAGCAGGCTGACGCTGAAGAGGTGAAGTGGACGGTGCTGTGGTCGGACGATTTGAGCGGCGAGAAAACCCTGGGCCTCCTGCTTGCCCCAAGCGATTCGACGGGCTTCTCCCTGGACACCGATTGGTACATCATCCTGGGACGTCAGGACGGCCAGTGGCGGGCCACAAGCTGGAGCGAGTGCGGTGCCCGACCCGCCCTGCCCGAGGGGAGCACTTGGGCTCAGGTCGCCCTGCCTGTCGACACCAGGACCCCAGACGGCGCGACCGTGAATCTGCTGGTTTCGGAGATCGAATGCACCGGTGCAAGAGCCCCAGGCCCCTTCTTGGCGGCCGAACCCGTCATCGTCGAGACCGACGAGGAGATCACCGTCTACTGGACCTCCCAGCAGGTCCCGGGTGACGCCACCTGTCCCGACAACCCCTGGGTCGAGCGCACCCTGCATCTGGATCAAAACCTGGGGGATCGCACGTTGCTGGACGGGTCGACGTGGCCGCCAACTCCCGTCGTCATCGGGGACGCGCGCGGTTAGGAACACGACCCTTCCCGCGCCGACCAGGTTTAGGCCCGCTTCGGTTCCTCTAAGGAACGCCCTTCCAAGTGTGGAATCAACCTGGCAGGACAAGGAAGGGGCGGCATGCCCGTCTTGACACTGCTCGCTTGACAGGCTGTGCCGTCAAATAGCTCCGGAAGATGCCGCCAATCATCTCCGAAGGTCACAGCAAGGGACCGTAATTAGAGGCCCCTTGGCAAGCCCACAGACTAGCCTCCCTTTTCCCATCAACCGGTCCTTTGTTGAGATGCTGGCAGATCAACGCTTCGTGGTGGCATTCTGAGATCGCTTGGTGTCGCATTCTCGGGCTTTGAGCCTTCTTGCATGGCTTGGGTTAGGAGACATTGCGGGGAGCTAAGCGGCGTCCTGCTGCATTATGTCCCAGACTTCCTGGCGTGCCGCAAGGAAATCAAATTTCCCACCAGACATCAGTGACGTGACTTGCTCGAGAGGCCACTCGGCCAGCGTGCCGTAGCGAGCCGAGAAGATGCCAAGCCGGTCAATGTTGTACTGGTTTGAGTAATCCAGCAGCGCGTAGCCAAGAAGCTGGTAGACGTTTTCGGGTTTCAGCACATCTGGGCGGAGTCCTGCCTTGTTCTTGGGAGCGAGGGTGGTCTTGATGTCGACCAGCAATCCACCCGCGATGAGGTCAGCTTCCGCGGCAATGCGTTGAGTAGGGCCGAGTTTCGAAAGATCGAAAGTGGGTCCAAGGCTAAACGGACCTGTGAGGTTCGGAATGAGACGTTCTTCGGAGAGCTCCTTCAATGCGACCAGCTCAGCGATAGCGGCGTCATCGGCTTGTTCAAGCATCGTGTCCACGGTGAAGTCGTCGCTACGCACCAGGTCCGGTACGAGAGGAGCCCATGCAGGACCTGCCCGGTATGCATTGACACAGAGAGCGAGAGCCCAGGCGGCCCGAGCGGTTAGCTCGCGATCGTCTGACCGACCAACGATGCTCGCCAGTTCGTTGACAACACGGCGGTAAGTTGCGTGGAACGGATAGAGGATGAGTGCCGACATCGGTGTCTCGTCAGGCTCAAGGATTAGACGGACGATCAAGTCGACAGCCGTTCCGACAGTGCCTGCGTTCGCCCCCTTGGAATCGACGACGAGGTCGCCTGCCAGCGCCTTATGTTCGGCCTGAAGCGGCTTCACATTGGGAAAATTGACCCGGACATATTGACCGATAGAGGTCTTCGGGTCTTTGACGTCCTTACTGAGGAGCCCTGTGGTGTTGTACATCTTCCGACCATAACTAGGAGGAACGACACTTAACTGTTCTCCTGAGCCACATGTCCCTAACCCTTGGGTTGAGAGACATGTAAATTAAACACACCCGTGGAAGCCGTTTGCCGGCTTTGTTCGTCCGGAGCGGCGAGACAGTTCTAAATCAGCCCTTCCTGAACGGCTTGCATACTCATCTGCCTCACCCGAATGTCTCCAGCTTTCGCCTAATGGTGGCCAAGTCCTCCGACCGGGCATAGGTGAGGCGCCCAGAAGGGGTGCACTCCAGATCCGACTTCCGGATGACGACAAGACTCAGGTTGTGCCGGGGGATGAGCTCGAGACGCCTTTGGTCGTCGTACAAGGCACGCTGGGCGCTTCTCGGGATTCCGCTGACCGTGAGCTGATCTGGCTTATCGAAGAAGGGGACCGGTTGCTCGTGCTGGGTCTCCCAGAATTCAACAACCAATCCAAGGTCAGGCCAGTAGGCGTCTACGGGCAACTTGCGGCAGCGCCCATCTTTGCCTGGATCGCCAAGAAGCCAGTCGAACTTGGCTTCGCGGACACTGTTTGACCCTATGACCTGATCGCATAGATCAAGGGCGTATGCCTCGTCACGACGTCTCCTCGTCATGGAGTGGTGCTCCTGGACCGATTCAGCCGCGCCCTGTGGCCAGACCGAAGATCGCCTTCTCAACCTGGATCGGGCTCCGGTGGTATTCCTTCGCCCACTCCGTCAGGAGCTCCATGTAATCGGAATAGGAGTCCGTTGAATGCACGTCCAACGAAACTTCTGTCTGTTGACGGACCCAGCCGGCGACTTTGGAATCGATGATGGGAGCAGCTGCCGGATCATCGGGCCCTTGCAAAGCGGAGGTGAAGTAAAGCCACTTGGTGAAGTAGGCCGACCTAAGGTGCTTCACGCTGCCATGGTTGTTCATTATTCGGAACGCCTCTAAGGGCCCGGACCTGCGGGCCGTCGTCGCTCCTGCCTGCAGACGCTCGGCAACCGAGGAAAGTACAGGCGCGTGCAAGGCACGTCCGTCACCCACCCCGGTCAGAATCCAACGAGTGCGGACAGGTCCAAAGCCTGTCGTCCCATATCCCCAGATCATTGCTGATACGAACGCAGGCAGTATCCTTCCCGCCTCCAACTCCGAGAGCACGACCTCGCGAGTGGAATGCCGGTCAACCCGTTCCGGAAGCATATCCAGGATCGTTAGGACGTCGGGCAAATCGTGCATCTGCTCCCGCCAGGGCTGACGACGCCATGGAAAGGAACCCTGTGGGGACGGCTCTGCAGCTAGAACCCCGGCAAGCACAGACGGCATCTCTGGATGAACATTCATGTCCCCATCCTGCCCTATAGCCTGCGTAGCCGTCCCGTCGAGACAGGAGTCTCGCGGCGAAGCAGTGGAGGCATCCACGGAACCCCTCACAACAAAGGTGATGGCCGCTGACTGCCGCGACCATCGGTCATCATCGAGGCTTCACCTCGGACGCATTAAATATGAGGAACTTCTTTCGCTTCACCTGTCTTTTATGCCTCGATCCAGGGCGGACGACCGTTATGGTTATTGGAATAACCAGCATCTCGAGATGGGCAACTGATACGGGAATCCCTACATCCTAGGCGAGTAACTTGGAGATAATCATTGCTGCTGACAGCTATCTGGCGCGAGTGGTATCACTTCCGTCATCAGCAAGCTTGCTTTGAATTCGGAATGAAGTTCAAGGACTATAGCCTCCGTGATTCTGTCTCGCGGAGTCAGGACGGTTGCTACGTCGCGTCAGTTAGGATCGTGGAGACCTCGCGATGACCGAGCCTGATCTTCTTCGCCCGAGTCGTGATGGCGATCAATTTCACTACACGTGGGCAGCACGCCAATCCCTGCGGCTCCTCGACAAAGGCTCCGGGCTTCACTCGCTTTTTGTCGAGGCCGTTGATCTTAGTGAACAACCGACGTTGCCTGTCTCAGACACCGCCACCGCCGACAGCCCGACTTCCGAGGACGATACCGGTACGGGCGATGAGGTCATCGACCTCGCGGAATACTGGGGCTCCAGCGACATCGCCCACACAGACCGCGTCGTGTATCGCCAGTTCAAACACTCCACGCGGTACGGGGACAAGCCTTGGACGCTTTCGTTTCTCACTAAGACGCTGATCGGTTTCGCGCGCAAGTACCGGACGTTGAAGGCCAGCCACCCTACAGTTCTGGATCGTGTTCAGTTCGAGTTCGTCAGCAACCGACCCCCTGCTGCATCCGCCATAGAGGCACTCGACGACCTCCGAACCGGCGTCCCCTCGCCGGCAACCAGAACGATTCGCGAACGGCTCGTGGAGATCATTCCCGCGGACGACATCGCCGTCTTATGCCAGCGGCTGGTGGTCGACGACCGCGCACCATCTTTACTCAAGCTCCGCCACCTCCTTGACCTCGAGGTTGCCGACTTACTGCCCGGAGCGCCGGGCGAACAAGCGCTCCTACTGCGGGAGATGATCTCCAGTCGGGCGACCTCGATCGCAGGGGACAACCCTGCAGTCCGCCGCACAGATGTGTTGGCCTCCTTGAAGACTTCCGAGGACCAGTTACTGCCCGCGCCCAACCTGATCGAGCCCCCGACGCGCCCCATTGACAGGCGTCAGTTCGCCGAGATCGCTTCAAAAATCCAGGAGTTCCCCAAGGCGCCGACACTTGTGCACGGCCCCGGCGGGGTGGGCAAGAGTGTCCTCGCCGGCGCTCTGGGACGCGACCTGCCGAACGGTTCTATTACGATTGTGTTCGACTGCTTCGGCAACGGCTCTTACCGACGTCCCAGCGCACCGCGCCACCGACCCAAACAAGGCTTTGTTCAGCTTGTGAACGAGCTCGCCGGACATGCGTTGTGCGATCCCCTCATTCCGTCCGCCACCGCGGACGACGCAGACTACGCCCTCGCATTCATACGCAAACTCACGAAGGCAGCCGAAACAGTCGCCACCACAGACCCGGCCGCCCTACTCACGATCGTCATCGACGCCGCCGACAACGCCGCCATGATCGCCGACGAAATGGGCGAACGCTCCTTCGTCCGCGGCCTTCTCCGCGAGCCGCTCCCTGATAATGTCCGGCTCGTCCTGACTTGCCGCACTGAACGCGTCGACCTATTGGGACTTCCGGCCAACTACCAGGACATCCCGCTTCATGGTTTCGACCTCAACGAGACTTCCTCCCATCTGCAAACGACTTGCCCAGATGCCTCAGCCGCCGACGCATCCGAGTTTCACACCCGGACCAGCCACAACCCGCGGGTACAGGCAGCAGTCTTAGACGCCACTCAAGATCTCCACGAAGCCCTGACGTGGTTGGCGCCAAACCCGAACTCGCCCGGGCAGGCCCTCGACTCCCTCATCGAGCGGCAAGTCGCCGAGATCCGCGACCGACAACACGGATCGGCTCCCGACATTGACGCAATCTGCGTGGGCCTCGCTGCCCTGCGGCCGATGATCCCCGTTCGTGTCCTGGCCGAACTGGCCAACATTCATCCATCCGTCGTGCTGAGTTTCATCTCAGATCTGGGCCGCCCTCTCCTGGTCGACGGCGATACGGTGCAGTTCCGCGACGAACCTACCGAAACCTGGTTCCGGGATCGCTACCGTCCAACGGGAAAAAACCTCGACGCGTTCATCGAACGCCTTTCGCCGATCGCTGATCAGGATGCCTACGTGGCAGCCTCACTGCCCGCGCTGCTCTTCGAGGCTAACCGGTTCGACGACCTCGTTCAGCTCGCACTCTCCGACGACCGGCTTCCTGACAACACGCTCCCTGGCCCGCAGCGGAATGAGATCCAACGTCGTGAGATCGCGCAACAGCGCACCCATTTCGCCTTGACAGCCGCGCTGCGAGCCGACCGCGACTTCGAAGCTGCCCAACTCGCTCTGCGCTTGGGAGCGTTAACTGCGGGACGCACCCGCCGCCTCGACTTGATCCGTGAAAACACCGACTTGGCCGCACGGTTCCTTGACCCGACGGTGCTTGAGCAACTCATCGCCACCCGAAGCCTGACGGCTGGCTGGCCCAATTCCAATCTGCCGATAGAAGGCGCCCTTCTGGCCGGTGCCGCCGGCCAGACCGACCAGGCCCGAAACCGTCTGCGAAGCGCAAGATCCTGGATGCATGCCTGGATACGACAAGCACAACGCAGCGACACTAAATCAGGGGTGGGAGACTTGGACGTCCTCCAGGTCAGCTGGGGACTGCTCAATACCGATGGTCCGGCTGCGTGCATTCAGTTCCTCCAAAGTTGGCGACCGCGCGCCCTCGCCTTTGACGTAGGAGTGGACATCGCCCGTCGTCTGCTCGACGCAGGACGCCTCGCCGATTTCGCCGACCTGGCCCGCGCTGCCCGGGGCCGGCATCTCAAGCTCGCGCTTGCCCATGCCTGCGCCGAGCGGGACGTGGAAATGGACGCTGATATCGTGGCGCACCTACTCCGGCCCATCCTGAAAAGGAAGAGCACGGCCCAGCTAAGCCGTCACGCCGACTATCGACGTTCTGCGTCGGGCGACCCGCTTCACAACGGCCTAACAGCCGCCATCTGGCTAACCAGCCGAGCCGTTGTCCACAAGATCCTCGCCCCCACCGACGCCGCGCAAATCTTGCGCGCATACCTCCCTGAAAACCTCGGACATCTGACCGGGTCGTGGTACGACCAGGACGTCTGGTATCTGATTCTAGGGCTGGCGCTATGTGCTCGTCTCGAAGGCCGCGCGATCGACCCCGTCGATATCCAAGGTCCGTCAATTCGGGAAGCCCGCGAACGCGAGAAATTCGAATCATCCCAAGATCTGCGCACCTACCGGGCAAACGTCGAGCCCCTCGTCTCCTGGGCCGTCGCATGGCTTGATCTTGTGCTCGATCCAACCGCTGAAAGCAGTGCCGCCTTCGGTCGGCGCATATCGGCGTTCTTGCAGGAAGCACCTCCCGAGTGGCGGCGGGAACGGATTGACCAGACCAAAGTCAACACCGTCGTGCTGCTCATCGGACGTGCCCTTGCTCGATTCCCTGAGATCATCGATCAAGCCGCGCTGCGCACCTTCCAGGCCGGGAACAACGACGTAATCACGCGACGGACCCTGATAAACCTCATCCGACAGACCGCCACCCACCCCGCGAACCATGGGTTGTCCTCCGAGCTGGCCAGACGCTGCCATGAGTACGCTGCCAATGCACGGGAGGACGCAGGTGAACTCGCCTCCGACTTCGTTCGACTCGCGCGCGCGACGTACCGAATATCCCCCGATGAAGCCGTCGTCCATTTTCAAGCAGCCATCGATATCACGGACGCCGTCGGTGACGACGCTTGGGCCCGCTGGGAGACGTTCTTGACCATCGCAGGCCATGCCGGGCACGGCGCGCTCGACCAACCTGGTCGGGCCTACCGGCTGTGCCAGATTGCCGAGTGCCTCGAGCCTTATCTCGGCGATTATTTGTCCCACACTGACGTCCTTGCCGTCGCTGCCCGCCTCTCACTGCCTGAGGCTCTCGCGACCGGATCGCGGTGGCGCGACCGGCGTATCTCGCCGATCCGGAGCCTCGCCAACGCCATCACGCTCGACCCTGCGCTGCTGCTGAACGATGACCCTGCGGCCGCTCTTGCAGTGCTCCCTCTAGGCGACCGTTTTCCGGACCACGACGCCCTGGCCTCGGCGCTAGCCGCAGGGTCGCATGACGCAACATCAGCGATTGTCGCCTACCTCCGCTTTCGACGGGCCCAGCAACTAACCGCAAGCGCTCTTGACGAACTCCTCAACCGATCCGGTGTGCCGCGGACCGCCATCGAACAGATCGACCCGTCTTTGCTCTGGACTTCCACCGCGGCCGAAAACTATTTCGCGTCCAACGACAACCCCAGCCAGAGTCCAGAGAGCTCCTTCACGGACATTGACCTGCTGACGGCCGGTGGTTGGGCCGACGCGCTAAAACGTTACGGCCGGGGACATGCCCGAAAGGACGTATTCGACTACGTTGCCGGCAATGCTGGTGCCACTCCCGGCCTCCTGCGCGCGTTCAAGGCATGTCCGACAACGAGCCATTGGGACCTCTCTCGCCTGTTGGAGTCGTTGCAGGGCCGGTCGCTTTCGATGGCGACGCAGGCGGCGCTGGATGAGGTTTTGGCGACGCAGCTCGCTCGCTTCGCACCAGACATTCTGCTTGTTTCCTGGCACACTCTCGACTATGAGAACGCGCGAGCCCTAACTGGCCGCGATACCGATTATGAGCACATCGCAAGTCGTGCGCTGGCCGAGCAGCAATCCTTTACCGCCGATCAGGCCTATGCGCTGGCCACGCATCTCGGGCGTCGCCTCACCATCGACAAGGCCCTCCAACTCTTCGATGCCGCATCCTCGTACTTCAACGATACCGCGCCTCTTGACGCCCACGACGGACATCATCCCCTCGGGACGACCGGGAGCTGGAATTCCGAAGCGGCTATCGCCGCCGTCATCTGGACCGCCCTCGGAGATCCCGCCGGGAAGACACCTTCTGACAAGGACGGTCACTGGAAGGCCGCATGCCGTGAACACACCGTTGGCGCGCGATAGCCTGCTCCGTCTCCACGCTGCTGGCCTGGTCACGCTCGATTCCGCTGAGAAGAAGCTAATCGAGCAAGCAGGTAGACCCCTCGGCACCAAACGCCATAACTGGCACGCCAACCTGGAAGAAGTTTCGTCCGAGAACGAGATCACCGCGCATACCGACACGGATGCCTTTTCATCGCCGGAGTCCGCCCACGGCAAGACCGAACCAGGGGGTTCCGAACGCTGCGCGTCCGGTCTCCCCCCCGGGAATGTTTACCGGCGTCAGAGCCAATACCGTGCTGGGACCGACCACGGACGACGATCCCGAAGACGAGCGTTTCAGGTTCTTTTTCGACTTTCGTGAGTACTGGTGCAACCCACTTGGCGATGCCTTCGGCATCAGCGAACGCTCAGTCGAGCGGCTTGTCGCGGAAGTGTTGGTCGACCGCTGGGCGGTTCCATCGCGTGGTCGTGCAGAGGACGACAACCGTCACGCACTCAACCTGTATCCTCAAGGCACCTACCCTCATGAAGGCGAGTGGCCGGAAGAAGAAGACCTCGACTTCTACCTGGCTGTTCAGGGCCTCTGCGAGGTCGCTGGCGTCCTCCTTCAGCATCGACCCGTCGTTCAGCGATACGACGAGGACGAAGAGACCGGAGAATCCGAATACACCCGATTCCTCCGATGGCACATGCCGAGCCGCGATGATGGACGCTGGCTGTCCGACCGACGTCATCCTGCACCGGAATATGCCCGACTCGACTCACAGGACCCTTCGGGGCTGGGGACTGTAGCCCGCGAACCGCACTGGATATACCGGATCACCTCCCCCAGATTCAGCCAGGAATTGTTCCCATCACCGGAGCAGGTGGTCGTGTGGGGATCTCGAACCGTTGAGCACTACTCCCAAAGCGAGACAGTCAGTATTCATTCGGCTCTCGTAACCCCCAACACCGCCCCCGCCCTGCTGAAGGCACTGCAGACATCCCCAGACAAGCATGCCTACCGAATCCCTGATGCCGCGGACGAAGAATTCAGTTCCACCATCCCTGGATTCGAGCTCACAGGATGGATCGAACCCCACGGACATGCCTACGGACGTGACCGACAGGATCCGTATGCCAAATCGGTCGACTACCCGCCCATCCGGCCCACTGATTCAATGCCGCCACTCAAAACGCTGGTCGCCGACGCTGACTTCCGCCTCTGGCGCGAGGGCGAGAGCGTCGTGATCGAGCAGAGAACATGGGACGACTTCGCCAATGAGAGGCAGACCACTGGATCTTCCGGCGATGCCTTAGTTGCCAATCGCTCCTGGCTCGCTGACGTACTGGACAAGCTCGATCAATGGCTGATTGTGGAAGTCGAAATCAAAAGACGCTCGGAGGATTCTGCGTTCCGCGGCTCGAGGTATACCGATGACGAGGACCAGTTACGCTTCCTGCCGCCATACACGAAGTACTTCCTGATCGACACCACAGGAGAAGTCCATGAGTTCTAACGCTGACCGATCTCTACAACTTGGACGAGACCTCGCGGACGCCTTGGATCGCAGTGATGTCGTCGGCCGCTGGATGTCGCACCACCTAGCAGAACTGATCACACGCTGCGAGCAAAATCCCGACGACCAGGAACTTGCCGCGACCACGCGAGACGTCGTGCTGAAACTGTGGGAACACAAATCTGGCGCACCCTTCCAGACCAAGCCGCTTACGTATTTGCAGCCCGTCCTGCGCGCGATCGCACGACTAGACCCCAACCCGGACCCTTGGGCCTTCTACCGGCCATTAAATGAGGAAGTGCCAAGTGCCGAAGCCCTCTCAACCTATCCACTCCTACAGATGGCGTGCGATATCGATCGAGAGGTCGGGCACCTGATCCGTCTAAGCGTAGGGGCCGCGGCCGAGCAGGCAATCTCATCCGAAGAGCCATGGGTGATAGTAGGCACGGAAACGGCCAAAACCGAGGAGGACTGCAGTGTGCGCGCTCTTGAACAGGTCATCCGACGCATGAGGCTGAAGCCAGGCCCCGATCCTCTCGATGCACCAAACGAGCAGAACGAAATAGGCGATGAAACCGATCTGACGAGCCACGCCGGACCTGCAGCCGATGAGCAGTTGACGGGCAAACAAATAGCCTCAGGCGGCCAAGGGATCGATACAGATGAGGCGGTCGATTTCACAGACCCGCTCACTTTGGCGCTTCATAGTGCAATCGTCCGATGCCGTCGTCTCCTCGATCAGCTCGCAGATCTGTACGAAGTCGCGGCGACCGATGGCGAAGACACTCAGACCGAATCAGTAGCTCGCGAAGAGTAGGTGCGAACGAGGCTGATCTAACAGCCACTCTCATGTGTGGGCATTAAGAAGGGGCAGCCTGCAGGAGCCTTACTACCACCTCAGTGCAGCCGCCCGGACGTCTAAGGAGCGGCGAACGCACGATGACTGCAAGGATTGAGCAGACACCTCCAGCTACGGCTACGCGAACGCCTTGCAGAAATTGGAGAAATAAGGAACGCCGATAACAGCGCATATGTTCGTTCGTGACCGCACGGCGGCATTCTCCGCGTGCATGAACGAGCCGACTCTTGCGCGGCGGAACGGGACCGCAGCCACAAGTGTGACGGGATTCGGTGGTAAGAGACTGCACAGGGATGCTTGTTAGTTGGCGGGCAACTCGTCCAGGCGGCGGTGAGCTTGTCTTCCGCAAGCCCGAAGGCGACGTAGGGCGGGGTCCGGCGGGTGACCTGGGTGTGGGCCTCCGCTGTGCAGCGGCGGAATGATCAGGTACGGAACACAGCCGGAGACAGGACCGCACAGGCCAATGACGGCGGTACAGGAACAAACGGGCGAAAGCAGTGCTGCGAGGGCACATTTACCGAGGTGGTGCCGGCAACTGGAGCCTGCGCAGCGCCAGGCTTTGCCGCCCGTTCACCCGGTCGTGGCGGAACAGGGACCGGTCGGTCATGCGGAAGTCCTAGCTTGAGGGATTGCTTCCAACAGCAATCACCCTGGCGAAAGGATTCTGTATGTCTTCCCCTGTCTCCCGGCGTCGTCGTGCCCTGATGGGCGGCACCGCCCTGGCTCTGCTGGCACCGCTGGCGTTCTTCGGCGTGCAGATCGCTGCGGCGGATCCGCCGAAGCATTCCGGCGCGGAGGGCAACAGCCCGCCGGTCCATGCCCCCGCCAAGGGTCACCGCGGGGAGAAGCCCGTCGATGATGGGGTGGACCCCACGACGTACGTCGGCGGTCCCGAAGTCGTCACCAAGGGCGAGACCGGCGAGGATGCCCTGGATGGTGTGGTCTTCGATGACACCAACCAGAACTCGGTCCGGGATATGGGCGAGAAGGGCATCTCGGGGGTGACGGTGTCCAACGGCCGCGAGGTGGTCCAGACCGATGCCAAGGGCCGCTACGAGCTGCCGGCGAAGGACAAGGACACCTTCTTTGTTACCAAGCCCGCCGGCTGGGACACCCCGGTCGATGAGAACAACATCGCGCAGTTCTCCTACACCCACGCCCCCCAGGGCACCGCCGAGCAGGAGTTGCGCTTCGGCGGCCTGCAGCCCACCGGGGAACTGCCCGCCGCGGTGAACTTCCCGCTGACCAAGAACCCCTCCTCGGCCGGCGAGGACATTCGGTGCCTGGTGCTGGCCGATCCGCAGGCCTACTCCAACCAGGAGATCTCCCATGCGCGCAACGGTGCCCTGCGGGAAGCGGCGGCCTATGATGCCGCCGACTGCGGCGCCCTGTTGCTGGGCGATATCGCCGGCGATGACCTGGGCATGTACGACCGGGCGAAGGAGGCCTTGGGCCTGATGGGCATGCCAGTGCGCGCGATCCCCGGCAACCACGACCTGGACTTCGATGCCACTGGCGCCCGGTGGTCGTTCGATACCTACCGGCAGCACTGGGGACCGGAGAACTACTCCTATGATGTCGGCGAGGTACACGTGCTGGCGTTGAACAACGTGAAATACCCGTGCACGCCCGAGGACGACAACGCCGACGGCAAGCGGCCGGCCTGCGAGGACCCGGCCGGCGCCCCGGCGTACAACGGCCGCCTCGGGGAAGACACCCTGGCCTGGATCAAGAAGGATCTGGCCACCGTGCCCAAGGGCAAGCGCGTCGTGGTCGCCACGCACATCCCGCTGGTGTCCCACTCCGGCGCCGACAGCGCCCAGCACCAGACCGACGACGTCCGCACACTCTACGAACTCCTCGAAGGACGCGAGGCCTTGTCCCTGTCCGGTCATTCGCACTGGGTCGAGTCGATGGCCGAGGGGGATTCCCTCGGGGCATGGGAGGAGGCCGTGCGAGTGAAGGCCGTGCCGTTCGACCACATCGTCGCCGGCGCCGTGTCGGGAGACTGGTACGCCGGGGACTACGACGTCGACGGCCAGCCGATGAGCTTCCAGGGCGACGGCGCGCTGCCGGGCTTCTGGACCTTCGACTTCTCCGGCACGGACTACCAGCACGCCTTCCATGCGACCGGCCGGGACGCCGACCAGATGGGCCTGGGCGTGAGCTCCCCGCACTACCGCCACTGGGCGCAGACCCTGATCGACTGGCGCGACGAACACCCCGTCACCTGGGAGAACAAGCACAAGGACGCGGTGCCCCCGCGCACCCTGGGAGATCTCGGGGACCAGAACATGGTCACCCGCGAGGACCTTGACGGAGGCACCTACCTGACCGCCAACGTCTGGGCCGGCACCACCGACTCCACCGTCACCGTCTCGATCGACGGCTCCGAACCCGTCACCGCGGAGATCACCCAGCCCGCTGCAGGCGAAGAGGTCCGGCGCGGCGTCGAGTGGTCCGACCCGTCCGCGCTGATCCGCCAGCTCACCAGCGCCCGGATGTCCTACCAGTCGACCTCGGGGAACCCGGAGGCCCAGGGCCTGCACCTGTACAACGGCCAGGTCTACGGACCCTCCACACCGCGCCCGGTGGAAGGCAACCTCGCCGATGGGTCCCCGCACCTGTGGCGCATCCCGCTGTCGGCCGACCTCGAGAACGGCATGCACCTGGCCGAGGTGGTCTGGACCGACCGCTATGGCAACGGACACACCGAGACCCTCGCCTTCGAGGTCGTCGACGAACGGCCACAGCAGAGCTTCCGGCTGGACACCTTCGGCGAGGACGTCGTGTGGTGATCCACAGTCCTCGGCCAGGCCGTCCACAACACGGGCGGAAAGCGCGTCATCTGCCAGACTGAGCAAGGCCCGATCAGGCTCGTGCAGACCGCTAATCAACCTTAAGTAGAGGCCGAAAGCGTCCCCGGCGTTCAGCCGGGGACGCCTTCCGTTTCTGTGACATCAACTTCATGCGGCGAGCGCCGGCGCCGGATTGGCCGGCTTGTTCCGTCCCTCCGAAGCCTTGGATCCCCTGCCCAGTTGGATGCCGCTTGGGCTAGTCCCGCGGGTGCCTGCTAGCCGTGCTCACAGGAATGCGGGGGCTACCGCGAAGACGGCGGTCAGGACGTGCCGTTGGCGGCGGGAGACATCGTGCATCAGCAGCGGCGCGTCTTCGTAGGGTACGACGTCGGTGATCAGGTGCTTGCGGATCGTGTCGCCGTGGGTGCCGAGCAGCTTGATGGTTTCGGCCGAGAGCCGCGCTCGGTCCCACTGTGCCGCGAGGCCGCGCGGCACCCTGCCAATCTGCGCGCAGCGCAGGTTGAGCCCGTTGTGGTGGAATTCCTCGCCCAGCCGAACGGCGTCGGCTCCGCTGGTGTAGAAGGCGAGGTCGATGATGCTGCCCTGGGGGCGGGCCGCGCGGAGGGCGGCGTGAAGCGCTTCGGGGCGTCCCCTGCATTGGAAGACGACGTCGGCGCCCCGGTCCCCGGGACCATGGCGCCATCGTGTTTTCAGGATTTTGCCGGGGTCGTCATTCAGGTCCAGGGCCAGGAAGCCCAGCTCTTCGGCCAGCTGCCGGCGGCGGGCGTCGGAGTCCGCGACGGCGACTTCGCGCGCGCCGAGAGACCGGGCGAACAGGGCGGTGACCAGCCCGATGGGCCCGGCGCCGGTGATGAGCACCAGCCGGCCGTCCACCCCGTCGCCCAGCGCGCGGACCAGGCCGCCGGTTTCATCTGCCGCCGCGTGCAGCAGGCCGTTGGCACAGATGGGCCCGAAGTGTGCGACGAAGACGCCCAGCAGCGGATCAAGGTCGTCGGGCAGCGGCACCAGATGCTCGCGCAGCGGGTCTGCTACATGCGCGGTGGCGTGGCCATAGGCCGTCGCAAGGATGTCCCCTTCGGCGAAGGCCGGAGTGCGGGATTGGGCGACCCGGGCGACCTCCATGTAGCCCAGCCGGCGGATCGGGTAGGCGGCCTCCGCCGAGTCCTGCAGGAACAGGCCGAGCTCCTGATCCAGGCGGGACCGCAACCCGGGGTGGTCGCCCTTGACGAAGGCCAGTTCCGTGCCGGCCGACAGGCCGGTGACGAGCGTTTCGAGCAGGAGCCCGCCGTCGGGGACTCCGGGCAGCTGCTCCTCGACAATTTCCAGGGCTCCTGCTGCAGGAATGACGAGATTGCGCCGGTTCCTCACGACGCTGCCCCTGCAGTGGCCGGCCGCTCTTCGGGCAGCTTCACCGGCAGCCCCGTGCGCGCCGATTCGGCAATGGCACAGCCGAGCCGGTGGCTGCGCAGGGCCTCCGCATAGGGCGCGCGGGTGCTTTCCCGTTCGCCGCGGACTGCTTCGATAAATTCCCGGTCGACCGCGATGCGAGGGTCCTCGGCACAGCCCAGGTCCGTGCGCGACGTGCCGTCGAAACTGCTCAAGCCGGCCTCGGACAGCTCCAGGTACAGGCCTCGACTCACAATGTGCAGAGCCGCGCGGTGCTTCGCCGCCAGCACCGAGGTCGCCGCCAGCGTGGCAACGGTTCCGCTGGCAAAGCGGACGGTGGCCGCGGTGGCGTCGTCGACGTCGTCCGGCTCCGGCCCTGAGCCGTCGGCCGGCGGATGCCCGGTCTCCATCCCGCGCACCCCGGCGGCGTAAACCTCGACGGCTTCGCCGAGCAGGAAGCGCGCGGTGTCGAGGACGTGGGTGAGCTGCTCGACCACCTGACCGCCGGAGCGGTCCATGCGCCCCCACCAGGGGACCGGCGGCCGTTTGTCCAGCCAGTAGCCGTTGGCCAGCAGGGCCGGGGCCTCCTCGAGCAGGCCGCGGGCATGTCCGACGGCGTCCATGCAGCGCCAGTGGTAGCCGGTGCCGGTGACGACGCCGGCCGCTTCCACGTGCGCCCCAATTTCCTCCGCGGTTTCCCGGCCCAGGCCGACCGGCTTTTCCACGAACAGCGGCAGTCCCCTGGAAAGAGCGGCTCGCTCACCCGGCCCGTGCGCGAACGGCGGAACGCACACGTAGACCGCGTCCACTTCCGTGTGGTCGAGGGCCGTCTCGGGATTGGTGAAGGCCGGGGCGTCCACTTCACGCCCCAGCTTCTCGGCCGCCGCCGCATGCGCGTCGGTGACGCTGGTGATCCGGGCGCCGAGTTCCTGCAGGACGCCGACGTGCCGCCGCCCGACGGAGCCGGCCCCGATCAGGGCTACTTTCACGCTCACATGGCCTCCTGGATGAGTTGGTCGTACAGGCGCAGGTAACTGGCAGCCATCGCCTCGGGTGTCCATGCCGCTGCCGCGTCGATGCAGTCCTGTGGGCGGATATCGTCCAGTTCCTGCAGGAACCGGGCCATTTCCTGCTCATCGGCGGCGAGGAAACCGGTACGGCCGTGCTCGACCAGCGAGGGCAAAACTCCCAGCGGTGTCCCCACCACGGGGATGCCGCGGGAGAGGGCTTCCACTACCCCGGTGGCTCCAGGTTCGGCCCACCGGTTGGGGGCCAGCAGTACCCGGGCCGAGCGCAGGACGTGCTCCTTCGCTTCGCCTTCGACCCCGCCGATCCAGCGGTACCGGCCGCCGTCGAGCAGCGGCCGCACCTCATCCCGGAAGTACTTGGCATCCGGGTGGGAGGCCAGGTGCGGGTCCCCTTCGGCCAGCCGGCGCTCCAGCTCTGCCGGGTCGTTGATTCCGGCGACGGGGCCGGCCAGTACCAGCGGCAGGCCCGCCAGGCGGCAGATCCTCAGTGCGGTGTCCTGCCCCTTGTCGCGGGTAATGCGGGCGAGCACCAGGGCATGCCCGGCTTTCCCTGCGTGGACGTCCAGGGCGGGCGGAGCGGCCAGCGGGACGACGCCGATCGTCTGGCGCTGCAGCGCTTCTGGTGCGCGCTCCAGCTGGGACTGCGAGACCGCGGCGAACCGGATGCGGCCGCGGCCGTTGAAGGACGAATAGAACGCGCTGTGCTTGGCCAGATCCCAGTGCAGGGTCTGCAGCACCGGCGGAGCAGCCGTTCCCATGGCGGCAAACATCGCAGGCCCCACCACCTCAAGGTGGTCGTGCACCAGATCCCAGGTGCCGCCGTCGTACATGGCCTGCACAACGCCCTGCATATGCGCGTGGGCGATACCCGAGACCTGGTTATAGGGCAGGGCGATCGAAGCGAACTGGGGTTCATCGAGCGGGCACAGATAGGCATCGGCCTCGATCGTGCTCGGACCCACCGTGGCGAGGGTGACATGCACCCCGGCGCGGCGCAGCTCGGGAATCAGGGTGGCGATGACCGTTTCGATGCCCCCGTACCCGCGCGGCGGAACAGGCAACCAAGGGCCGGCGTTGATGAGGACCCGCACGGCTTAGGCCACGTGCCCGGTCGCGATCCGGTACTGGCCAATGTCCAGCATCGCCGGACGTTCGGACACTTCAACAGTGGAGGTTTCCCCGACGTAGTCCTCCCCCTCGCGCATGAACTGAGTCAGCTCGACGGCGGGAGGGGCAGCCGGGGCCAAGCCACGGC
Organism: Arthrobacter sp. Y3221048; assembly: GCF_059092685.1. Taxonomy (NCBI): domain Bacteria; kingdom Bacillati; phylum Actinomycetota; class Actinomycetes; order Micrococcales; family Micrococcaceae; genus Arthrobacter; species Arthrobacter sp. Y3221048. The sequence continues at coordinate 776,556 of NZ_JBNHHX010000001.1, read as the reverse complement.
GGTGCAGCCGGGCCTGCACGGTGAGCTGGATCTGCAGGGCCATCCGGGCCAGCTCAGCGTCGGTGGAGTTGCGGTGGCAGCGCTCACCGAGGTCCACTTGGGCCATCCCGTCCAGGCCCACGGCTTCCAGCACGTCAATCAGCATGCCGGTTTCCACCCCGTAGCCGGAGACGAAGGGGATGCGTTCGAGCAGGCTGCGCCGGCCGGCGTATTCGCCGGCCAGCGGTTGGACGATCCCGGCCAGTTCGGGCCAGAACAGGTTCAGCAGGGGGCGTGCCACCAGTTCCGTGACCCTGCCTCCGCCCGCCGGCATGATTCTGACCCCGTCGTCGAGCGGCCGGTCATAGTAGCTCTTGACGAAGTGGATCCGGGGATCGGCCAGCAGGGGGCCGATCAATCCGACGGCGAACTGTGCATCGAACCGGCGCAGGTCCGAGTCCATAAACACCAGAAGGTCGCCGCTGGAGACGGCCAGGGATTTCCATAAGGCTTCGCCTTTGCCCGGATTGCATCCGGTGCCGGGCAGAATCAAGTCCTGGTGGGCAACTTTCGCGCCGGCAGCCGCCGCCACGGCGGAAGTGTCGTCCGTGGAGTTGGAATCGATCACGATGATCTCGTCCAGGAGCGGTACCGCCTCGACAAGTTCGGTGCGCAAAGCGGTCACGATCGACCCGACCGTCGCCGACTCGTTCTTGGCCGGAAGTACCACGCTGATCCGCTGGCCGTCCTTGCCTTCCACGAGTTCGTGCCGGTCGAAGCTTTTGCCTTGATAGTTTCTGCCGGAGAACCACTCCAGAACGTCTGCCCGCATTCCGGCTTCCTCTCATCGAGCGCCGGTTCATCCCCCAAGGCCGGCTGTCGGTAGGATCAAGTCGAAGCCTACGGGTCCGGATCCTGCTCTGTGAATAGTTTCCGCGAGATTGGCAGGGACGGCCGGCCCCAAGAAAGGCGGCGGTTACCGTTGCAGACGGATCGGAACGTCTGCGCGAGGCGTCGGCAGTGAGGAGAATTGATGCAGCAGCAGGTCCCCGCCGGCGGCCATGTCCATCGGCCCCGCCTGGTGCTGTGGCGGCACGGCCAGACCGAATGGAACGTCTTGGAAAAAGCCCAGGGCCATGCCGACATCCCGCTCGATGCGACCGGTCGTGTCCAGGCCAAGCAGGCGGCCAGGCTGCTGGCAACGTTCCAACCCGATTTCATCTGGTCCAGCGACCTGGAACGCGCCCGGCACACTGCTGCAGAGCTGGCCGCGTTAACCGGGCTGGAACCAGTGCTGGACAAGCGGCTGCGCGAGTACCATGTGGGCATCCGGCAAGGCACCACTTTTGCGGAGTTCCGGCAACAGCATCCAAACATCTATGAGAAGTTCTTCAGTGAGGAGAACTACCGGGTTCCCGGAGCCGAGCTGCCCTCCGAAGTAAACGGGCGGATGAAGTCGGTCATGCAGGACGCCGCCGCAGCGCTGGGCCGGGGCGGCACGGGCGTACTGGTGGGACACGGTGCCGCCCTCCGAAGCGGGCTGTTGGCCTTCTTCGACGCGCCGGCCCACATGCGCGAGATGTTTGCCGGCATGGCAAACTGCGCCTGGACGGTGCTGGAAAGGCACCCGGACCGCGGGTGGCAGGTCATCGACTACAACGCCCAAACCCTGCCCGATCCCTCCTCAGCCCTGGCGGACGAAATGCCGGCCGAACACGATGACCAGGGCGTCGGATCCCGTCGGCAAATCCGGAGATTGAGACGAGGACATCCATAGATCCGCTGCATCGTCAGGGCCGCGGAGTGCGACTATGGCGGCGAGCGGTGGTGACACCGCTAAAGACTGCACCTACCCGGGCTCGGCGGAGAAGCCGGGACCGCCGTTGCCTTAGCAGCCAATCAAGGGCTCGTCGAATGCCTGACAGTTTGTGCCTGCGCCTGTCGTCCACTTCGGCACTTGCTCGCAGTTATGGCGCACTTGAGGGCAAGTTGCCGACTTACCGGAGCTGTCATTGGCAGAAGGTAGCTTATCGGCTCTAAAAACAGGCGTGGGAGTGCCTGCAAAATGGGCTGTTTCCTGCCATCGTTCGTGGCGTTTTCTACATGAAATCCGGAGGTCAGAACTGCTTGACCAACGCCCGGTTTACGGCGGGGATGTCCAGGAAGGCAGAGTCAAAAGGCGCCTCGGAGCCGGTTATGTCGTCACCCACGCAGAGTCAAGCCAGTGAAGCCAGCTGTCACCAAAGCCGTACGCGTAGAACGCTCTGCCCAATCCCAGCGCTACCAACTGATCCAGAGAACAATCCTCCTCAGGCCTGTCTCCCGGTTTTTCACACTCCTGCCCTGGAAGCCGCTGCGGACTTCCGGAAATCCGCCGTCCCTGTCTAGCCCCGCCTCAGTTTTGCCCATGCATCCCATTCTTAAGGCTTCACTCCCCTACTAGTAAGACGGAGTAACCGCTCTCCCGGCGCAGGATCTCATAGTCCTGCTCCAACAAGCGGTTGCGCTTCTTCAGCTCCCGCATCTCGGACGACTCTGCCGGGCCGGCCTGGCCCCGGAGTCCTACGTTCTGCGGTGGCAATCCAGCGCTTTAGCGTTGTGACCGATAGCCCGAAATCCTTCGCGATTTGCGCCAGTGGCGTCTCGCACTTGCGGGCCGCATCGATAACATCCTGGCGGAATTCCGCCCCAAACAAAACCGGGGGCAGTCCCAGCCCGGGCTTCAGCTCGTAGATACCGGGTATTATTTCAATGGCCTCTGAGCTGCAGCAGCACTAGGAATATGTAGGGGATTGATACGCAGGGGTGCCAGTGGTACACACTTGTCAATTAGGCAATGCTCCCCGCACCTGTGAAAGGACTTCATGACCATCACGACTGACATATTCGGCCTCTCCGCCGGTCACACCACCGGAATGCGTGATATCTATAAGCACCTGCATGCCAACCCCGAGCTGTCGATGCAGGAAACGCGCACCGCCGAATACATCCGCGAAAAGCTGGACCGCTTAGGACTCGAAACATTCATATGCGGCGGCACCGGCATTGTCGGCATCCTGCGCAATGGGGTGGGCCCCGTCGTCGGCTACCGTGCAGACATCGACGGCCTCCCCATCCAGGAAGACACCGGGCTGGACTATGCGAGCACAACAACAGGCACGATGCCAGACGGCAGCGTGGTCCCGGTAATGCATGGCTGCGGCCACGACACGCACATCACTGTCGGACTAACTGCCGCCCAGCTCATGACCGAGAACCGTGGCGCCTGGGCCGGTACGGCCGTGTTCATCTTCCAGCCCGGGGAGGAAACCGCCGCCGGGGCCAGAGCGATGGTGGAGGACGGGCTGTGGGACAAGGCGCCTAAACCAACCATTATTTACGGGCAGCACGTATGGCCCGGACTCGCTGGCACCGTGAATCTCAGCCTAGGCACGGCCATGGCCATGGCAGACTCGTGGAAGGTCACGGTGCACGGGAAACAGTCACATGGATCACAGCCAGAGCAGTCGATTGATCCAATCGTGCTTGGCGCCCACATGGTGCTCCGAATCCAGACGATCGTCTCGCGCCAAGTCCATCCGATGAAGTCGGCCGTAATCACCATCGGGACGTTCCATGGCGGACTGAAGGAAAACATCATCCCGACCTCCGCTGAATTCACGCTCAATGTCCGGACCTTCGATCACGACGTGCGTGATCTGGTTCTCCGCTCGCTTCGACGCATCATCAGCGCCGAGGCCGCAGCCTCAGGCGCCCCGGAGCCTGCCATTGAGGAAATCTCGAGCTTCCCGCAGTGCTACAACGATCCCTCGTCCGCCGAGGACCTGATGACAGCGCTCGAAGAAGTTCTGGGGAAGGACGCGGTCTTCGAAACACCCCCCGTCATGGCCAGCGAGGACTTCGGCTTGCTGGCAGAGGCCATCGGCGTCCCTAGTGTGTATTGGTTCTTTGGCGGACACGCCCAAGAAGTGCTCGACGGCGAAAACGCTCCCGCCGGCAATCACTCCCCATTCTTCGCTCCGGTGATCGAGCCAACGCTGAGCACCGGAGTCCGGGCCGCGATGACCGCCCTGATGTCAAAGTTGGGAACTCCTGCATGAGCAACCCTAGGCCGACCCTTCACGGTCGAGGTGACCGCCGTCATCTAGAGTTGAACGGCATCGTCGGATGTCGGCTCAGAAGGAGCCCGAACCCCGACGCGCGCGGTCGTAAGCGCAGCACTTGCATACAAAATGGACGCCATCCAACCTGGCTATGGCCTCCTGTCTGAGAACGGACTTCGCGCGCTGTGTGAAGAAGAGCAGGTCGGTTTCATCGGTCCCGCTGCTGGCATCATCCGCCGCATGGGAGACAAAATCGAGGCAAAGAAGATTGCGCGGCGGGCAGGAGTGCCCACCGTGCCCGGTTCTGTCGGTGCAATCGCTGAATACAGCGTGGAAGGTGCTCGACCTCACCACAATCCGTCAACCCATCGATGAGATGGCCACATTATCGCTTCAGATGCTCCTGGCGCGCATCAATAACACCAACGCGGACTTTGAACACAAACGCTTCGCGACCGAACTTGTCGTACGCGGTTCGACGGGATACTCGCCGGCATAAGCACGACGTCGCCTCTAAAACGTAGGAGAACTCGTGGAACTTGTCGTACCCATGCAGGTGCGGTTTTCGGACGTCGACCGCTTCGGTCACATTAACAACGCTGTCTATTTGTCCTACCTTGAGCTCGCCCGGCTCCGGATCTATCAGGACGAATCGCTCGGAGCTTCGGTGGAAAACCTTGCGGGTGACGGGGGCGGGATCGTCATTGGCTATCAGGAGATCGCCTATCGAGCTCCGATCGGGCCGAACGTTTCGACCATCGACGTCGCCGCATGGGTGACACGAGTGGGGCGATCGAGCTTCGATATCGCCTACAGCGTTCGTGATGGAGAAGTTGAGTGCGCAATCGCTTCGACATCTATCGTGCTGGTTGACGTTTCGACCGGACGCCCCCGCACACTTTCGGGTCAGGCGAAGGGGATACTGGAGCATTTCAGCGGGCCCCCCGTCGACGTGCGGGCACGGTAAAGCTCGGCCCTCGACGCTAGCCCACAGTGAGTCCACACTGCAATTCACGCACCATCCAGCACAGCAGAAGAGCTCCAAGATGGTGAAGTTGGCGAGGCCACGGGCCTCACATACGGACTGCAGGCCGAAACGACCCAGATGTCCTCAAAGGGGATGCAGCATCGTCGTCAGAATCCGGGTACCCGAGGCGCCGAGTGGGTGTCCCAGCGCGATCGCCCCACCGCGCGGATTGAGCTTGTCGGGATCGGCATCGAACTCAGTGGCCCACGCCAGGGGAACCAACGCACATGCCGCATTGGCTTCATACACATCGGAAGTCACTCATCCGCATACCCGTGCGCTCGAGAACATACCTAGTTGTATTGGGCCACGACGTTGATTACACGGGGGAAGGGTGAAGACCTCTTAGGTTGGTGGTCACCACAACTGCCAACCGATGCTAAGAAGTCTTCATGTTCCACCGTACGCGAATTCGACTCCTGCCGGTAAACGGATCCTGGTCGAACGGGATATTTTCGACCGTCCCGTGGCCCATGTTGGGCCCCCAAGGGTAGGTGCCGGCATCCGCACCGGGGGCGGGTGCGGCGCGGTACATCTACAACCAGTTCCGCAGGGTTTCAGCGCCGAGCGGTACTCATCGGCCACAGTCTTACAACTCCATGCGCCACCGGAAGACCGATAACCTACACCGCTCGTCTTGGCGTCGGCAGCTGGCTACTCTCGCAGCAGCTGGCATCGTCGGTACGCTGTTGCTAACTGCTTGCAGTTCCGAACCAGGCACGGCTGGGCCCGCCGATCAGACCGACTCAGCTTCAAACGCCAAACTGGTATCCGAATCTACAACGAGGCTCCAGCCTCATGTGGCACCCGATTCCCAAATCAGCGCCACGGAACCTCTAAAAGGAACCCCGCCTAAGAACAAGGTGGTCTATTCGGTACATACAAACAATGCAGCTGCCACTGTGATAGATAAGCCATTCAAAGCGGCGGTAGAGGCGCTGGGTTGGGAGCCAAGAATCATTGCATTCGACACGGCTGACCCACTTGGTGCTAGTAGTGCTGTCACCCAGGCGGTTAACGGAGGAGCGGACTTCATCACGGTAGATTCCATGGACATTCATTCGCTTGGTGCCGGACTTGAGCTGGCGAAGTCTGAAGGTGTGCCTGTTCTCTTCACCAATGTGGCATTGGATGAACCAGCAGGAGCAGAGAACGGTCTTTACGGTGTAGTTAACGGAGGCAGGTTTCTTGTGGATCTTGCACAGAGGCTAAATGACTGGGCTGTGGTAGATGCCGAAGGCCCAGCGCACGTACTCCACGTCACGTATTACGATGCGGCGGGCATCGCCGCGGCCGAGCCGATGGTCGCCGAGGAGTTCAAGCAAGCCTGCCCGGAATGCACCTTCGAGTCGCTCAACCTTTCAACTTCAGCGCTCACCGGGGGTGAGGCACCAACACTTGTTACCTCTACACTGCGCCGGGAACCTCACTTGAATTACGTGTCCTGCTATGCGGGCGTTTTCTGTCAAGGGGTGCCAGAAGCCCTTGAGGCTGCTGGACTGGGCGACAAGATAAAGGTGCTGGTCAATAGTGCAGATGCTGCCCAGGTCCAAGCAATGCGGGAGGGCTCGATAGCAGCTGTCACAGCGTACCCTGCGGCGATGACAGTGTGGATGCAGGTGGACCAGATGGCTCGTATCAGCCTCAATATGGATTACGACGAAATTCTAGACACGCCCTTCCCTGTTTGGGATGTGAATAACGTGCCAGATGGTGTTGATTCGTACGACGGACCCGAGGGCTATGAAAATCAGTTCAAAAAGCTGTGGAATGTCCTGTGACGCATCATTCTCCGATTGAACAAAACGGACCCTGTGGTAGCAGAAGGCTGTTGAGTGGATGGGCCCTCAGCGCTGAAGTTGACATCAGCGTGGTGCCTATGCTCGCAGCTCGCAGAAATGGACACTGATTCTTCATGAAACTTAATGCAACCGAGACTTATCTTTCCCTTGCACAGCTCGCAATGGACACATCCATACTTCGGGCGGAAGATTTATCGGATGTTCGCCCAATCGCGGAGCTCATTAAACAAAGTCTGCTGCAGATCGACTACAGGCGACGTATCCCCGTGGAGAAGCTGCGACAAACAATTGCAGCTGGAGAGGAGGTCTATGCCGATATGGTCGAGCTGGCGCTTCGCCGAGGCATCGAAACCAATGTCACTGAGAGCCGCCCTTCGCTCAAAGTCGGAACATTTGAAGACTACAGGCGTGAACATGGACATATGTCGGAGCGCCTTGCGGCTCTTGGTCGTTCACTGTCGAAGAAACGAACACAGGATGATGATGAGCAGCTTGCTGCGTTACTCCGCCGCGCCGCTGAATGGGAGTCTGTAGCCGACACAATTGCGCTGCCACAGGATTCGACGAATGATGTCAGCGAGGAGATCGAAGCCCTCCCAAGCCGGCAGTTCGAGAGTTTTCTTAGAACCGTTCATAGTGACGGGACGGATTTGCAGCTCGTATCGGTGGAGAATGTTCCCGGCGGTTTTAGCAAGCAGACCTATTTTGTAACGGTCCTTGAGTCGGGTGATAAGATGCGGGAGCTAGTCGTGAGAAAGAACGACAGTGTGCCGTTTATGTTCCATCCGGCGTATCGGATCGAGCGCGAGTTCTCACTACTTCGCGAACTCTCGAACCTCGGCTTCCTCGTTCCGCGCCCGCTCTGGATGGGTAACGCTGTTAACGGGATCGACGGAGATTTCTACGTAATGGAGCGGCTTCCAGGAAAGCCGCTGGGTGCGTTGTCTTCTGGAGCACAGAAGATTCCGGAAGCTGTCGCACTGGAAGTGGCTGAGCATCTCGCGAGACTGCAAAGGTAACGCCGGACATGTTGCCAGATTTTGTCTCAGCATTCGACCCAGAATTGCTCAATCCGAATGAAACGGTTGAGTCTGCTTATCGTCGGCGCGTCGCTACTTGGCGGGAGTATTCCGAAACGGTCGAATTGCTTGCCAGTCCAGTAATTGAGTATCTACTGAACTGGCTTGAAACCCATATTCCGCGCGATGATTCGCCATTGGTGCTTACTCATGGTGATTATAATATCCACAATCTACTTGGCAACGGGGAGCATATTACGGGAATTCTCGACTGGGAATACTCGGCTTTCGGGAGTCATGTTACAGATCTCATGTACCTCAAGTCGACGATTAGCGAGCACATCTCATGGGACAAATTCTATGAGCACTACATAACAAAGGGAGGCCGTCCTCTTGACATGACGCACGCTAGCTTCTTCGAAGCGTATGTTGCATTGCAGTCTCAAATAGGTGCAAGCCGAATTGCGTTGAATCTGCAGAACGGTTGGCAGAAGGACATTCGCTTTGCCCACTTCGAACTCGCATTCAATCCGCTTTTCATTCGCATGGGTCTGGACGCAACTGACTCCGACTCGAGCTTGCAGTTCCAACAATAGGGAGAGAAAATGGCACTGATTGATTTGAATAAGATGGCACAGGTTGATTTGGATAAGAAACCAGCCTGGATGACGCCGGAACACGAAGCTCGGCAGAAGCCCGGTCACGCCGACACGCACTTGTGGGCCGAGAACTACCTGGTGTACGCCTGGTCGCCGGAAACGGAGGTCGGGGTTTTTGTTCACCTTTCACACAGGGTCGACAATCTTGACTTGTGGGACGAAGTTGTAATTATCGCTCTACCCGGCGACCGATACTTGGTGTCCCATAATGCCTCAAGCGGACAACACATTACTGACGAGGTCCTCAACGTAGCAGGAATTTCATATCGCGTAGAAAAGCCATTTTCGCGCCTCGTCATGAAGTTCCAAGGAGGTGCCCGGCTCATCAGTGGTGACGAGTATCGGGCTGGGCCGGTAACCGATGGCGTGTTGACGCCCGTGAATCTCGAGCTCGAGTTCGAATCTATGACTCTTCCTTTCGATTTGGGCGCACCCAAATTCGATTCGGATTGGGCAAAGGGTCATTATGAAGTCCATATGCGGGTCAATGGAAGCGTTACTTTCAATGGTGAGACCCTGAAAATTGATGGAACCGGGGCACGGGATCATTCGTGGGGTGACCGAGATTGCAGGTTGATGGGAATGTCTACGGCGTGGATCACGGCGCAGTTCCCCGAGTCTGGTCGAGGTTTCATGGCGATGGACGTTTCTGGCATTCCATACAGTGATCCGTGGACATACGCCGTGCTGACTGATCAAAATTCAAGCACGCAGATCGCGGCCGTGGGCGTCCCTCGTGCAACTTCCGTTGCTGAGTGCTCGACTGATTTTGAACTCCAGCTCATCCTTCCGGACGGTAATCCGTCCACTCTAAAGGCCACCGTGCTTAACGCGCCCCCGACAGGGTTGGTCGGGCCTACCGAACTGGCCGTTGGGACGTATTCGTCGCCGGGAGGATTCCGACATGTGATTGACGCTTTTATCCGTTTTGAATGGGATGGTGAGGTGGGGTACGGACTCACCGAGCGTACTTTTGACCTGGAGCTCGAGAAGTAGGACCGGGGGCTTAGACGAGTTCTAGGGGGCGCCGCAAGTACGTGATGTGGCTAGTCCCCCTGGATATGCCTACGCATATGCTGGGCTGGGAAACTCCAACCCAGCATATGCGTGGGGGCCCGTTCTGTCTGTGGGTGACAAGTTCGAAACTTCCAACCCGAATATTGATAGATCAGCACACTTAGGAAATACCGTATGACAGCATCTCATGCCCTGGGGCACACGTGAGCGCCATTGTTAAACGGCGCCGCTACGTCCGCGACGCTCCTGGCCTGAGTCCTGCCACGATGGCGTGACTTCGGTGGTGGCCTCAAGCATCGTTGATTTTCCCGGGTTCTTAGCTGCGGTTCTACGCACTAATCGTTGGCTTCTGAAGTGCTGGGATGGGCCTGGCCGTGCGGAAGGTCAATACCGTCTCAGGGGCGACCGCAGGGCAGATCGCGGAGAGGCGCCGAGGCGGAGGTCGCCGCCCTCGTGCAGTTCGCCGGGGACAGGATCGCGGGGGAAACCGGCAAAAACTTTAGCTGTAACTACCAGTCCCCCTCACGGCAGCCCGCGGCCGCCGTGGCCGGCCTCTGCCAGTCCGGTCGTGAACGGCACGTGATCGCAGCTCCTCTGGTATGTGCTGGAAGGTGTGTTTCGTCGAGTCGGTTCGGCCGTTTGAGCGCTAAGAATCCGGCCACTTAGGCGTGGTTTCCTGCCGGAGGAGCGAGAAGCTATTTCATCAGGGCGTTCTTCACTCGGTGCGAATCTCCCCGGAACCGGGTCGAACCCGACCCACGGCAACTGAAGGAAGGCGACCGTCCTTGGCGAACAACTCGAGCACCTGGACCTACTTGCGCCAGTGCGTTGCCGCGGACAGCTCGTCACAGCGCTCCAACCGCGCCCGGTTCAACCCGGCTAAGGTGGCGGCCTACGGTTCCGGGACCACGAGGTTCCGCCGCAGGAACCCGACCGCGTTCTTCACGTTGGCGAACAACTTCGACTCCACCACCTTCTTGCCGGTGCGCCGACCCCTCGTAGTCGAACACCACGTGCAGGTGCCCGGCCCTGGAGACCGTCACCGCGGAGCCTGTGAGATTGAGTTGGCGCAGGCGACGTGCCTGCTCGTACTCGGTATGCCTTGGCCTCAAGAAGCACCGCCAGGGGGGGTGCTCCCATGGTTTTCGTCAAGCGGCGGCGGGTATTTTCGCTTCGTAGAGATGGTTCCGTCGCGAAGCATGGCGAAGATGACATCGCAGCGTCTGCGGGCGAGGGCGATGAGGGCTTGGTTGTGTTTCTTGCCTTGGGCGCGTTTGGGGTCGTAGTAGGCCCGGGAGAGCGGGTCTTTCAGGGCGGCGAATGCGGAGAGGAACAGCGCGCGTTTGAGGACCTTGTTCCCTCGTCGTGAGGAGTGGTCGCCTCGGATTGAGGTGCCGGAGCGGCAGGTCACCGGGGGGACAGGCCGGCGTAGGAGGCCAGGTGCCCGGCGGTGGCGAATTTCTTGCCGACGACTTCGGCGAGGAGTCGTGCTTCGGCCCTGATCCCAACCGCCGGGATAGAGATCAGGACCGAGTTAAGAGAGTGGTCCTCCACGAGGGCCTCGACTTGGGCGTGGATGGTGTCCCGGGAGGCGCGCAGGTCTGTGAGCATGCCGACCACGGTCACAGTCTGCTGGTCGAGGGCGTCGAAGATTTCCTCCGTGAGGCGTGCGTACATGCGCTGGGCGAGCCGTTTCAGGCGTGCAGTGACACATAAGATTTCGGAAGCTGTCGCACTGGAAGTGGCTGAGCATCTCGCCAGACTGCACTAAGGTAACGCCACACACCCCGTCCGCCAACCCATGGGGCACACTGATAACCACCGGGAGTTCTCGCATGAACCCTTCGATCATCAGGCGGTGGCAGCCAAGCGGACAAGCGGGGCACCCCGGTACAGGGAACCGGCCGGGGACCACCCGCGCAGGCTAAGTAACAAGCTTAGACCCCGGCCCGCCACAACTCGGATACCGCGAGGACATGCGAGGAGTGGAGGATTACGGATTAGCGCGGACTGGCGCTCGCGCGATGTCCATTTCGGTGCCCTCGGCGCCGTCGAAAATATGCGCGCCGCGCAAACTGACGTCGGCTCCGCCATCGACGAAAACGACCTGCCCGGTGACATGCGTGTTCTCTTCGCTCGCCAGCCATCCCAGCAGGCGAGCGACGACGACCGGTTCGGCCGGCCCGTTAAGCGGCATTGGGACGGCGGCGAGAAGTGCTGCACGCCCTTCTTCGGTTTGCATCATGGGCACCCTCATAGTCATAGGAGTAAGGATCACACCAGGGCCAACACCATTGAGCGGAATACCGGCACCGGCCCACTCCTCTGTGATCGACGCAGACCGCACCCACTCGGCAATCGCACGCTTGGTGGAGGCATAGATCAAGTGCCCACCATCACCCGCTGGCAGATCGTCAGCGATCGACACTGCCAGGGTCTCATCATCAGCTTCCATCGCGGCGACCAACGCAGCATTGTTCTGCTGGAGCGTCGAGAAGGACGCCACGACGACCGCGCGCGGCGCCTGCGAGTTGGCTAATAGCGGCCTCAACGCCTCAAGGCTGGCCTTCGCGCCGAAGTAATTCACCTTGACCATTAGCGACGATGACGAGACGACGCCGGCCACAGCGATCACTGCGTCGACTGAGCCGCCGCTGATCGCGGTGACTGCATCGGCAAGACCCGCTCGACCTTCAGTCGTCGATAGGTCAGCGTCAACGTCACTGCCGTGCAGGTCTACGCCGATCACCCGGTGCCCCTGCTCCACCAATAGCACTTTCGTCGCGCGACCGATTCCTGAAGCGGCTCCCGTAACTACATATGTCCTCGCCATGAATATCCTTTCCGACCGATGACACTATATGTGACTGTCGATACACTCAAGATCGTCTGCGTGAAGAGCTTGACGTTCGCCGAGGTCGCCCTGAAACGCGAGGCGCAACTGGTCGGTCCTTCGCACTCTGTGCGTGCATGACCCCCGCACCACTATTCGTCATGCCACGAACGACATCGGCGCGATGCTTTTCGGGTGCAGCTTGGGTTTGATGGCGTCCTTCCCAATCAATCGTCTGAAGCAAATCGACCTGGAAGTCTCCTATCCCGGGTGCAGTGCCGTTGATATATCAGACATTCGTTAATTCTTGAAAAACACAATGTGACGAATGGAGCGTTGGCGCGAATCCGCACCAACGCGCCATTTCGTTTGGCGTCACCGCGTGATCTACATACCCCAGATTTCGAGGTACTGTTCACGAAAGTCAACCGGACCATCCCAGCTATTCACATTGGCCGGAAGATTCTCATCGGTGAAGAGCTGGTAGGGACGGGACTGGTGGAGTTCCTGCTCCGCATCCATATTAAGAGACACTCGCGCCATTTGATCCACCGTGGCGTACATCGCGTCCCCGTAGCCGAAAGCTGCCACGATACCTAGGTCGCCGTCACGGACATCTTCGTACTGATCATCGGTGGGATATGCCACGGCAATCTTAACATCGTTGAGTCCAGCCGCGTCCAGCGCCTGCCGGAGGCCTACCGCCGCCAAGCTAATGTCCATTGCGACGTATTTGATTTCTGGGTTAGCACGAATGGTATTTACAATCGAAGGCGTGATGTCGAGGTTTATCACCTGCGGCGATGAGAGTTCGTGGAGCGTCAGCGTACATTCAGAGCAATTTTCCTTCAGCTGTGCCTCAACGACTTTGCTCGATTTTGCAAGGACACCAGCATCGGGATACGTGACAAACAGCATATTTCCAGTACCTTCGCTGTCTACGATCACCCAGTCAGTCAGTGAAAGACCGCTCGCCGCAATTCCCATGTAGTTCGAAACATTGCCATAAATGCCGTTCGTTTCACCTTCGACCTCACCAACTCCAGATGTCAAGAAGACAGGAACACCTGCAGCCATGGCCTCGTCCATACCAGTCTCGAGTGTGTTGGAGTCTGCCGAGTTGATTGTGATGTAGTCCGCTCCGGCGGTTACCGCTTGACGGATAGCATTGTTCGTACCCTGGGGGTCTGCCGCATCGGTTGCAAGGATTTTCGCCTTCCATCCGAGCGCTTCCACGGCTTCAGTAAAGTAATCGTCCAGAGGAGTTGCCGCCGCGTTGTTGTACCGGATCAAGTAGGCAAGCTGGCCCTCCTCTGGCGTTCCCTTGAGTGCAGGCAGAGGACCAATATCGCTCACCAACTCGAGAAGCGGGTCAAGCCTCCCGGCTGCTGCGACGACCCCTCCACCCTGCTCGGCTCCGACCGCTTCATTGACGGGAATGTCAGCATTATCGTCTGCGCACGCTGTCAACGAAGTCATTGTTAGAGTGGCAGCTGCTGCAAGGGTAACAAACCTTACCGAGCTAGCTAATGTCCTAGAACGCATTACGTTTCCCTTGAACTTTCTATATTTGCATCGCAAGTGCCGCGGGTTGCTGCACTTGACTAATAGATTCACCTCCCGGAGAGGTCGGGAACTTCCACCGGATGATCGCTAAAAGAGAGATGACTCTCAGCACTAGATGGGGGCGAAACTTCCTTTGCCGCTTTCTTGACACGCTGCACCTGGCGGGCCGCAAAGATGATCGCAAGGAGTAGTGCAACACCATTGAAGAGCGGAGTGATCCAGAAGCCACCATCAGTGAGAGCAAGCTGCAGGCCCTGCACACCGAACGCCAATGTCACAATCGCAATAAAGGTCCCCCAGACGTTGGGTCTCCGGTTGAATTGGGTGGCACCAAGGAAGACGGCAGCAAAAGCCGGGAAAAGCAACGGCATGCCGACCGAGTTAGAGAACGTCCCAACTTGCGCCGCAAAGAGAACTCCGGCTAGTCCGCAGATAATCCCAGATGCGATGAACGATCCAATCGCGAGCGTACTCGTCCTCACTCCAGATAGTCGCGCCGCCTCGCGGTTCATTCCGGTGGCAAACAATTGCCGACCAAGCTTCGTCCATTCGAGAACGTACCAAACGATGAAGCCAAGTACCACAGAGACAAAGAATGGCACGGGCACCCCCAACCACCTGGCCTGCCCGAAGTCACTGAAGGCTTCGGGGAACACACCTCTAATCTGCTGATTGTTCGAGATCGCCAGAGCGATCGCTGCCAATATTTGGCTCACTGCGAGGGTAGTAATAAACGAATTTAGTTTGAGTTTGACTACGAGGAATCCGTTCACCAACCCGACTAGCCCGGATGCGACCACTGCAATCAAAATAACGACCAGCAGGCTCAGATCCGGATTAACGTTCGTCTGCCAAGTCACAATTGCCAATGACAACGCCATATTTACGCCCACTGTGATATCGAATTCACCAGCGATGAGAGGAAGCATTGCCGCCAGCGCAATCAGCATGACAACCGCTTGGCTCGAAGCCACAACTTGCATTGTCACGGCCGAAAGAAATAGATGCGGAATCCAAATACCAAAAGTGAGAATAATCGCGCCCAGAAGGTATATCACGCTGATTCGCTTTGGGCTCAGACCGCGGGCAATTCGCCCGACCTTGCTTGTATCATTCATGCCGAATCCGTTCTCCATGGGTGTCTTCCTGCGCACCACGTGAGCTGGACACCAATAGCTGTTCCTCTTCGATTCGTTCCGTCGTTACCTCATGGCCCGACAGCGTTGCTCCCACACGACCTCGCTTCATGATGAGGACACGTTGTGCAAGTGCCGAGAGTTCACCGTCATCTGAAGTGCATATGACTACTGCGGCACCCTCTAAAGCGGCTTTCCGGATCAAGTCATGTATTGCTAGTTTTGCGCCAACGTCGACGCCCTGCGTTGGTTCGTCGAGCACCAGAAGACGTGGCTTCATGCGCAGAAGCCGGGCCATAATGACCTTCTGTTGATTCCCTCCGGAAAGCTCCAATACCGGCCTCTCAGGGTCGGCGGGACGAACGTCAAGAGCGGCAATCCATTTGTTGGTCTCGCGAGACTCCATATGCCGAGACAATCTCATTGGTCGAGAAACTGGATCCAAGTTTGAAATGGTCACATTCTCACGAACTGTCCCGGTCGTTAGTAGTGCATCGCGACGGCGTTCTGATGGCAGATACTGGACTCCCGCGCCGATCGCGGAACGAGGCTCACCGGCCTTCACCACTGCGTCGTTAACCATTACAACTCCAGAGCGCCCCACCTGGCCTGCCAGAGCAGGAGCAACCAGGTCTCGTCCTGAGCCGATGAGTCCCGCAATGCCGACGATTTCACCCGCGTGGACATCGAGGTCGATACCCTGCAACTCAGATGTACGGAGGTCACGAACACGTAATACTGGTTGTCCCGAAAGTGCTTCGTTCGAGTGCTGCTTCATTGCGATCTCGTTCTCTTTTGCAAGACCACGACCCAGCATGAGCGCTGCCAGATCCGTACTTTCGAGACCTGCCGTCTCGCGCGAGGCGACCACTCTTCCATCTCTTAGAACAGTCACGCGACTAGCGAGTTCAAGAACTTCATCAAGATGATGCGATATGAATAAGACAGCTGTCCCTCTTGAAACGAGGCCACGCAGTGCCCGTTTCATGATCTGGGCATCAGCGCTCGGAAGGGAGGCAGTGGGCTCGTCTAGAACCAGGATCTTAGGTCGACGATCGTCGGCGGCGATCGCTCGAACGATGGCAGCTGCGGTTCGCTCAGCGGCGGTGAGGCTTGCCACCATAGAGCGAGGGTCGATGTCATATCCAAAATCTCGAAGGGCATCTCCGGTCCGTTTCACCTCGTTTGCCTTAAGTAACGGGGCTACCCAATTTCCCGCTGACATCGATAAGTGAAAGTTGTCGGCAACAGATAGCTCTTCGATGAGACCTAGATCTTGATGCACGAATCGAAGGCCCGCTGCATCAGCCGATCTCGCGTCACCAAGCCGGAAGGGGAGTCCACCGACAAGTGCGCTACCCGAGTCTGGGTAGTGGTAGCCGCCCAAAATCTTCACCAGGGTGGACTTGCCAGACCCGTTCGGACCCATGAGGGCGTGGATCTCACCTTGCATAACATTGAGCTCGACATGACTCAAAGCCGTTTGAGACCCGAAAGTCTTGTTTAGGTCTCGTAACCGCAAGGAGAAGTTTTCTGAACCCCCCATACCGTTAGATTGGGTCATGGCGTTAGCTTCGCGATTCGGCCAGAACTTGCTTTGCAGGAACCCGCTTACTGCCGTCAGCCCCTTCAAACTTCAGACCGGGGAAGCCCTTGGCGACGTTTTCCCTCATCCTGCGGCCGTACTCCGGAATACCCGAGGGGTACTGCGTATACACCAGTGGCTTGCCTGGAATATTGCCACCGGTGTACCAGTTCTTTGAATAGCTGAAGAACTTTGACATATTCCCCACCGCTTCCTGCACATGATCCAGAAATTCGGATGCTGCTTCTTCGGTAACCTCGACCGATCGAGCACCCAGGGCCTCTGCCTGAGCAATCTGAGCGACGATAAAGTCCACCTGGAATTCGGTAGCTCGGGGCACGTTTCCTGCCCCAACGTGCGGTCCACCAGCGATGAACAGGTTGGGGAACCCAGGCACGTTTGAGCCGAAAAGGGTGACTGGTCCCTCACTCCAGGTATCTCTGAGTTCCTCACCGTCTCGGCCTGTGATGTTCAGATCCAGAACCGCGCCGGTGACTGCGTCAAATCCTGTGGCAAGCACGACTGCATCAAACTCGAACTCGCGCTCGCTCGTCTCGATTCCGGCCTCGGTGAAGCGCACAATCGGGGTGACCGGCAGCTCGATGAGTTCGACGTTCTCCTGATTGTAAACCTCGTAATAGTTCGTCTCCATCGGAGGTCTCTTTGCGCCGAACGCGTGGTCCTTAGGGATGAGCTTCTCTGCGATCACCGGGTCTTTTACTCGTTGACGGATCTTACTCGCGAGGAAGTCTGACCATGCCTTGTTCGCAGCCTCATCCAATGCGAGATCGGCGAATGATTCAGACACCTTTCGGAGGCCTCCGCTTCGGTATAGCTCCTCAAACTTCTGAAGGCGCTCCTCTTCCGTCACCTCGAAGGTCTTGCGGGGGTCGGGGTAATGATCAAAAGCCATCCAAGCGATATCCATTTGTGCACGCATCTCGTCATATCGGCCCTTAATTTCTGCCATTTCTTCAGCAGAATAGGGCCGATTATTGAGAGGGGAACACCAGTTTGGTGTGCGCTGGAATACCGTGAGAGAGTCGGCGACTTCTGCGATTGGCGGAATGACTTGTACGCCGGTCGCTCCGGTTCCAATCACGGCGACCCGCTTCCCCGCGAAATCGACTTCCTCCTTAGGCCAGCGGGAGGTGATGTACACCTCGCCCTTGTACGAGTCGAATCCTGGCCAATTGGGTGTGTAAGTAGCAGAAAGCAGACCTACTGCGGGCACGAAGTACTTGCAAAGCAATACCTCCCCGGTTGACAGGGTGAGAGCCCATTCTGAGTTAGCTTCGTCGAGATCGGCCTTCTGCACAATCGTGTTGAACTGAATGTGGTCTCGAATACACCAGCGGTCCACGACGTGGTTAAAATAGCGCTCGATTTCCGGTGCTGAAGCGTACTCCTCGGACCAGTCCCAGTCCTGCAGGAGCTCTTTATCGTGGAAATAGCCGTATGACGGGCTCTCTGAATCAAATCGGCACTTCGGGTAACGGTTCCAATACCACGTTCCGCCTACACCCGTACCAGCTTCCACAAGCTTAACGGTAAGGCCCAATTTAAGCAGTCGCTCGAGGGCGTAAAGGCCTGTAACACCAGCCCCAACGACTACAGCATCATAGCGATTCGGCGATTGAGTATCTAGTGACTGAGACATTTGAACTCCCCTAAATATGAAGAAAGATCGCTCTTCTTTGCGCGTTCCCACTGTTGGCCTGCTCGCTCAACTGTGATCAGGCTAATACTTATCGAGCGCTAGGTCAACACTCTGGGGAGACGGAAATACGAGCGTGCGGCAGCTGGCGCCTAGCCGTATCACAGAGCGGTGGTCCACGTTCCCAGAGCCGGGCTCTGGGTATCGGATCGCACAGCCGGGCTGTGATCTGATCTCTGTACATTGGCGTCGCTGTATCAAGTGGCAATACCACCTGACTTGGCTCACGGCTGTCGGAAATGGTCGTTTTTTTGGCGTAGTCCCGCCTGGTTCCGGGGTGACGGCCACGGCACCGCCGCTCTCGCGGCGGACTGACCACGAAGATCCATCAGACTGTTGACGGGCGAGGCCGTCCGTCCGCGATCATTGTGACGGGGCGGGCAGCGCATCGAAGGAGCCATGCCGGCCCATGTTCTCGTGGAGGTCGATGTTTCCCGGCTTGGACCAAGTAGCCCGCCAACTCGTCCGGCTGCGGTGCTCGCGGATCAGGCATACACGTCCGGCGTGACTCGGGTCGACCTGCGCCGCCGCGGCATCCGAGCCGTCATCCCGGAGAAGGGCGACCAAATCACCGCCCGCATGCGCCGCGGATCCCTTGGCGAAAGACCACCTAAAGTTCGACGAGGAACCTACCGCGGCCTCAACGTCATCGAGCGATCGTTCGTGCTCACTAAAGCAAGCCCGGTCTCCGACCCGCTACGACAAGCTCCAGGGGGCGGTTCTGCCACTGGGCTACCTCGTCGGCGACCACGTCCGTGACCCGGGAGATCGTGGCGCCGGAGACGTGGATGCTTAGATCTCTTTCAGGTGCCCTAATGTCCCTGGTGGTGATTCCGCGGGCGTAGAGGGAGAGGATTGCCCATCCGTCGGGCCCTCTTCGGAACGATCACCGGGTCGAAGGAGCTGTTCCGATCCCTGGGGACGGTGACCTGCATCGGGTTCCGGAGGGTCTGGACGTCTTAGTGGTCTTGCCGTTGCGGAAGATGTCCTTGCCGGCAGCAGGCCGGCCCGCCTGCCTCTTAGCACAGGTGGTCTGATCTCGACTTCCAGGGCCCGTTCCAGCGCCCGCCTGGGTCATCCGGTAGAGCGGCTCCTCGACCCCGTAGCGCCCCACGCAGAGGTCCTAACTGCGTTGACCAGCGCAGCTGCACCAGTTGTCGGCGCGGTGCGGAGCAGCCTGGCGGCCGGGCTGCTGAGGTGTGGGGGAAGGCCCTCAGCGCCGACGGATAGTATTAGCGCAGGAGGGAACGGATCCGGTTGGCCTGCTGCTGCCGTCCCAGACCGCGTGCTGTTGCGCTCGTGCGAGCACGGCGATGGCTTGGACCAGTTCCGAATCCCGAGGCATAGGCCGGTGGGCGGGGCGATCGGTGTGCAGGATGTTTGCCAGTGCCTCGGCGTCTTGGGCATCGGATTTCATGCGGGAGACCTTGTGCCGTTCGCGGTATCGAGCCACGGCCATGGGGTAGATGGCGTAAACATCCCGGCCGCTTGAGCGCAGAGCCGCGACGAAGAGGCCGCGTGTGGTGCAATGGCCACCGGAACCCGGTCGTCGTCCCGGTCTCCGTGCGTGGTTAGCAGGTCCAGCAGCTCCGCCAGGCCCGCCGCCGCATCTTCAATTCTTTGCGAGGCAGCAATCGGGCTCTGTTGGTCCACGAGTGCGATTTCGTGGTGTCTCTCTGCCCAGTCGACACCGCAGAACATTTCCGCCATTTGGCTGTTCCTTCCCCTGTCGTCGGTAGCTGCAGAGAACCGTTGCGACTTGGGACAGTTGCGACCTAATGGAAGAGCTCGACGGGCTCGACATCTGATTGGCATTCTCATCCCTGTCCCATGCTGCCGGGGCCGGATCTTAGCATGAGAACTCTGGGTTCGCGTTCCTGGTAGAGACATTGGCCGGCAGCAAGCCCGGAGGTTAAGCTACGTTCCGTGGTGTGAGGGAGCCAGAGGGGCAATCTTTTTCGACGGCTCCGGGCCACGGTAACGGGAAGTCCTCATCTGGCTCCCTCACATTCCATTAGGTAACGGGGCAGTCCTTCCAGAGGCCCAAAATAGGAGGTGAAATGTCGCGGAACCGTGACAGAGTCTGCTCAGACCATCGTTCGGACCAGATAACCCCGTCGTCCCGTTGGGTCAGAGCACCGTGTATCCGCCGTCGACTACGTAATGAGCGCCTGTGACGAACGAAGCATCGTCGGAGAGGAGGAAGCGAATGAGCTTTGCGACTTCCTTTGCCGTGCCGAAGCGTCCGAGAGGATGCTTCGCGGCAAGCTGCTCACGGACTGACGGCGTCGCGGCCGCGAGCAGCGGAGTTTCAATATATCCTGGCCCCACCGCGTTGACGCGCAGACCCGCGGGTCCGTATTCGGCGGCCGCGTTCTTTGTGAGTCCGATCACCGCGTGCTTCGTGGCCACATACGGCGACTTGCCGGGGTTTGCTACGACCCCATGCACTGAGGAGAGGTTGACGATCGCCCCCGCTCCTGATGCGACGATTGCGGGTATCTGATAGCGCATTCCGTAGGCGACGCCGTTAAGGTTAACGTCCACGACCCTGCCCCAGTCGTCCAAGTCCATCTCGCCTGTCAATGCGGTCTTGCTGCCGATACCTGCGTTGTTTACCGCATAGTTCAGCGTGCCGTAGGCCTCGAGGGCAAAGTCGACAACCTTCCTACTGTCGTCAGCCACTGCAGTGCTGCCCTGGGTAGCCTTCGCTTCACCGCCGGCGGCCCGGATACACTCGACCACACTCTGCGCCGCATTAAAGTCGATGTCGGTGACGACCACCTTGACTCCGAGTGACGCGAGCTCGTTCGACGTCGCTTGACCGATGCCGGATCCACCACCAGTGACGATCGCGACTTTGCCTTCAAATGCCATCCGATACTCCTTCTCAATGATCCAGCGGCCGAGCCGCCGCATCTTCTCCAATTACGTCTTAGGTCATCCCTGCGAGAGGCGTTCCAGGATGGTGACGTTGGCGAGGCCACCGGCCTCACATACGGCCTGCAGGCCGAAACGACCGCCGGTGTCCTCAAGGTGATGCAGCATCGTCGTCAGAATCCGGGTACCCGAGGCCCCGAGTGGGTGTCCCAGCGCGATCGCCCCACCGCGCGGATTGAGCTTGTCGGGATCGGCATCGAACTCAGCGGCCCACGCCAGGGGAACCGACGCAAATGCTTCGTTGATCTCATACGTATCGAAGTCACTGATCCGCATGCCCGTGCGCTCGAGAATATGCCTAGTCGCCTCGATGGGTCCGGTCAGCATGATCTCGGGATCGGAACCTCGCACGGCGAAGGCGTGGAAGCGGGCGCGCGCCCGTAGCCCCAGGCTCTCAGCGCGCTCTGCCGACATGATCAGGACCGCGGAAGCACCGTCGGTCAGCGGAGACGCGTTCCCTGCCGTGATGCTCCAATCGATCTCCGGGTAACGCGCGGAGTACTTTTCGCTTTTGAACGCTGCTGGGAGACCGGCGAGTCCATCGACCGTGGTCGCTGCCCGTATCGTTTCGTCTCGGACATGTACCTTTCCGTCCGAGGCCACGACCGGAACGATCTCACGCGCGAACTGGTGTTTTTCCGTCGCATGGGCGGCGCGCTTATGAGAACTGGCCGCAAAGGCGTCCAGTTCATTCCGGTTGAAGCCCCAACGCGAAGCAATGAGCTCTGCACCGATCCCCTGTGGGGGCAGGCTGGTGAACCTCGATGCCAAAGGCCCATGGGGATCACCGTCCTGCGTGTTCGAATACATCGGGATTCGGCTCATCGACTCAACGCCGCACGCGATGGCCACTTCGTAGGCGCCAGCCATGACGCCCTGAGCAGCGAAGTGCGCGGCTTGCTGGCTGGATCCGCACTGTCGATCCACGGTCGTACCCGGCACGTGAATTGGAAGACCAGCGGCGAGGGCCGCCGTGCGAGCGATATTCAGTGACTGGTCACCGACCTGGCTCACGCACCCAGCAATGACGTCGTCAACAATCGATGCATCGATCCCGGTGCGGGCGACGAGCGCGGAGATGACGGTCGCCAGCATGTCGACGGGATGCACGCCAGATAGAGCACCACCCGGTTTCCCCTTGCCGGATGCGGTGCGGACCGCGTCTACGATAACGGCATCGCGCATACTCACTTCCCTCCCTCGGAGACTGGTCCATCTGCCTTGAAGCGGTCACGGAGTTCTCGCTTGTTCAGTTTCCCCGTGCTCGTCCGCGGAATCTCCTCGATCCGCTCGAAATGCTCCGGCACCCACCACTTCGGCACTCTATCGGCGAGGAACTCGCGCAATGCCTCGGTATCGAGATCATCCGACGCGACGATGAAGGCGTGAGGTCTCTCCATCCAGCGCGGATCCGAGCGCGCCACGACGGCAACCTCATGGATATCCGGGTGATCCTGGAGGGCTTGCTCAAGATCGACCGAAGAGATCCATTCGCCGCCAGACTTGATTACATCCTTCGACCTGTCCAACAGCGTGATCCAACCCTCACGATCCACCGTTGTGATATCGCCCGTGCGCAACCAGCCGTCGTGGAACTTGTCCGCCACCTGCTCGTCACGCAACCCGTAGTAGTGAGACGAGACCATCGGTCCGCGAACCTCGAGTTCACCCTGCGACTCCCCGTCGTGGGGAAGCACCGCCCCGTCCTCGTCAACGATCCGAACCTCGTAAAACGGGCTCACCCGCCCACCCTTGACCCGTTTCGCCAGAAGCTCCTCCTGACTTGCTCGCGAATCGACATAAGTGACGGCCGCACCAGGGAACGTCTCAGTCATCCCCCACCCGGAAACGACATCGACGTCAAAGTCGTCCCTCATGCGCACGACGAGGTTGCGCGGCACCTGGCTACCGCCGAGAAAAAGCTTGCGCACAGACGCCAGTACCTGAGTGTTGTCCCTGTTGCTCCCTGGATGCGAGTCCAGATGCCGGATCAGGTCCATCCAAATGGTCGGGACACCGGCCGACCACGTCACCTCGTGCGCAGAAATCATCCGAGCGAGACTGGCCGGTTGCAGATACCGGCTGGGCATAATGAGATCAGCCCCCGTGACGATCGCAATAAACGGCAGACCCCACCCCACGGCGTGGAACATCGACACCGTGGCAAGGACGACATCGTGTCCACGGATACCTACTACGTCGCCCCCGGCCATCGTGAGCGCATGGAGCACAATGGACCGGTGCGAGTACAGCACGCCCTTCGGATCCCCTGTCGTTCCCGACGTGTAGCAGAGCGCAGCGCCGCAGCGCTCGTCGAGCGCCGGGAACGCGTACCCTTCAGCGTCTTCCGCGATGATGTCCTCGTACCGGATTACGGGCAGCTCGGCGGTGGGGATGTCGCCGTCGCCGATGACTACGATGAATTCAATCGACGGCATCAGCGGCAGCAATGGGAAGATCTGTGCACTGAGCGAGTCGTCCACAATCAGTACGCGGTCTCGCGCGTGGCGCACCGTCCACACAATCTGGTCGTCGTGCAGGCGCAGGTTGATCGTGTGAAGCACGACGCCCATGCCCATCGCGCCGAGGTAGGTCTCCATGTGCTCGGCACTGTTCCACGCGAATGATGCGATGTGGTCTCCGCGGCGGATCCCGCGGCGATCGAGCGCTGCCGCCAGACGCTCACTACGTTCCGCCGTTTCGGCGAAGGTCTGAGTGTCGGACCCACCGTCGGCATCGCGAACCGAGACGATCCGGCTGTCAGGATGTACGTTCCGCATGCGCCACAGGAAGTGGGTCGTCGTCAGAGGAAAGTCCATCATTAGGCCCGACGCAGTCACCGTCTTCTCGCCGCCCTCAGTCGTTTCTTCGTGCTCCACGATTGCCGTCTCCATTCTTTTACTCATCATGGTGTCGTCATCGGCACCGCATGTGCGACTCCGAGCTGCGGCGCTCCGCGCCGGCGCACGCCCTCACCCAGGGAGAGCAACGCCGGCTTGGCGCGCCGCACGCTGTGTAATCATTTCTTCGATCTCGGCCTCATTGAAGCCGAGGTTCCGCAGCGTTGCCTTGGTGTCGCTCCCGGGAGCGACACAGGTCGGCGCGGCGAGGTCAGCATGCCGTGAGAATCGCGGCGCTGGAGCCGGGTGTGTCATTCCGTGAACCTGCGAATAGACCGCGCGCGAGGCAAGATGTGGCTCCGAATGCACGTCGGCGGAGCGGATCACGGGCGTGACGCAAGCGTCCACTCCGTCAAACGCCTCCATCCAGCTCGCCAGAGTGCGACCCGCGAACGCCTGCGCGATGACGTCCCGAGTCTGTGACCAGTGCGATCGATCGTGCTGCGAGAGCCCATGGAGAGCATCGCCCAATCCGAGCGTCTCGATCAGTCTGTCGTAAAACTTCGACTCAATTGCGCCGACGGCAATCCACTCGTCGTCCCGCGTGCGGTACACGCCGTAGAAGGGGGCGCCCCCATCGAAAATGTTGCCCCCGGGGCTTCCGTCGTCCCACATTTCGTGATGACGCATCGCGTGCAGCATCCCCGTGAAGAGTGCCGCCCCGTCCACGACCGCCGCGTCGACCACCTGTCCCCTCCCCGTACGCTGCGCCTCGTACACGGCGGCCAGCACACCGAATACGAGGAGAAAGCCGCCGGCTCCGAAGTCGCCCAGAACGTTTAACGGAGCCACTGGGGTACCGTCTGGCGCAACGGTCGCGGCGAGCAGGCCGCTCACGGCCAGATAATTGATGTCGTGGCCTGCGGTCGCTGCCCTCGGCCCGTCCTGGCCCCACCCCGTCATCCTTCCAATGACCAGCCTGGGGTTGCGCGCGCTCAATGTCTCGGGCGCGAAACCGAGCCGCTCAAGGACCCCAGGCCGAAACCCCTCGAGCAGTACATCTGCCCCGTCAATGAGGCGCTGCGCCGCCGCAGCACCAGTCGGCGTCGTCAGGTCGAGCGCAACCGAACGCCTTCCCCGTGTGAGGACGGCATGTGCCTCGACATTAATGTCACGCACGTCCACGTCTGTGACTCGTTCCACGCGGATGACGTTTGCCCCAAGATCAGCCAGCAGCATGCCCCCAAACGGGGTCGGCCCGATGCCTCCGAGTTCGACCACGTTCAGCCCCGCGAGCGGGCCGCTGGTCATCACGCCCATACCATTCTTTGCTTCCCGGTCGGGTGCATCGGTCGATGCTGGAGTTTCCGTCACCATCGATGCTGGAGTTTCCGTCACCATCGCCGCAGTCTCCACCTCAATCTAACTTACTGAACGCTAGCTAATATAGAGGTCGATGACTCCCAGGCGCAACCACTAACAACAAACCCGACCATCAGTGACTAGGAGAACCTCAAAGTTGCAGGTTATTGGATGCGGCGACGACCATCTGGCATCACAGCGGGCGCCACACATAGTTGGGGGCCTCAGCTGCATACCCCCCTCTTTGCATCGAGCAGCGAGGAAGATATAGTTAGCGCTATCTAAACAAGAAGGTGAGACTATGACTACCGCCCCGACTACGCGGACCGTGGACCCCGTTGTACTCAACGAGAAAATCGGTCACGTCGCCGTACTGCGTATCAACCGGCCGGAGGCACATAACGCAGTTAATTCCGAAGTGTCCTCGGCTCTTGGCGCAGCGTTCGCCGCAGCGAACGCGGACGACAGCATTCGTGTCGTGGTTCTTACCGGAGCCGGCAGTTCCTTCTGCGCGGGCGCAGACTTGAAGGAACTCGCGCTCGGACTGAGCGCTAGCAGCGTCCACTCCCCTGAGTACCCCGACTGGCACTTTGGCGGAATGGTTCGCCAGTGGTGCAACAAGCCAACCATCGCTGCCGTCAACGGACACGCGATGGGCGGCGGTCTAGAGATCGCTCTTGCCTGCGACCTCATCGTCGCGTCGAAACAGGCACTATTTGCCTTTCCGGAGACGAGCTGGGGCCTCTACGCCGCGGCAGGCGGCGCTGTTCGTCTCCATGAATTCGTGGGGTTGCGCCGGTCGCTGGAGATGCTCCTCACGGCCGAGCCCATCGATGCGAGCACAGCACTGTCGTGGGGCCTTATCAACCGCGCCGTCGAAGCCGAGGACGTGCTCGACGAGGCACTAAGCATCGCGCAACGCATTGCGGCGAACGGACCAAATGCCGTGCGCTTGACGAAGAAGACCGCCTATCGCGCGGCGACGGACGGGTCCGTCTGGAACGAAGATTGGACGCGCGAGAGTGCATGGGACGCCAACGAGGAGACGACGGCGGCTGTCTTCCCCAGCGACGAAGGCATTGAGGGCATGGCGGCGTTCGCCGAAAAGCGCGCCCCTCGGTGGCGATAGGGCATACTGTTCAACAGTCCCCTGATAGCGTATGACCAGCGCTAAGACAAAGCCTCGGATATGCAGATGGAGACACGAAATGGTCGAGACTGGCACAAACACGGATGCCGCGGACGTGCCTCGCGCAGCCGACTGGCGTTCGTATCCCAGCCCCAGACTCCCCGTCATCCTGACAGCGGCCCTGGCTGAGATTCAGCAACACGGCTACCACGGCACGACAGTGAGGTCTATCGCCACTGGTGCTGGCCTCACCATGCCCGCGCTGTACTACCACTACGGAAACAAGGAGGGCATCCTCTTCGCCCTGCTCGAAATCGCCTTAGATGACTTTCAGGCACAAAGCGAGATGTGCCTCGAGGAGGCCGGAGACGATCCGCGGGTGGGGTTCGAGAACTACATCACGGTTCTCGCGTTGCATAACACGAATCGGCGGGACTTAGCATCACTGCACGCTGAATCGCGATTTCTTGGGCCGGAATTGCGCGCGCAATATCTCGCCAGGCGCACAAACGTCGAGAACACGCTTGAGAAGCTTCTCGCCGCGGGGGTCTCCGACGGAATCTTCGATACGGTCGACACGCGATTTACGGCCCGTCAGCTCCTCGGAATGACGAATGGAATCCTCGACTGGTACTCTCCACGCGGACCCCTCTCAGCAATGGAAATCGCCGATCGCTACCGGCAGGCTGCTGTGCGCCTGGTAGCGAACGTATAGCGACCCGCCGCCCAAGAGTTCCCTCGGCGCCCTAGATCCATAGGGCCGCTAAAGCGGATTGGCAGGTACGATTCCCGCGGTCTCGCCACCGTCGGCGACGAACTCGGATCCCGTCGAGAAGCTCGATTCATCGCTGGCGAGAAACAGGACAAGGTTCGCCACTTCGAGCGGCTCGCCCAGGCGTGCGATCGCAACCGCACTCTGGTCGATCTCGTAGCCGTCGCTCATTGGGGTTCGAATGTTACCGGGGTGGACTGAGTTCACACGGATTCCGTATTGCCCAAGATCCAATGCTGCTTCCTTGGTCAGGCCACGCATCCCGAACTTCGCCGCCGTATATCCCGGGAACGAAGCAACTCCCTTGAGCCCGGCCGTCGACGACACATTAATGATCGACCCTCTGCCGGATTCCTTGAGTGCAGGGATTGCTGCCTTGATCCCGAGGAAAGTTCCCGTGAGGTTGATCGCAATCACTGAATTCCACTGGTCAAGCGAATACTTGTCGATCGGGGCGAAGTTCATAATGCCGGCATTGTTGACCAAGATGTCGAGACCACCGAATTCCGAGACGGCCGTCGCAACTGCCACCTCCCAGCCCATGGGGTTCGTGACATCCAGATGCACGAAACGAGCGGACTTTCCCAGTCGCGCGGCTGTAGCTTCGCCGTCGTCGTGGAGCACATCGCCGATCACGACCTTTGCCCCCTCCTCGACGAGACGCTGAGCATGCGCAGCGCCCATACCTCGCGCACCACCACTAATCAGCGCGACTTTTCCGTTTAGACGTCCCATTGTTTTCCATTTCTGCTGGTTCCCCCCCAGGTTCCTGCTCATGCACCGGACTATTGGAGGTTGATTTGAGTGGGGTTTATGCTGTTCGCTCGGTCAGAGGTATTCGTAAAAGGTCGAAGCCTAGGCGTGACTCTCAAGTTCACGCCTCTGTTGATGGGCTTGAGCCCGGGCTAATCGCGAAAGGTCACCATCCTGCTCAATGCCTCTCTTTCAGTCCGGAACCCGTTCGCGGGATGCGCGATATCGGGACGCCCGAAAGCGATTGCGAACAAGATCATCCTGTTATGGGGAATTGCCAACTCCTCACGGAGAAGGGGTGCCTCCGCGGCGATCGAAGCCTGCGCGATCGTTCCCACCCCGCGAGCTTGCGCCGAGAGCATGAAGCTCTGGGCAAAGAGCCCGCAATCGATGGCCGCGTACACGCCGAGATGCACCGGCGCCGACATGATGGCCACGTGTGGTGCGCCGAAGAACTCAAAATTCTGCCTTGCTTGCTCACGAGATGCCTCGCGGTCTCCGCGCGCCACACCCACGGACTCGTATAGCGCCCAGCCGGACTTCCGACGGCGGTCTCGATAGACGCCTTCGTATGATGCAGGGAACGGGATGTCAGGTCGTGGCTCGTCGATCGCCGCGTCCGCTGAAAGCCTCGCACGCACCCGTTCTAGCGTGTCGCCCGACAGCAGGTCGAGATGCCATGGCTGTGTGTTGCACCATGATGGGGTGTGCGTGGCCGCGGCGAGGATCTCCGTGACGACATCGGGTTCGAGCCGTTTCGGTAGGAATGCCCGACAACTCCAGCGTTCAGCGAGCAGAGCATCGAGAGTCGAAGCCACGCCGGGATTTGTTCCTGGCAGCGTCTCCGAACCCGGCGATGTGCCGGTATGGGGGGTCATGGTCATCGTCCTCTTCCTGCCGATGTCACTAGCTCGACATCTCTTCCAGAGGATCAGATCGGTAGGTGTTCCAATGGAGCACCTTCGCTACCGCTTTGCGCGGTGTCGACTCGGGCGCCGACTCCGGATAGCCAACGGGGATGAGCCCGACGATCTCGGCCTGCTCCGGGATACCCAGGAGGTTCTGGATCTCCTGGTCAATTCTTCCGGCGTGGACGGTCGTGACGAGCGCCCCCAGCCCCAGTCCGTGCGCTGCCAGCAGAAGATTCTGTACCGCCGGAAAGATCGACCCGTAGCGCACCGGGTTGGTATGGGTCCCGGCGGCTGGTGGACCGTTGTGCAACGCGACGATGATCGCCGGAACCTTTGCCATCGAGCGCGAGAGTTCGGCGGCGTCCCGATAGATCTTTTTCTTTGACTCGCTCGTTCCCGGGGATTTGGCGGTGGCCTCAAACAAACTCTCGCTGGCCTCGCGGTAAAGCGCACCGATCTGAGCAGTCAGGTCCGGTCGCGTCACGACGACGAACTCCCATGGTTGCCCGTTGCCCGCGCTAGGGGCCCGCGTCGCGTAATGCACCAGACGCTCGAGGGTCTCACGGGGTACCGGCTGCGCCGACAGCTTCCGCACCGATCGCAAAGACTCGAGAGCCTCGAACAAGTCCACCGACGGCATACTTGTCACCATTCGGCGAGCACCTCCCCACGGTGAAGCGAGCTGTGCCCCCCCGTGCTCACATGCGTCTCGAGAATCTCGCGCACGGGGAGGATAGACCAGTCATCACCGGGATCGCCCGCCAGGAGCTGGAGCGTGGACGACGCCGTCCAATGCCGAACCTTGCTGGGATCCTCCACCACTCCGCGCGCGTTGCGCAGCACACTCCCGGCATCGCCGTCGCCGACGGTCGGCCGAGGCGACGCATAAGTCAGCGTTGGTTTGACCTTGGGGGGTTCGGAGCGAGTCTCCAACCTGAGTGACATGCGGACGAACTCGACTCCGCGGCGCCCGGCAGACAGCATGAGGAGATCGTCCTTCCACTCCATCGTTGCGTCGCCCACTTGCAGCGGCATGCCCCAGACCTCGCGCCCGGCTACGGCGCCGGCGAAGTTCGTTTTCATGCCGGTTAGGCAGTGCTGAACGAGCTCTCCATTCAGAAGCGCTCTGGCGGCGAGGTACACCCCAATGTAGGGGCCGAAACTGCTGCGCACATGATGCACGACGCGCAGCACTCCCAATCCAGGGCCTTCTGGCAGCTCGAGAACGGGAGGCAGAAGCGGCGCCAAGATGTCCCGGTCGGTGCGGAACACCACGGTGACTTCCTCGCCCTTGTCGTAGTAATACGGAGGCTCACCGTAGGTAGTGCCAATCAAACCGTTCATGTTTTCCTTTCAGGTTTTCCGTCGACGGGCACATCCGTGGCCGGACGCGGAAGATCAGCGCTCAGGCGAAAGCGACGCTGGGGAAACCGGCGGCAGCTTCCTGCAGCATGCGGCGACGATACTCGGGCACGCCGGGCGCGTACTGGGTGAAGATGACTTTCTTGCCGGGAATGTTCCCGCCCGTATACCAGTTCTTTGTGTAGTTGAAGATCGGTGACATCGCGGCGACGGACTCTTGGACGTGATCGACGAATGCGGCAGCCGCCTCGTCCTTTATCTCTACCTTAGTGCTCCCGACCTTCTCAGCCTGGTTAATGATCGCGGTGACGAAGTTGACCTGGTGCTCCGTGGCCCGCGGAACATTCCCTGCGCCGACGTGCGGCCCTCCCAGAATAAAGAGGTTTGGAAATCCCGGCACACCTGCTCCGTATAGCGTTACGGGGCCGTCCTCCCAAACGTCACTCAATTCGACTCCATCGACTCCCCGAATGTTCATCTGCATCATCGCACCCGTTACCGCGTCGAACCCGGTCGCCAGCACAATGATGTCGAAGTCGAAGCTCTTCTGGGTTGTCTCGACACCCGTTGGGGTGAAGGTTGTCACCGGAGTCTCAGGAAGTTCGACGAGTTCCACGTTGTCCTGGTTGTAGACCTCGAAGTAATTCGTCTCCATCGGCGGCCGCTTGGCGCCGAACCCGTGGTCCTTGGGAATGAGCTTCTCAGCGAGCACAGGGTCCTTGACCCTCTGACGGATCTTCCCCGCAAGGAAGTCGCACCACGCCTGATTCGTCTCCATGTCGATCACGTTGTCCGCGAAGTTGTCGGACACCTTCTGCAGGCCACCCTTGCGATACAGCTCTTCGTACTTCTGGGCCCGTTCATTGGCCGTCGCGTCCGCGAAGGTACGCGTCTCGCCGTCATGGGCCATGCCCATGTAGTCCTTCGTGGTCCTGTCGTAGATTAGGTCGTAATTCGCCCTGATCTCTGCCATGTACTCGTCGGAGATCGGCTTATTATTCAACGGCGTGCACCAGTTCGGTGTGCGTTGGAACACGGTGAGGGACTGGGCGACCTCGGCGACGAGCGGGATGATCTGCACGCCGCTGGACCCTGTGCCGAACACGGCCACCTTCTTGCCGGCAAAGTCGACCGGCGCCTTGGGCCATTGTGCCGTGTGGTATATCTCCCCGGCGAATGAGTCGAGGTTTTCGTATGCAGGCGTGTACGGGATCGAGAGTAGACCGGTGCACGGGACGAAATACTTGGACCGAACCGAGGCGCCGGTCGAAAGGTGGATCTCCCATTCGGCCGCTGACTCATCATAGGTGGCGCCCTCGACACGGGTGTTGAACTGCGCGTGCTTGCGCAAATCCCAGCGATCGACCACGTGGTTGAGGTAGCGCTCAATCTCAGGCTGACCGGCGTACTCCTCAGACCAGTCCCACTCTTCGAGCAGTTCCTTGTCCGAGAAGTACCCGTAGACGTAGCTCTCGGAGTCGAATCGCGCCCCCGGGTAGCGGTTCCAATACCAGGTGCCGCCGACCCCGGAGCCTGCCTCGATGATTTTGACGTCGAGGCCTAAATCAATGAGCTTCTTCGCTTGATA
Source organism: Arthrobacter sp. Y3221048 (assembly GCF_059092685.1). NCBI lineage: Bacteria > Bacillati > Actinomycetota > Actinomycetes > Micrococcales > Micrococcaceae > Arthrobacter > Arthrobacter sp. Y3221048. The sequence continues at coordinate 744,456 of NZ_JBNHHX010000001.1, read as the reverse complement.
GATGCCGGTGACTCCCAGGCCGACGACGATAGCGTCGTGGCGGGAGGCGAAGGACGAAGTTAGTGCGTGTGACACGAGGATCTTCTCTCGATCGGATACGGATGTGCTTTGCGAGCTAGTACGGCACTGCGCCGCGCCCGCAGGTGGACTCGCAAATGAGAGTATTGCTTATCGAGCGCTAGGTCAATAACGTGACACGATTCACGCGCGTCTCTCAATTTCCGGGATTGCGAGCATAGTAGCGCGCGCCGGCCCGCAGACTTGAGCTCCGTGCGGGAAGCCAGTGCCCCGCAGGGTACACGAGCAAAGTCGTTGGTGACGCGCGAGGCGCCAAAGGGCGTGGCCCATCCAACCTGCTTCTCTCCGACGGGGCCTCCGGCCATGGCCTGCGGGCAGAACTGGCCGCCTGCACGGAAGCCCTGGAGTCGTCAAACACAACCGAGCATTCACTCACTTCAGCAGAGCGGCTTTTCCCCTTGGCCTTTGAGGAGACCCGGATCTTGGAGATTGAAGGCGAGGTCGATTGCGTCTGATGACTGTCGAACGCCGTCGGCATCAAGATCGGCCACCGAGAGCGGGCCGGAACTCCGGGGAAGCCACATGGGGCACGACTGGGATTTCGTGGGCGTAGTGACATGAAGTGCCACGCAGCGAATCTATTCGCCGCTATTCTGCGATCGATACGACTTGCCCCAACTTTCGAGAATCACATCATGAATCAGGGAATGAGCACGGCGCGGCCGCGAATCGCGCCCGATTTCAAGCGCCTATACACGTCGGGGCCCTCCTCTAGCCTGTGAGTCTCGATCTCCGTGCGGATTCGACCACTCGCGGCAAGCGCAAGGACCTCCCATAGCTCCGGGAGCGTTCCCCAGAATGGCCGCAGTACAGAAACACCCATCGGCAGCTCGCCGACAGCGACACGGAGGACACCGGGTCCGGCACCCACCAACGAGATAACCCCTGCGCGTGCGACCACGCTCCGCCCGAGGTCGACCGTCGCCTGCACCCGCACCATGTCAAGAACTACGTCAACCCCCTCACCGTCTGTGATTTCGCGGATGCGCCGCTCGGCATCGGAGTCGGCTAAGAAGGCATAGTGTGCGCCAACGTCCCTGGCCAGCTCGAGCTTGTCCTCCCGCACATCCACGGCGATCACGGTCACGCCAGGGGCCACCGCCAACAACACCTGAATCGCCAGGTGACCCAACCCACCTACTCCTAATACGAGGGCACGCGCGCCCGGGCGGAGCTGCGGACGGCATTCCATCACCGCGTGATACGACGTCAGACCGGCATCAGTGAGCGCCACAGCCTCGACCGGGTCGAGGCCACCCAGGGGCACCAGGTAGCGTTCCGCGGGCACCAGTAGGTACTCCGCCATCGCCCCGTCCGTCTTGATTCCGGGAGGCGTAGGTCCCCCCGCTTGTTGGCAGTAGTTTTCGGCTCCCGAACTGCAGCTGCGGCAGCGGCCACAGCCCCACGGCCCGTACACCGCGACGTCGTCGCCGATGGTCACGCGTTCTACGCCCGCCCCCACGGCGACGACTTCACCCACAGCTTCATGTCCGAGAGTCATCGGCAGGGACGCGCCACTAGCCGCCCATGCCTCCGGCGTCTGATTCATCACCCACTCGTCTGAGTGGCAGACCCCAGCTGCCTTCACGCGCAGCAGGATTTCGCCTTGCCCAGGAGTTGGCTTCTCAGCGCGCAGGACCTGAGGCTCCTCACCGAAGCCCGCGAAACGGAGGGCCCGCATCAGACACCTCTTCCCGACACGCGCAAACCCCTACGCAACGGGTGCGAGCGAACGGGCAGCGGCCTCGTAGAGGGCAACCCCTCGCTCGTCGCCGACGATGGTGTTCTGCATATTGTTCATCACGTAGGCGACAGTCATGCCCGATCCGAGGTCGTTCGTCACGAACGATCCGCCCCAACCGCCCCAGTAGTAGGTCCGCTCGTTGACCGGCAGCGGAAGGCCCTTCGACCGCAGCGCGAATCCCAGGCCCCACGTAATGTCGGCGCCGACTACCTTGTCGATGCCGTCTGCCTGCACCTCGAATACGGCCTCGCATGTTTCGCGAGACAGGAAGCGGCGTCCGTCGATCTCCCCGCCGTTCGAGAGCACGCGCTGCACCATCGCCACCGAACGAGCGTTGCCGTGCCCCCCGGCAGCTCCGATCTCGGCGTGTCGCCACCAATCGGTGTTCGCAAATTCTCCGCTGGAGATGGGAGGGTTCGTCAGACTGCGCGCCGTGATGGTCGTCGGGTCGCTGAAGTCGTGCGTGGCCACGGGAGGCGGCCCCACGACGGGGCTGATTCGGTCAAAGTCCTTCTCGGCGGGGACGATCTGGAAATCAGCGCCGAGTGGCTCGGCCAGTTCGGTGCGGAAGAAGTCCGGGAGCGTCTGCCCTGTGGTCCGACGCACGAGTTCGCCGATCAGTGGGCCGTGCGAGTAACCGTGGTACCCGGAGCCATCGCCGGGAGTCCACCACGGGGCCTGTGCCGCAAGGAGCGAGGTCAGCTTTTCAAGATCACCGAAGTCCTCCGGCTCGAGTGGCTCATCCCACCCTGAGAGGCCGGAAGTGTGACTCAGGACGTGACGGACGAGAACGCCCTCCTTGCCCGCGGCGGCGAACTCTGGCCAGTAACGAGCCACAGGTGCGTTGAGTTCCAGCTGACCCCGATCCACAAGCAGGAGGGCAGACAGCAAGGACATCGTCTTGGTGGTGGACCAGACATTGGTGATCGTGTCTTTTTCCCACGGGCGACCCGTGGATTCGTCAGCAGTACCCCCCCAGAGGTCAACGAGGATCTCGCCCTCCACTGCGACCGCCACAGAGGCGCCAATCTCTAGTCCCTTGTCAAAGTTGGACTGGAATGCTTCCTTAACGGCCTCGAACTTCGGGTCGCAGGTGCCGTGGATCTCAACCATATGTCTCAATCTCCTTTAGGTAGCCGCACGATCGTGCGGCTGTCGCTGCTGTATTTATTTACGTTCTTGTCCAACATGATGTAGCCGAACTTGTCACCTGCCAGGAGGGGATCGCATTCGCGCCCATTTCACCCGTGGCCTCTCCGCAAGGAACCGGAGGGGGATACGACTCGTGGCTACTGGTCTACGTGACATCGAAGTCATCATTGAGTGTGCTATTTAGCGATCGCTATGTCAATGATGTGTCTCCACTACTTTGCCCGCAATCGACGGCGCAGGATCCTGGACGAATAGGGTTCCATCTTCGACGAGCCGCGCCACCTTGTGCGCATCCAGACCCAGGAGCCCGTCGGTGATTTGCCGCGTGTGCTCAGCGAGAAGCGGGGCGGGCCGCATGAGCGGTCTGGGCAACGAGGAAAAGCCTGCCTCCACCGCGTGGACTCGCAGTCCTTGCGGGTACTGGGGCTGCATCAGAATCCCGAACGCAGATCGGTCAGCAAGGTCCCCGTCACGCGGCAGGGTGACCTCGTGGACGACAGGCGCCGCTTGTACGCCGGCCTGCTGCAGCTGCATCGCCGCGGTCTCCGGTGCGATGCCAGAGGCCCACGCGCGGATTTCCCGTTCCAGTTTTTCTCTGTGCGCTATTCGATCCGCGGGCGTTATGAAGCGCGCGTCCTCAAGCAGATCCGGCCGGCCCATCACACGACACAGCGCATGGAACGAATCGTTCCCATTAACCTCGACATAGATCCACTGATCCTCTGCGGGCTCCCCTTGAGCGGCAAACACGCCGTGCGGGGCGTCCCGGGGAACGCGCGTGTCCCCCGTATCCTCCGCTTGCGCGGCCGCGTTCATTATGATGTCGATCTGCGCGGCCTTGGCTTCTCCGCCAATACCTAGAACTCGTTCACGCAGCACCATGGCCACCGCGAGGATCGCGCTGATCCGCCCCGCGAGGTGGTCGGGGAACACGGTGAGTCCATCGCCGAAGCTGTCAGCGGCGTCGGGATATCTCCACTGGTGCGTCAGGCCGGACATCGCGCGAACCAGCGGACCGTATCCAAAGTAACCTTGAAATGACTCGGATTCGCCAAAAGCACTGGATTCAACCGTAACGATCGAGGAGTTCACGCGTGAGAGAGAGGCGAAATCAATTCCTAGAGACTCGAGGGTGCCGGGCTTAAAATTGCTCAGCACCACCTCCGATCGTGCAACCAGTCGACGGAAGACTTCCTTCCCTTCAGCCTGCCGCAGATCCACGCCAAAACTGCGCTTGTTGCGGTGACCCCGAGCGAAGCTCTCTGACATTCCCGTCGCGAGCGTCGCGAGCCGCGATCCATCGAGGTGCTCCCGGCTCTCGACCTTGATGACATCAGCCCCGTAGTCCGCTAAGAGACGTGAAGCCTCTGCGCCTGCAACGATGACTCCCAGATCTAGCACGCGGATCCCTTCGAGGGGCATCTCCGCCTTGTCCCATGGCGAGAGATGGTCGAAAAACCTCCCTCCTGAACGCCAGGTGTTCCCGGGAGTCGCTCGGCCGGTAGGTACCCGCCGCCCGTCTATGACGAACAGACTCTGCACCTCGGGTCGCACCGTGCCGTCTGGTTGCTCGACATCAACGATCGCACCTGACTCGTGCATCTCGGGCGAGGCAATGGCACTCTGGAAAGATTTGACGCCCGCGATAGGAATGCCTCGCGCCTGCCCCTCCCGGATGGCATCGGCCTGCGACATCCCGGCGAGGTGCGCCGCGATCAACGGGTAGAGTGTCTGGGCAGCCGCGAGCCGTTCCTCGCCGCGATCAAAGCGCTCGTCGGCGAACTCGGCGGGCTCGCCCAGCCACTTGAACATGCCCTTCCATTGGCGCGGGCTCAGCATGCACAGGCGCACCCACCCGTCTTCGGCCGCGAAGATCGGGTAGAGCCCTGCCGCATTGGGGCGGCCGATCGTGGCGCTCAGATTCTGAGCGCCCAGCACACTGCCCTTGATCCCGAACGCAGGATCGAGCGCGTGGATCATCGCATCGGCCACCGAGAAGTCTATGCGCTGCCCGCGCCCACTTCGAGCGGCGGCCACGATACCCAGCATGATGGTCCAGACACAGTGAACCGCGGCGGTGATATCGACGATAAAGGTTGGAGGCATCAGAGGCGTACCCCGTTCCGGCAAACCTGAACGCGCAAGAGCACCCGAAAGAGCCATGTGTACGCCAGGTGAGGCCGCCCAAGCCGCTCGATCTCCGCGTTTGCCAAATTCACTCACAGTGACCCAGAGCAGTCCCGGGGAATCCTGTCGCAACCGTCGCTCGTCGAGGTTGTGTCTGCCTTCGGCCTCGCAGTCGATGATGATGACGTCCGCCGTCGACGCAAGGCCCATGATGTAATCGTCCCTTGCGATCCGCTTGTTCCTGTGCCGGGTGGAGTCGACGATTGAGGCCTCCGGCGTGACCACGTCGGCGCCGAGGTCTGCAAGAAGACGAGAAGCGAGCTCTAGTGGGCCATCCACCAAGTCGAGCACGCGCAGCCCGGCGAGTGGCCCAAGGATGGCTTGAGAACGATGCTCGCGCGACACGTCAGCTCCTTCATTGAAGTGATGCCAAATTTAAACAGTCATCACTGACTGTTCTTACCGATGGTATGAGAATCTGGCAGGGAGCGCAACGCCCCTGCACCGCAGATCGATTCGCCATAATGCTTACTCGACACTGATCAGAAGGAGACACTTCAATGGCAGACGCGGACCAGCCCCTGCTGCGCCAGCGCGCCGTCCAGGAGCGAAGCATGCAGACCAAGACGCAGATCCTTAATGCAGCGATCACCGTCCTCACCACCGATGGATATGCGGGGGCGACAACAACCCGCATCCAGGAGGCGGCCGGGGTGAGCCGCGGGAGGCTCCTCCACCACTTCCGCTCTCGGGAAGAGCTGCTCGTCGCTGCGGTTCAGCAGCTCGCCGCCACGCGCATGGGCCTCCTGCAACAACGATCGAACTGGCCTGATAGGCCAGCCGATCGCCTTGACGCCGCTATCGATGCGATGTGGGAGACGCATCAGCAGAGTTACTTCTGGGCCTCTACCGAACTGTGGATTGCCGCTCGCCACGACGAGCAGCTGCGCGCCGTTCTGCTACCCCGCGAACGCGCACTCGGACAGGTGATCCAGGATACTGTCCGCTCATTCTTTGGCCCGCAGCTGTCCGCGCTTCCGAACTACCAGGCGCTGGCGAATCTGCTGCTGACGAGTATGCGTGGCACAGCTCTGACCTACGCGTTGACCGGCGCACCACCGGCCACGGAACGCGCCGTCGACGAGTGGAAGCACATAGCGCGTTGCCTCCTGGGCATTACACCGAGCGGCACGCCCTCCTTCCCCGGCCCCTTGACCGGCCGGGACTCTGCGACTATCGTCTGACGTATACAGTCAGCTGTGACTGTATTTAGCAGGGTAGGCAGAGAGGCTCCGATGATTGACATTGCAGGATCTAGTGCGATCGTGACGGGGGGCGCATCTGGCCTCGGGCTGAACGCAACGCGCCGACTACATCAAGCAGGAGCTCACGTCACGATCCTCGACATGTCGGACGAGGCGGGACATCGCGTCGTCGGCGAACTCGGCGGGCGCGTTGACTTTGTTCGGGGCGACGTCACAGACGAGGGATCGGTGAACCACGCCGTGAAGCGCGCTGCCGAGCGCGGCCCCGTGCGCATCCTCGTGAACTGTGCGGGGGTCGGCACCCCGGGGCTGGTTTTGCGCAAGGGCGTGCCCGCCCCCTTGGACCACTTCACACGCGTCGTGCGCATCAATCTCATTGGCACATTCAACGCGATCCGTCTCACCGTGCCGGCTATGCTCGAGGCCGATCCGATCGGCGAAGAGCGTGGCGTCATCATTAACACGGCGTCTGTCGCGGCATTCGACGGCCAGATCGGCCAGGCGGCGTATGCGGCCTCAAAGGCCGGCGTCGCCGGCCTGACGCTTCCCCTCGCGCGCGAATTCGCGCGTTCCCAAATCCGTGTGGCGACGATCGCGCCCGGAATCTTCGAGACGCCAATGCTCATGAACGATCTATCGGAGGAGTACCGCGCAAGGCTCGGTGATCAGGTCCCCCATCCGTCGCGGCTGGGCCGCCCCGATGAGTACGCCGCCCTCGTCATGCACATTATCGAGAACGCCATGCTGAACGGCGAAACCATCCGCCTCGATGGCGCCATTCGCATGGCCCCGCGGTGACCCTTGGGAAACGAATCAAAGGAACAGAGATGATGGTGAATTTCACCGACGCGCCACTGACACCGAGGCTGCTCATCGACGGAGAGCTGGTCGACGGCGACCGCCCGCCGATGGAGATCCTCAATCCCGCTGACGAGAGCGTGTTAGCGCACTCAGCGAGCGGATCACCCGAACAGCTATCGGCAGCCATCAAAGCAGCCCGCACCGCATTCCCGGGGTGGCGCGACACCCCGGTCGAGGAACGCAAGTCCGCACTTCGGAAGATCTCCACCCTGATCCAGGACCATCAGGAAGAGCTCGCGATGCTCCTCACCTCCGAGCAAGGCAAGCGTCTCAGCGAGGCGAGTTCAGAGATCGGTCGTGCCTGCCTGTGGTTCAAGGAGATGGCCGAACTCGAAGTTCCCTGGGATGTAGTTATCGAGAAGGACGACGATCGCGTCGTCCGCGCACGTCGAGTCCCGCTCGGTGTCGTCGCCGCGCTATCACCCTGGAACTTCCCCGTGACCCTCGCGATGTGGAAGGTCGCCCCGGCGCTTCTCACCGGCAACACGGTGGTGCTGAAGCCGTCTCCGTATACGCCGGTCACCAACCTTCGAATCGCCGAGCTCATCCAGCCGGTATTGCCGCGCGGTGTCCTCAACGTGGTCACCGGCGACCACGACCTCGGGCCGCAGCTGACGAGCGACCCACGCATCGACCGCATCGTCTTCACTGGCTCGACGAACACCGGCAGTGCCGTCATGCGCTCCGCAGCTGAGTCCCTCGCGAGCGTCACGCTCGAACTCGGCGGCAACGACGCCGCAATCGTCATGCCTGACGTCGACATCGAAAGCACCGTCCAGAAGGTCTTCTGGATGTGCTTCACCAACAACGCGCAGTACTGCCTCGCTGCCAAGCGCGTGTACATCCACGAACGCATCTACGAAACCTTCGCCGCCCGTATGGTTGAGTATGCACGGCAGTTGCGCACCGGAAACGGACTCGACCCCGACGTCGACCTCGGTCCGGTGGCGAACCGCGACCAATACGACCGCGTTTGTGCCCTTATCGATCGCGTCTCCGCGGAGGGCCATTCGTTCCTCCTACGCGGCGAGATTCCCGAGGGGAAAGGCTTTTACATCGCCCCGTCGATCGTCGACAATCCGCCTGACGACTCCGAGGTCGTTGCGGAGGAGTCATTCGGTCCCATTGTCCCGTTCCTCAAGTTCTCCGACGTGGACGAGGTCGTCGACCGTGTGAACGCGTCTCCGTACGGCCTGGGCGGATCCGTCTGGTCGGCCGACCTCAAGGTCGCGAGCGACATCGCTCAGCGGATCGACTCGGGCATCGTATGGATCAACGAGACACAACGGCTCACACCGGATTTCCCCCTGAGCGGGCACAAGAAGTCCGGTGTCGGCAGGGAAAACGGGCTTGAAGGCGTTCTGGAGTACACCAACGTGCAGATCATCTCGGCCTACCATGGCTCCTGAAGGCGGCGACATGAGCCGTTCCGCCCTCGCCGCACTGACTCCCGGCACCGTGGTTGCAACCCGCGACCATACAGCCGATGAGATCGACCTGTTCCTGTTCAGCGCCGCGTGCTCGCTTCCGCACCGGATCCACTACGACGAGGAATTCGCGCAGTCAGAGGGGCTGAAGACGATTCCCGTGCATGGACCGTTGCAGGCAACCTGGCTGACGCAACTCGCCGCCGAATGGGCCGCCCAGAACCGAGCAAACCTCGCGACGAGCACCGTGCGTCATCAAAGCTCGGCTTACCCGCATGATCGGCTGCAGGCCTCTCTGGTGTTCGTCCGAGCTGAACCTAACCCATCAAACTCCGGCCTCGAGGTCGTTCTCGACCTCTCCCTCACAAAGGAAGACGGCACGGTGACGACCGCCGGCACCGCTCGCGTGAGACTAAACAACGACGACATGTGACGGAGGGTTCTTACATGAGCACTGCACCCGTATTCCTCGCGGGAATCGGTGCGACCGAGTTCTCCCGCGCCAGCGGAAGATCCGTCGGAGCACTCGCACGAGAAGCGGCGCTGAGCGCACTCGCCGATGCTCAACTGACGCCCGGCGATGTCGGGGCTGTCGTCCCCGTGGGTGGTTCGCTGTTCACCGAGGATGTCATCGCCGGGCTGGGGCTGGACGACGGCGTCGCCGATCTCCTTCCTCCACCCGGCGGGAACGGTGGTCTCAATTCGGTGGGCACCGCCGAGACGATCCTGCGATCAGGACTCGCCGACGTCGCCCTCGTCGTGTTCGCGCGCAACGGGCGCTCGGCCAACAGGATTGGTCGTCGCGTCGCCGCACTCCCGGGTCAGCAGTTCCGTGAATTTCTCGAGCGCCCCTACGGATGGTCATCGCCAGCGCAGTGGTACGCGATGATCGCGCAGCGCCACATGGCCGAGTACGACACGAGTCCGGATGCACTCGCCGAGGTCGCTCTGACGATGCGGGCCCATGCCCAGCTCAATCCGGCCGCCATGATGTTCGGACGCACGATGACGCGTGAGGACTACGATGCCTCCCCTATGTTCACCGAACCGTACCGGCTTTTCGACTGCTGCCTGGAGACAGACGGTGCCGTGGCCGTGGTGATGACGAGCAGGGATCGGGGCGTCCTTGACATGGGCGCACGCGATATCCCGCTTCTGGCGTTCAGCGCCGCCCGTCCGGAGAGCGCCGACGACCTCACCAATCGCGAAGACTGGTTCCGGATAGGCCTGACGACCGCCGCGCCGGCCGTGTACGAGCAGGCGAGCCTCGGGCCACACGACGTCGACACCGCGATGATCTACGACTGCTTTACCTTCGAGGTGCTGCATCAGTTGGAAGAGGCCGGCTTCTGCCCACGGGGCGAGGTCGACAGCTTCGTTGCCTCCGGGGCACTAAGGCTCGGGGGCTCGCTCCCCACCAACACACACGGTGGCCTGCTCTCCGAGGGTCACCTACTAGGACTTTCGCATGTCGCCGAAGCCGTTCGGCAGCTCCGCGGCGAGGCCACGGGACGCCAAGTCGAGGACGCGAGGATTGCAGCCGTGACCGGCTGGGGCGACTGGGGAGATGGTTCCATGGCGCTGCTCGGCGGAAGAGAGATGCGATGAACACCGAAGAGATGCTGAACCGCGCGCAACTGATCGCACCCGAGATCGTGCCATACCTGCAAGGCGACACCCGTTCTGACCTGCTCGTGCCGCGTTGCATCGCCTGCGGCTGCCTGGGGTGGCCGCCGCGCCCGTCGTGCTCGACGTGCGGCGAGGACATCTTCGAGCCTGAACCTGTCGAGCCGATCGGAGAGCTCTACTCGTGGACCACTACCCATCGGGCGCCGTCTCCGGAGTTCTCCTCTCTCGTGCCGTACACGGTCGTCATCGTCGAGCTGAAAACGACAGATCGTGTCCGTCTGCTGGGACGACTCGCCGAGACGAACGCATCTCCCACCCTCCGCGTCGGAATGCGAATGCGCGGCGAACGCGAGCACCGAGACGGGTTGCAGCTGCTGGTTTGGAGGATCGATGAGTGAAGACATCGGAACAACGCAGTTCCCCCCCCAAGTGGCGACGATCGCCATAACGCGAGAGGCGATCATGCGGTTCGCCGCGGCCGCCGGGATCTCCTCCCTTAAGCATCATGACGTGCTAGCGGCGCAACGAGCCGGTTTCACCGACCTTGTCGCACCGCCCTATTTCTTCACGGCGCTGGGCCTGACGATGGGGCGAGTCTATACGCGAGCTGAGCTCAGCGACGGGGGGCTCCCAATAGACGACCCACTGGCCGTGCGGAAGATCGTCGCGGGTGAGACGACGGTTCGTTGGTTTGGGCAGATCGTGGCGGGCGACATCATTACCGTCACCCAGGTCTTGCTCGATGTGAAGCGTAAGACTGGCAGGTCCGGACCCTTTGAGATTTATACGTTCCGGCGCGACTACGCACGCGACGGCGAGCTCGTAGTACAGGAGCACTATTCGCGCATCGCGCGGTGAGGCCTGCCTCCGCCCCGTATCGCTCGTCGTCCAGATGTTCATAGCGTCGATTATCGGCGTTTTGGCCGCGGGAGATCGGAAACCGGATGTCAGCCTGAAATTGCGCGTGCTGGTCGTACGAAGAAAGGTCGTAGAAAGAATGCTAGAACCGTCAAGCCCACCCCATAGAGCATAATGAGCCGGCGAGGCACCGATCAGGTTATGCGGCCGTGGATATCTACCCACCCGATTGCTGCGGGCAACTCGAAGGGATAAACACTTGAACCGTATGGAAAGATTGTTATCCTCCGGTTCGCGCCGGCTCGGGCGCGTGAATCGGGAAACCGTGACTTTTCAGTCCAACGGGCTTCGGCTGGTAGGGGATCGGTGGTCGGGGCGGGGTGCAACAAAGGGCAGCGTCCTCCTCCTGCACGGAGGAGGACAGACCCGTCATTCCTGGCGAAGTACAGGATCGCGTCTTGCAGGCGAAGGGTGGAACGCATATGCGCTTGATGCACGCGGCCACGGTGACAGCGACTGGTCCCCGACGGGAGACTATTCCTTAGCTGCCCTTGTCGCCGACCTTGTTGCCGTACAGGACGCGATCGGCGATGAACCTGTACTCGTCGGCGCATCCATGGGCGGAATGACCGCCCTGATTGCGGAGGGTGAGATCGGCGGTATCGCCCGCGGTCTGGTGCTCGTAGACATCGTGGCCCGACCGGAGCCTGCAGGGATTGACCGCATTCGGTCCTTCATGAGCCAGGCCCCGAACGGGTTCGCATCTCTGGAACAAGTGGCGGATGCGGTGGCCGCGTACAACCCGCATCGCGATCGCCCGACTAACATCGACGGTCTCCGCAGGAATGTCCGGTTGAAAGAAGGCGGCCGATGGTATTGGCACTGGGATCCAGCCCTCCTGCCGGGCGGTGAAGAACCCACACACGAGGCTGGCTACGGCCGCGCACGCTCGGCAGCGAGCCGGATCACCATACCCACGATGGTCGTGCACGGTGGGCAATCGGACATCGTCAGTATGGAGGGCGTGCAGGAGATGATCGACCTGATTCCCCGCGCGACAGCCGTGGAAGTTAGTTCTGCAGGTCATATGGTGGCCGGTGACGACAACGATATCTTCACAGCCAACCTTGCCGCATTCCTCAACTCACTCTAATCAGGACGTGCGCTTTGCAGGCTGCCGACCGGTTTCCTGTCCACCGACGGAGCCTGCGGTGTGCGAAGTCCAGCTAGAAAGAATATCCCCTCGAATAGGAGTAAACATGAGTACAGCTGTCGTCGCGCGCCAGGGTGTTCTGGCCGGCGGTTACCTGGTGGGCTTCGTTGCGGCCGCGGGCCTGACCGGATGGCTGGCCAAGCGCAACTGGGACAAAAAGTTTTTGGGCGCCACCGTCTCCTTCCTCGCCGGCACTGTGATCACCTTCGTCTTCGGCATGGCCTGGCTGGCCATCTCGCTGGGCGCGGACCTGCAGCAGACGCTCGAGTGGGGCCTGTACCCGTTCATCATCGGAGGCATCGTGAAGTCCTTGATCGCCGCGGCAGCCATGCCGGCCGCGTGGAAGTTTGCCACCCGGCTTCCCAAAAATCCTTCCCTCGGGTAGCGCTTACGCGCAGGTGGCTCTGGATGCCGCCACCTGGCAGCCAAGTGTCGCTGATTTCGCTCTGGTTTACCCCCGGAGAACGCGGCAATAGCCATTGAATTTCCGAATATTAGGCGCATCTCAGACCAACTAGCTCAACCTCGGCCGATCGCCCCTGAGGCATAGAGCTGTCCCAATCAGTAAGGTTGCTTAGTGTCTACAACATTGACTCCCGCCCAAGCCTGGCAAAAACTCCTCGACGGCAATGCACGCTTCGTAACGGGCAGCTCCGTCCACCCGAATCAGGACGCGGCCCGGCGCAGTTCGCTGATCAACGAACAGCATCCGTTCGCCATCATCTTCGGCTGTTCCGACTCCCGGCTGGCAGCCGAGATCATTTTCGACCTGGGGCTAGGCGATGCTTTCGTGGTCCGCACCGCCGGCCACGTTCTCGGCGACGCCGTCATTGGCTCCCTTGAATATGGCGTGGACATACTCAACGTGCCGCTGATCGTCATCCTTGGCCATGACAGCTGCGGGGCCGTCAAGGCAGCCAAGAATACTGTGGATACCGGCGAAATGCCGCGTGGCGGCCTCCGCGACTTGGTGGAGCGGATCACTCCGTCTGTGCTAACGGCCCGGCGGTCCGGCCTCGAGGATATCAATGACATGGTGATCGAAAACGTGCGCCAGTCATCTGAACGCCTGCTGGACAGCTCCCGCGCCATTTCAGCGGCAGTCGAAGCCGGACAGACAGCCGTCGTCGGCGTCGCCTACAGGCTTGCCGACGGTCGGGTAGACCTGGTCGTCGGGCACGGCGCACTTTCTGATCCGGTTCTCCGCTGACCGACCTCCCGGCATGGCGTCGTGGAATCGACTACGTCCGGAAAGGCTGCTGCGCTCGAACCAGTCCCTTTGAAATATCGCGGCAATGTATACAACCAGTTGTCTTTTTCGCGAACTTGTAGCGTTGAGGGCTCAGTATGTATACACTCGAGGTATGCGTGCCAGTGATCGCGCCTACAAGGTGCTTCGTGAGGACATTCTCGAATGGCGCCTCAGGCCTGGGACGGTACTAGGGGAGGTGGAACAGGCCGAGCGCTTGGGTGTCTCCCGCACTCCCCTGCGCGAGGCCTTGGGCCGGCTGAATGCCGACGGCCTGACCACTCCCCACAGCGGGCGCGGCGTCGTTGTCGCCGACGTCTCGCTGGAGAACGTAATCGAGCTGTTCGAACTGCGTATTGCCCTGGAATGCCACGCGGCAGCATTGGCGGCCAAGCGTGGTGAAACGGATGAGTTCCGCAAGCTGCAGCGTGAGTTCGCCTCGGCAGCCTCGCTGCTGCGGGGCGACGACCCTAACCGGGACGGCTACTACGAGCTAGTTTCCCGGCTGGATGCTGCCATCGATGAGGCAGCCGCCAATGAGTACCTTCGCCAGGCACTGACGAACCTGCGCGTTCACATGATGCGGGTTCGGCGCCTGGCGAAGGACAACCCGGCCAGGCTGCTGGCCTCGGCGGCCGAACATGCCAACATCGCCGGCGCGATCGCCGAGGGAGACAGCCAGCTCGCCGCAGCAGCGACACTGGTGCACCTGAACCAGAGCCTTGAGCATCTCAAGGCCACCCAGAATTCAGCCGAGAGGACAGTTTCATGACCGTTGACCACAAAGTACGCGTCTACCGCAGCGAAGAGAACCTGCCGCGCGAGGACCAGCTCGCCTACAAGATCGCCCAGGTAGCCACCGATCCGGTGGAGGTTTCCGCCGACGTGGCCGAGATGGTGATCAACCGCATCATCGACAATGCCTCGGTGGCGGTCGCCTCCCTGAAACGGGGACCGATCGTCGCCGCACGGGCGCAGGCGCTGAGCCACCCGGTCTCCGGCGGCGGACAAGGCGCCGGGGTGTTCGGCGTCGCCGGGAAAACCTCCCCGGAGTGGGCGGCGTGGGCCAATGGCGTGGCGGTGCGCGAACTGGATTACCACGACACGTTCCTGGCCGCCGACTACTCGCACCCGGGCGACAATATCCCGCCGATCCTCGCGGTGGCCCAGCACGTCGGCGCGAACGGCCGCGATTTGATGCGCGGCATCGCCACCGGTTACGAAATCCAGGTCGATCTGGCCAAGGCCATCTGCCTGCACAAACACAAGATCGACCACGTGGCCCACTTGGGACCGTCCGCCGCCGCCGGCATCGGCACGCTGCTGGGCCTGGATACGGAGACCATCTTCCAGGCCGTCGGCCAGGCGCTGCATACGACGACGGCGACGCGCCAATCGCGCAAGGGCGAAATCTCCACCTGGAAGGCCCACGCACCGGCTTTCGCCGGCAAGATGGCGGTGGAAGCCGTGGACCGGGCGATGCGCGGCCAGACCTCTCCCGTGCCGATCTACGAGGGCGAAGACGGCGTCATCGCCTGGCTGCTGGACGGCCCGGATGCCTCCTACGACGTGCCGCTGCCGGCCCCGGGCGAACCCAAGCGCGCCATCCTGGACACCTACACCAAGGAACACTCGGCCGAGTACCAGGCACAGGCCTGGATCGATCTGGCCCGCAGGCTGCACCGCATGCATCCGGAGGCCACCGACGCGGAGAACGTGAAGTCGGTGCTGATCAAGAGCAGCCACCATACGCACTACGTGATCGGCTCCGGCGCGAACGATCCGCAGAAGTACAGCCCCGCGGCCTCCCGCGAAACACTCGACCATTCGATCCCCTATATCTTCACGGTGGCCCTGCAGGATGGCACCTGGCACCACGTTGACTCGTACGCCCCCGAGCGTGCGGCCCGCCCGGACACCGTGGCGCTGTGGCAGAAGGTCACCACCGAGGAAGACCCGGAGTGGACCCGCCGCTACCATTCGCTGGACGTCTCGGAGAAGGCATTCGGCGGCTCTGTGGAGATCACCCTGGCCGACGGAACGGTCATCACCGACGAAATCGCCGTGGCCGATGCCCACCCGCTGGGCGCCCGCCCGTTCGCCCGGGAACAGTACGTGAATAAGCTGCGCACGCTGGCGGCCGGAATCGTTGACGAGGCTGAAATCGACAGGTTCCTGGCCGCCGCCGAGCGCCTGCCCGAACTGTCCGCCGGAGAGTTGGACCAGCTGAATATCCAGGCAGCCGGCGGGGTCATCGACCTCGCGGCCGGACCGAAGGGGCTGTTCTAAATGCTTTACTCTGCGACCGCCCCGGAGCAGAAGCGCCGGACCCTGCGCGAGGGGCTGGCTTCCGGGGAGCTGCAGCAGTTCCCCGGCGCGTTCAATCCCCTGTCGGCGCGGCTGATTCAGGAGAAGGGGTTCGACGGTGTGTACATCTCCGGCGCCGTGCTGGCCAACGACCTGGGATTGCCGGACATCGGGCTGACCACGCTGACCGAAGTCGCCGTCAGGGCCGGCCAGATCGCGCGGATGACCGACCTGCCCGCCTTGGTGGACGCCGACACCGGCTTCGGCGAACCGATGAACGTGGCCCGCACCATCCAGGAGCTGGAGAACGCGGGCCTGGCCGGCTGCCACATCGAGGACCAGTTCAATCCCAAGCGCTGCGGCCATCTGGATGGCAAGAACGTGGTGGACCTGGAGACCGCGAGCAAGCGGATCCGGGCCGCCGCGGACGCCCGCCGGGACGAAAACTTCCTGATCATGGCCCGGACTGACATCCGAGCCGTGGACGGCCTGGCTGCCGCCCAAGACCGTGCCCGCGCGCTGGTCGATGCCGGCGCGGACGCAATCTTCCCCGAAGCCATGAGGACGTTGGAGGAATTCGCCGCCATCCGCGACGCAGTTGACGTACCGGTGCTGGCCAACATGACCGAATTCGGCAAAAGCGAGCTGTTCACCGCAGAGTCATTGGCCGGGGCCGGCGTGAACATGGTCATCTACCCGGTGACCCTGCTGCGCAGCGCGATGGGGTCCGCCGAGCGGACCCTCGACGCCATCAAGTCCGACGGAACCCAGCAGTCACGGGTCGCGGACATGTTGACCCGTGCGCGTTTGTACGAATTGGTGGACTACGAGGCGTATAACCAATTCGACACCTCTGTATTCAATTTCCAAGTGCCCGGCCGGCACTGACCACAAGACATAGGAGTCGCCATGAGCACCGATGCATCAACCGAAGCACCGCAGATCCACAAAGGGCTGGCCGGCGTCGTCGTCGACACCACGAAAATCTCCAAGGTCAATGCGGAGACCAATTCGCTGCTGTACCGCGGCTACCCGGTCCAGGACCTGGCCGCGCACTGCAGCTTCGAAGAAGTTGCCTATCTGCTGTGGAACGGAGAGCTGCCCGACATGGTTCAGCTCCACGACTTCACCACGGCCGAACGCGGCGGACGAGCCCTGGACCCGGTGGTGAAATCGGTCATCGATGTGCTGCCGCTCGAGGCGCACCCGATGGATGTCTGCCGCACGGCCGCCAGCGTGATCGGAGCCCGACACCCGCTGGCCGGGGATTCCTCTCCGGAGGCGAACATGGCCAAAGCCGTGGAGCTGCTGGCAGCCTTCCCGGCGGTCGTCGCCTACGACCAGCGCCGCCGCCGCGGCCAGGAGCTGGTGGAACCGCGCGAAGACCTGGGCTACGCGGCGAACTTCCTCTGGATGTCCTTCGGTGAAGAGGCCGCCCCGGAAGTCGTGGACGCCTTTAATGTGTCCATGATCCTGTACGCGGAGCACTCTTTCAACGCGTCCACGTTCGCGGCGCGCGTGATCACGTCCACGCTGTCCGACCTGCATTCGGCCGTGACCGGTGCGATCGGCGCGCTGAAGGGCCCGCTGCACGGCGGAGCGAATGAGGCGGTCATGCACACCTTCGAGCAGATCGGCATCCGCCCCGATGAGCCCCGCGAGGAGGCCGCCGCCCGCGCCCGGACCTGGATGGAGCAGGCTCTGGCCGACAAGCAGAAGGTGATGGGCTTCGGCCACCGGGTCTACAAGCACGGTGATTCCCGCGTGCCGACCATGAAGGCCGCCCTGGACAAGATGATCGAACACTATGGACGGCCCGAAATACTCGGCCTCTACGACGGCCTTGAGCACGCGATGGCCGAGGCCAAGAACATCAAACCGAATTTGGACTACCCCGCCGGCCCCACCTACCACCTCATGGGGTTCGACACGGAAATGTTCACCCCGCTCTTCGTGGCCAGCCGCATCACCGGCTGGACCGCCCACATCATGGAGCAGCTGGAATCGAACTCGCTGATCCGTCCGCTCAGCGAGTACAACGGCCGAGCCGAGCGCTCTGTGAAAGAGAGCATCCAGCTGTAACCGCCCCAGCTGCCATGAACTGCGGTGGGGCACCGGACGATCACCCGGATCGTCAAGCTTACCGCCACGATTACGGTGCCCCACCGCCACTTTGTCCAAGCAAAAATGAGCAGTGATAGCTAGAGCAGATGCATCTCATGAGTACCAAACAACTTAATTCGAAATCACTGGAGACACCTATCTAGAAAGCAGCTTCTTATGGAGAAGACGTCACACTTGACCGCACTGAAGCCGAAAAAAGTTGAGGATTGGGCCGCACTCGAGGGGGTTAACATCGATGTCCGTTTGAACGGCATGACAATTTGCTCAGGCATTGTGGACGCGGTGACAGAGGACGGGTCCATTCTTTGGGTGAACCCTGCAGGGTCCGAAAGAAGACTCTTCGAAAAGAGGAGTTCATATGAAGCTTGGACCGATGAGCAATCTGCCCCCTTCCTATACAGAATCGCGGGCAAATCAAAGTTCTAGTCTTGTCACGAATGGTTTGGCCGACGGAAGTCTGCCGGGCAATGAGAAGGAGTAAATATGAGTACAGCCGTTGTCGCACGCCAGGGTGTTCTGGCCGATGCCCTCGTTCCCAGCACCGCCCTGGCTAACACCGCTTTGGTGGTGGCGGCGCCGGCCTGACCGCCCGGCCTGACCGCTGTGATGGCGCAGCTGGCCGTGCCGCTGTGGCCGGTCCCGATCACCGGCCAGACCCTGGCCGTGCTGCTGGTCGACAGCACCCTGGGCCCGGTGCGCGGGATGTTGGCGATGGCGCTGTACTGGGTGGCCGGTGTCGCCGGCATGCCGGTGTTCTCCGAGGCCTCCTCCGGCCTGGCCGCTGCCGTCGGCCCGACCGGCGGCTATCTGGTGGGCTTCGTTGCGGCCGCAGGCCTGACCGGCTGGCTGGCCAAGCGCAACTGGGACAAAAAGTTCCTGGGCGCCACCGTCTCCTTCCTCGCCGGCACTGTGATCACCTTCGTCTTCGGCATGGCCTGGCTGTCCATCTCGCTGGGCGCGGACCTGCAGCAGACGCTCGAGTGGGGCCTGTACCCGTTCATGATCGGCGGCATCGTGAAATCCCTGATCGCGGCCGCCGCCATGCCCGCCGCATGGAAGGTGGCCGCCCGGCTGCCCAAGAATTTTCCCGCGGTTAGCGTGTGGTTGCCGGACGCGCAACCCTTGGTACCTAACGGCCGGCGTATCGTGATGCGCCCGGACCGGGAGGGGCAGCAGAGCCACCGATGATCTGACCCACAAGCCGGTCCCCACCGCCACAAAAGTGAGCGGGAGTCATGCATGCGTGAATAGCTCGACACGATTGCATTCCCATCACTGCCGTCACCAGTACACCGGGTTCCATGGGCGTCCAGAGGCATTGCCCCCACACCGTGGAGCAGAGCGCGATAGCGGGCGGCCTCATTCCGGAGGTGGATAACCGCCGGCATGACGACGCGTACATCGCGGCTGGAGCGACTTATAACCCCAGCCACCGGAGGATGGTGTCCACACCGAAGTCGAATGATTCGTCCGCCTCCAGTTCTTGGAAGCCGGAAGGCATCAGGCGGGCGCCGGCGAGCTCAGCCCGTGGCTGTCGCTCGGCGACCGCCCCAAGATGAAGTGCATCAGCGTCCGGGCTCCCCAGCTTGCCTGCTTGGGCGGAAGGCCGCAGTCGGACAGCAGCGCTTCGAGCAGCCGTAATGGCGCGAGGAACTGTGTCTAAAGAGGGCATCGTCCGGTCCATCTACGACCCCACCGCCGGAACCGGCGGCATGTTCACCGTGGCCCAGGAACACCTTCACTCACTCAACCCGAGCGCCTCCCTCGTCGCCTACGGTCAGGAGATCAACGACGAGTCCTACGCCATCTGTAAGTCGGACCTGCTGATCAAGGGCCAGGACATCTCCAAGATCTCCGTCGGCGACACCCTCGCCAACGACCAGAACATCAATGGAAGAAGATCCAGCCGCAAATCCAGAAGGAAGACGAACTCCACGGCTTCGACGGCCGCTTCGGTCCGGGCCTCACTCGGGTCAGCGACGGCTCGCTGCTGTTCCTGCTGCATCTGGTCCGCAAGATGCGCCCGGCGCACGACGGCGGCTCGCGCATCGGCATCGTCTTGAATGGCTCGCCGCTCTTCACCGGCGGCGCCGGCTCGGGCGAGTCCGAGAAAGACCCCGCGGCGAGGCCTTTGCGACCCACCTCCACGCCGAGCTGCAGACCCTCGCGGCTGCCCCAGCCCAGCGCGTCAGTCGTGCCGTCCGTCAGTTCACTTTCCATAGCTTCTTGAACTGTTCCTTGTAGTCCTGCGGGTAGACGGGCACCGAGGTCGCGGACCCGATGTTGTCCTCCGTCAATACCGATAGCGGGTAGGACTCACCGACTACGGGCTTACCGCTGTCGAGCGCGCGAGCGGCGGTGTCGAGGTTAATCCAAGCCGACATCGCCGTCGGGAGGCCAATCCAGAAAGAGTTCGCACCGCTCTCTAGCGCTGCGAGACTAGTCGGGTTCGGAATGTGGCCGCCGATTTCGACGGAGATACCCGCCTGCTTGAGAGCTGGCTCAATCCCGACGGCCAGGTCCCCGAGGGCGAAGTACGCGAAGTTGATTGACGGATCGGACTGCAGTTTGGAGACCACGGCGTTGGTAGCGGCGGGGGAACCGATGCTCGCGAATGGGATATCAGTGACTGAAACGTCGCAGTCCTGGCATTTCTGCTTGAGGATGTTGCCCATGGTTTCCGCAGCAACATGCTGGGGGCCGGAGGGGAGGGAGAAGAAAGCGACGTTGGCCTGGCAGTTCGTCGCACGCAGGATCGAGTAGGCGCCCAACTCCCCCATATTGGAGTATAGGTCCCCGCCGAGCGGCGTGCCGCCGAATCCCGGCACCTCCTGAGGCGGCTCGTTGATCGAGCCCAGCATCAGCAGCACGCCCTTGTCCTTAGCGGCCTTGACCGGTCCTTGTACCTCGCCGGGGAACAATCCATCGATAACGACGACGTCACCGGGTTTGGCGTCGTTGATGGCCGCCAGAGCCTTACGGGTGAGGTCCTCCACCGACCCGTCGTAAACTACGCCTTTACCAGTCCACCCCATCTCTGCAGCACCGGCGACTATGTTGTCGTTCACCTCCTGCGAGACCGGTACAGATCCCGGGGTTAGCCGGGTGATCGTCACGCCCTGGGCCGGGGGCTTGCTGAGAGGCGTGAGCGTGGCCGGCAGCGACTCGGGCAGCAGCCCGCCGCGCGCGTCAAAATACTTGTTGACATTTTCCACGCACTGCTGCGAGTCTGCGGAAAGTTCGCCGCTCTCGGCGCTGGCGCCGGTACTAGGAACGGCACCGCTACAGGCGGCCAGGGCGAGAATCGTGGAGCTGGCGGCGAGGCCCACGAGGAGACGACGCCAAGGAGGGAGGAAGGAGAGATGAGAGGGCATGGAGGGCCTGCTTTCCTGTGCTCTGAGCGCGCCCTGTCTGGGTGCGGCTAGCGGGTTGGGATGAGATGGTGCTACTGAGATCGGCGCTTTCTGATCGCTCGTGCGGTGATGCTGACCGCGCCGATGAGGACCAGTCCTTCGACGAGGTCCTTGATCCAGGGCAGGTCGGGGAATTGGAGCTGGAGTCCTTTGACGGCTATGGCGAGCAGATAAAGAGCAATAATCGTGCCGCGGACATTGAAGCGGCCAGGAAGAACCTGAGTGGATCCGAGGAATGCGGCAGCGAAGGCGGGCAACAAGTATGGCGCGCCGGCATTGAAGGACGCTGCACCCAATTGCATGGTGAGGATGACGCCTGCAAGCGCTGCGAGCGCGCCCGTGATCATCAGCGAGATCGACTGCAAGCGCTCTACCCTAATGCCGGCGAGCTTCGCTGCCCTCGGATTGGACCCTATGGCGTAGAGATAGCGCCCAAACGGGGTATGTTCCAGTACAAACCAGAGCACGATGGCCACGACGGCGAGGTAGAAGACCGTGATGGGCACCGGACCGATCGCCGCCGAGCCTGCATCGGTGAACGTAGAGCCGACCTGATCCAGCATGATCGTCTGGCCGTCGGCAACCCAGAACGCCAAAGCAGCGAGAATCGACGACATGCCGAGCGTCGCGACGATAGGGTCGACCTCCATGCGGGTGATGATTACCGCGTTTACCGCACCGATCGCCGCACCGGCCAGCACCGTGAGCACGACGCCGAGCGGCCAGGGTACGCCCCCATCAGTCACCATCCATCCCAGCAGACAGATAGAGAAGGTCATGTTGGCAGCGAGGGAGATGTCGAAGGCGCCAGCAGCCATCGAAACGGTGACCGCTAAGGTGAGGATCCCAGCGATCGCGGCGCTGCCTGCGATCACTGCCGCGTTGTTGGCGGTCCCAAACGTGTGCGGCAATAACAGCGAGAACACCACTGCTAGGATCACGGCCAGGTACAGGCCAGAGTACCTGTCCAGTCTCATGAGCTCCAGGAACCGCGCAGGCTTGGCCTGCCTCGTGCTTTCGGGACCGGGCAAGCGCTGTGGTTCTATAACGTTGCCGCGGTCCGTGGACACGTCAGAGGTCACTTTTGGGATCATACAGACGACTCCTCGTTTGCGGGCCTCATTTAGTGAGCCCCAAGCTGATATGGACCAGACGGCGCGTCTGGATTTCGGCACCGTGAAGCTCTGCGACCGTGCGGCCCTGACGCAGGACGACCACCCTGTCGCAGAGGCGTTCGAGTTCCGCCTCGTCCGATGAACAGACCAGGACTGCCATGCCCTGTGTTGCCGCTGCATCTATTAAGTGGTGGATCTCTGCCTTCGCCGCGACATCAACACCTTGGGTAGGCTCGTCCAGCAGCAGGACGACAGGGGCAGCCTGAAGCCACTTGCCCAAGACGATCTTCTGCTGGTTGCCGCCCGACAGGGCCTCAATCGGAGCCTCCAGCGAAGGCGCCTTCACTGCCAGCGTGCGCATCATCGTTTCGGCTTGACGGCGGTCATCCCGACCGCGGATCCGGATGTGCGGTGCGAGACGGCGCACCGTGGTGAGGTTTAGATTCTCCCGTACGTTGAGGCCGACGGCGACCCCATCGCGTAGCCTGTTGGCGGGCACCATCCCCAAGCCGAGGGCGCACGACAGGTGCGGACGTGAGCCCGGGAGCTCGCGACCCCCTACCGTGACACGTCCGTCTCGGGGCTTGGCTCCAAAGATCACGGAACAGAGCTCCTCACGGCCCGAACCGGTGATTCCGGCGACACCCACCACTTCACCCGCACGCACCTGCAGATCGAAATCGATGAGCTCGGCGCCCCTGACACCCTCAAGTGCCAGCAACGGCTCGTCAGGGGAGGGCACAGACCGTCTCCGGACATCGTCGGCAACGCCACCAGTCATGAGATTGACCAGCGACCTCGGATTGAGCTCCGCACAGCGCTTCGTCGCCACGCCGTGGCCGTCCACTAGAACCGTCACACGGTCCGCGATCTCGAAGATCTCATCCAGGTGGTGCGACACATACAACACACCGACACCTTGGCGACGCACGGTGTCGATGATGGAGAAGAGCCGTTGAACCTCCCCCTTCGGCATGGTCGCCGTCGGTTCGTCCAATACCAGCACTGACATGTCGCCGCGGGCGCTCTGCAGCGCCCGTGCGATGGCCACCGCTGTTCGCTCCACCGGCTGCAGGTCCTCCACTGCCATGCGGACATCGAGCTCGTAACCGACCGCCCGGATAGCTGTCTGAGCGGCCTCCCTCTGACGGCGCCAGTTGATGCGAGTCCCTAGCTCCGTAGCGTAGCCATACCCCAACGCGAGATTGTCGGCAACGGAAAGGCCAGGGACGAGACCGAGATCCTGATGCACGAACCGCACGCCTGCGTGGTGGATGTCATCGGGGTCACCCAAGGCTCGGGGTCGCCCGTCAACTATCGCACTCGCACCAGGATCCGCCTCGTGGAAACCGGCGAGGATTTTGATGAGCGTGGACTTGCCCGAACCGTTCTGGCCCATCAGCGCATGCACCTCACCCCTTGCGACGTCCAACGAGACGTCGTGGAGCACTCGCGTGCCTCCGAAGGTTTTTGACACGGCGTGCAGCTCGAGCCGTGGTGCTCGTCCCTTGACATCCATGTCTTCCTGCCTGACTTTCTACTCGCTCATCACGGAACACTTTGGCTTGCCCATCATGAAGAGATTCCCGGTATGGATCCTCGTTCTCTGCGATTTCTGTGGACCGATGGCACACCTGCGCCCCCGCATAGTTCCAGCAGCATCCCTGTGATCTAGGGAGGTCAGTGGATAAGAATCCTGCCGTGTAGCGATCGTTATGTCAATGTCTTTGTTCGCTCGGATTTCTGGGAGATGTTGGGTCCTTGACCTCGATGCTGTCGGGGACGGTGGGGTTGTCAGCCGAAAAACGCGTAGTTCACCTTCGCGCCTGCACGTCCGGGCAAGTCCCGTCACATGCGGCCCATGCGAGCCGGGTGAGATCCCGACGAGTCAGCGGGTCGCGTCGTGGCGAGCGGGGAGAGCTTCGAGGAGTCTGCCTCGAGGATGGGGGCAGAGCACGCCAGGCGTGAGCGGGGGTCGGTGTCGATGACCTTTGGCGGCACGCGTGCTGCCAAAGGTCTCGTTGAACGTCGCAGCGGGCGAGGCGCATGCGCTGATAGGCCAGAAGGCTTCGGGCAATTCCACGCTGCTCAAGTTGCGGAGGCTAAACGTGCGGAAACCGCTAGGGGTTGACGTAGCGCTCGCTACGTGGATATTCTCCTTGTGACTCACCTCACTAACAGTCTGGCAGCAAATCACTAAGTAGTGCAGGGCTGACGCTTAGCAGCAGACGACTGTGTGAGTTGAAAGTAGGAAAACGACCAGCATGGATGAGGCTGATCTACTAGCCTCCTTGCGGTTGTCATGACGTTCGGGCGCCGGGGGCTTTGCTGGACTGTCCAAGCATGTACCCCGGCGAAGTTTCGGGAGCAGGCCCTAAAGCTGCTGAAGGCGTAGGGACGCTCCACCTGCGGGAGCACACGGGTGAACCACAACGACAGGAGATACGGACGTGAACATGAACGTAGAGACGCGGAGCGATGGCCGCAAGGTCTGCCCGTACGATCATCATTCGTTCGAGTTCGGCCAGAACTATCGAGAGATCCACAGGGAGGTCCGGGAGGCGGGGCCGGTGGTGTGGAGCGAGAGCCACGGCGGGTTCTGGGTCGTCACCGACTACGAGTCGAACCGCAAGGTGTTGATGGATCCCGAGACGTTCACCATCGGGCCTGTGGAGGGTGCTCACGAGTTCGGGCCGATCCTCCCGCAGCCGGAGGAGGTTCGGGCGATGGCGGAGACGCCCGGCATGTTCTTCTTTGTCGACGGTGAGCGCCATGACACTCCGCGGGCCGTGCTGAGCGGGCCCTTCTCCAAGCGGCGGGTGGCGGCGAAGGCCGACATGATCCAGTTGCACGTGGACCGCGTGCTCGACCGCGTCCTGCCGCGAGGTGAGTTCGACATCGTCTACGACGTGGGCATGCCGGTCGTGGCCGGAGTGGTCAGCGAGCTATTGGGTCTCGAGCTGGAAGATCCGGCGGCGATCTTCCGTGCGATGGAAGGCCCTTCACAGTACGCCCGGTCGGATGAGGACGGCTCCGAGGAGGTCAAGATGTCACTGTCGGAGGCCCTCGCCTACGTCGGCGAGGTCGTGCGAGCCCGGAAGGAGGAGCCGCGCGACGACCTGATCTCCACCCTCCATCAGGCCAACGACGGACAGTTCTCCGTCGACGAGGTTCAGGGCATGGTCACGCAGCTGCTCTTGGCCTCCCTTGAGAACCCTCAGGCCCTCACGGGGCACTGCATGCTCTATCTCGCCGACCGGCCCGAGCTGCGCGCTCAACTCCGCGCCGACCCAAGCCGAATCTCCGACTTCGTCGTGGAGGGGTTGCGCAACTTCAACCCCGGGATGACGACCGCGCGTACTGCCACGCGCGACGTCGAACTCGGCAGGATGCAGATCCGCAAGGGCGATCGCATCCTTGTGCATCTGGCGGCGGCCAACGCCGACCCGGCGATGTACGAGCACCCGGACGAGTTCGATCCCGAGCGGCGGGGGTTTCAGCACCTCGCCCTAGGTGCCGGCATCCACAACTGCCTGGGCTCGCATCTGGTTCAGGCCATGGTGACGGCGACGCTGCAGGGCCTGCTGGAGCGGATCGAGGAGTACTCGTTCGACCCCGACAAGGTGGTCAGGAACACGGACAAGGGCGCCAACGACGTCTTCGACAGGGCGTGGATGCGCGTCACTGCCTTGCGGGCCCCCAGCGCGCGGGAGGCGGCATCATGAGCAGCTCAGCGTACCTCCTGTGGAAGCAGCCTGCACCGTGAATGACCAAGGAGGCCGGCAACCGGCAGCAGCGCGTGGCGGCGATGCGCACCGTTCCGCTGGACCTCGGCCGCCCCGTCCGCGAACAGCAGGGGTGAGCTGACCTGAGCAAGCCCGATGGCACCTCACGCTGAGGCGTCGCGCAGGTCGCTCCCACGGGCACGGAGCGGGGCGGCCGATTTCGGCGCGAGCGTCGCGTCTTGACCGTCTCCGCGCCCGTGGGGAACACAATGATCACAAAGGCTCAGGCAACTCGCCATCCGTGTCTGCGCTCAAGTAAGGGGAAGACAATTGACACAACTGGACAAGGTTGACCTGAACACCGGAACGCTGACCACAGAGCTCAGAGAAGCAGAGTTCGACATGGCTGTGGAGGGACGCGAAGGCAGCACCAAGGACGTCGCCATCTTCACTCTGCGAGAGGTGCACGGCTCAGAGCTCCCGCTGTGGCAGCCGGGTGCCCACATCGACCTCCTGGTCCCCGGCGTCGGGCCACGGCAGTACTCGCTGTGCGGGGACCCGTCGGATCATCGACGATGGCGCGTCGGAGTCCTCAACGAGCCCGGCGGCCGCGGTGGCTCGCGCTACCTCCACGAAAACCTGGCGGTCGAGTCGACCATCCGAGTCCGGGGGCCCCGTAACCACTTCCGCCTGCTGCCCTCGGACAACTACCTGTTTATCGCTGGCGGCATTGGGATTACCCCCATCCTTCCGATGCTCGCCGCAGCCGATCGGGTCGGCGCGAGCTGGCGCTTGATCTACGGAGGCCGGCACCTGTCAACCATGGCCTTCGTGGACGAGCTCGCGATCTACGGCGACCGGGTCACGCTGTGGCCAGAGGATGAGAAGGGCCTGATAGACCTAGCTGGTTTGCTAGGGGCGGCCCATGCCGAAACCAAGGTCTACTGCTGCGGGCCAGCCCCCCTCCTCGAGGCGGTCGAGCAGGGGTGCGCCCACTGGGCCCCCGGGAGCCTGCACCTCGAGCGGTTCGCTGCGCGGCCCCTCACCGAGTCAGCTCGAGCTGAAGCCTTCGACGTCGAGCTTCGAAAGTCGGGAATGATCCTTAGCGTCCCGCCCGAGCGCAGCATCCTCGAGGTGGTGGAGGAAGCAGGCGTCCACGTGCTGTGGTCATGTGGTGTGGGCACCTGCGGGACCTGCGAGACGCCCGTCATCGAGGGGTCACCCGAGCACCGCGACTCCATCCTCGATGCAGAGGAAAGGCGTGCGAACGACTGCATGATGATCTGCGTCTCGCGCTGCATAAGCGGGGGACTGGTGCTTGACCTCTAGCGAAGCCGGGGGTTCTAAACTTGCACGTTTGTCTTGAGTTTCTGGCACGGTCCGAGCGGGTGTTGTCCGTATAGGTATCGGACGATTACGGGCTCCGCCCCGCCCCACGGCCATCAGTCGACCACGCACCTGCCCGCTGCCGACCTGACTGGTCGGCAGGAAGGCGACCGGGGACGATTCCCGCGTTAGCACTCAACCGATCTACGAGCGAGGTGCCCGACTGTTGCCCCGACAGCATCGCCATGGCTCGCCGCAGTCCTTCTGGCCTCCTCACCTGGCACGCTGTTTAAGGAGCTTTGGCATCGGTTCCTCTCGTTCTGTGAAGGTGCGGTCCAGTCGGCGAAGCCGAAATTCGATGCGATGGTTGCCGCCTCCTCGAACCTGCCCCCGGCCGGCTCGGACGAGCTCATGCCAAACCCTGGCCACCACACCGTGGACTGGCTCCTACCAAAGGTTTCTTCTGCCGGCCAACCCAAACTAGAAGCATTCGTTCGGACGTGCTGTCAGGAGATCGAGGTTTCCGCCGCGCCCTTGATCCTCGTTTGTTTGGCTGGCTCCTTGGCGCGCATTCCGATAATGACTGCTAGGGCTGCTGCTATGGCGATGAACGTGAAGCCGGTCTGGTAGGCCCCCGCGGTGGGCGGTTGGGCCGGCGTGGGAGAAACGACGGTGGCGACTAGGGCTGCGCCGAGCGCGCCGCCCACGGTGCCCACGCCGGAGAGCGTACTGGCGGCCAGGGCCTGATACAGGGTGTACAGGAGCGGGGAGGAGGAAGGTCAGCCCGAGGGTCGCCAAGGCGGGGCCGGCGACCATGACTGTCCGGGTATCGAAACGGTGGACGAGGCGGGCCGAGACGAATCCCCTGGTGAAGATGACGGTGGCCATGGGCAGCAGAACCAGCCCGGATTGGAGGACGGTCAGTCCGAGTCCGTACCCGGTGGTGGGGGCGGTTTGGACGAACTGGGGCAGGAAGGCCTGGAGCCCGTAGAGGACGACGCCGAGCAGCGCAGCGGAAGCACTGGTCGTCCACATGGTGTTCCCGCGCACCATTTTCAGATCGAGCATGGGACCTTTGGACCTGCGTTCCACCAGTACCCATGCCAGGATCCCGCACACTGCCAAGACGAGCAGTATCAGGATTGGGGCGGAAGTTGCCTCCAGCTGCGGGCCTGGCCGGTGACGAGCAAGAGGCTGGCGAGCCACACCGTGAACAGGGCAACGGATCCGGCACTGAGCGGGACAGGGGAACGGGGTGAAGGCGGCAACGCGGTGACGACCAGAATCATGATCATCGGTCCCCAGAATAACCAGCGGAATCCCGCGGTCTCTACGACAATGCCGGAGAGGACGCCGCCGAGGCCGGCGCATCCTGCACCGATTCCGGCGACCGCGCCGACGGCCTGGTTCAACCGCCGGCCGTCGAGGTGGTCGCGCAGGATGCCGAAGGCCAGAGGGAACGCGCCCCCGCCGATGCCTTGGATGAGGCGTCCGACGATCATCGTCATGATGTTTTCCGCCAGGGCGGGCAGGGCGGGCTGACAATGGACTAGAGAACTGCGAACGTGCCGCCCGCGGCGGCCAGTACGGCGATGGTGGCGCTCGAGTTACCCCTGACAGCCCAGCGGCGCCTTCTCACAAGTTTTCCTCTCCGCAGGCCGCCTACGAGAGCATTTCCGGCAGGCAGCCGCCGTTGAAGGCACCTCTAAAAGCAACTCCGGAAGCTGACTTACCGAAATAGCTGAATCATTACCCCAACGATCGCCACGGCGGGCGCCACAGCACGATCGGCGTGATGGGCCTGGTCAACTACGAGAACACCGCGGTGTACCTTCGGCTGGTGGAGGGCTTCCCCCATCGGATTCCCGTGGGGACGGCGATGGCCGGGCGCTCTCAGCCCGCCGGCGCGAGGCAGCCGTCTGCGAGGCCTTCACGGCCGGCCTTGTCGGTCTTGGTGGGTACTACTACATACGGAGCCGCACCCAGTGCTGCCACCTGTAGGGGCTCATTTCCAGGAGGGCAATCAATGAAGATGATGTCGTAGTTCTCGGCGATCGGGGCGAGCGACCGAGCGAGGGCCAGCTTCGCTTTGCTCCCGTCTTTGCTTCCCTGCGAAATTAGCCCAGCTGCCGCTGGGTCGAGTTCAGCGCCTCCGAGAATCACGTCGAGGTCGGGCCTTACGTCCATCTATGGCCTCAGGACTGTCCCGAACAAGAGGCTTTGAGCAAGTGCGCTGCCGTCGTCGTCCAGTTCGCCGTGCCTGTAGCCAATATCGAGGCCAGTTTCCCTGCGGGTCCATGTCTACGAGGAGGAGCTTCCACCCGGAGGTGGCCAGTACAGCGTCGATGTTTGCAGTCAGCGTCTTCTTCAAGACGCCTCCCTTGCCCGCCATGTGGCGGGTTTTTCCCGCCGCCCGACGGCTCCCGCCGGAACCGTATGGGCATCATACTGGTGTGACCGGTGCCACTTGAGGCCCCGGATGTAACCTAAGGGAGATCTAATGACAAAGACGTTACCCTCATTGTCGGCCTCCGCGGCGGAGGTCGGCCCACCGCCGCCGTTCGACCCGGAAGTGGCCGCCGCCCTGTCGCTTCTTTATCAGTTCCTGCCCCCGGATGGCGTCACCCACGAGGCCATCCCTACGCTGCGGCAGGGTGTGCCGGGGATGGAGCCGCCCTCGAACGAGGACCTGGCCCGAGGTGGGGCCTTCGAGGTTCAAGAACGGCTGGTGCCCGGGCCGGAGGGCTCCCCGAGGTTCCCTTGCTGATCTGTCGCCCTACCAAGTCCAGCACGCCTTTAGCGACCGTCTACACCATCCACAGTGGCGGCATGGTGATGGGCGACGCCCGAACAAATCTCCCGGAGGTTTTGGAATGGGCTCAGGAGCTGAATCTGCTCGTGGTGTCGGTGGACTACCGCCTGGCCCCGGAGACTCCGCACCCGGGTCCAGTCGAGGACTGCTACGCCGGGCTGGTGTGGCTGGCCGGGCAAGGCGAGGAACTGGGAGTGGACCCGTGGCGGATCAACAGCGAGCTTGCTTTGGCACCGCTTGCTGACGCCATCGAAGATGGTCAACCTCGCGAATGAGCTGAATTATGCGCGTTCGAAGTCGGCCACCATCAGGTATGGGCCGGCATTATAGGGAGGGCCACAGAGTCGTTGCTTCCATCGTCCATCGGCTCCAGTCCACGGACTCGCCGCTGGTTTGATGGACGGTTTACGACGACGGGTGGGATAGGCGCTGGTCGATTGCCAAGACGGGTCGCTGCGGCACAGGCTCGGCGGCGTCGGACGCAGCCGCTTGGGCAACTACGGTCGTAAGCGGGATATAGATCGCTGCGAGCCCTGATTTTGGCGTCGCAGTCGCCGCCACTCAGAATATGTCCCGCAAAGCCTCAAGCGAGGGGAGACGGGTGTCTCGGGCCGCCGTGGTGACAGAGGTGAAGACGGCGCATCTGCCGCGCTCGCAGTCGAGTTGCCAATGGCACGGAAGAGGCTGATCAGGCCGTTCGTGGACGCAGCCTGGGTGATGGGCACGGCATCCACGATCAGTGTGGGCATGGCGGCGTAGGCAACGGCTGTGCGCTGGCCGGATTCAAGGTCGTTTGTGGCCCCTACGGGGCCTTCAGGGGGACGGGCACGAGTTCCCGGAGTTCTCCCAGGGTGCAGCCGAAGGCTTCGCGGACGGTCACTTCGTCGGTCCGGTGAGGAAAACGGCCTTGTCGGTGTAGACGCGGGTCACGCAGCCCACACCGGTCAGAGGGTAGGTGCAGCTTCGACGATTTGGAGGCACCTTCGCGGATGAGCAGGGTCATCATCACGAACACGTCCTTGGCACAGGTGGCGAGGTCCATGGCACCGCCGACGGCGGGAATCGCCCCGGGTGCCACGGTGTGCCAGTTCGCGAGGTTACCGGTGATTGAGACTTGGAACGCGCCTAGGACGCAGATGTCCAGGTGCGCGCCGCGCATCATCGCGAACGAGTGCACCTGGTGGAAGTAGGGCAACTCGAAACGAGCCCTGCGGTCTTTCTGCTGAGCCGCCTCCCGAAGCTTGCCAACCCCAGGGCTTTTCCCTGGATCGTTGTGTCTAACCAGCCGTCATTGTCATTGTCGACCCTGACCTTCTCCATATTTAGGAAGGTTCCGGCTCGAGATTTTGCTTCTGAGCCGGAACCTTCCTCATAGCTAGACTGCTAGACCTCGATATCGGCTCGTGAAGACTGGGCCGGGTTGAGCTTCTTGGCATTATCGGCATTACGGTCGATCAGATAGAAGATCAAGCCGCTGCCAACCAACATTATGGCCACGATGATGAACGGGATGGTGTCGCTTCCGGTCAGATCCATCAAACTGCCTGTGATGTAGGGGCCGAGGAACCCGCCTGTGTTGCCCACAGCGCCGATCAAGGCGAATGCGACGGCCAGTGCCGTCGCGGAAAACAGCTTCGGCACCATGCTGTATGTCACTGTGGAGATGACGAACGCACCGACCGCC
Organism: Arthrobacter sp. Y3221048; assembly: GCF_059092685.1. Classification (NCBI taxonomy): domain Bacteria; kingdom Bacillati; phylum Actinomycetota; class Actinomycetes; order Micrococcales; family Micrococcaceae; genus Arthrobacter; species Arthrobacter sp. Y3221048. The sequence continues at coordinate 712,347 of NZ_JBNHHX010000001.1, read as the reverse complement.
GTCAAAGACAAGGCGGCCATGCTCACAAACGGGGAACCAGCGTTGATGGTGGCCAGGGCGCCGCCTGCCGCTGTGAGTGCCATGATTAGAGCGTGCAATCCGGGCTTGGCGCGTTTGGCGACCGAGCGGACGACGAAGAACATGACAATAACCGCAAATACTGACGGAATCGATGTGAGCAAGGCGATTTGAAGCGGGCTGTAGCTAACGCCAAACTCGTCGTCGAAGCCACCGATGATCTTGGGCAGGAAGAAGGTGAGGGTGTATGCCGTGTACGCGAGTGGGAGGTATCCCAGGGCCATGAGCCAGACCTTGCTGCTTCGCCACCCGGCACTCGTCTCGCTGCGGCGCGCGGGGGCATTCTGGGCGTCCCGAGTCAAATCCGAATCGATAGTCAGCTTCTCCTCGGTGGTGAGCCAGTGTGCCTTCGCCGGGCTGTCGGTGAGATAGAGGAAGGTGACGACTCCAAGAAGAATGGGGATGATTCCAGTCACAAGGAGCATGAACCGCCAGCCTGAGAAATTCCATCCAAGCGCGTTTCCCCATTCGATGAGCAGGGTCACCAGCGGTCCGCCCAAGATTCCGGAAGTTATCCCCATCACCAAAAAAATTCCAAACGCGATCACTCGGCGTCGGGCGGGCAACCAGTACGTCAGATAGAGGAGTACGCCCGGGGCCAGGCCTGCTTCTGCGATTCCCAACAGCACACGCGCAATGTTGAGGAACACATCGTTTGTGACGAAGGCGGTCAGAGCCTGAACGATTCCCCAGGAGACAATGATTCGGGTCAGCCACGCCCGGGCGCCGAATCGTTGAAGTGCGATGTTGCTGGGGACCTCAAAGATGATGTATCCGAGAAAGAATATTCCGGAGGCGAGGCCGAAGGCTGCGGCTGTCAGTCCGAGTTCATCGTTCATGCCGTTCGGGCCGGCGAAGGCCAGTGCCGACCGGTCGACGTAAGCAACGAAATATAAGGTACAGACGAGTGGCATCAGACGCCACATCACCTTCTTATAAAGATCCTTTTGGGCACGGGTTTCCGTACTCAGGGTTGTCTCTGACATTCTCTTCTCGCTTTCTTCGCTACTCCGTCGTAGCGCTCTGAGGGATCAGGCTGGAACGGTTGACGTCAACGATGAAGTGGTGTGTCCGTGACGGGTGTCGGCGTGATCACAAAAACTACTGCTCTTATCCGTACTGCGCGGACTGATTCCAGTCCGCGGCGCCATCCTAGGAGGGGTCAGGCCGGCTACGGGAGTGTTTCCGGCAGTCGCCCGCTGTTGGAGGCACCACGAAGAACAACTCCAGAAGCTGAGCTGCCGAAACAGCTGAATCATTAACCGGCCGATATGGCGAATCCGAGGCTATTAGCCGGATAATGCTTCGATCACTAGGCCGCTGAGGCGTTCTTCTCATCACTTGAGTGGGAAGTCCTTTCACACCGCGAGTTCGAGCTCACCCCGCGGCCCAGGCCGTCGTGCTTGGCCCATGCTTTGGTTCTACAGCCACGGCTGTCGCCACAGCACAATCGGAATGGTGAGCCCGATCAACTACGAGAACACCGCGGCTCCCAACCGGGAGGCCGCCTAGGGTAGCCCTTCCCCGATCCGGAAGGAACACAAAACCCCTTCGCACCAAAGCGGCGAACCCCCGGATCGGGAGGGGGTTCGCCGTTTTGCGGGCAGACTTGAGGTAGGTCGCGGTTCGGGCGGACTTGCTCGACTAGATGTTCAGGCCGTAGGCACGGTGTGCGGTGCCCGCGAACAACTGGCGCTTCTCGTCCGGACTGGCATCGGAGACCATGCGCTTGAACGTGTTCAACAGGACGGGATACGAGCACATGAGGCCGTCGACCGGGTAGTTCGTCTCGAACATGCACCGGTCGGCTCCGAAGGTCTCGATGCACCAGCGCACCTCGTTGCGCCAGTAGTCGGCCAGCTGCGCTGAGGTGGGCGCGACGTCGGGGTCTCCGGTGACGTCGACTCTCTCCACAAAATCCGATAACCCGAGACCGCCGAGCTTGACGAACACGTTCGGGCGTTTTTGGAGTTCGCTCATGTTGCGCCTCCAGACGGCCAGGGTCGCGTCGCGCTTCATTCCGTAGGGTCCCAGCTTGACGGGTCCGCCGAGGTGATCCACGATGATCCGCGTCTCGGGGAAGGCATCCGCCAGGGCTGCGACCTCCGGCAGCTGCGGGTGGTAGACCCAGGCATCGAACGACAGATCGCGGCGGGCCAGCTCCGCGAAGCCGGCCTGGAAGTAGGGCCTCAGGAGCAGCCCTTCCTCGGGGTCGGTCAGGTAGGTGGTGACCTCCGGCGAGGGGTCCCACACGCTGGACTGGCGGATGCCCACGAACCGCCCTTCGCTCGCCTCGAGCAGACGATCGAGGCCCTCGCCGGCGGCGGTGCCGTGCCGGAGGTTGAAATCGCCTACCATCCCACGGATAACAGTTCCGCCACGGCGCTCGCTCTCACGGGCGATTTCCGTGACGTAAGTCACCTCATCGAGGCTGGACAGGCTGGTCGCACCGCGCGCCTCCATCCAGATCGAGTTCGTGACCCGGTGGCCCGACGCCGTGTCCTTAAGGAAGTCGTCCAGCGAGTAGTCCCTAATCCACCAGTGCTGACCCTCCGGGAAGAAGTGGTGGTGGGCATCCGTGATCTCAAGCTCAGGCTCGATGATCGCTTCCTCGACCATGCCATGGGTTAGTTTCGTCAATGACTTCGCCTCCAGTGTCCATAGAAATTTTGGTGTTAGTGGCAGCACACGCCTGGATCGGCCCCAAGTGTAAGGGGACGCGAGTTTCACCGACATCCGTGTGACCGGCACCACATCCTTGTCTAACGCTCGCTACGCTGCCACACGCTTGTCCGCGAGTCAAGGCTTCCTTGCGGCGTCAGTCAGGCCGGAGACTTGTCCGAGAAGCGAGAAACTGGCCGACGCGCCGAGCCGATTCCGAGTTCACCCATCCGGGCCGGTCAGGTCCTCACCCTTGGCGCGAGCGGCGTTGACCAGTCCACGCACTGCGGAACGCCCGGCCTCTGTCGGGGTCACCGTTTTCTTCGCTGCTCCTCTTAGGCGAGCCCACCCCCGCGCTATTCCGGTCATCCTCGGCCGGCCTTCCTGGCGCAAATTAGGACCAAGACCGTGCAGAAGCAGGCGGATGACGCCGATCCTGTCGCGATCGGGGTTCCGCCGGGCGCCGGACAGGTTGGTCGCCGAGAATTTAAACGCCCATTCAGGGATTGACATAGCGTTCGTTAACCGGCATCGTTCTCGACGTTGCAGGAGGATTACTCCTGCTCCTACTGCCGCAACGTCGCAGCAGCGTACACCACGGAGGAGACAATCATGGGTCGACTGGATAACAAGGTCGCAATCATTACCGGAGCAGCGGGCGGCATGGGTGCCGAGCACGCGCGCCTGTTCGTCGAGGAGGGCGCGAAGGTCGCCATCACCACCGACATGAACATCCAGGGCGGCGAGGCCCTGGCCGCTGAGCTGGGCGGGAGCACCCTGTTCCTCAAGCACGACGTCTCGGACCCGGAGTCCTGGACGTCGGTCGTGGCAGAGGCCACCGAGAAGCTCGGGCCCATCACCGTGCTGGTCAACAACGCCGGGCTGTCGGGCCCGGCCGCCCAGACGCTCGACCTGAGCGTAGAGGACTTCGACCGCATCGTCGCCGTCGACCAACGTGGCACCTTCCTTGGAATGCAGGCGGTACTTCCGGGCATGATCGAGGCCGGCGGCGGTTCGATCGTCAACATCGGCTCGGCGGCAGCGTTCGCGCACCTGCCCTGGACGACGAACATGGGCTACACGGGTGCCAAGTTTGCCGTGCGTGGCATGACCAAGGCTACCGCCATCGAGTACGCCGCCAAGGGCGTGCGCGTTAACTCGGTGCACCCAGGGGCGATCATGACGCCGATGGCGGAGGTGTACGACAAGGCCGTGCTTGACGAGTTCGCCTCAACCGTGCCAATCCGCCGGTTCGGCGAGCCGCGCGAGGTCTCCTACGCGGTGCTATACCTGGCCTCGGACGAGTCGAGCTACGTCACCGGCACCGAGCTCGTCGTTGACGGCGGCCGCCTGGCCGAGTAACTCGCCGCGGGCATGGAATGCCCCCTGACCACGTTCTGAAAGAAAATCAATTCTCTGATCTCAAACTCGGTCGCGCGCCTTTTGTCCGACTGAAGTGGCCAGGACAGAGGCGGTCCGCCGAGTGCCCCGATGGCCCGCCTCTTCCGTAGCAGTCGCAGGCTGATCAAGCCGACCAAACGCTTCCCGGCAACCTTGCCCCGCTGAAGGCGTTCGAGGCCCATGAGGCTCGTTGGACGTCGCTAGCGGGCGAGGTGTGCCGGCGGCGGCAGAGAGCAGGTCGGCGAAGGTCAGGAACCGTCAGCACTGGAACTTGCTGGCAGCTGCAGGCGCTCCTGCGCCCGATATTTAAACCTCACAAGGTGTAGTCTCCACGGACGTTAGGTACGGCGGCGTGGCTAGGTGACAAAAAGAAGACCTCCGGGTGAGGTCAAGCTTGTATAGAGTTCACTTCTCACCGGAGGTCCTCATGTCCCACCCTAACGTTTTCCTCGCCGATGACAGCGCATATGTGGTTGATAGGCCACGAAGGATGACGCACACGAACTCACCACTCACTCGTCTTTTTCGAGAGCCTCGACCCTGAGCGGCTTGCGGAGAATGGCCGGTAGGCAGTGGGATGCAGGGCGGGAGTGCGCCGAAGTGATGCACTAATGCCTCGTGTTTGCTACGTCCTTCAGTCGCGCTTGTGGGGTCCCGTCGCGAGGGCCGGACCCCACAAGTCAGCGGCTCAGCCTGTCATCACTGGTCGTAGCGTGCTACCAGGCGCCCTGAGACGCCTCCCTTGGCCAGGCGATCCAGGCCATCAGGGATGTCGTTGAAGCCAACGTTCGCAGACACGATTTCCAGCTGCCCGGAGTCAATCATCTGCAGCACGTTCTTCAGGTGCTCGGGGTTTCCGACCGGGGTGGACCCCTGAAGGGTGATGGCTCTGGTGATGAAGCCGAAGGACTCGAATTCGAAGTTGGTCTTCCCCAGCCCCACCAGGACGACCTTGCCGCCGTCCTTGACGGCATCGAAGGCGCCGACGGTGGTGGTGCCAAAGCCGGCGGAGTCGACCACGACATCCAGGCCTTCGCCCTTCAGTTCGCTGATGTCCTTGACCACGCGGGACACGCCGCGCTCCTTGGCGGCCTTCCAAACCTCTTCACGCGGCTCGATGCCGATCACTTCGGCACCCTTGATGACGGCGATCCTGGCGCCGGTTAGCCCGAGGCCGCCCAGCCCGATGATGCCCACCCGCATCCCCTTCTCGACACCGCCGTGGACAACCACGCCGCTGTAGGAGGTGACCCCCGCATCGGTCGCTGCGGCCGCCTGGGACCACTCCACGCTGGCGGGCTTGTGCACCAGGCTTTCGACCTTTCCGATGACGTATTCACCGAAGCCGCCATCACGGGTGACGCCGGGAGCGTCCGAAGCAACCACTCCCTGGGCGACTTCGTCACCCACCTTAAACCCGGTGACGCCTTCACCGACTTCCTCAACGACGCCGGCCACTTCGTGTCCCAGCACGATGGGCAGGTCGACAATGATGGGGATTTCGCCTTGCACGTATCCGACATCACTGTGACATATGCCGGCGGCAGTGACCTTGATAAGCACCTCACCTGGTCCGGGTGAGGGCTTGTCCAGGTCCTGAAGCTTTAGATCCTGGTTGATCCCTTCCATAACCCATGCCTGCATGGTTCCTCCTTCAGCATGTGTACGCACGCTATTTATATGCGTATGCATCGACTTTAGGCTTCCTTCATGTTGTACCGCAACTTTGACCCCTATCCTGCACGTCCCAAGCAGAACCGCGTCCGCGTCGGGTTTTACGGCACCGACGAGATCGGTTTCCCCGTCAGCCGCGCCGATATCGCTGCCTTCACCGTCGCCCAGGTCGACGACGGCACCTACCGCCGGCGCGTCCTCCGCCTGAGCAGCAGCAAGGAACCCGTTATCACAGCAAGAAGCCCGGACCGATGACGGTCCGGGCTTCGTTGTTTCCTGTCAGCCGCAGTCGCCGCCGCCGCCTCCGGCATCTCCTCCGTAGGCAGTGGCTCCGAAAGCTCCCGTGCTGGCGGCATCCGTGTTCACGGGAGCCCGGGCACTCTTTACTGGTCGACGGTCAGCGCGGGCACCCAAAACCACCCAGGCAATACACGCCGCACAAAGGATTGCAATGATGATTGCGAATTCCATGCCTGCCTCCTGTCGTTGAGCTCAGGGTATGGACGAAATGAGTTGCGGGCAACAGTTCCGCGTTTTTCTTTGTCCGGTGATGGTTACCGAAAGCTCCGCACATATGGACATCAGCACAGGCGCCAACGCCGCCCAGCGGCGGGGCCGAGCAGCTAACCCAACTTTTGCGCCGCCCCGCAAATACTCGTCCCCCGATGGTCGGTAAGGGATGGCCTGGACCCTCGTCTAGTCGGCACGAGGGAGGTGGATTCGTCTCATCTCGTGGGCGAGGTGCGGGTTTTGCTGGTCCAGATGGTCAATCACATTCTGCACCACGTCCGGTTGCTTGTTCTGGCTGAGTTTGGCCCGCGCGTCGAAGCGTTCTACGCGCATCCGCAGTCCGACGGTACCCTTCGCCGCGCGACGGGTTCCCTGTTCGTCTTCGCTCAGATGCCTGCCGCCCGGGTGGTGCTGCTCAAAGTGCTCGGTGAGACGCGTAAGCATTTCGTAGTTCTCGTCGTCGCTGAGAATTACCGGGATGCCATAAAGATGTGCAGTGAGGTGGTTCCAGGTGGGTACGAGATCGCCGGCCGCGTACCAACTGGGGGAAACGTAATCGTGCGGACCTTGGATGATGACAAGAATTTCGTGCCTGCCAAGTTCGTGCAGGGTGTCGTCCGGGCGGCCGAAGTGGCTGACGATTGAGATTTCTTCGCGGTCTTCCTCGAGCAGCACCGGGTAGTGGGAAGCGATCAGTCCGTTGCTTGTCGCGGAAACAAAGGTGGCCCAAGGGTGCCTCCGGATGAGGCGCTTGACTTCGCTGGGATCCGTCATGAGGTAACTGGGTGTGTGGCGCATCAGGGAATTTCCTTTCGGTTGAGGTGATGGAGCGGGCGCCGGAGACGGCTTCGAGGGAGATGTTCGCCCGGAGCGAGTGCGATGCCGGCAGCGAGGGCTATTCGCGGCGGCGACGCGATGACGGCGAACGACCCGGCCACATTCTGCCCGGCGAGCGCGACCAGCGGGTTCGCGCCGAGGCCGGTGGCCGCCGTCGTCGTCGCGGTGGAAAACATTGCAGCGGCACCCGTGTTCGAACCGGTGAGGTACCCGCCAAGGGCTCCCAGCGCCGGGATGGCGGCGACGAAACCGTAACCGCCCTGCGCGGCACTGGTGGCCAGATGCTCGGCCATGCCCGTCGCGGCCATAAAGACCCCCGGACAATGAACACGATCGCGCTCCCCGCAGCGCGGGCCTGCGAGGCGCCACTGGTCCCGGACGGCACGCCGGGGCCAGGCGATATCCCCCACGGTCCTGCCGGCGAACTGCTGACAGCGAAGTCGGTGGCTGCCAAGGTCCGAAACCGGATCGAACGCGAAAAGTTGACATGTCAACTATTCGCACTAGAGTAGATGCATATGCATGTACTGCATGTACTCGTCCTGGACCTGCATCGGTTCGCACTCCCGAGGGCAGCTGTGACAAGCGTCCGTCGCATGTTTGCAGCGCCTCGCTGAACCGGTGAGGCCAGGTGACGGGGACTATCTGTAAGGAGGAAATCGTGGTTGACAGTTCGACTCGGCACAGCGGCTCCATCGGGACAGTATCCCAAAAGGGCATCCCCGACGAGGTAGACGTAGCAATTGTCGGTTCCGGCGGGGCTGGCCTGATGGCGGCGCTCACCGCTGCCAGGGAGGGCGCAAGGGTTCTCGTTCTCGAGTCCCGGGAACTCGTCGGAGGCGCCACCGGCATCTCCGCGGGTGCCGCCTGGATCCCCAACCACGGCTTCTCGACCAAGGACCTCAAGGTCAAGGACAACCTGGACCAGGCCCGGCGCTACATCTACGGCCAGGGTCGGGACAAGGTTCTCGACCACGACCTGGTGGAAAAGTTCCTGGAAGCCGGACCCGACGTCGCCCGCTTCATCGAAGAGCACACCTCCTTCGGGTGGATCCCGACCATCTGGCCGGACTACCGCTCCGACATCGACGGCGCGTCCGTCGGCCGGGCGCTCTTCCCCGGCCCCTACTCCCCCGAGGGACTGGGAGAGGCCGCAAAGTACGTGCGGCCGGCCCTCACGACGGGCATGGCCAAGAACCCGCTCCCGTTCTGGTTGCTGGGCGGCATCGGCATCGACGACGTCTGGCTCGCCGGACCGGCACTGGTCGGCGCCCTGCTCGAGGGCAGCCTGCGCAACGGCGTCGACGTACGTGTTGAGGCGCCCGCAGTCCGGCTCGTGACGGACGAGTCAGGCGTGCAGGGAATTGTCGTGCGAGCCGATGGTCAAGAGCACACGGTGCGCGCCACCAAGGGAGTCCTGCTGGCCAGCGGCGGGTTTGAAAGCTCCGACGAGGTCACCACCACCTACCTCGACGCGCCCTTCGGCGTGCAGGTCTCACCGCAGGGCCACGACGGCATCGCGGTGCAGTTGGCCAACGAGGTGGGCGCCGACCTGACCGGGATGGAAGACGCCTGGTGGATGCCGGGGGTCCAGCTGCCCGGTGAAGAGCTGGAAGGCCAGCCGCTCAGCCGGGTGTTCCTGGGTGAGCGGGCACTGCCGCACAGCATCATGGTGAACAGCAAGGGTGAGCGCTTCGCGAACGAGGCGCTGGCCTACGACCAGTTCGGGCAGATCATGCGCGAGGTCGACCCGGAGACGGGCACCATGCCTAACGCCACCGCATGGCTGATCTTCGACCAGAATTACTGGGAGAAGTTCGGGATCTTCGGCATAACCCCGGGCGGAGAAGTGCCCGAGTACCTCCAGCGCGCCAATACCCTCTCGGAACTGGCGGCCAAGATCGGCGTCGACGAGGTGGGACTGCTCCGCACCGTCGACCGCTTCAACCCCGAGGCCGCACGGGGACGCGATCCGCAGTTCAACCGCGGTGACACGATGTTCGACCGCTACTTCGGTGCCTACTATCCGCGGCTGGGCAAGAACTCGCCGGACGCGCGCTTCCCCGCCGCCACCGCAAAGGCCAGGGTGCTCATCGCCAAGGCCGTCGGTCCGATTGGGAGCAAGCTCGCCGGCCGGGTGGCAAAGAGGAACGACCCCGAACGCCTCCGTTCCGTGGTGGTCAAGCCCCTGGCGAAGATCATACGGCCGGTGCTGAAGAGCCCGAAGTCGAGCGTGCTGGGGCCCGTCGACACGGCCCCCTTCTACGCGCTCAAGGTCGAGGCCAGCGCACTCGGCACCGTCGGCGGCCCGAAGACCGATGCACTCGGGCGCGCGCTTAACACCGAGGGCAAGGTCATCAAGGGCCTGTACGCCGCCGGCAACGCGGGCGGAGCCCCAACAAAGGGGTTCTACGGAGGCGCCGGCGGGACGATCTCGCTCGGACTGGTGTTCGGCTACGTGGCGGGACGCGAAGCAGCCCGACGGCAGGATAACGCCTGAGCATTTCGTTGGCGACCTCGACCGACGAAACGGCGGTCGAGGTCGCGCCGCACAGCGCTGATCCTTCCCCGCGAACGTAAGGAATCCCGCGATGGCACGGTTGTTCGACAACCCCATGGCGCGCATCATTTTGCTGGTGGTGCTCCTGCTGCTGTTCGGAGCACCCAAACTGCCCGGCATGGCCCGCAGTTTGGGACAGTCGATGCGCATCTTCAAGTCCGAGGTCAAGGAGCTGGCGGCTGACGATCCTGAGGCCCCTGAACCTGGCCGCGAAGGCACCGGCCTCGATCCGGAAGCCAGCCCGGGGGCGAAGGGCGCATCCTGAGACGGGACGGAGCATAGCCCCGCCTTCCGTCACTGAACGAAACCAATTCGCAGGGACGTCGGACTAAGGTCCGGCGTCCCTCCGTCTTCAAGGGGGCGTGATTTGGGGGATCCTAATCTGTACCCCATCTTCAATCTGTGCCGCATCTTCCGAGGAAGCTCATGCACCTCGTTGCAGCAGCCCGCCTGTGCCCAGTATGCTCTGAGCTGACGTGATCGACGTCGCAATCAGTTCCCCTCTTAACCGTGACCGCCACATTGTTGGCGGCGTTCCCGTTCGGCTCTTCGCGCAGGCACCCCCGAACGGTGAGAAATCGAGAAATCACCGCGGTGGCAGGTGCTCTGCAAGCCCGCGCGAGGCAGCCGGAGCGGCATGCCATCACCCCATAGTTTCGCGGAGGAAACTATGCGCACGTCCATATTTTTGAAGCGTTCTTCAATCCCCGTAGCTCTGCTGCTGTCCATGTCCTTGCTGCCAGGTTCGACCGCTGCCGCCTCGCCGGCGCCCCTGGTCACGGCGCCTGCGGAACAGGACCAACCCGGCGATCGGCATTGGATCAGAGCCGAGGAGCTGCCCCCGCCGGTCAACGAAGGGGACCCCGAAGCACCCGACTTCGAACGGCAGCCCACGGTGGTCGATCGGCCCGCCGGGGTGATGCCGGAGGTTCCGGAGGGCTTTGAGGTGGAGGAATTCGCCAGCGGCTTCAACCAGCCCCGCGTCATGCGCCTCGCCCCCAACGGCGACGTCTTCTTGTCCGAGAGCGGCGCCGGGCGCGTCCTGGTCTTCGCCGCCGACGCCGATGGAGAACTCTCGACCGAGCCCGAAGTCTTTGCCGAAGGCCTTGATCGGCCCTTCGGCATCGCGTTCTACCCCCAGGAGAACCCGGAGTATGTCTACGTGGCCGCGGCAGACCAGGTCGTGCGCTACCCCTACAGTGAGGGCGACCGCGTGGCCGCCGGGCCGGCCGAGGCGATCATCTCGGACATCCCCACCGAGCGGCACTGGACGCGGGATCTGGCCGTGGCCCCGGATGGGGAGCACCTCTTCGTCTCGATCGGCTCGGCCTCCAATGTCGCCGGTGACATGCCGGAGAAGACCGCCGAGGAAATCCAGGACTGGGAAGCCACCCACGGACGGGGCGCTGCCTGGGCCGATGAGGAGGACCGGGCCGTAGTCCGCGTCTTCGACCCGGAGGGCGAGAACGTCCGGAACTACGCCACCGGGCTGCGTAACTGCTCAGGCATGACCATCCAACCGGCCACCGACGAACTGTGGTGCACGGGCAACGAACGCGACCATCTCGGCGCCGACGTCCCGCCCGACTTTCTGACCACCGTGCAGGAGGACGGGTTCTATGGCTGGCCGTGGTTCTACACCGGCGGCTTCGAGGATCCCGCCCACGCCGGTGAGCGCCCGGACCTGCAGGACGAGGTCATCGCGCCCGAGGTATTGATCCAGGCCCATTCCTCCACCCTGCAAGTCCAGTTCTACGACGCCGAAGCGTTCCCGCGCGAGTACCACGGTGATGCCTTCGCCACGCTGCGCGGGTCCTGGAACCGTGAACACCGGACCGGGTACAAAGTGGTCCGGGCCGTCATGGTCAACGGCGAGGCGACCGGGGAGTACGTGGACTTCATGACCGGGTTCGCGCTGGATGAAGAACGGGTTTTCGGCCGCCCCACCGGCATCACGATCACCCAAGACGGCGACATGCTGGTCAGCGAAGACGCCAACGGAACGATCTACCGGGTCGCAGCGGAACCGGAGAAATGCGACCATCATGGGCACTGCAAGCACAAGCACTAACTCAGCACACCGCCCCGAGCAGCGACGAGGCCCGACTGAGCGCGCGCTCAGCGTAAGCCTCGAACCGCCTGGTGGGCTCTGACCAACAGTTTGAAACCGTCTGCGGACCCGCATCACGCGGGTCCGCAGACGGTTAACCACCACATCGGCCTGGCTTGTATCCAATCCTGACTTCCCGGTACAGAAGCACCGGAAACCCTCGCGGCCTGAAACTCTGACAGCGCCCCCGATAGCCTTCCACGGGCAGCCGCTGGCGTGGGGACGAACCAATGGGGGGACCGGCCCATTCGCCGCCCTTGGGTGTGGTGTCCCTCTTCACGGGGCTCCTTGTGAAGCCTGGCTCAAGCGGAGCGCACCGTTGCCCTGCCGCGTGCATTCCCGCCAGCCCGACTGGGCGCCGGGGTTGTGATGCCAACCCGCGCCTGTGGGAAAGTAGCCGCAGGAGACCCCTCCAGGGGCAAACGCTTCCATGAAGAGATGGTCCGCTGTTTTCCTTCGCGGTAGTGAGGGAACAAAAGAAAGGGCAGTCGATGACGTTAAGCCAGAGATTGGTTTTTGAGCACGAGACCCTGGGGCAGCGAGTGCTGTTCGGTGCCGGAAGGGCGGCCCAATTCCTTTCCGAGGAAGTTCAGCGGCGCGAGGCGGGGCGGGTGATGGTGATCGCCAGTGACCGGGAGCGGGAGCGCAACGGAGCAGTGCTTGAGGGTCTCGATGCCGCTTTTGTCTTTGGCGATGTTGCGCAGCATGTTCCGGTTGAGACGGCCGAGGAAGCCCGGCGGCACGCTGCTGAACACGGGATTGATCTGCTGGTGAGTCTTGGCGGCGGGTCGGCGACCGGGTTGGCCAAGGCCGTGGCCCTGACCTCGGGATTACCGATCGTGGCGGTTCCCACCACCTATGCCGGTTCGGAGGCCACGAATGTCTGGGGCCTGACCGAGAACGGGCGTAAGACCACCGGGGTGGACAGGCGCGTACTGCCCGAAACGGTGGTTTACGACGCGCGCTTAATGCTGTCGCTCCCGCGGGAACTGAGCATTGCCAGCGGGCTCAATGCCCTGGCCCACTGCATTGACTCGCTGTGGGCACCCCGGGCCGACCCGATTAACGCCGCACTGGCAACAGAGGGCATCCGCGCGCTGGCCCGGGGCTTGCCGACGGTCAAGGCGGCCCCGCAGGAACTCCCCGGGCGTGAGGGCACCCTGTACGGGGCGTACTTGGCCGCGGTGGCGTTCGCCAGCGCCGGCTCGGGGATGCACCACAAGATCTGCCATGTGCTCGGCGGACGGTTCGGACTCCCGCACGCCCAGATGCACGCCGTCGTGTTACCGCACGTACTGGCATTCAATGCCGGAGCCGCCAGTGGCGCTGCGGAGAGGATTGCCGCCGCGTTCGGGGCCGGGTCCGCGGCGGAGGGCCTGGAAGACCTGCGGTCAACGGTCGACGCCCCGCAGGCCTTGAAGGATTACGGGCTGAAGGAATCCGACCTTGAGGAGGCGGTGGAACTGATCCTGCCGTACATCCCGGAATCCAATCCACGGCCGGTCAACGCGGGCAATCTGCTGCCGTTGCTGCATGCGGCTTGGGCCGGAGAAGAACCGGTCTCCTAGTGTCCCAACGGTCTCTTCGTCGTCGACTTCCGCCGGGTCCTACCAAAGGTTCAGGGAAGAGGGGCGGACCGTAGCCCGCCCCCTCGGTTCCCGTCAGGAGAGCCGATTCAGCCAATCCCTGGTGGCGGCGAGGTCGGCGTGCTCTATGCCGTGTCCGCCCGGACGCAGGACCTGCTCCGCGTCGGCGCCCTGCCGTTCCAGCGCCGCCATGAGGTCCTTGACGCTGGCCATCGGGGCCATGGGATCGTTATCACCGTTCAGGACCAAAATCCGGCTGCCGGAGAGGTCCTCGGGGCTTTGGCGGTCTCCGAGCGGGTACATGCCCGACAGTGCAACCACCCGGTCGAGGGCCTGCGGGTGCAGCAGCGCAGTGGCCAGGGCGATGTTGGCCCCGTTGGAGAAGCCCACCGCCACGATTCGGCGGCCACCCAGTTCGTAGTGTTCCCGGGCAGCCGCAATAAAGGCTGCCAGGTCCCCGGCGCGGGCGGTCACGTCGTCGATATCGAAGATTCCTTCCGCGCGGCGGCGGAACCAACGGAGCATGCCGTGTTCCTGGACCTGTCCGCGGGGAGCCAGTACGCCGGCGTCAGGATCGATTTCCGAGGCCAGTTTCGAAATTTCGTGTTCGTTGCCGCCGGTGCCGTGGAGCATCAGCAGCACCGGCGAGCCGGGGTTGCCCGGGTGGTAGAGGTGCTGCCAGCCGGTGAGTGTGGCGGTGCCCATCCCCTGCTCCTTACTTCCCGGCCAGGGCCGGGTTGTTTCCTGCCGGCAACTGGATCTTGGCCACTGACTGTTCGATGGCTTCGCGGCCGGGCTCAAGCCACGGCGGCATCTTCAGGGAGCGGCCCAGTTCAAGCAGCGGTTCGTCGATGTCGAAGCCCGGAGTGTCCGTGGCGATCTCGTAGAGCACTCCCCCGGGTTCGCGGAAATAGATGGAAGTGAAGTACTGGCGGTCCAGGATCGCGGTGACCTGGAAGCCGCGTTCGGCCAGGTCCTGCCGCCACTTTTCCTGGGTTTCGGTGTCCGGGACCCGGAAGGCGATGTGGTGCACGGTGCCGCCGGCGGTCAGACCGCGCGGCGCGGACGGGTCCGCGATGACGTCGACGATGTTCCCGGGGCCGCCCTCGCCTGCCGCCAGGCGGGTGCGGTTGCCCATCTCGCCGACAAGGCGAAGGCCCAAATCGTTGGTCAGCACGTCTACGGTTTTCGCGGAATCCTTGACCGTCAGCACCGAGGAGTGCTGGCCCCGCACGGCGTATTCGGCGGGCACGGAAGCCGAGTCCCACGGGTTGCGCGGATCAATGGTGGACGAAGCGATCAGGTCCAGCCGCAGGCCGTCAGGATCGCGCAGCGACAGGCGCTCCTCGTCGGAGGAGACCCGCGTGATCGCGGATTCCACGCCCAGACCCTTGAAGTGGTCCTGCCACCATCCCAGAGACCCTTCGGGCACGGAGAACGCGGTCGACGTGGACTGTCCCGCACCGATCCGGCCGGCAGGCACTCCGCCCCAGGGGAAGAAGGTCATGAGCGTGCCGGGGCGGCCGGCTTCGTCCCCGTAGTACAGGTGGTAGGTGGAAGGGTCATCGAAGTTGACGGTCTTCTTCACCAGCCGCAGGCCGAGGCCTTGGATGTAAAAGTCGATGTTGGCCTGCGGGTCACCGGCAATCGCGGTGACGTGGTGCAGACCCGAAGTGTTGGCGGTCATGGAACCCTCTTTGCTTAATACGGATCCGTCCGGAATACTCCCGGGCAGCTGTTGTATATGCAAACACATCTATCAGCGGGAATATTCCACCGTCGAATAGGTCGTCCGACTAAAGGCGGCCTCCCGGCCAGTGCGACCATGGATGGGCATCCTCTGCAGGGGGTCGTCGGCTCAGCCTTCGTCGCAGAGCAGGTGGTACCAGCTGTCCGCGAGGACCCCGAGCGCCCGGTCACGGTTTGGTTTGGATTTGCGGCTCGTCCAGAGGGTGGAGACGTAGTTGAGCTGGGTGAACGCGAGCGTTCCGCGGACGTGGCGCGTCTCCTCCGGAAAGCGGCCGGCCTGCTGCATGCCGCGGATGAGGTCGGAGACTACTTCCTCACGCCAGTCCATGACCAGGGCCCGCACTTCGCGGTCGACGGCGGCGGCCTCGTCGAGGACGTCCAAGTAGGGGCGGAAGACGGGCCAGAGTGCCGCGCGCGACTCGAGCCAGTCGCGGATGCTCGCGAGCTCGCCCGCGCGGACCACGTCCACGAGCTCGGGGGCCGTCGACGCGTCATCCGGTCCGCCGGCGCGTTCAAGGACCGCATTGACCCGGGCCATGAAGTCCCTCATTAGATCGCTCCGCGAGGGGTAGTACGCGTAGAAAGTCACCCTGGTAGTGCCGGCAGCGGCGGCGATATCGTCGATCGTCGTCCCGGCGTAACCCTTGTCGATAAAGAGTTCGAGCGCCCGTTCGACGATCCGGTCGCGGGTCAGCTGCTTCTGGGCTTCTCGCAGCGACGGCATGAGGCAGTCCTATCCGTGATGCAGGCACGCCCAGCCGGTAGAACGGCACCCCTGCTGCCGCCGGAACCCTGACGTGCGGTCAGGAGTAACACCTGCTCACAGCTTTACCGGTGTAGCCGGTTGCAGCGCCGAGGGTCCCGTGTTGGCGAGCCGCCGCAGTTTGGGAATGGGGATGCGGTAGTTGATCGCCGCCGCGGTCCCGGGGCCGCCGTCCGCGTTCTCCCAGCGCAGCAGCATCGAGTCGGTCTCGCCGCCCGGCTCCAGGTAGTCGGGCGCCCCGGTCACGGGCGTGAAGCCGATCGCCTTGAGGGACAGCCCGAAACCTTCGGTCCAGAAGTACGGTTGGAAGTCGAGCTCTGGCGCCGCGTCGCCTTTCAGCAGGCCGGCAGCCGCGACCTTGGCCTGGTCGATGGCACTGGTCCATAACGGCACGCGCCCTACGCCGCGGCCGGTCGGGAAGAACGCCACGTCACCGGCGGCAACAACGTCCGGACGGACCCGGCCGCGTGAATCCACGCGCAGCGCCCCATCGACGAGGAGACCCGAACCGGCCAGCCAGTCGATGTTGGGCTCGTCGCCGATGGCCGTGACGACGAGGTCCGCCTCAAGCTGGATGCCGTCGGACAGGGCAACCCGCGTCCCCGAGCCGGAGTCAACGAGTCGCGCCCTGCTGCCGCTGACGAACCGCAGTCCGCGCCGGGCGGCGGCAGACGTGAAGATCCCGGAGAGGTGGTCGCCGAGTTGGCGCGAGAGGGGCTTCACATCGGAGACCAGCGTGACCGTGCAGCCGACGTGCAGACAGCCCGAGGCGACCTCCATGCCCAGCGGTCCGCCGCCGACCACGATCACCGAGGGGCGGCCCGCGACCCGCTGTTTGAGCGCCACCGCGTCCTCGATCGTGCGCAGGGTGAGCTCCCGGGGAGCGCCCTCGGGCGGCGGACCCCCGGCGAGCCGCTTGGCCCGTGAACCGGAGGCGATGACCAAACCGTCGTACGGCAGCTCCCCGCCGCCGTCGGTGCGGACGATTTTGGCTTCCGGGTCGATGCCTGCCGCGCTGACACCGAGAAGTTCGGTCGCTTCGTGGGTTGGCTCGGGCAGTTCGTGGGCTTGCAGCCCGCCGTCGCCATGCAGCAGCGCCTTCGACAGGGCCGGACGGCTGTACGGGTGGTGCGGCTCGGCGCCGACGACGGTCAACTCGCCGTCGAACCCGTGCGAGCGCAGCGAGTCGCAGGCGGTGAGTCCGGCGATGCCGTTGCCGACGACGACGATCCGCCGCATGGTCATTTTTCCGCCAGCCGCAGCGCGGCGACCGGGCACACCCGTACCGCGGCTTTCGCAGCGGCCAGCTCCGCCCCGTCGACCACGGGGACGTCGATCACCAATTCGCCGTCGTCGTCCAAATGCATGAGCTTCGGTGCGGCTTCCTCGCAGAGTCCGTGCCCTTCGCAGCGGGGGCGGTCAAGTTCGATCCTCACACCGCCACCACCTTCACGACGTCGAGCCGTTCGTGGCTGCGGGTGATGTTGCTGGGCACCCGGATCTCGTCCCCGATTTTCAACACCTTGACCCGGCGGGCCAGGGCCTCGATGACCGCGTGGGCCTCAAGCTTCGCCAGGCCCTGGCCCGCGCACCCGTGCGGCCCGTAGCCGAAGGCGAGATGGTCCACCGGGTTGCGCGTGACGTCGAAGACGTCGGGATTCTCATAGTGCCGCGGGTCGCGGTTGCCGGCACCGAACGGGATGCCCACCTGGGCTCCTGCCGGAACGGTTGCTCCATCGATTTCGACGTCGCGGGTCGCGGTCCGGCCCCAGATGTGGATCGGGGGCCAGTAGCGCAGCACCTCGGCGAACGCTGCGGGCACCAGCTCCGGGTTCTGGCGGACGAGCTCAAGCTGCTCAGGATGGCGGCCGAAGAGTGCGACGATGTTCCCGATTGAGGCGATCGTGGTGTCGACGCCGGCGCCCAGGTACTGGTGGATGATATGCCCGGCGGCTCCTGCCGGGATGTCGCCGCGGGTCTCGGCGTCGAAGATGCCGCGACCGATCGACCCCGGTACGAGGTCCTCGGCGGTGACGGAGGAGCACCAGCCGTAGAGCTCGCCCGGCGATCGGGAAACTCTCCTGGGTGCGGTGGTTCATCGGTCCCAGGACCTGCATCGCGGCCTGCCCCCAGCGCAGCATGTTGTCCTTCACATGGCCGCTAAAGCCGATGAGGTCGGCGACGATTTCGAGCGGGAAGGCGCGTGCCAGGGAGTCGATGGCTTCGAAGCTGCCGCTGGCGACGAGCTCGGCGACGAGCTTGTCCGCTTTCTCGTCGATGGTGACCTTCAGTCCGCGCAGAGCGCGCGGCGTGAGGTTCTCCGACAGGGTCGCGCGCAGCTGGGTGTGCGTTGGCGGGTCGGAGGCCAGCGAGGTGCCCTGCAATGCCTCGTTCACCATCGGGTTGAAGCCAAGGCTGGTGGATGAGAACGCCTCCGGGTCGGCGAGGACGTCGCGAATGATGTCGTAGCGGGTCAGGACGTAGAGGTCATTTTTCGGGAGGTGGACGACCCCGGCCTGCTCGCGCAGGGCGGCGTAGGTGCTGTACGGGTCGACGAGGATGTCGTCATCCCAGATGTCGATGTCTGCTTGGATCGGTGCGGTCACGGTGTGCTCCTTTGATCGTCCTGGGTGCGGGTTCGGAAGCGGACGATGCGACGCCCATAGCTTCGGAGAGCCGTGCCTCGGCAGTGAGGCGTGGAACACAGTCTGCCCGGAGGCTTTACAGCGTGTCAAGTGAAACTATGGTGTGCATCACGAAGAACACGGTGTAACTCCGAGGGAGCCACTGCTGCGGAGTTGATAGCACTGGCTAGGAACCGATGACTCTGCGGCACGGTTTCTTGCCCGGATCTTGCACAGCGCCCGAGCACGCGCCGGCTTAGAAACATGGCGCGCTCTTCAGTGCGCCTAGCGCAGTGGCGACCGTGTCTCGGCGAGCGAGCACTCCACAGCTGTCGCAGCGCGCTGCGATCCACCCCCGTCAACCGCGTGAGGTAGAGGCAGGCCTTGCTCGCACGGTGCTTGCCGAGCCCGGCCACTAAATCGGGCCAGCGCTCCGAGAAATCGTTGACGAGGTAGATCGTGTGCTAGGTCGGACCCGGAGCGAAGGCGAGCAGGGGAGCACGGCCCCCGTGCCCGGTCTCGTAGCGGTACTCGTACCCTCCGAAGCCGATGATGCGGCCGGCCCACACGACCGGCTGCTCGCCGCTGATCTCGCTGAGGATCATGAGCAGTTCGTCGGCCTCGGCCCGCCGGGGGCCCGTGGCGCGCTCAAGTACCTCCGCAACCGGCAGGTCGGACGGTGACATTGCGGGCGGCTTCGCTGCCATGGGGGTCTCCTCGCGATCGTGCTTTGGATAGCCCAAGAGTACGATCCCAGGTTCAAGTCCCGGTGCAGGTGCAGTTATTCATCCGTGCCCATGTACTCGACCTGCCTGCCGGAACCGAGGTCGAGGGACAAGAGGAACCAAGGCGGCACCCACACGGAGGGCCGTCTTGGAGCGTTGCGGGCAGCTACATCTGGACGGCGCCGATCTGCTGAAGCATCTTTAGCGTGTCGGTCGATCCCCAGTGCTCGACCACCTTACCGTCCCGGATGCGGACTATGTCGATACCGCTGAACTCCACTGTATTGCCGGTGGGAGCCGTACCCATGAGCTCGCCCTGGTGAGTGCCGGTGAGGACGACACGGGCTGCCTCCAGGTCCCCGTCGACCATCGTAGGCTCGATGGCCTTCACACTGAGGTCGGGGAAGGCCGACCTGAACATGTTGACGTAGAACTTGATGCCGTCCAAGCCGGGCGGCTGCCCGGGCATGGGCTCTTCATGATCCGTGTAGTTTTCGCTGCCCAACTCGTCGATCAGGTCAAAGTTTCCCCTCTCCATGATTTCCCGGTAGAACCGCTCGATCAGCCCTGATCCGCCTGCCATTTCCGATTCCTTCCTCGAAATCCCCCCTTTTTTAATGCTCCCACCGGCGACACTGCGACACGCCGGGAGGATGACTTTCGGATCAGGCGAAGGCCGGGCCGACGGTCCGGGGACTTGATCCTCACCTCCGCAGACCGGCCGCCAGAGTATCGCTGACCTGCACCGGGAGGTTAGACTGCCACCGTCTCCGTGTCGTACTGGATAGGGACGATATGAAGCTGAGCCGGCGCCTGAGATCAGGTCTCGTCATTTCACCGGGCAAGGTTCCCGCCGCCTACGAGCACCTGGAGAAGTTCCAGGCGCTGGCCGAGGAGCACGGCGACCGTGCCACCGGCACCTCCGGGTACGAGGCCGCGGCCCAGTACGTCGAACGCCAACTCGCCAGCGCCGGCTATCGCAGCACGCGCCAGTACTTCACCTTCAAACACCGCGGCGAGCAGATCGAGACCTTCAACATCCTCGCCGAGACCGCATCCGGCAGCGATGAGAACGTGATCATGCTCGGGGCCCACCTCGACGGGGTGCCGGGCTGTCCGGCGATCAATGACAACGGCTCCGGGGTGGCGGCCGTGTTGGAGGCCGCCAAAGCGCTCGGCCGGCAGGAGGGCCTTAGCAACACGGTGCGCTTCGCCTGGTGGGGGGCCGAGGAGTACAAGAAGGAGTACGGGTCCCGGCACTACGTCAAGCACCTGGCCAAGAGCGACAGCGAGGCACTCGACAGGATCGCCGCCTACTTGAACTTCGACATGATCGCCTCGCCCAACCCCATCGTCGGGGTCTACGACGCACGGGACGCCCAGCCCCATCACGACGTGCCCGAAGGTTCGACTCAGATCATGGACGTCTTCACGGACTACTTCGACACCCACGACCAGCCCTGGGTCGCCACGGATTGGGACATGGACTCGGATCAGTTGTCGTTCGTCAAGAAGGGTGTCGCCGTGGGCGGGCTGTACACCGGAGACGACGAGAAGAAAACCACCAAGCAGGCCCGCCTGTTCGGCGGCACCGCGAAGCGGCCCTGCGATCCGAACTATCACCGGCCAGGCGATGACCTCAGTAACGTCGATCTGGAGGCGCTGAGCCTGATGACCGACGCGATCACCCACGCCGCCACCCGCCTGGCCCACGACCACGGCGCCCTCAAGCCAGCAGGGCACCGGTAGAACCCCTCCCCTTAGGTCGAAAACGACAACCGGGCTGAGACCCTACAGCTGCTAGCCGTGCTCAACCGCCATGTTGGCGAAACGTGAGTAGTGGCCCTGGAAACCGACCACGATCGTCTTGGTCGGGCCGTTACGGTGCTTGGCAACGATGACGTCGGCTTCGCCGGCGCGCGGGGATTCCTTGTCGTAGATGTCCTCGCGGTGGAGCAGGATCACCATGTCCGCGTCCTGCTCGATCGAACCGGATTCGCGAAGGTCGGACACCATCGGCTTCTTGTCCGTACGCTGTTCGGAGCCACGGTTCAGCTGCGAGAGCGCGATGACGGGGACTTCGAGTTCCTTGGCCAGCAGCTTGAGGGCACGGGAGAACTCCGAGACTTCCTGCTGGCGTGATTCGACGCGCTTGCCGGAGGACATCAGCTGGAGGTAGTCGAGCACCACCAGCTTCAGGTCGTGCCGCTGCTTGAGCCGCCGGCACTTGGCGCGGATTTCCATCAGCGACATGTTGGGGCTGTCGTCGATGAACAGGGGCGCATCATTCATCCGGCCCATGGTGGTGGCAATCTTGCCCCACTGCTCGTCCTTGATGGTGCCCTTGCGCAGGTCCTGTAGCCCGATGGTGGCTTCCGCGGAGAGGAGGCGCATGGCGATTTCGTTCCGGCCCATTTCCAGGGAGAAGAAGACCGTGGTCATGTTGTTCTTGATCGCGGCAGACCTCGCAAAATCCAGTGCGAAGGTGGATTTGCCAACGGCCGGCCGCGCCGCGATAACGATCATCTGGCCGCCGTGCAGGCCCTGCGTGAGCTCGTCGAGTTCGTAGAAGCCGGTGGGCACGCCGGTCATGCCTTCGCCGCGGTGGCCGGCGGATTCGATCTCGTCGACGGTGCCTTCGATGATGTCCTTGAGCGGCACGTAGTCTTCCGCGGTGCGGCGCTCAGCAACGGCGTAGATCTCGGCCTGGGCCTGGTTGACGATGGCGTCGACCTCGCCGTCCTGCGAGTAACCCAGCTGGACGATCTTGGTGCCGGCGTCGACCAGGCGCCGGAGCACGGCACGTTCCCGGACGATCTCCGCATAAAAGCCCGCGTTGGCGGCCGTGGGGACGGACTGGATCAGGGTATGCAGATAGGCGGGCCCGCCGATGCGGGAGATTTCGCCGCGCTTGGTCAGCAGGTCGGAAACGGTAACGGCGTCGGCCGGTTCGCCACGGCCGTAGAGGTCGATGATGGCCTCATAGATGCTTTCGTGGGCGGGGCGGTAAAAGTCCACGCCGCGGAGCACTTCAACGCAGTCGGCGATGGCGTCCTTGGAGAGCATCATGCCGCCCAGAACCGACTGTTCGGCCACGAGGTCCTGCGGCGGCGTGCGGCCGAATTCGGAATCCCGACCTGTTGCCGAATCCGCGTGCGCTAACGACACCGCTGCCTGCTTTCTTTGCTCCTCGAACCGGATACCGCATCCCCCTGGATTCAGAATTACCAGCCGGATCGGACCATTTCGTCGGATCGTTGTGGGCGCGCAGACTGCCATTAAGCGCGCGGCTCCAAGTGGGATACTCCGGCAACCGTAGCCCCCTTCCCCCTTCCTACCAAGCGAGTTATCCACTGACCCTGTGGATAAAATGTGGATCGGTGGGCGTGTCTTGTGCACAGGCTGTGCGCAGAGCTGTGGAAACAATGCTGAACTCGCGAGTAACATGCCCCTGACCTGCGGAAACGCTATCCACCGGATGTGGACAAAAAGAAGTTCACTGTTGATTTTCCGGCCATTTTTGCGGTTGACAGATCCGGAATAGGCGCGTAAGGCAAATGTTATCCACCGGTTATCCACAGGCCGTGAATTACAGGGCTGTGATGCCCGCTTTCGAAGGCTGTTGGCGCGCGGGCCATCGTGCGGGACGTACGATTCAAGTATGGAATTTGTGGTGCCGTTGCTCATCGCCGTACTGGTGGTCGTGATCGGCCTGGTGATTATGCGGTTGGTCTCACGCAATAAAGCGCGCGGGCCCCGCCCGGGGAGCGGATCGTCGGCGAGGGCGGCACCTGCCACGACCCAGGAAGCCGCTGCCGCAGCCAGCGGGCGTTTGAACCAGCAGCAACATACCGCCGTCTACGCCCTGATTGCGCAGGGGCAAGCTTTTGCTGCAATTCGCGAATACCGGACCGCCACCGGTGCGGGGCTCAGGGAGGCTACCTCCGCCGTCGCACAGATGTCCGCGCACCCGCAGCCCTACGCGGCACCCCGCCAGGAGGCGCCCCAGGCGCGCCCGGACGACGAGGGACCCCGGGAGGTGCCGCCAACGCGTCCGGAGGACGAGGAGCCCCAGTCCCCCGCATACCCCGCGGAAGAGGTGGTGCCGCCGGCGGAGCCCGCTCCCGCACCCCTTCCCGAGCCGGCCGGATACCGGTACCGGGCCATCGTGTCCAAGGGCGACACCATCAGGGAGGTGGCCAGCACCCGCCTGAACGACGACGTGTTTCAGCGCATCCGCACCGCGGCCCTTGAGGGCGATCGCGACGGCGCCGTCCGGCTGCTCTTGGAGCACTCGGAAGCGACCGAGGTGGAAGCGCGCGAATTCGTGGATTTGATCGAGCCGGACGAGGAGCCCTAGCTACGGGTCAGCACGCCCCCGACCGGCGCCGCAACGGCCCCGGGTGCTGGCGGTGCTGGCAGCGGGCAGGGCTTTCTGGAACACTTCACCCATGGCCGAGAACAAGACTGCACCCACGGACGTACCCGTCGACGAGTTCCTCGCGTCAGTGGAGCACCCCGTGCGGCGCCGGGACGGCGAGACCGTGGTGAGCCTCATGCGGGAGGTTACCGGGCAAAAGCCGGTCATGTGGGGCCCCTCGATCATCGGCTTTGGCAGCTACCACTACAAGTACGCCAGCGGCCACGAGAGTGACGCCGCCGCCGTGGGCTTCTCGCCGCGGAAGGCCAACCTGGCGCTGTACGGCTTGACCTACGCGCCGGGCTCCGCGCCGCTGCTGAAGCGCCTGGGCAAGCACAAAACCGGTGCCTCGTGCCTCTACGTCAACAAGCTCGCAGACATCGACCTTGACGTGCTCAGGGAACTGGTCTCGCTCGGCTACCGGCACATGACCACCACCGACCACGAATCCCTGCAAAGCCAGCGTTAGGGCAGCCGGGTCAGAGCTCCACCGTCCCGCTGATCACGGTCTCTACCGTCCCGCCGACCCAGACATCGCCGCCGTCGGAGTCGATGTAGACCCGCGCGTCCCGGCCGAGCGCCGTTCCCTGGCGAACGGAGTACGCGGCAGGTGCCGCGCCCTCGTCGATCAGCCACTGGGCCAGCGCGGCGTTCAGGCTGCCGGTCGCCGGGTCCTCCGCCGGAAGGTCCTCGAAGCCCATCAGCCCGCGGACTTCGAAGTCGACGTCGGAGCCGCCGGGATGGGCGCCGATCAGACCGACGCCGAGCGGTGACAGGGCGGCATAGTCAGGCACGACGTCGAGGACGGCCCGGGCGTCCCGCAACTGCAGGGCCTGCCACTCGGGGCCGTTATCCGCCCACTGGTGGCGCAGCACGTCGCCGCGCTCAATCCCCAATGCGGCACAGATCTTTGCGACGTTCTCCTCGGGGAGCGGCCCGGTCCGCCGCCGGGGCGGCGCAGCGAAAGCCAGCCGTCCGCCGTCGTGCTTGACCTTGACCAGGCCGGCTCCGCATTCCTGCACGATCGCTCCCCCGGCCTTCGGCTGCCCGCCCGCGGCCAGCCAGACGTAGGCCGTACCCAGCGTGGGATGGCCCGCGAAGGGCAGCTCGCCGCTGGGCGTGAAGATCCTGACCCGGTAGTCAGCTTCCGCGCTCTCGGGCGGCAGGAGGAAGGTGGTCTCGGAGAGGTTGGTCCAGTTGGCGAAGCGCTGCATCTGCTCGTCGCCCACATCACCGGCGTCCGACACGACCGCCAGCGGATTGCCCGTGCACGGTCCGGTTGCAAAGACGTCCACTTGGCTGAACTGATGTGTGCTCACGTCCTACAGCGTACCGGGCGTTAACCGCTGCAGGCCGGGTCCTGAACGGACCCGGCCTGCAGCGACAGTGAGGCTGTTAGCCAGCAACGACCTTGAGGTCGATGACGGCGGAGACCTCTTCGTGCAGACGCACGGTCGCCTGGTAGTCGCCCACCGACTTGATGTGCTCGGTCAGTTCGACCTTGCGCTTGTCGATGGCGCCGAGGCCGGCGGCCTCGACAGCGGAAGCCACGTCGGCCTGCTTGACGGTGCCGAACAGGCGGCCCGACTCGCCGGCCTTGACGGTCAGCGTGACCGGCTTGGCGGACAGCTGGGCAGCGAGCTGCTGCGCGTCTTCCAGGGATGCGATCTCGCGAGCGGCACGTGCAGCCTTGATGGACTCCACCTGCTTCTCGCCGCCCTTGGTCCAGGTCAGGGCGAAGCCGCGGGGCAGAAGGTAGTTACGGGCGTAACCGTTCTTTACCTCGACGACATCGCCAGCAGTGCCGAGACCGGTCACTTCGTGGGTCAGAATGAGCTTTGCCATGTCAGTACTCTCTCCTCTTCGCTTCGCTTAGCCGCGGCCAGCGCCGGAGTAGGGCAGCAGGGCAACTTCGCGGGCATTCTTGATTGCCAGTGCGATCTTGCGCTGCTCCTGCACGGTGACGCCAGTCACGCGGCGGGCGCGGATCTTTCCGCGGTCAGAGATGAACTTGCGCAGCAAAGCTACGTCCTTGTAGTCGATGACGGTGACGTCAGCGGCCTTCAAGGGATTGGACTTTGGTTTGGGCTTACGAATTTCAGCCTTAGCCATCGTGGAGCTCCTTTATCTTGTGGAGCCCGTGGATCTTTTCCACGGGATGGGGTTTGTTTTAGAAGGGAGGTTCGTTGGAGTCCGGACCGTTGCCCCAGCCGCCGGACGAGCCGCCGGCCGGTGCGCCCCAGGGATCGTCCTGGGGGGCGGGCTGCTGGCCGGACTGCTGTCCGCCCCAACCGCCCTGGTTCTGGCCTCCGCCGAAGCCGCCGCCGCCAAAGCCACCGCCCTGGCCACCGCCGAAGCCGCCCTGGCCACCGCCGGAGCGCTGGGTACGGGTGACCTTGGCAGAGGCGTAGCGCAGCGAGGGGCCGATTTCGTCGACCTCAAGCTCCATGACGGTACGCTTTTCGCCCTCTTTGGTTTCATACGAACGGGACTTCAGCCGGCCCTGAACGATCACGCGCATGCCCTTGGTCAGGGTTTCAGCGACGTTCTCGGCAGCTTCGCGCCAAACCGACGCCCGGAGGAACAGGGTTTCCCCGTCCTTCCATTCGTTGGACTGGCGGTCGAAGGTCCGCGGCGTGGATGCAACGGTGAAGTTCGCTACCGCGGACCCGGACGGGGTGAACCGCAGCTCGGGATCGTTGGTGAGATTACCGACGAGCGTGATAACGGTTTCGCCTGCCATGTTGCCTCCTGATGTCCTAGTCCCGCTTGCCGGCGGCGCGCGGGAATGTCTTCGTCAATGCCGCTCCCGGAACGGGTGCGGCGATCACAGCTGATTACTCAGCGGAGATCTTCTGCTCCTCCGGGCGGATGATCTTGGTGCGCAGAATGGTCTCGTTCAGACCAAGCTGGCGGTCAAGCTCAGCAGCAGTGGCGGGAGTGGCGGTGAAGTTGACCACCGCGTAGATGCCTTCGGACTTCTTCTTGATGTCGTAGGCGAGCCGGCGGCGTCCCCAGATGTCCACCTTGTCGATGGTTCCACCATCGTTGCGGACAACGTTGAGGAACTTGTCGAGCGAGGACTCTACGGTACGCTCTTCGACCTCGGGGTCGATGATTACCATCAGTTCATAAGCACGCATTGTGAACCCACCTCCTTCGGGCTAAGCGGTCACGGTCTTTCCGTAACAGGAGGTTCTGTTGCGTTGCCTGCCTGCCACCGCGGCGACTTCCGTGTGTTTTGGCTATTGTCACAGGAAATACCAGCCGGCGCTGACAGCACAGACTTACCAATGGTACCGGACGGCGGTCCGGGCTCGTGAATCCGCTAATCCGACCTGTCCTCCACAGGCCCGCGCGGCCGGAAGCGTTGTCCGCCACAGGCACGGCGGCAGTAACGCAGCCCTGGGATCGGCGCGCTCAGTAGTCCAGCCCCAGGCTGGGCACCACCAGTCCGGTCTCGTACGCGTACACCACGGCCTGCACCCGGTCGCGCAGGTGCAGCTTGGCGAGGATCCGCCGCACGTGCGTTTTGACGGTTGCCTCCGAGAGGAAGAACCGGTGGGCGATCTCCGCGTTGGAAAGACCCTCCGCGATGGTCCGCAGCACTTCCAGTTCACGCGGCGTCAGGTCATCCAGCAACGGGTCGCGCTGCGGCGGCGCCGCCGGGCTGCCGCCCGGGGCCAGGCCGCGCACATAGGTCTCCAGCAGGCGCGCCGTCACCCGCGGCGCCACCACGGCGTCGCCGGTGGAGACCAGGCGCACCGCCTGGACCAGTTCCGCCGGTGCCACGTCCTTGAGCAGGAAGGCACTGGCCCCGGCCTGCAGCCCGGCAAAGGCATACTCGTCCAGGTCGAAGGTCGTCAGGATGATCACTCGCGCGCACAGCCCGGCGGCGACGATCTGCCGGGTGGCTTCGATTCCGTCCATGACCGGCATCCGGACGTCCATCAGCACCACGTCCGGGGAGAGCGACCGCGCCAACTCCAGCGCCTCGGCGCCGTCGGACGCCTCCCCCACCACCGCGACGTCGTCTTCGCCCTCCAGGATGAGCTTGAAGCCCATCCGCAGCAGCGGCTGGTCGTCCACCAGCAGCACCCTTACCGGCCCGGCCTCGCTGCCGTCCGTGCTCTCAGACACTCTCGTTTTCCTCTCCGGGCCAATACAGTGTTGCCTCCACCATCCAACCACCGCCGGACCGCGGACCGCTGGCAACGCGGCCGCCGTAGACGGCGGCCCGCTCGCGCATGCCCGGAATGCCCTGCCCGGCCCCGAGCGAGTCGGCCGGGCCGACCTGCCGGCCGTCGTCGGCCACCGTGATGTGGACGGCGTCGCCGTCCCGTACCAGGGCAACATCCACCCGGGTCACGTCCTTGGCGTAGCGCAGCACGTTGGTCAGCGACTCCTGCACGATGCGGAAGACGATGAGCCGGAAATTCTGGTCTTCCGGGAGTGGCGGCCCGGCCATCACCGTGCGCAGCGGCAGGCCGGCGGCCCGGAAGCCGTCCAGCAGGCCGGTCAGCTGATCCCCGGCCGGTGCCGGCGCCAGCGGGGCAGCGTCGTCGGCACCGTTCCCGCCGCGCAGCACGCCCAGCACCCTGCGCATGTCGGCCAGCGCCGACCGGCCGGTGGCGGAGAGCTGGTCCAAAACCTCGCCGGCGCGTTCCGGGTCCTTGCGGACCACGACGGCGGCGCCATCCGAGAGGGCGATCATCACCGAGAGCGAGTGCGCGACCACGTCATGCATCTCCCGGGCGATCCGGGTCCGTTCGGTCGCGGACGCCAGCCGGGCGTTGTCGTCCGCCCAGCTCTGCAACTCGGCATCATGGAGCCGGTCCCGGCGCACGGTGACACCGATGCCCGCGGCGATAATGTTCGCCAGGATCAGCACCAGGCCGGACACCAGCCCCACGTATCCCGGAACAGCGCCGGCGGCTATTTGCTTGGCGATCTCCGGCGGCATCCGGACCGCCATCGCCGCGATCATGGGCAGGGCCGCCAGCACCGCCGCGGCAAGGGAGCGGACGGCCGGCCGGGTGGTCGCGACCGTGTAGACGGCAAACCACATGGCGAGCGAACCGCTGCCGGTGCTGGTCAGAACCACGATCAGCATGTCCACCACGGCAATGGCCGCGAGCACCAGCAGCGGCGCCCGGCGCCGCCAGACCAGCGCGGCCCCGCCGGCCAACAGCAGCATCAGGGGCGGCCATTCGCCGTCGAGCGCGGTGGTCAGGGCATTGGGCAGCCCGAACAGCACGTGGATCACGACCAGCGCCCAGTCCGTGACCACGGGGTGGGTATGGAAGTAGCGCCGGATCGGGCCCCGGCGCCTGGACGATATTTCGGTGAAGGAGACGGCGGCCGTTCGTTCCGCCGCCTCCTTCACCGAGGCTTGATGAGACACGCGTCGAGCCCGGCCGCGCCTAGACGTCCCGCGTCTTGGTGGTCACGGCCGCCCCGGCCAGCAGCACTGCGGCCCAGGCGGCCATCACCAGCCCGCCCTGCCACTGGGTCAAGTCGCCCTCGGCGGTCTCGAGCATGAGCATTTGGCGTCCCGCGTTGGAGGGCAGGTAGGGCATCACGCCGTCCTGCACCCAGTCGAAGGGGATGATCTGGGCGACGATCGGCAGCACCAGCAGCAGCACGACCAGCGTGACGATGCCGCCGGCGCTGTTGCGCAGCAAGGATCCGAGCGCCAGCGCCATCAGCGCCACCACCGCCAGGTAAAGGCCGGACAGCAGCATCGACTGGACCAGGTTTTCCACGTCCAGGCCGAATTCCCTGCCGTAATTGGCCAGGATCGGCTGCAGCAGGAAATAGGTGGCAAAGCTGGAAGCGATTCCGACGACGGCCGCGACGACGGCGACGACCAGCGCCTTGGCGAACAGCGGCGACAACCGGGACGGCACGGCCGTCATGGTCGAGCGGATCATGCCGGTGGAGTATTCGGAGGCGATCAGAAGCACGCCCAGTGACCCGATGATCAGCTGGCCGAAGTCGATCCCGCCGCTGGTCATGAGGTAGAGGATGGACTCATCCATGCCGGCGGCGGCCGGATCCTGGCCGGCGGCCTCCATCTGCTCCATGCCGGTGGCGACGCCCCAGCCGCCGAGCAGCCCGATGCCGACCATCACCACGACGGTGGTGACCAGCAGCACCCAGGTGGAGCGCAACGTGGTGAACTTGATCCACTCGCTCTTCAACGTCCGGGGGAAGCTCACGCCGGGGCCGGTGACACGGCCGGCCTGCGGGGTCAGGGTTGCAGCGCTCATGGTCACTTTCCTTCCTGGCCGACGCCGGCGGCGACGGCAGCGTGCCGTCCCGACCCTGCGCTGCCGGCATTTTCGTGTACATCGGCCACCGGGCCGGAGTGGTATTCGACTTCGTCCTTGGTCAGGTCCATGTAGGCCTCCTCCAAGGACGCCTGCAGCGGGGTCAGCTCGTAGACGAGCACCTGCTGGGCGAGGGCCGTCTCGGCGATGGCCCGCGCGGGGACGCCGCTGACCTCCAGCAGTTCCGGCTCGCGGGCTTCAACGGTGACCCCTTCCCCGGCCAGCGCGCGGGTGAGGACGTCGGGCCGGTCGGTGCGTACGCGCACCCGCTGGGCCCGGTTGTTGAGGATGTCCTGGATGGGCGCATCGGCGATGATCCGGCCGCGCCCGATGACGATCAGGTGGTCGGCGGTCAGCGACATTTCGCTCATCAGGTGCGAGGAGAGGAACACCGTCCGGCCCTCCGCGGCGAGTGTCTTGACCAGGTTGCGCACCCAGAGGACGCCTTCCGGGTCCAGCCCGTTCACCGGTTCGTCCAGAATGATGGTCTGCGGATCGCCGAGCAGGGCGGCCGCGATGCCCAGCCGCTGCCCCATGCCCAGCGAGAAGCCGCCGACGCGCTTCTTGGCCACGGCCCCGAGGCCGGTCAGCTCGATCACGTCGCGCACCCGCTTGGTGGGGATGCTGTGGGTCGCGGCCATGGCCCGGAGGTGGTTGTACGCGGTCCGGGAGGTGTGCACCGCCTTGGCGTCCAGCAGGGCGCCGACTTCGCGCAGCGGTGCCCGGTGCTTGGCGTAGTGCTTGCCGTTGACCAGGACGTCACCCGAGGTGGGACGGTCCAGTCCCATGATCATGCGCATGGTCGTGGACTTGCCGGCGCCGTTCGGCCCCAGGAAACCGGTCACCCGGCCCGGCTGCACGGTGAAGGAGACGCCCTGCACTGCCGGTTTGTTTCCGTAGACCTTGACCAGGCCCTGTGCCTCGATCATCTGAACCGTCCTTCGTGGATTGGAGGAGCGCCCGGATTCCCGGGGCCAAGGAATACGTTACGGATTGCCGGCCGGCCGCACACCGCACTGCGGGATGATCTTCGCGTCCGGCCGGGTCGTCCTTACGGATGACGCTATCCGCCGGTGAGCTACCGGCCATTGAACATGCTGCCCTGCCTCTCCGCCTCCAACGCAAACTTCAACATCAATAGATCGCCTACCAGGGTGTATGCGAGACGGGCATGGTGTGGCGGGGCGATTCATGCACCGCCGCCCAGGTTGCAAGACGCCCAATCCGTGCGGCCGCCGGTCTCGAATACATGGCATGAGCGAGACACCGGATATCAGAATTGCCACCGGCGATTCGATGGTATTGGCTCTTGCACGGCGCGCTGCCGTAGAAACACTCGCCGAGCTTGAGCGGACCTGGCGCTATCCCCAGCCTGATGCGGTGGTGGCCGCGGCGCGGCGGCATCTGGCAGCCGCCGAGAACTGGGCCGATGCCCGCCGCGAAGGGGTTTAAAGGGACAAGCACCGCACATAGATTTACGTGCCGGGCCGCTCGAAGGTCGCCTCGACTGTTCCTGCCATGGCTGACTCTTTCGCAGGACCGAGGAGCCGGACCTCTCGCCTGCCCGCTGCTTCCCTCACGATCCAGGTCTGCAGACCCGATTGCAGATGGACCTGCCGCAGGGTCGTGCACAGATATTGACGGCACGTTGGACGCCAGAGAGGACGGGCCCCGGACCTCAAGGCCGGGACCCGCACCCTCTGCGACGCGTCAACCGCTGTCGTTCCTTTCGATGACCACGGCAGGCCGTATCAGTGGTGGGCCCGGTCCAACTCGCCGCACGCGACCGGAAGTGTCGCCCACGCCGGCAGCCCCGGCAGGGAGGCCACAGACGCCGGGAGCGGATTCACCCGCGCGTCCGGGTTGATGCCGTGGATCACCACGTGACGGGTGCCCAGCTTCAGTGCCTCCTTCAACTCTGCCTGCAGGTGCGACTTGGAGGCGTGCTCGTGGTACCGGTACCGGCCCTTCGCATCGGCGACGGGGAAGTCCAGCGACGGCGCGAAGCTGTCAAGCTCGCTGTCCAGGGAAACAAGGATGGGTCCGTACTTCGGCAGGCCCTCGATGACATCCACGAAGCCGTCGCGGTTTTTGTCGTCCGAAGCGTTCGGGCACTTCTCGCCTGCGTGGATGTGCTGCGGGTGCAGTGTCTTAGCGGTGACGCCCCGGACCTTGATCGTCACGCTCACATCGTCGCCCTTGACCCTCACCACCGCGGTTCCCTGGGTGGAGGGAATGGTGTAGGTCTTCTCGGCCACGGTGTGTTCGCCTGCGTTCAAGGGCTTCAGGTGAGCGACGAAAGTCCGCCCCGCATCCCGGTGGTGGTGGTTGTTGCCTCCCCAATCGGGCTGCGGGCCAGAGGAGGCGGAAGCCCCTCCGGCCCCCAGCAGCACCAAGGCGGCCGCCGCGGCCCCTGCGAATCCGGCTGTTTTACGCATGATGGCTCCTGAAATAATCTCGGGCTCTCTACGGCAAATCGGAGTAGCGTCGCCCGTCTTACAACGGGTATTCGCAGTGATGCAGCCTACGGATTGGAATCTTCCGGATTTTCATCTGCGGGGCTGCGTCTTTCCGGCCGGAGCGAGGGGTGAGAGGGACGGGGCGATCGGCAACCGTGCCGGCCACGACGAGGAGACTCTCGCAGCATGAGCCAAACGAACGTGTGCTCACGATTGCTTGCTGTCCAGCCGGGCCGGGCAACCCGTTTCGCACCCGCCCTTGAGGCCCGCTGGAACTCCCTCGTCCGGTGTGAAGGTGCATGGCGTTTGCAGCGGCTCCGAGGTCCGCAAAGCCGCGTGATTCGTAGAGTCTGCGGCCAGTTGGGTCTGCGGTGAGGCTGACGTGAGCAACGCATGGCACGCGTGCGGATATCTTCGGGCGGGCTATCGAGCACGGCACCGCCAACGCCGCGCTGCTGAGGCGGGGGCAGCGGCCCGGAGCCTACACCGGAGCCTTGGGGATCATGATCCACAGCGCGATGTAAACCAACTCCCCGATACCGACCAGTCCGAAAATAATGAACGCGAGACGCACGAGCACTTTCGGAAGGCCGAAACGGGCGGCCAGGGCCGCGCAGACACCGGCAATCAGTTTGCCGTTCCGGGGACGAACCAATGCAGCAGCCATGGCCACAGTCTAGAACCGGCGCCGCTTCCCGAACAGCATCCAGCGGCGAGCGACCGCGCCGACGAGGGGGTCGTCGAAGAGCGGGCGCAGCTTAGCAACCCAGTCTGGACTTGCGATGGCGTCAGCATCGAGGTAGGCGACAAACGGCGCCGTCGTCGCCTCGAAACCGGTGTTTCTCGCCCCACCCGGTCCGCCGTTATTCTTCCGTACGACGAGTCGCGCGCACCAGCCGCCTGGGCAACCTGCTCAATGCGCGCTGCGTCGGAGCGAAACGACGCATCGTCGACGACGGTGATGGGGAGTCCAGCGTCGGCAAGCGAGGCGAGGCACCGCTCGAGCGGCCGAGCACCGCCGTGTACGGGAATCACGATCTCGACATCGTCGACGCCTCAGGCCTCGATAGGAAGCGGGTCCGCGATGCCCCGGTCGAGCAGGTAGATCGAGGCCTCCCGATCCTCATCACTCTGCGCAACGATGCCGCTGCGATTCGCCGCATACAGTTTTCGTGCAAACGGTCGAATCGAGCCGGGCAGCAGCGCCACCTCCCACGGCGATCCGCCGATGGTGACCTTTCCCGGCACGAAGGACGACCCCCGACGTCCACGCGGGCGGTATACGCGTCGTGAACTCCGAGGTCTCGAATGTCCGAAGCGGCGGTACTGGGTACGGCTGTGGCACTGGAACCGGCGGTGGTCGCCGATCCGAACGCGCCGGGCGTGTCACCGACTGAGTCGCCTTCCAAGGCATCAACATGGAGTCTACTGCACCGTCATTTCGACCGGGCGATCCGCAGCGGGTTTGCGCGGCTGCGACTTCTTCTCCTGTAGCGAATCAGGCGCGGGCGCGTCTATTGCGCCGAGCACTGGAGTAGCGCCCGGAGTCCCGGGGCCAATGAATACGTTACGGAGTGCCGGCCGGCCGCACACCGCACTGCGGGATGATCTTCGCGTCCGGCCGGATCGTCCTTACGGATGACGCTACGTGCTCCTGTCCGGCCCTAGCGGCCTCTCCCTGTCTCTCGTGGTGTCACGGTCACGAGTCGCGAGAGGTCGGTGCCTGGCGCGGCGAGTCGGTCCACGGTTTCGAAGACGAACTGTTGCATGGCCGCTGCCGCGGCCGAGGGTGGGACGTCGGTACGCCGGGCGAGGTTGACAGTTCGGGTCAGCTGGGGGCTCACCAGGCGGGTGCTGTCCAGCGTGGGGCGGTCGATGACCACCATGGCCGGAACCACGGCCACCCCCAGCCCCCGTTCCACGAATCGGAGCACTGCGTCCATTTCGGCGCCCTCGACGGCGATCGTCGGGGTAAGTCCTGCAGCGGAGAATGCCGCGTCCGTGGCCACGCGCAGGTCGTAGCTGCGGTTGAACGCGACTTGGGGGATCTCCGCCAGTTCCGCCAGGGTGAGCTCGGCCCGGGTCGGGCTTTCACCCCGTTGCTCCTGCCCGTGTCCTGGCATCGGGGAGCCTGCGGCTGAGATCACCACCAGTTCCTCGGAAAGCAGGGGGATCAGCTCGGTGCCGGGTACGGATGGTTCGGACCCGCGGGTGACCATCAAGGCAAGGTCCAGTGCGTTCTCGTTCAAAGCGTCCACCAGGGAGCGCGAGCCGCCCTCGGTGATGTGCAGATCCACTCCTGGATGCGCGGCCCGGAAGGCCGCCAGCACGTCGGCAACCAGTGAGACGCAGAGGGTAGGCGGGGCGCCGAGCCGGACGTGGCCGCGCCGAAGCCCGGCCAGTTCATCCATCTGCTCGCGGGCGAACCGCGCGTCACCCAGCATCCGCCGCGCGATGGGCAACAGCACCTCGCCTGCGTCGGTCAGCGTCACCCCGGCCGGTCCGCGGCGAAAGAGTTTGGTGCCGACGTCGGCCTCCAGCGCGGCGATCTGCCGGCTCAGGGACGGCTGGGCGAGGAAGAGCTCCTCGGCGGCACGGGTGAAGTGGCCGTTCCGGGCCACGGCCTCAAAGGACGACAATTGCTCGAGTTTCATCATAGCCTTTTCGCATCAGTTCTATCCAGACAATGCATTGGACTCATGATAGCCGCCTTCCTAGCATGGAGATATGAGCACAAAGCACGCCCCCGAGCGACTGTTGTCCACCTCTGTCCTCGTCATCGGTACCGGTGGCGCCGGATTGCGCGCCTCGATCGAACTGGCGCAGCGCGGGGTCCAGGTGCTGGCGGTGGGCAAGCGGCGCAAGCACGACGCCCACACCACGCTGGCGGCCGGCGGCATCAACGCCGCGCTGGCCACCATGGATCCGGAGGACAGCTGGCAGCAGCACGCCGCCGACACCTTGCGCGAGTCCTATTTCCTGGCCGATCCGGCCATCGTGGAGACCGTGGCGCGCAATGCCGCCGGCGGCATCGAGGACCTGGAGAGGTGGGGGATGCCCTTCGCACGGGAGGAAGACGGGCGGATTTCCCAGCGCTTCTTCGGCGCCCATAAGTACCGCCGAACTGCCTACGCCGGCGACTACACCGGCCTGGAGATCCAGCGCACCCTGATGCGCCGCGCCGCCGAACTGAACGTGCAGATCATTGACAGCATCTACATCACCCGCCTGCTGGTGGCCGACGGTACCGTCTTCGGCGCCTACGGGTTCGACGTCGTGGACGGCACGCCCGTACAGATCCACGCCGACGCGGTGATCCTGGCGGCCGGCGGACACACCCGCATCTGGCGCCACACCTCCTCCCGGCGCGACGAGAACACCGGCGACTCCTTCCGCCTGGCTGCCCTCGCCGGAGCCCGGATCCGGGACGCCGAGCTGGTCCAGTTCCACCCCTCCGGACTGCTGGAGCCCGACGACGCTGCCGGCACCCTCGTCTCCGAGGCAGCACGCGGCGAAGGCGGCATCCTCACCAACGCGCTCGGCGAGCGCTACATGGAGCGCTACGATCCCGAGCGCATGGAGCTGTCCACCCGCGACCGGGTGGCCCTGGCCGGGTATACGGAGATCGCCTCGGGCCGGGGAACCGAGAAGGGCGGGGTCTATCTGGACGTGTCCCATCTGCCCCGGGAGGTTATCCTGCAGAAGCTGCCCCGGGTCTACCGCACCTTGATCGACCTGCAGATGGTGGACATCACGACCACGAAAATGGAGATCGCCCCGACCGCGCACTACTCCATGGGCGGGGTTTGGGTGGCCCCGGAGGACCACGGCACCGGCGTGCACGGGCTGTACGCCATCGGCGAGGCGTCCTCGGGCCTGCACGGGGCGAACCGCCTGGGCGGAAACTCGCTGATCGAGCTGCTAGTCTACGGACGCATCACCGGCGGGCACGCCGCAGAGTACGCCGCCTCCCGCACCACTGTCCGCCGGGACCCCTCCGCCGTCGAGTCCGCCCGCGCCGAGATGCAGACCCTGCTCAGTGAGCGCGGGACCGAGTCAGCCCGGCGGCTGCAGCGCGAAGTGCGCAACCTGATGACCGAGCACGCCGGCGTCGTGCGCACCGGGCAGGGGCTGCAGGACGGCCTGAACAGGCTCGCCGCCCTCGAAGAACGCGCGCGGCACGTCACCGCGCACCCGGACATCGCCGGGTTCGACGACCTGGCGCACGCCTACGACCTGCTGGGCTCGCTCCTCGCGGCCCGGGCCACGCTCGAGTGCGCCCTCGAGCGGCGTGAGACGCGGGGCTGCCACAACCGTGCGGACTTCCCCGAGATGGATCCGTCACTGCAGGGCAACTTCGTTTGGTCCCCTAGCGAGGGAGTCAGCTTTGAGGCCCTGCCCCCTGCCCCGGACTCCTTCCGGTCCCTGGCCCAAGCCGACGCCGACGACTCGATGGCCGGCAAACTCGTCGAGTAGCCCTGACCTGCCGTCAGCCGTCATCAGTGGAGCGTTTTGGGGCATGAGTGTGCCGAGGGACGGACCTGGACGGCAGGCGCCAAGGACCTCCGGCCTCGGGCATGCCGGGGGCGGCGGGGCGAAGCCTACACCTGAGCCTTGGGGATCATGATCCACAGCGCGATGTACACCAGTTCCCCGATACCGACCAGTCCGAAAATCACGAACGCGAGACGCACCAGCAGTTTCGGCAGGCCGAAACGAGCGGCCAGGGCCGCGCAGACGCCGGCGATCAGCTTGCCGTTCCGGGGACGAACCAATACAGCAGCCATGGCCACAGTCTAGTAACCGGACCCGCTTTCCCAACAGCATCCCGCGGCGGAAACGGCCCGGAGGTACCGATCCCGCTTCCCGGATGTTTCCAGCACGGTCACTTCTTGCGGGCCGTGAACAACAGGTACTCCCATTCCATCCGGCCGCCGCCGAGATCGTACCGGCTGGCCAGTTGTTCGAGTTCCTCATCGAGGGCCTGGACCCGGTCCGGTTGGTCCGCGATGAACCTGTACGTGTTGATAGTGGGCCCGTAGCGGGCCTTGAAGAAGTCGCGGAACTCCCCGGCGGTGGCGAACCTGTCGACCGTCAGCTTTTCCCGCCGGGCGAGGACGTCGGTGGCCCGGTCCCCGAACAGGTCCAGCACGTGCTGCTGGTTGCCCCAGAGCGGCGGGGGTTGCGCCCCCGGAGGAGGCGGGGGTGCGTAAGGCCTCATGGTCGCAAACATCTGGCCAATGAAGCCTTCCGGCGTCCAGTTGGCGAGGGCGATCGTGCCGCCGGGCCGCAGCACGCGGACGAGTTCGTCGGCACTCGCCTGGTGGTTGGGGGCGAACATGATCCCCACGCAGGAGATCGCGGCATCGAAAGTACCATCCCCGAACGGGAGGTTCTCGGCGTCGGCCTCCAGCCAGTCCACGGAAACCCCTGCCTCTTCGGCCAATCGGCGCCCCTGCTCAAGCAGCTCGGGAGTGAGGTCCGCCGCGGTGACCTGGGCCCCGGCCTGGGCAGCGGGGATGGCCGCGTTGCCGGAACCGGCCGCAATGTCTAGAACACGGTCACCGGGCTGAATGCCGCTGGCCCCGACGAGAGCGGCGCCCAGCGCCGGGATAACCTCAGTAGCGACGGCGGGATAGTCGCCGAGGGCCCACATGGCCCGGTGCTTTGCCTTGATCCCCGAATCGTCTGGTTGATTGCTCATTGCCATTGGCTCCTGCGATTGAAGGCCCCTCGTTTTGGGGTTCTTCAAGGATGGGTCCGCGCCCGGGAAATTTCCAGCAAAAGATCCGGACGCGGGCGCCCGGTGGAGGCCGTGGGCGGAAGCGCCTAGGTCCGGGCCCGGCGCTGCTCGCGGGCGGCCGGGGCGGTCAGCAGCGAGGCGACCATCACCGCGGCCACGGCCAGCAGGGCGTTGCGGAGGCCCACCTGTTCGCCCAGGAACCCGAGGAAAGGCGGTCCGGCCAGGAACGCCACATAGCCCAGGGTCGAAACCACCGACACCCGTCCCGCGGCCCGGGCCGGGTCGTCCGCGGCCGCGGACATGCCCATCGGAAAGCCCAGGGCTGCGCCGGCTCCCCAGAGCACCGCCCCGGCAAAGGCCAGCGGCAGGTTCGGCGCCAGCACAAAGAGCAGCAGGCCGGCCAGTGCCGTGCCCAGGCTGACCCGCAGCACGGCGACGCGTCCCCAGCGGTCGATGAACCGCCCGCCGGCCAGGCGCAGCACCGTCATGGTGGCCACGAAGACCCCGAACATGACGGCGCCGGTCGCTTCGGTGGCGCCGAGCCCGACGACGGTCGCCTGGGCGATCCAGTCGTTGGCGGCGCCCTCGGTCAGGGCTGCCCCGAGGACGACGACGCCGATCAGCACCGTGCGCCGCTCCCGCCAGGCGGCGAAGCGGCCGGGGCGGGCACCGCCGTCGTCGTCATGCTGGGGGCGGTGGGGCAGGAAGGCCCGCGGCACCACCCAGGTCGCGACCGCTACCACCACGGACAGCACCGCCAGATGGGTGGCCAGCGAAACCCCGAGCACGGAGAGCCAGGCGCCGATCATGGCGCCTGCGAACGCGCCCAGGCTGAAGGCGGCGTGGAACTTCGGCATGATGGTGCGCAGCAGTTTCCGCTCCACGTCGGCGCCTTCGATGTTCTGCGCCACGTCCCACCAGGCCACGCCCACGCCGTAGCAGAACAGCGCCGCGGCGGCGGCGGGAAAGGAGCCGGCCGCCAACGCCGCGGCGAGGCCGGCCGCGCTGACCGCTGCGATCAGCCCGCCGGCCCGGACGCTGTTGGCCGTGCCGATCCTGGCGGCAAGGGGGCCGGCCAGGGGCAGCGAGATGACCGAGCCGAGGCCGAGGGCCAGCAGCAGCGCGCCGATGCTGCCGGCGCTGATGTCCAGCGTCGCCGCGGCGGCCGGGATGCGGGCCGCCCAGCTGGCGAAGACCAGCCCGTTGAGCCCGAAGATGGCGAAGGTCGCGTAGGTGGCGGCCCGGACCGGGCGCGGCGGTTCGTAGGGGCGGCGCTTCGCGGCCTTGCTCCCCTCGACGTTCCCCTCGACGCCGGGCGGTTCAGCGCTCCCGGACAACACGGTCCTCGTCCCACACCGGGGTATCGCTCTCGTAGACCCGGCCGTCGGAGCCGAACACCAGGAAACGGTCGAAGCTGCGCGCGAACCAGCGGTCGTG
This sequence comes from Arthrobacter sp. Y3221048, assembly GCF_059092685.1. Taxonomy (NCBI): domain Bacteria; kingdom Bacillati; phylum Actinomycetota; class Actinomycetes; order Micrococcales; family Micrococcaceae; genus Arthrobacter; species Arthrobacter sp. Y3221048. Next base: position 672,678 of record NZ_JBNHHX010000001.1, on the reverse strand, counting down.
GGTGACGGCCAGCACCGTGCCCTCGAACGCGTCGATGGCCTTCTCCAGCGCCTCCGCGGAATGCAGGTCCAGGTTGTCCGTCGGCTCGTCGAGCAGCAGCAGGGTGGCACCGGAAAGTTCCAGCAGCAGGATCTGCAGCCGTGCCTGCTGTCCGCCGGAGAGCGAGTCGTACAGCTGTTCCGCCTGCCGGGCCAGGCCGTAGCGGTCCAGGACGGCGGCCGCGGCTTCGCGCCCCAAGCCGGAGCGGTGGTCGTCGCCGCGGTGCAGGATGTCCACCAGGGACTTGCCCAGCAGGTCCGGGCGGATGTGGGTCTGCGCAAAGAAGCCGGGGCGGATCCTGGCCCCGAGCTTCACGGTGCCGGTGTGCGGCACGTGGGCGATCCGGACTTCCGAGACGGGCAGGTGCTCTTTCTCCGGGTCGGTGCCGCCGCTGGCCAGCAGGCGCAGGAAGTGGGACTTGCCGGAGCCGTTGGATCCCAGCACGCCCACGCGGTCGCCGAACCAGATCTCGGTGCTGAACGGCTTCATCAGCCCGGTCAGCTCCAGCTTGGTGGCCACCACGGCCCGCTTGGCCGTGCGCCCGCCCTTCAGCCGCATCTGCACGTTCTGTTCGATCGGCACGGCCTCCGGCGGACCGGCCTCGAGGAACTTTTGCAGCCGGGTCGTGGCGGCGTGGTATCGATTGGCCATGTCGGAGCGGAACGCGGCCTTGTTCTTGTACATGTTCACCAGCTCTTTGAGCTTGGCGTGCTCCTCGTCCCACCGCTTGCGCAGTTCTTCGAAGCGGGCGTTGCGGTCGTCCCGGGCCTGCAGGTAGCTCTCGAAGCCACCGCCGTGGACCCAGGCGGTGGCCCCGAGGGCGCCGGGTTCGAGGGTGACGATCCGAGTGGCCGCATTGGCCAGCAGTTCACGGTCGTGGCTGACGAACAGCACTGATTTCCGGGATTCCCGCAGCTTTTCTTCCAGCCAGCGCTTGCCGGGCACGTCCAGATAGTTGTCCGGTTCGTCCAGCAGCAGCAGTTCGTCCGGGCCGGCGAAGAGCGCTTCCAGCACCAGGCGCTTCTGTTCGCCGCCGGACAGGGTCGATGCGGTGCGGTGCTGCGCGCGGTCGAAGGGCACGCCCAGGGCGGCCGTGGTGACCTCGTCCCAGACGGTCTCCTGCTCGTAGCCGCCGGCGTCGCCCCAGTCCGCGAGCGCCTGCGCATACCGCATCTGGGTGGGCTCGTCGTCGCGCTCCATCATGGCCAGCTCGGCTTCGTCCACGGCCCGTGCCGCGGCGGCGAGTGCCGGCGGGGCGGCGCCGACCAGGAGGTCGCGGACCGTGGTCCCGTCCCGGACCTGGCCGACGAACTGCCGCATGATGCCCATGGCGCCGGAGCGCGCCACGGCGCCTTCGTCCGGGGCAATGTCGCCGGCGATGATCCGCAGCAGGGTGGTCTTGCCGGTGCCGTTGGGTCCGATCAGCGCGGTTTTGGCGCCGTCGCCGACCTTAAAGCCGACGCCGTTGAGCAACTGGCGGCCGTCGGAGAGGAAATAGGTGATGTTGGAGACGTCGAGATGGGCCACGGACCCAGTCTGTCATGGTCGCGGGCATACGAAATGGCTCAAAGTCAGGCCTCCCCATTAGCCAACTCACTTCGAGCCATTTCGTGTGCGGCATCGGATCCACCGCCCTAAAGCGCGTCCCCCCAACTGGGATCCGGATGCCGCCGCCTCCGGTGTGGTCTCCCGTTCCGGTTGCTGACACCTTCAATCATGATCCCGGCGGCTTCGGTATGCCAGATCAATCCACCCTAGTTAGGAAACCCTAGGGTGCTGCGGGGCTAGCCCGGCAGCACCTCAGTCCTGCCGGTCCAGCACGGCCGCCAGGTCCTTGCGGGAGGCAATTCCCAGCTTGGCGAACGACCGGGACAGGTGCCACTCCACCGCCTTGATGGTGATGAACAGCTCCGCCGCAATCTTCCGGTTCGTGAGTCCCCTGGCCGCCAGGGAGCAGACCCGGTACTCGGCCGGCGTCAGCCGGTCGGCCTTGTTCTCCGCGACCAGCGGCAGGCGATGATCCTGCTGCGCCAGCAGGTGGGTCATGCGCCGTGCCACCGCGGCGGCCCCTATCCGGTTCCCCAGGACCAGTGCCTTGCGCGCCGCCGCCAGCGCTTCCGTCCGGAACGCCAGCAGCGCGTCGCCCTGCCCAGGCTGCAGGCAGATCTCGGCCAGGTCGGCCAGGGCCAGCGCCAGCTGGTAGCGGCCCTCATGGGCTTCGAGCAGGGCGATGGCTTCGCGCAGCATGACGACGGCGCTCGGCCCCGGCTGGGCCAGCGCGGCGGCCCGCAGCACGGTGCCGGTCAGGCGCGGGGCGCCGAAGGAGCGGACCTCCTGGAGCAGTTCCGCGGCCACCGCGGAGGCGTATTCGGTCTGCCCGGCGCGGGCGGCGGATTCAATGGCGCTGCGCGTCCACAGATTCAGCGTCGGGCCCAGGCCGGCGCCGAGGTCCATGGCGGTGGCGAAGTACTCGAGCGCCAACTGGTGGTCCCCGTGGCCGGCGGCCACCACTCCGTGCAGCTGCAGCGCCATGGCCTGCACCAGCGGCACGCGTTCTTCCGCCAGCGGGACCCGTTTCAGCAGGGCGTCGGCGGCGGCAAGATCGTCACGGGCCAGGTAGACCTCGGCCAGCGTCACGCAGGCTACCTCCAGATACGTCCGCCAGCCGGTGTCTGCCGCCTGCATGCTCGTTTCCAGGTCCATCTGGGCCAGCCGCAGCCGCCCCCGGTTCAGATGGATGGCCCCGCGGCAGTAGGTCAGGGTGGCGTTCGCCATGGGCGAGGAGTTGGCCCGCGCCTCGGCTATGGCGGCGTCCAGCAGCTCAAGGGCCGCGGCGTCCTGTTCGGAGCCGTTGAGCGCACCCGTCGCGTAGTTGATGATGTTGGACTCCGCGCCGACTTCCGCCAGCAGCTTTCCGCCGGCGCACGCCCGCAGCGCCAGCTCGCCGCTGCGCTTGGCATCCGTTCCGGTCACGGTCAGCCGCAGCGCCTCCTGCACCAACAACAGCCGGTCGCTCGGGCCGTCTTGCGCCGGGTCCTGCGCCAGGAGGCTCGCCAGCTCCTGGCCGTACTGCGTGGCGAACTGCAGTTGCTGGAACCCTGCCCCTGTCGCCAGCGCAACGACCCGGCGCCGGAGCTCGGTGTGCGGGTCGTCGTCGTTTTCCAATTCGCTCAGTGCCTGGCTGTAGTAACGCGAACTTTCCTCCACCCGGTTGATCGAATACCGGGCCTCGGCGAAATCCAGCAGCAGCTCCACGCGCGCCCGGGTGCCGTGGGTCATGGCCAGCGCCCGCCGTCCCAGGGCCTCCGCCTCCTTGAGGTGGCCGGCCGCCTGATGGGCCAGCGACGCTTCAATCACGATCCGCCGCTGCAGATCCGGTGCCAGCCCGTTCTCCGCCATGGCCCGTTCGATGAGCCGGACGGCAAGCTCCGCCGCGCCGATGCGGCGGGCGCCGCCGGCGGCATCGAGCAGGATTTCGGCCGAGGCGGGGTCGGTGCCAGGCCTGGTCGCCAGGAGATGGCCCGCCACTACTGCGCTCTCGCTGCCCTGCGCCATCAGGGCGGCCGCAGCCTGGCCGTGCAGTTCGGCCTGCCGGTCGGGCTCCAGCGTGGCGAGCACCGCTTCGGCCACCAGGGCGTGCTGGATCCGCGGACGGGGACGCAGGGAGCTCAGGAACCGCGCGGCGGCAAGGCGCTTCAGCACCGGGGTCAGTCCGGCCACCGGCAGCCCGGTCATGCGTGCCAGGAGCTGGTGGCTGGCGTCCTCCCCCAGGACGACGACGGCGTCCAGCACCGCGCGCTCGGTCGCCGAGAGCCGGTTGAGGCGGTCTTCGAGCACCGCGGCTTCCGCGCTGACCTTATTGACGCCCGCGCCGTCGAGCCCTGCCCCGGCGCCGTCCTCCAGGAGTTCGTGGACATAGAACGGCAGTCCTCCCGCCGCCGCATGGATGCGCGCCGCCACGGCATGATCCGCGGCGGGCCTCCGGTCGGCTGTCCACTCTGCCACGGCCTGGCGGTCCAGCGGTTCCAGCGGCCAGTGCACGCGCCCATCGGCACGGGAGGTACCGCCGCGGGCACCGCGGTCGTCGGCACCCAGCAGCAGGGAGTCCGCCCGGATACCGTCGCCGCGCTCCGCACCCTGGCCGGTACGCACCCCGCGCAGGAGCAGCAGCGGGGCGTCGATCAGCAGGCCCGCCATGTCGGACAGCGACTGGAGCGAGAGTTCATCGAGCCACTGGGCGTCGTCCACCACGGCGGCCACCGGTCCCTCCTGGGCCAGCGAGCGCAGTACCCAGGAGGCGGAATAGGTCAGGGCGTCCTTGTGCAGCGGGCCGCCCGCGTACGTCAGGAAGGTATGCAGCACCCGGCCCTGCCCGTCGAACGGCGGGCCCTGGTCCGGCACCTGCTGGGCCAGCGGCGCGAACCACTGCCAGAACATGGACCCGGGCAACGAGCGGCGGGCGGCGCCGGCGGCGCGCAGCAGTTTCCAGCCGCGCGCGGAGGCATCGGCGCACACCGTCTCCAGCAGGGATGTCTTGCCGATTCCGGACGGGCCGCTGACGGTCAGTTCGATGCTGCGCCCGGATTCCACAGCAGTGGCGAGGTCGCGCCACTGCGCCACCTCCCGGTCACGCCCAAACAGCCGTGTTTGTGCCACTCCTTGATCCTAGGACGCCGGCGGGACAAATTCGACGTTTCAGCGCCGTTCTTCGGCCACGCAGCGGTTGTGCAGCTCGCCGATTCCCTCGATCCGGGTCACCAGGTGCGCCCCGGCGGAAATCCATTCCCGCGGTTTCCGGGCCAGTCCCACGCCGGCCGGGGTGCCGGTGGCCAGCAGGTCGCCGGGTTCCAGGGTCATGAATTGGCTGACGTAGGACACGAGCTGCGCGCAGGAGAAGATCAGGTCCGAGGTGTTGCCCGACTGCTTGACCACGCCGTCCAGCTCGCATTCCACCGCCAGCCCCGCTTCCGGATCCAGCTCGTCTGCCGTGACGACGACGGGGCCCACCGGCGTCATCCGGTCCCAGTTTTTACCCTGGAACCATTCCGAGGTGCGGCCCTGCCAGTCCCGGACCGAGACGTCGTTCATCACCGTGTAGCCGGCGATCGCGTCCCGGGCTGCGGCCTCATCGGCGTGCCGGACGCGGGAGCCGATCACCACGGTCAGCTCGGCCTCCCAGTCGATCTTCGAGCTGGCCGCCGGCAGCACCACGTCGTCCGTGGGGCCGACCAGCGCGTTCGCGTACTTGGTGAAGATCGTGGGGTACTTCGGGACCTCCTGGCCCACTTCTTCGGCGTGGGCGTAATAGTTCAGGCCGGCGCAGAGGATCTTGCCCGGGTGCAGGATCGGCAGCTGAAGCTCCGACGCCGCGGGCGCCGGGCCCGGCTCCCCGGAGAGCGTGCGCCAGTCCCCGCGCTGCAGCAGCTCTCCGACGTCCCTGGCCGGCAGGTATTCGGTGGCGTCGCCGTCCTGCCGGAACGCCTGCGTGGTCCCGTTCCGCCGTACTGTCCCCAGACGCATCTGTACCTCCTTGCGGCAGCCGTGCACCGCCGTCGTTATGTTGTTGGGCTCCGATGGCAGCCCTCTTTGCACGATATACGGTGCCGCCACGGCTCACGGGAAGGCTGCGTCGGGACGGTCAGCCGGCATCCTGCACCAGCGGGCTACCTGCCCGCCCGGGTCCACTCGAGCAGGCGCTCCACCGGCCAGGTGGTGATGATCCGTTCGGCCGGGACGCCGTTTGCGGCCGCCCGTTCGGCGCCGTAGTGGAGGAAGTCGAGCTGACCGGGCGCGTGGGCATCGCTGTCGATGCTGAACAGGCAGCCGGCGTCGAGGGCCAACTGGATGAGCTCGTCCGGAGGGTCCTGCCGCTCGGGCCGGGAGTTGATTTCGACCGCAACGTTGTTCTCGGCGCACGCGGCGAACACGCGCCCGGCGTCGAACTCCGACTGCGGCCGCGTTCCCCGTGATCCCTTGACCAGCCGCCCCGTGCAGTGGCCCAGCACGTTGGTGCGCGGGTTCTCGATGGCGCCGAGCATCCTGCGGGTCATGGTGCCCCGGTCCGACCTCAGCTTGGAATGCACGCTGGCGACCACCACATCCAGCCGGTCGAGCATCTCCGGTGACTGATCCAGTTCGCCGCTCTCCAGGATGTCGGCTTCGATCCCGGTCAGCACCCGGAAGCCGTCCGCTCCGGCGTTGATCTCCGCGACCAGCTCGAGCTGCCTGGCCAGCCGCTCCGCGCTCAGGCCATTGGCAACCGTGAGGTTCGGCGAGTGGTCGGTCAGGGCGAGGTAGTCGCGGCCGAGCCAGCGGGCGGCATCGGCCATGGCTTCCGGCGGCGAGCCGCCGTCGGACCAGTCGCTGTGGCTGTGCAGATCACCGCGCAGGGCCTGGTGGAGCTCGCGGCCGCCCTCGGCCAGGGGCGCGGCGGCGCGCTCCCGCACCTTCGCCAGATAGTCGGGGACCTCGCCGTCGACCGCTTGCTGGATCACCACGAAGGTGCTGGAACCGATCCCTTTCATGCTCTTCAGCCGGCCGGTGCGCGCCCGCTCGGCGAGTTCGCCGGGATCCAGCCCGCCGGCGACCGCGGCTGCCCTCCGGAAAGCCTGCACTTTGTACGTTGGGGCGAGTTCGCGCTCCAGCCAGAAGGCGATTTCGTTCAAGGCGGCGACAGGATCCATGGGACCATCTTCCACTGGCACCGCCCGCTGATCCATGGCTTACGGTCTCAGGACCGGGACAGCCAGTCCGAATTGCTCCCGCAGGGCCAGCTCGGCGGCGCGGTAGCCGGCCATGCCGTGCACGCCCGGGCCCGGCGGTGTCCCAGCCGAGCACAAATAGACGCCGTGCAGCGGGGTCTGCCAGGGCTTCCGGCTCAGCACCGGACGCGCCGCGAGCTGCGGCAGGCTGACGGCCCCGGTCCCGAAGTCGCCGCCGACGTAGTTGAGATTGTAGGCCTCGTAGTCGGCCGCGGACATGCTGGCCGAATCCACCACGAGGTCGGTAAACCCGGGGGCGGCGCGCTCCAGCGCAGCGGTGATGACCGGCTCCATGTCCCGGGTGGAACCGCCCGGAACGTGGCAATAGGTCCAGAGCACGTGGCGCCCCGCGGGTGCCCGGGACGGATCGACCACGGCGGGCTGCGCCGTCAGGATCACCGGGTCCTCCGAGTGCCGGCCCCGGGCAATCTCCCGCTCGGAGGCTGCCATCTGTTCCCGTGTCCCGCCCAGATGCACGGTGCCGGCCCGGCGCAGGTCCGGATGGGTCCACGGAACCGGCCCGGACAGGATGTAGTCCACCTTGGCCGCCCCGGGTCCGTAGCGGAAGCGCCGCAGGGCGCGCGCATAGCGGGACGGGAGCCGGCCGCCGGCCAGCCGCAGCAGCTCGGTGGGTGAGGTATCCAGCATCACTGCCTCGGCGCCGGTCAGCTCGGCGAGCGACGCGACCCGGTGCCCGGTCTCCAGCCGGCCGCCGTGGGCCCGCAGGTCCTCGGCCATGGCGTCGATGATGGCCTGTGATCCCCGGGCGGGCAGGGGGAAGCCCACGGCATGGGCGAGCGCGCCCAGCATCAGCCCCGCACCAGCGGACGAGAGGCGGCGCACCCCGCCGGTCGTGTGTGCGGCGACGCCGGTCAGCAGCGCCGGTGCGAACTGTTCCTTGAAGCGCAGGTTCCAGGCGGGTGAGCCCTGCTCCAGGGCGCGGAGCCCGTACCGGAAGGCCGTGACCGGGCTCGCGGGCACCTGGAGGAGCTGGTCCATGGTGAACTCGAGCAGCGCGTCGGTCCGGGCGACGAGCGGCTCCATCAGCTGCCGGTACGCGCCGCCGTCGGCCCCCAACCCGTCCACGGTCCGGTCGAGGTCGCGATGGGCGACCGCCGCGGCGGCCCCGTCGATCACCTGGCCGTAGGAGACGTCCGGCACCAGCAGTTCGATCCGCTGGTCCAGCCCGAAGTCCCGGAAAAACGGCGAGGCCGCGGCCATCGGATGCACCGCGGAGCAGACGTCGTGCCAGTGGCCCGGCTCCATCAGCTCCAGCGTGCGCGAGCCGCCGCCGGGCGTGGCTGCCGCTTCGAAGACCGTGACGCCGAGGCCCGCGCGCGCCATGATGACGGCCGCCGCCAACCCGTTCGGCCCGGCGCCGACTACCGCTACGTCCGTCACGTTGGATCTCCTTCACGCTGTGGCTTCCACCTTGTGGCCTGCGCGGCCTCACCGGCAATGCCAGGCCAGATGGAAGGCCGCCGCCACGCTTTTATGCCTGGCGGCGCATATTCGCCCTGCCCGCTCGTCTTGGCGGCCGGCGGACCGGCACCGCGGCCCCTGGTGCCGCCCGGCAGCGGCAGCGTGAACCTGTCGGGCGCCCCGTTGTAACCCCCGCCCTGCGGGTCGTCGGTGCCCACGCGGCGGACCGGATCATGCTCCGGCGACCAGATGGCCCGCACCACCTTCCCCGCCATGTATGCCGTTGCTGCAACATGAGCGATGACGGCCAGCACGTAGTACGGGGCGTCCAGATTGCGCGCCGCTTCGCCGCCGCTCGTCACCTGGCCCAGATGCATCCAGACGGCCCACCAGTGCATGGCCTCGAAAAACTGCCAGATCAGGAAGTCGCGCCACCGGGGATGCGCGAGTACGGCCAGTGGCACCAGCCACACCACGAATTGCGGCGAGTAGACCTTGTTGGTGAGCACGAAGGCGGCCACCACCAGGAAAACCAGGGACGCCATCCGGGGCCGCCTCGGCGCCGCCAAGGCCAGGAGCGCGATGCCCGCGCAGGCGGCCGCAAACAGGAGGAAGGAGGCGGTGTTGATGAATTCGGGGCTGAGGACCGGCAGTTGCTGCCGTTGCGCCGTCAAGTTGTAGGCGTACCAGATCGACGAATGACCGGCTTCGCGTTGCCGGCTGTAGTCGAGGAAGTGGAACCAGCCGCCGAAGTCCCGCAGCATGAACGGAAGATTGACCGCCAGCCAGGTCGCGGCCGCCGCCAAGGCGGACCGGGCCAGGGGGCGGTACCTGCCGGTCCGCACCGCCAGCAGCAGGATGGGCCCCAAGATCAGCACCGGATACAACTTGAGCGCCGCGCCGAGGGCGATGAACACCCCGGCCAGGACCGGGCGGCGCCGTGCGAAGGCGAGCATCGCCAGGGCGGCCAGCATTGCGGCCCAGAGGTCCCAGTTGATCGTCCCGGCGAGCACAATGCCCGGGGCCAGCGCCACCATCGCCGCGTCCCAGGGCCGCCGGTGGCTCATCCGCGCCGTCGCGATGACGGTGACCAGCCAGACCACGGCCACCAGGGTGGCGTTGATATCGAAATAGGCCAGGGCCCGTTCCGGGGACGCGCCCTCGCCGGGAACCAGCCACGCCGTCGCCCCGGCCACCAGCCCCAGCAACACGGGGTACTCGAAGGAACTTCCCGCCGTGACGAACGGCATCACACCTTCGGCGAGGCCGCGGGACTCGAACAGCACCGGCCAGTCCGAATAGCAGCCCATGTAGAAATAGTCCGGCAACTCCCACCCGGCCAGCCGGCACGGCGTTTTGACCACGACGGAAAGCAGCGCGGCGAGCGTGGTCAAGATGATCAGCACGCGCTCCACGGTGAAAAATCCGGGCGAGACCAGGCCCGGGGCGCTGTGCCGGCCCAACGGTCCGCCCACCATTTCGGTGAACTGCCTCAGGAGCGGGTCGTTACGGCTGGGCACCACTATGCGCAGCGGCATGCGGCGCGAAGAGCGGGACCCGGGCATGGTCCAAGACTACTGTCGGCGGCACCATCGGCCACAGATCCGGGTCCGTGCGGCAGGTTACCCATTTCGTCCGCTGTTGCACGCCTTCCCGTAACCTGGTCCACCCCCGGCCGTTACCGGTGCTTCCTACCGTGACTCCAATGAGTTACAACGATCCGCAGGAAGTCCTGGTCGTCATCCCGGCCCGCGGCGGTTCCAAAGGGATCCCGTTCAAGAACCTGTTGCCCGTGGCCGGGCGGAGCCTCGTGGCCCGCGCCATCGACAGTGCGTTGGCGGCCCCGTCCGTGACCGACGTCGTCGTCAGCACCGACCATCCGGACATCGCGGCCGAAGCCGCACGCTGCGGCGCCCGCGTCGTCATCCGCCCCGCGGAGCTTTCCGGGGATACCGCCACCAGCGAATCCGCCGTGCTCCACGTGCTCGCCACGCTGCCCCGGCCCCCGGCGGTCACCGTCCTGCTGCAGTGCACCTCGCCGTTCATCGAACCGGAGCACCTGGACCGGGCCGTCCTGGACGTGCTGGAGGACCGCGCCGACGTCGCCTTCTCCGTCACCGAAAGCCACGCGTTCCATTGGACGCTTGACGACGACGGTGCCGTCACCGCCGTCGGGCACAGCGCCGACGTGCGGCCCCGCCGCCAGGACCGCCGGCCGCAGTACCGCGAAACAGGGGCGTTCTACGCCATGCGCACCGAGGGTTTCCTCGAACGCGGGCACCGCTTCTTCGGCCGGCTGAAGCTGCAGGAAGTGCCCGCCGGGCAGGCCGTCGAAATCGACTCGCTGGAAGACCTCGACGTGGTCCGGGCACTGTCCGGCCGGGCGGGCGCGCCGGTGGCCGGCGCGGTCGACGTGGACGCCCTGGTCATGGACTTCGACGGCGTCCACACCGACGACCACGCCTTCGTGAATGCCGAAGGCGAAGAGTTTGTCCGCGTCAGCCGCGAGGACGGCATGGGAATTTCCCGACTGCGCAGCACCGGCATTCCGCAACTGATTTTGTCCACCGAACGCAACAAGGTGGTCAGCGCCCGGGCCGGAAAGCTCGGCATCGACGTCCTCCAGGACGTCTCGGACAAGGCCGGAGCGGTCCGCCAGTGGATATCCGCCAACCGGCTGGATCCCGACCGGGTTGCCTACGTGGGCAACGACGTCAACGACCTGCCCGCCATGGGCGTCGTTGGTTGGCCGGTGGCTGTGGGCGACGCCCGCGCCGAGGTCAAGGCTGCGGCACGGACCGTGCTGCAGCATCACGGCGGCGAAGGTGCGGTCCGCGAAATCTGCGAACTCATCCTCGCCGCCCACAGCGGTGCCGCCGACGAGCGCCGCCGGCAACAAGCCACCACAGCAGCAACAACAGAGAGAGTGCACTGATGACTACCGAAGCTACCGTTTCCGCCAATGTTCCCGCCGGTTCCCCGGCGCCCGTCGCGATCGGCGACGTGCAGGTCGGTGCCGGACAGCCGGTTTACGTGATCGGCGAGATCGGCATCAACCACAACGGCGACATCGAGATCGCCAAGCAGCTGATCGACGTCGCCGCCGAGGCCGGCGCGAACGCGGTGAAGTTCCAGAAGCGCACCCCGGAGATCTCCACCCCCGCGGACATGCGGGACAAGATGCGCTCCACCCCGTGGGGCGAGATGACCTACCTGGACTACCGGTACCGGGTCGAGTTCGACATGCCGATCTACCAGAAGCTGATCTCCCACGCCGCCGACCGGGGCCTGCACTGCTTCGCCTCGCCGTGGGACGTGCCCTCCGTCGCGTTCATGGAGGAAGCCGGCGCGCTGACTCACAAGGTCGCCTCCGCCTCCGTGACCGACCTTGAACTGCTCACCGCGCTGCGCGAGACCGGCAAGCCGGTGATCCTGTCCACCGGCATGTCCACGATCGAGCAGATCGACAAGGCCGTGGAGGTTCTGGGCACGGACAAGCTGATCCTGATGCACGCCACCTCCACCTACCCGCTGCCGCCGGAAGAGGCGAACCTGCGGATGATCACCACGCTGCAGGAGCGTTACCAGGTGCCGGTCGGCTACTCCGGGCACGAACGCGGCCTGCAGATCTCGCTGGCCGCCGTGGCCCTGGGCGCCGTGACGGTGGAACGGCACATCACCCTGGACCGGACCATGTGGGGATCGGACCAGGCGTCCTCGCTGGAGCCCAAGGGCTTCGAGGCGCTGATCCGCGACATCCGGATCCTGGAAGAAGCCATGGGCGACGGCGTCAAGCGCGTCTTCCCGGGCGAACTGGCACCGCTGTCCCGCCTGCGCCGGGTGGACGGCTAACCACACGTCATGAACCAGCCATTACTGAGCGTCATCATCCCGGCGAAAGACCAGGCCCCTTTCATCCGCGACGCGATGACCAGCCTGACCCGCCAGTTCGATGATCCCTCGGTCATGGAAATCATCGTCGTCGATGACGGTTCCACCGACGGGACCGGGGAGCTGGCCGCCGCCTTCACCGGCCGGCTCCCCGGCCTGCGCATCCTCCGCAACGACGCCGCAACCGGCCTGGCCGCGGCCCGCAACAAGGGGCTGGACGCCTCCACCGGACGCTACATCGCCTTCTTCGACCCGGATGACTGGTACGCGCCCGGCCACCTGTCGCGCATCACCGCCGAGATCAGGGAGCTGGGGGTGGACTTCCTGCGCGTGGACCACATCCGGCACGCCAATGGAATCCGGACCATTCATCGCGCGCCGCAGGCTGTGCGCGGCGTTGCCCTCGATCCCCGCCAGGACATTGGTCCCATCGACGCCTCGAGCATGGTGGATTATCCGTTCGCGCCCTTCGGCATCTTCGACGGCGCGCTCAAGGAGGCCGGGCTGCTGCACTTTGTGGACGGCCTGCATACCGCCGAGGACCGTCCCTGGATCTGGCGCCTGCATCTGCAGGCAACCTCCTACGCGGTTTCGGACCAGTTGGGTGCTTTCTACCGCCGGGGCGTCGCCACGTCCTTGAGCCAGATATTCGACCGCAGGCAGTTGGATTTCCTGCGCAGCTACGCCGAGGTCTTCCGGCTGGTGGCCGCAGACCGCGAGGCAGACCGCTTTCGGCCGAAAGCGATCCGGCAATTCCTGGCCATCGCCTGCCATCATCTCGACCGGTCGGACTCGATGTCCAAAGCTGTCCGCCGGGAACTGACGTCCGGGATCCGCGCTGCCGTGGCCAGCCTTCCGACCCCCGCCGTCAGCGCCTGTCTGGCGGCCCTGGACAAGAACCGGCGTCAGAAGCTGGCAACAGCGATCGGAACAGTGAAGTGAAAGAACTCTTCGTCGTATCAACCCTCTACCAGGTCGTCTCGCTGGCCGCGGCCGTGGACGACGGGACCGTGCCCGAGACCGGCGCCGAACGCATCCTCGTGTTGACCAACAACGCCATGATTCCGGAGATCACTGTCCCGTTCCACGAGTCGCCGGGCTTCACCGAAGCCGCCCGCAGGTTCGACCGCGTGGTGGACCTCAGCAAGCTGCTCTGGCCCCGGCGGCCGGGGCAGTTCAATCCCCGCGAGCAAGACCTGGATCTATGGCAAAAGCTGCTGCGCTCGGAATGGGATCTGGGCGACGATCCGGTCCACCTTTATGTCGAGTCCATCCAGGTCAACCCTGCGGTTGCCCTGGCCCGGACCTTCGCCCGGGCCGCCGTCTCAGTACATTCGGACGGCCTGATGAGCTACGGCCCCACGCGCAACCCCGTCCCGCTGGCCGTGGCCCAGCGGCTCGATTCCCTGCTGTATGTGGACCTTGTTCCGGGGCTGCGCCCGCAGTTGTTGCGGGAGCACGATCCCAAGCTGCTGCCGGTGGATCCGGCCTCCCTGCGTCGCGCCATGGAGGAGTTGAACCGGTCGGTGCCGCCCATGGTGCTTCCGGTGTCCCAACCGGAGGCCGCCGGAAGCGCGCTGCTGCTGGGCCAGTACCTGTCCGAGCTCGGAATCCTGTCGGCCGAGGAAGAAGTGGCGCTGCACCGCCGGATGATCGAAAAGGCCATGGAGCGGGGGCTGCGGCACTGCATCTTCAAACCCCATCCCAGCGCCGGCCCGGGAGCCGTGCGCTCCGTCCAGTCGGCGGCCGGGGACCTCGGTGTACAGCTGGATATCCTGGAGTCCTCCGTTCCCGCGGAAGTAGTCATGCAGCGTCTTCAGCCGCAGTTGGTGGTCAGCTGTTTCTCCACCGCCCTCATGACCGCCAAGTACCTGTTCAACATCGATGCGGCGGCCGTAGGAACCGAGCTGCTGCTGGAGCGGCTGACTCCGTACGAAAACAGCAACCGCGTGCCGGTCACCATCATCGACGCGATCCTGGAACAAAACGTCCAAGCCCCGGACCAGGAGGCGGCAGACACTCCCCCGGCCCGCCGCCTGCAGCAACTGGTCGAGGCCGTCTCCTACTGCATGCAGGCCGATACGCTGGCAGCAGGCCGCCGGAGTGCGGAGACTTATCTGCACCACATCCAGGACGGACCCCATATGCGCTACTTCAAGCGGCGGCGGCTGACCAAGCTTCAGCTGCCGGGCGGATTGCCGCCGGCCGTGGCCGCCCACCCGCTGGCCAAAGTCGGGCGGCTGGGCCGGCGTGTGGTCCGCAAACTCCGGCCACGGGTCGCCCCGTGAGGCTGGCGCCATGACGGAAACAGCGATCACCGCGGCGTTCCTTCCCCAGCTCGGGCCGGCGGCGGACGGCCGTCCAACCCGTCCGCCCGCCAGGTCCAAGACGCAGTGGGGGCGGCGCCGGAGCGAACTGGTGCGCCCGCGCTTCGGCCGGGCTGCCGTCTGGGCCGAGTCCCCCTTGCAGTTGCTCAGCGCCGTCGAGGCACACGGTGCCGGCCTGCTGGGACAGGAAACGCTCATCTACCCCCGCAGCGATGCCGTAGGCATGGACAGCACACTGCAATCGTTGATGGAACAGGTGCCGAGCGGCGTCCGGTTCGCGCCGCCGTCGGCCGCCCTCCCCGCCGTGCGCAACAAAAAGCTCGACCGCTGGGTCACCGGCGACGCCTACTCCGGCAAGGTCCAGGCGGAACTGTTGCGCGGCGTCGGCGCGGACGAACTGGTCATCGTGGACGACGGCCTGGCGACGCTGAGCCTGCTGCACATGCTGGTCAGCGCGCGACCCGTCCCGCTGATCCGGCCGCGGGCCGTGCCGACCACCCGCCGCAAGGCGCTGGGCCTGGCCACCTGGTGGACCCTGCGCCGGATGGCCAGCCAGGGCCGGCTGCTGGTGTTCACGGCCTTGGCCGTGCAGCCGGCAGTGGAGAAGAAGTTCCGGGCCCTCGGCGGGCACTTGGAACGGCACCGTTTCGAGTGGCTGGGCACCCAGCCTGTCACCGAGAACATCAGCGAACCGACCATCGTGGTCGGTTCGGCCATGCCCGCCGACGGACTGATCCGGGCGGAGCCATACCTGGACTGGGTACGGTCACTGACCGACGACGGCCCGGTTGCGTATTTCCCGCACCGCCGGGAACAACCGGAACTGCTCAGCGTCCTGGCGGAGCATCCGCTGATCCACGTCAAGCAACACACGATCCCGGTGGAAATGCGCCTGCGCGGCCTGCGGCCCGGGCAGGCAGTCCGCGCCCTGCCCTCTACGGTACTGGCCTCGCTGCGCCTGATCCTTGCCCCTTCCGGCGTACCGCTGAAGGGGCAGCCGGTACCGCACGACTGGTGGCTGCCCGAGACAACGGAGGAACTGCGCCGGCACCTGAGCAGCTCCCTGTGTGACGGAGGCAAGCGATGACGGCGGATCCTCGGCAAGCCGCCGTACCCGCGGCCGACGGGCACCACCCGGTCCAGCCGTTCCGTCTGCTGGCAATTGCCGACAGCGACTCCTACCTGAAGTTCGCCTGCGCCACGCTGGAGACCGTCGGTGCCGGGTGGGAGCGAGAGGTGCTGCTGGTGCGCTCCCCCATCCTTCCGACACTGGAGCAGACCCAGGCTGCTACGGCCGGGACGTTCCTGGCCGGCAAGGCGCCGCGGGTGATCCCCGCCTCCGGCTTGCGGGCCGCGCTGGCCGGCGCCGACATCGTGCTGGCAGCAGCCACCGGACCCATCGTGGAAGAAATTTTCACCCAGGCGTCCCGGATGCCGCAGCGGCCGGCACTGGTGTCCGCGCTGCCCGGCGTCGCCTTCCCCGCGACCCGCAAGGCGCTGAACTACCGGGCGCTCGGCGACGCGTTCATCACCCACAGCCACGCCGAATGCCGGGCGTTCAGCGACTTGGCCGACGCCATGGGGCTGTCCCAACGGATCCTGGTTTCACGGCTGCCGTTCCTGGCCTCGCCCGGCCGTCCGGAGCCGCAGCAGAAGCCGCTGGACTCGGTGGTGTTCGCGCCCCAGGCCAAAGTCCCGGTGGAGCGCGAGCAGCGCGTCGCCATCCTGCAGGCCCTCGCGGCGTTGGCCAGGCGGCGGCCGGAGCTGTCCGTGCGGGTGAAGCTGCGGGCCTGGGCGGGCGAGCCGCAGACGCACATGGAGCAGTACCCGTTCGACCAGTTGTGGGCGGACCTGGTCGCGGCGCGGGCGGTGGGCGGGCACGAACTGCAGTTCTGCACCGGCCCCATGTCGGAACAGCTCAGCGCGGGAGCGGCCATGGTGACCGTCAGTTCCACCGCGGCCCTGGAAGCGCTCGACGCCGGCCTGCCGGTGCTCATCCTGGACGACTTCGGACTCTCCGAGCAGATGTTGAACAAGGTGTTCGACGGTTCCGGGCTGGTCGGCAACCTGCAGGACCTGGTGGCCGGCCGGTTCGGGCACCCCGACCCGCGCTGGCTGCGGGACAACTACTTCCACGCCCAGTCGGTGCGGCTGGATGAATTGCTGGCCAGCTTCGCGGCGCGCGCCCGGGCCGGGAAGCTGGCGACCGATCCGGAGCGCCTGGCCGCGGTGCAACGCCGCAAGCTGCGCGCCAGGCTGCGCACCGTCCTGCCCGCGCCGGCTCTGAGGCTGGTGCGCCGGCTGCGCAACGCCCGGCGGCAGCCCGCCTGAGCGCCCAAACCACTCCGCGCACCTGCCCGGGAATGGACAAACCCGCTGATGTGTTGAAACACGGCGTAGACTGGATAGGCTGCCCGCCATCGGCGCGGCGGCCATACAGAAGTGTTTCGAAGGAGAACCGTGGCAGAGAACCCCATCCGGGTAGCGATCGTCGGTGTTGGAAACTGTGCGGCCTCGCTGGTCCAGGGCGTCCACTACTATCGTGGCGCCGACCCGAGCGCAACGATCCCCGGCCTGATGCACGTCAAGTTCGGCGCCTACCACGTCGACGACGTGGAGTTCGTCGCCGCATTCGACGTCGACGGCAAGAAAGTGGGCCTGGATCTGGCTGACGCGATCGGCGCCAGCGAGAACAACACCATCAAGATCGCCGATGTTCCGGCCACGGGCGTCAAGGTCCAGCGCGGCCACACCCTGGACGGCCTGGGCAAGTACTACCGCGAGACCATCGTGGAGTCCGACTACGAGCCCGTGGACGTGGTCGCTGCTTTGCGCAAGGCCAAGGTAGACGTCATGGTCTGCTACCTGCCGGTCGGTTCCGAGAAGGCCGCCAAGTTCTACGCACAGTGCGCCATCGACGCCGGCGTCGCGTTCGTTAACGCCCTTCCGGTCTTCATCGCCGGCACCCAGGAATGGGCCGACAAATTCACCGCGGCCGGGGTTCCGATCGTCGGCGACGACATCAAGAGCCAGATCGGTGCCACCATCACCCACCGCGTGATGGCCAAGCTGTTCGAAGACCGCGGCGTGGTGCTGGACCGGACCTACCAGCTGAACGTCGGCGGCAACATGGACTTCAAGAACATGCTCGAGCGCGAGCGCCTGGAGTCCAAGAAGATCTCCAAGACCCAGGCCGTCACCTCCAACACTTCGGCCGTGCTCGGCGACGACGACGTGCACATCGGCCCCTCGGACTACGTGTCCTGGCTGGATGACCGCAAGTGGGCGTTCGTCCGCCTCGAAGGCCGCAACTTCGGCGACGCCCCGGTCTCGCTTGAATACAAGCTCGAGGTCTGGGACTCCCCCAACTCGGCCGGCGTGATCATCGACGCCATCCGTGCCGCCAAGATCGCCCTGGACCGCGGCGTCGGCGGGCCGATCCTCTCGGCTTCCAGCTACTTCATGAAATCCCCGCCGGAACAGTACGACGACGACACCGCCCGCGCGAAGGTCGAAGCCTTCATCCGCGGCGACTCCGACCGCTAAGACACCGTAAGAACCGGGGCCGGCCTGAGGCCGGCCCCGGTTCTTCTTTTTGCCAGCCGGCGGCGGCTTCCGGGTAGATTGGGCTCATGGCCGTCCCCTCCCTGTCCCCCGCCGGGAAGCTCGGAGGACCGACCCCCCTCCCCCGCCGCAACTACGCGCTGGACATCCTGCGCATTGTCAGCATCGTCGGCGTGGTGGCCATTCACTCGTTCGGTGAGCTGGCCGGCGACGATGACCGCCGCCATCAACCGGACTGGGTCTGGGCGGCGATCATCGACATTGCCTTCATCTGGGTGGTGCCGGTCTTCGTCGTCATTTCCGGCGCGCTGGTGCTGGCGCCGCGGACGCACGCGGAAGGCGCCATGGCGTTCTACCGCAAACGCGCCCTGCGGCTGCTGCCCGCCCTCGTGGCCTGGCACCTGGCCTACATCTTCCTCGGCAGCCACCTGATGCTCGGGCGCGAACTCGAACCGGTCGCCGTGCTGGTGTCCGTCTTCGACACCCACGTGTACCCGCACCTGTACTTCCTGTGGCTGATCCTGGGCCTGTACCTGGTGGCACCGCCGCTTGCCCGCTACCTGCAGCGGGTGACGTTACGACGGGCGGCCGCCGCGACCGGCGGCGTGCTGGTCCTGACGCTGGCGCTGTTCAGCCTCCAGGCCGCCAGCATCCAGTACGAGTGGGGCTGGCAGTACCCCTGGAACATCCTGACCCAGTGGTTTCCTTACCTGGGATACTTCATGGCCGGCTGGGTGCTCACCCAGGTGCGCCTCCCGCGCGGTGCGGTCGCAGCGGCGGGGGGCGCCGCCGTCGTGCTGTCCGTTTTCAACATCTGGCACTGGATCAACCAGGATTCCACGCCGCTGCTCAACATCATCACGCCGTCCAGCTACGTGGGGCTCGGTGTCACCGCGGCAGCGTTGTGCATCTTTGCCTCGGTATACCACCTGCTGGCCGGGTGGCAGCCGCCGGGCTGGCTGGGCCGGATGCTCGTCCAGCTGTCAAACGCCTCCTTCGGCGTGTTCCTGTGCCACTACCTGTTCCTGACGTGGCTGAGCTTCCACGTCTTCCCGGACCGCGAGCCGTCGCTGCCGCTCTTGTTCCTGAAGTTCTCCGTGGCCACGGCCTGCTCCTTCGCCCTGACCCTGGTTGCGTTGCGGACGCCCGTGCTGCGGCGGTTGTTCTAGGCCGATGCGGCGGTAGCAAGCCGAAGCGGCCGTTCCAGGCCGAGGTGCAGTGCCCGGCCGAAGCCGCGCAGGGGCTAGAAGAGTCCGGTGATGACGCCGTCGTCGTCCACGTCCATCCGGCCGGCCGCCGGTTCCTTCGGCAGGCCCGGCATGGTCATGACGTCGCCGGTCAGCGCCACGATGAAACCCGCCCCGGTCTTTGGGATCAGGTCCCGCACGGTGATGCTGAAGCCGCTCGGCGCCCCCAGGATCGAGGGGTTGTCGGTGAAGGAATACTGCGTCTTGGCCATGCACACCGGAAGCTTGCCCCACCCGTTCGCCTCGATTTCGGCCAGCCGCTTGCGGGCCGGGCTGGTGAACTCCACGTGGTCCGCCCCGTAGATTTGCTGGGCGATCGTCTCGATCTTTTTCTCCACGGTCAGGTCCAGGTCGTACAACGGGGAGAACGACTGCGGCTGCTGCAGGACGTGGGCCACCTTCGCGGCCAGCGCATCGCCGCCGGGGCCGCCGCCGCCCTGGCCCCAGACATCGGCAATAGCTGCTTCAACGCCCTTCTGCCGGCACCAGCCCAGCACCCAGTCGAGTTCTTCCGGGCTGTCGGTGGTGAACTTGTTGATGCCCACCACGGGCGTGAGTCCGAATTTGAGCGCGTTGTCCACGTGGCGCTCAAGATTGGCGATGCCGGCCTGCACGGCGTCCAGGTTCGGTTCCTTCAGCTGCTCCTTGGGGATGCCGCCGTGCATTTTCAGCGCCCGGATGGTGGCCAGCACCACGATGGCGGACGGCGCGAAACCGCCGGCGCGCGCCTTGATGTCCATGAACTTCTCGGCGCCAAGATCGGACCCGAACCCGGCTTCGGTCACCACGACGTCGGCGAGCCGGCGGGCGGTCTGCGTGGCCAGCAGCGAGTTGCAGCCGTGGGCGATGTTGGCGAACGGGCCGCCGTGCACGAAGGCGGGCGTGCCGGCGATGGTCTGGACCAGGTTCGGCTTGATCGCGTCTTTGAGCAGCATGGCAAGCGCGCCCTGCACACCCAGGTCTGCCACGGTGACGGGCTTGCGGTCGTAGGTGTAGCCGACGGTGATCCGTGACAGCCGGGCCTTCAGGTCGGCGAGGTCGGACGAGAGGCAAAAGACCGCCATGACCTCGGAGGCGACAGTGATATCGAAGCCCGCTTCCCGGGGCACCCCCTGCGTCGGCCCGCCCAGTCCGATCACTACCTGGCGCAGCGCGCGGTCGTTCATGTCCAGCACCCGCCGGAACGTCAGCCGGCGGGGGTCGATGCCCAGCGCGTTGCCCTGGTAGATATGGTTGTCCACCAGCGCCATCAACGCGTTGTTCGCCGAGGTGATGGCGTGGAAGTCTCCGGTGAAGTGCAGGTTGATGTCATCCATCGGGAGCACCTGCGAATAGCCGCCGCCGGTTGCCCCGCCCTTCATGCCCAGGATCGGGCCGAGGGAAGGTTCACGGATGGCCACCATGGTCTTGTGCCCGGCCCTGGCCAGGGCGTCCGCCAGGCCCACCGTGAGCGTGGATTTGCCTTCACCGGCCGGGGTGGGCGACATAGCGGTCACCAGGACCACCTGGCCGCGCGGTTCCTTGTGGCCCTCCCCCAGTTTGGCGGGATCAACCTTCGCCTTGTAGCTGCCGTAGAACTCGAGAGCGTCCGCCGGGATGCCCGCGGCGTCGGCTATGTCGGTAATGGGCCGCAAGGTGGCGCGCCGGGCAATCTCCAGGTCGGTCAGCGGAGCCGGTTCAGACATCGTCGTCCTTCTTCCTTCGCATAAGCCAAACAGGCGGCAGCGCCGCCACAGCCAACGTATCAGCCAAGAAGGCCGTCGTCACCGGTCTCGTCGGGGGAGAAGCGAAGCCGCAGAACGAAGCCTGGTGAGCTGGCAGGAAGCAATGATGCGAATCGCCGCACCTTGGATCTCCCAACTCTTCGGTCGCCAACAAAAATGGCCTGCCGCGCGATGATCGCGCGGCAGGCCATTTCCGTTTTTATTTGCAGCCGTTAGCGGCGGACAGCCCGACGACCGGACAGGCTTTCTGCTACACCGATCAGAAGCACCGCAGCAATGACGGCGACGATGAATCCAATCACGTTCAGTTCGAAGATGTCGCCGGTGCCCAGCAGGTTCGCGATGACACCACCAATGATTGCTCCGACTATGCCAAGCAGCAGCGTGGCCAGGAGCCCTAGGTTCTGCTTTCCGGGCTTGATAAGGCGGGCAAGTGCGCCGATAACCAGCCCTGCAATGATGAAACCGATCATGTTGCCTCCTCAGGTTGCGATGAAACCACAATAAGCATACTTAGTGATCGGTTGCAAAACGTTTCATCTGATCGGCATCGGTCAGGCGTCGCTCAGATGACGCTGCCGCGCTGCCTCCGGGACGGTGGTCATCAATGAAACACCGCAGCACTGAATCATCGACAAATGCTTAGGGCGGAGGTGATTAAAGGCCGAGGCCCGCGCCTCGGAGCAACCCGGGCGCGGGCCTGAAGCTACATCGGGTCCAATGCGACTCATCGGATCCTCCTCGCGGATGTGTCCCCTACAGGACGGCGTATTTATTTTGCACTTGCCGGCTGGAACTCAGCGGATGAACTGCCGGTGCGACAGCAATTCGTCGCGCACCTGTTCCAAGCGCTGTTCGTCAACACGCACGTTCTGTATTCGTTTCCACAGCGAGACGCTCTGGCGGAGCTTGCGGATCATGGCATTCACCTCCTGCCTGGCCAAGTAGCTCGGCATGCCCGCTTCTTCTGCGGAGCGCTTCCCGCTGTCCTGCGCCGGCCCGGCGGAACCCGGGCTCCCGGCATCGACACCGGCATCGCCGGGACTGTCGCCGCGGGTGTCCAGGTCGCGCAGGCTTCCGGCGGTGATCACCTCGCCGTGGCCGCGCTGCTCCCCTTCCCGGGCCTGCGTTGGCTCGGGTGGGCGGATGGATCGTTCCGGTGCAGGCAATACGGCTGCATCCAGCGGTTTCATGAGGGGTTCCTCTCTGGGATCGGCGGAATTTTCTTCGGATTGGGTTGGATTTCGGGCAGGACGCATGGCGGTATCCATGGGGATTGCCGTTGCCGGGGCGGGGCCCATGGCCGTGCTCGAAGCAGCAGCGGAGGTCGCCGCGGCGGCAGCGGGTAATGCGGTAAG
Source organism: Arthrobacter sp. Y3221048 (assembly GCF_059092685.1). Classification (NCBI taxonomy): domain Bacteria; kingdom Bacillati; phylum Actinomycetota; class Actinomycetes; order Micrococcales; family Micrococcaceae; genus Arthrobacter; species Arthrobacter sp. Y3221048. The sequence continues at coordinate 650,345 of NZ_JBNHHX010000001.1, read as the reverse complement.
AGTGCTATAGCGAAGTCCTCAAGGCAGAAGGTGAGGCCTCCGCGCGGGAGAGCTAGAGAAGAGCGGTGATCGACATACGGCAGCGGATCAAGACTTGAACCGGCCCAATCAGCGAAGTTCTAATGCGCAGAAATGGCGGAGGCGGGTCGTCGGAGCGCGGCGAAGGAGTTAAACACTCCGCCCGGCGTCTTGGTTATATTCACGATTCCCACCTCCCTTTCCTCATAGCGCCAATAGATGTGTCCGAGTTGAAGCCCCTGATTGAGAAAGTTCAATCGGACTCGTCCAACGTACCCGATTGCTGCTGCTTCTGCCTAGCCACGCCAGGGAACTTATTGCGCATTTCCCCGTTGCACCGGCGTGTCGCCCGCAACACGCCGCATAACGACGGCAGCGCCCCCCTTGAGACGGCGGGCTGCCCCTGTCAAAGGCCCACCGGTTCGGTTCTCGCCTTGGCTGGCTGCGCCCCCGGATTATCGCCCGTTCCGGAAGCCGGGCAGGGTTCCTAGACTGGACCCGGATGCGAGCACCCACCCCGACGGGACAACGGCATGGAAAATGGAGTTCCGCCAGGACCTGTTAACGGACCTGCGGCCTCGAAGGCCCCGGCCCGCATCAACGAACTTGATGCCCTGCGGGCCTTCGCGCTGCTGGGCATCCTGTGCGTGAACATCTGGTACTTCGCCGACCCGTACGCCGTCACGGGCGGCTCGAGCCCGGAGTTCCAATCCGCTGCGGACACCGCGGTGTGCTTTGCGGTCAGCCTCCTGTTCGAGGCCAAGTTCTACATCCTGTTCTCCTTCCTGTTCGGCTACAGCTTCGTCCTGCAGTGGGCTTCCGCCGTGGCGGACGGCCAGTCGGTTGTCACCAGGACCGTGCGCCGGGCAGCCGGCCTCGTGGTCCTCGGGCTGCTACACGGCCTGCTCCTGTTCCACGGGGACATCCTGCTCGCCTATGGCCTGCTGGGCCTGGTGCTGCTCTGTACCCGGACGCTTCCCGCGCCGGCCGCAGCCGCGGCCGGCGCGACAGTCATCGGCTGCATGGGAGTGTTCATCGTGCTGCTGGGACTGGTCTCGGCAGCCGCGGGGCCATCCGGCGGCAGTGCCGCGGCGGGGGCCGCCCCGGCGTTCGGGCTGGCCGGCTCTCCCGCCGACGTTCTGGCCCAGAACGCGTCGCTGTACCCGCTGTCGCAGCCCACTGCCGTGCTCCTCCAGGGCCCGATTGCCCTCGGCGCGTTCTACCTCGGCATGTCGTGTGCCAAAGCACGGCTCTTTGAGCACGGCATCGCAGAACGCACACTCCGCCGCATGGCTTTGGTGGCGTTGCCGGCCGGGCTGGCGGCTTCTGCGTTGCAGGCGTGGCTACAGCATTATGTCGGCGGTGCAGCCATGACCGTGGTGGCCTTCGGCATTTCCACGCTGACGGCGCCGCTGCTGACGGTGGGATACGTCGGTGCGCTGCTGCTGTCCTTCCGCACTGCGGCCGGACGTGCCCTGTGCACCGTGCTGGCCCCCGCCGGCCGCCTGGCGCTGACCAACTATGTGGGACAGTCCGTGCTGATGGGCCTGGTCTTCACGGGCTTCGGGCTGGCGTTGACCGGCCGGTTGGCCCCGCACGCGGTGCTCGGCGTGGCGGCGCTCCTCTTTGTGGCCCAACTGCTGGCCAGTGCCTGGTGGGTCAAGAGGTTTCGGTACGGGCCGCTGGAGTGGCTGCTGCGCTGCCTCACCTACTGGCGGCGTCCGGCCATGCTCCGTTAGAGGTTCCAGCCTGCGATCGCGGGCGTCTTCTTGTCCCAGCCCAACCGGCAGACGGCAGCGGTTTCCAGGACAAAGTGCCGGCCCGCGACGGGTTCCAGACCCAGCCAGCGGGCGGCAAGCACACGGAGGAAATGTCCGTGTGCCACCAGCAAGACCTGCCGGGGCCCTGGCGGTTCGGACGAAGGGGTCGGAAGCGAAGGCGTGGGAGCGGTGCCGCCCCCCGGATTCTGGCCGTCGAAGGGAGACCCTGCCGTGCTGTCCAGCACCTTGGCGATCACATGGTCGGCGCGATCTGCCACCTCTTGCAGGGACTCGCCGCCGCGGACGCCGTGGGTCCAGATCAGGTACGAGGGATCCTTGGCCCGGATGGCGGCGCTCTGAAGACCTTCATAGTCTCCGTAATCCCATTCATGCGCCTCGGCCACCACCTCAGCATCCGGGTAGCCGGCAAGTTCGGCCGTCCGGCGGGCACGCACCAAGGGGGAGGTCAAAACGGTGTGGAACCGGACTCCCGCCAGCTTCACCGCGGCGTCGCGGGCCTGCTGGACCCCGGCCGGAGTCAGCTCCAGGTCGGCCAACCCGGTGTACCGGTGGTCGCGCGACCACTCGGTTTCGCCGTGGCGCATCAGCCACAACACCGGAAAATCATGCGGACCATCCACAGTCATGGCTAAGCCTGCTCCGTGTATTCCGGCTGGCCGCGCCACCAGGCCAGCAGTTTTGCTTCTGCCTCTTCCTGCGCCGCCGGACCGTTCTCCAGCCGCTCTTCCAGCAGGAACTTGTAGGCGCGGCCGACCAGCGGGCCGGGCTTGATCCCGAGCAGCGCCATGATCTGGGCTCCGTCCAGGTCGGGACGAACGGATTCCAGTTCCCCCTGCTCCTTCAGCGTGGCAATCCGCTGCTCCAGGTCGTCATAGGCAAAGGCGAGCCGCTCCGCCTTGCGCTTGTTCCGCGTGGTCACGTCCGAGCGCGTCAGCCGGTGCAGCCGCTCCAGCAGTGGTCCGGCGTCGTTGACGTAGCGGCGGACGGCCGAATCCGTCCACCCCGCCTCCCCGTAGCCGTAGAAACGCATGTGCAGTTCGACCAGCCGGGACACCGCCTTGATGGTCTCGTTGTCGAAGCGCAGCTTCTTCATCCGCTTGGCGGTGAGTTTGGAGCCCACGACGTCGTGGTGGCGGAAGCTGACCGCACCGGAGGGTTCGAACCGACGGGTAGCCGGCTTGCCGACGTCGTGCATCAGGGCGGCGAACCGCAGGACGAAGTCCGGACCCGGCACCGCGCCGTCGTCGTCCGTCTCCAAGGTGCAGGCCTGCTCCAACACGGTGAGCGAATGCTGGTAGACGTCCTTGTGCCGGTGGTGCTCATCGATCTCCAGCCGCAGCGCCGCGACCTCCGGCAGCACGTAATCCGCCAGGCCGGTGTCCACCAGCAGGTCCACACCGGTGCGCGGGTCCTTGCCGTTGATCAGCTTGGTCAGTTCGTCGCGGACGCGTTCGGCGGAGATGATCTCGATCCGCCCGGCCATGTCCGTCATCGCGGCCGCCACCTCGGGTGCCACGGTGACGTTGAGCTGGGCGGCAAACCGTGCCGCACGCATCATCCGGAGGGGATCATCGGAGAACGACGCCGACGGCGCGCCCGGGGTGCGCAGCAGGCCAGCGTGGAGGTCCTTGACGCCGCCATACGGATCCACCAGTTCCAGCGACGGCAGCCGCAGGGCCATGGCATTCATCGTGAAGTCGCGGCGGAACAGGTCGTCCTCCAGGGACGTTCCGAACGCCACCACGGGCTTGCGGGAATCCGGGTCGTAGGCCTCGGCCCGGTAGGTGGTCACTTCGATCATGTGCTGGCCCTTGCGCAGGCCGATGGTTCCGAAGTCGCGGCCGATCTCCCAGAACTTGTCCGCCCACTTCTTGACGACGGCGATGGTGGCATCGGGATCGGCGTCGGTCGTGAAGTCGAGGTCCGGGGAGATCCGGCCCAGGAACAGGTCGCGCACCGGGCCGCCGACCAGCGAGAGTTCGTGGCCCGCTGCTGCGAACAGTTCTCCCAGTTCGATCACAACGTCCGGCAACGGCAGGGACGGGACGCTGGAACCGGGTGCTGATGCGAACTGCGAACCAAAAAGGTGAACCATAGTGACTTAAGCGTGCCAGATGCCGGGCGCGATGTTTAACAAAGTCCCGGCGGCTCGGCCCCGGCATCATCGGGCCGTTACAAAAATCGTTAGAGTGGACTGCATGGCACACCCGGTTCCGAGCGCCCCGAAGCGCACCCCGCTGACAGCGTCAGTGGGCAGCGCCGCGCCCGGACACCATTCGCTGCCCACCGTGGAGGAGATATCGGCCGGCGGCGTGGTGGTCGATACGTCGACCCCGGACCTGAACGTGGCGATCATCGCCCGCTTCAACCGCGGCGGCCGGCTTGAGTGGTGCCTCCCGAAGGGCCACCCCGAGGGCCGGGAGACCAACGAAGAGGCCGCAGTGCGGGAAGTCGAGGAAGAAACAGGGATCAAGGGGCGCGTGCTGGCCACACTGGGCAGCATCGACTACTGGTTCACCGTCAGCGGCCACCGGGTCCACAAGACCGTGCACCACTTCCTGCTCGAGGCCACCGGCGGCCTGCTGACCATCGAGAATGATCCGGACCATGAGGCCGTAGACGTGGCATGGGTTCCGCTGGCGGAGCTGGGCCGAAAGCTGTCCTTCCCCAACGAGCGGCGGATCGTGGACCTGGCCCGGGAAGTCCTGCCCGGGCACCTGTAAGCCCGTGCGCCGGGTCCGGCGATCCGCCCGGTTTCAGGTGAGAACATAGAGGACGATGTCCGAGACCCAGACCCCCTCCCCCAGCGCGCCCGCGCAGCACAGCACAGCCAAGTCCAGTGCCATCATGGCGGCCGGGACCATGGTGTCCCGCGTCCTGGGATTCGTCCGCACCGCCCTGCTGGCGGTCGCGATCGGCGCCAACACGACGATGGGCGACATCTTCGAGAAGGCCAACACCATCCCGAACATCATCTACCTGCTGCTGGCGGGCGGGGTGTTCAACGTGGTGCTGGTGCCGCAGATCATCAAGGCCAGCCAGAAGAGCGACGGCGGCGCGGACTTCGTCAGCCGCCTGCTGAGCCTGACGCTGCTGGTGCTGGCCGGGATCGCGCTGCTGGCGACGCTGCTGGCCGCGCCGATCATCACCGCCCTGACCCGGGACTGGACCCCGGTGATGCTGGAACTGGGCACCGTCTTCGCCATCTGGTGCCTGCCGCAGATCTTCTTCTACGGGCTGTACGCCGTGGTGGGCCAGGTGCTCAACGCCCACGGCCGGTTCGGCTGGTACATGTGGGCCCCTGCCCTGAACAACGTCGTCGCCATCGGCACGCTGGGGCTGTACATAGCCCTGTACGGCCGCTACCTGCCCGCCAAGGACGACCCGGAGCTTTGGACCAGTGACCAGACGATGGTGCTGGCCGGCGGCACCACTCTGGGCATCGTGCTGCAGGCACTCATCCTGTTGTGGCCACTGGGACGGCTGGGGCTGGGCCTGAAGCTCAAGCTTGGCTGGCGCGGCATGGGCTTCGCAGCCACCGGAAAGGTCGCGCTGTGGAGCCTGGCCACCATGGTCATCGCCAACTCCGCGTATCTCTTCTATGGGTCGATCGCCTCGGGCGCCACGGCCGCGCGCGCCGAGCTGGCCGGGTCCGGCGCCTCGGTCCCCGGCGAGTACGCCCTGAATACCGCCCAGCTGATCGCCATGCTGCCGCATTCGGTCTTCGTCCTCTCGGTGGCCACGGTGCTGTTCAACCAGTTGTCCCGCCAGCAATCCATCGGTGCGGTGGACGACGTCCGGCACACCGTGAACTCGGGGCTGCGCACCATCGGTGTCGCCAGCGTCTTCGGGTCTGCCGCTGTGGTTGTGCTGGCCGGGCCGCTGGCCCGGCTGTTTGCCGGATCGGGCCCGACAGCGGCGGCCTCCGCGGCGTCGATGGGTCAAGTCCTCGCCATCCTGGCGGCGGGCATGCCCTTCATGAGCATCTATTTCTTCCTGGGCCGCGTGTTCTATGCGGAGGAAGACGCCAGGACGCCGTTGATCATGCAGGCGATCTGCTCCGGCGCGTCGGTGGTGCTGGCCGTGCTGATCGCCTGGTTGATTGATCCCACCTGGGTGGTCTACGCGCTGGCGCTGCTGTTCACGGTGTTCCACGTGGTCTCGGCGGTCCTTGCCCACTACTTCGCCCGCCGCCGGCTGGGCGACTACGGCGCGGGCCGCGTCGTGGATACCTACATCCGCCTCGGTTATGCCGGACTGGGCTCCGGTTTAGCGGGTGCAGCAGTGCTGTGGCTGTTCGGCGGTTACGCTACCGGCGGATTCGCGTGGCAGTCCATCGTCGCCGCCATGGTGACCATCGCCGTCGTCGGAATGGTCATGGCCGCGGTTTACCTGCTGCTCCTGCGCGCGCTTCGGGTCGACGAGCTGCAGGAGTTCCTGCGGCCGATACTTAAACGGTTGCCCGGACGCGCCTGACAGAAGCGGGTATCGACTCCGGCACCGGCTAGCATGGAAACCAAATTATCTAGTCACGGGCACCTGCCCAGGACATTCGCCGGGAGGAACTAGTGCCGCAGCCAGTTGATGTGGGCATGCTGCTTGGTGGCCGTTACAAGGTCACTGCCCAAGTGCTTGCCTCCGCAGAAAACGATTTGGTCCTCGACGGCGTGGACCAGGTGCTCAACCGGCCCGTCAGCATCCTGGTGGCAGCACCGGAGAATGCCAGCCAGGTCGCCATGAGCGCCCGCGAAATCGCCACCGGCGAGCGGTTGGGAAACGTCCAGGTGCTGGACCTCGGCAATGCCGACGGGTTCACCTACCTGGTGACCAACGAGGCGCAGGCGGCCGACCTGCTGGACTTGGTCATTCAGCAGGACGCACCGTATGTGGAGCCTTTCTTCACCGACACACTCGGTTCCGAGATCTTCGGCCAGGCGCGCTCCACCGAGCCGGAGCCGTACGAGGACGAATATGAGGACTACGACGACGAGCCTCGGCAAAGCCTGCGCGAGAGGCTGAATAAACTCGACCTGCCCAAGTTGGGCAGGAACGGGGCCGAAGGGATCAAGACCCGGTTCGGCGCCCGTCCCGAAGCAGCGGCCCCCGGCGCCGGGTCCGCTGCCGGAGCTGCGGCCGCCGCGGCAGCTGCCGGCGCCAACGTGCCGCCGCCTCCCTCGGCGCCCCCGGCCCCACGGGTCGCGAGCCCCTCCACGGCTCCGGTCTCGCGGCAGGCTCCGGCGGCTAGCCGGCCGGCTGCCGCCCCGGCTCCGGCAGACAAGCCCAAAGTCAGCTTGTGGCCGGGGGACGACGACGAGACCGGTGTGCGGTCAGCCGGCATGTTCCCGTCTGCTGCCCGCACCGGCAGCGAACCTGCGGCGGACGACTACGAGTACGACGAATATGACGACGAGGAACGCAACAGCCCGCGGTCGTCCCGGTTGTTGGTGGGCGGATTGCTCGCCGTCTTGTTGGTGATCGCGATCGTGGTGGCGGTGAGCCAGCTGAATCTGTTCCGCGGCGGCCCGGTCGCCGGCGGCTCGCAGGCCGGAAACGAAACCGCGGCCGCGTCCGGCCCGGCAGAGACCGGCGCGGCAGAAGAAACGGCGGCTCCGGCCGACGAAGTCGTCGAGCCGGTCATCGCTGGACTCACGCGCCAAGTACCGGACCTGCCGGAACTGGACGTGGAGAACGACGGCAAGCTGCCCGAAGCCATCGACGGCAACCCCGCCACGTACTGGGCAAGTTACCAGTACGCGTCAGACCAGTTCGGCGGTTACGCCGGAAACATGGCGCTGGTTGTCGAGTTGGAAGAGTCCTCAAACATCAGTTCGGTGGTGTTGACGCAATTGAGCGGCACCGGAGGAAACTTCTCCGTGCTCCTGAACGATGAACCGACGTTGGACGGGGCCGACCAGGTCGCGCAGGGAAGCTTCACGGCACAGAAGACCACGATTCCGGTCCCTGAACAGGATGGCGCTGCCCCCAAGGCGCAGTACGTCCTGATCAACTTCACGCAGTTGCCGAGGCTGTCCAACCCCATGGGCGGCATGCCGTTCGGCATCCGCATGGCGGAGATCGAGGTCTCCTAGCCCGTCCGGGAGGCGGCTGCGCCGCCAGCGTGCGGAATAAGCCGGGGGCACGCGCCGTTGACACAAGTGCCGGGCTAACCGCCCCCTGGGGTGGCCGGCCCTTAGGTTTACATCAACATCAGAGGAAGAGGTTCGCAGGCAGTGAGCACAGATACCACACCGTCCGTCCGCGACGTCATCATCGTTGGGTCCGGTCCGGCCGGCTACACGGCAGCTGTTTACACCGCGCGTGCCAACCTCAAGCCGCTGCTCATCGCCAGCTCCGTGGAGGCAGGCGGCGAGCTGATGAACACCACCGACGTGGAAAACTATCCCGGGTTTCCTGGCGGCATTTTGGGTCCGGAGCTGATGGAGAACTTCCAAAAGCAGGCCGAGCGCTTCGGCACCGAGATCCTGTTTGAAGACGTCACAAGCCTTGAACTCGAAGGTCCGGTGAAGAAGGTCACCATCGGTACGGGCGAAACCTTTCTGGCACGGTCGGTGATTATCTCCACCGGTTCCGCGTACCGTGAGCTAGGACTACCGGACGAAAAGCGCCTCGCCGGCCACGGTGTCAGCTGGTGCGCAACCTGCGACGGTTTCTTTTTCAAGGGCCAGAACATCGCGGTGATCGGCGGTGGCGACTCGGCCATGGAAGAGGCCCTCTTCCTGACCAAATTCGCCGAGTCCGTCACGGTGGTGCACCGGCGGGACACCCTGCGTGCCTCTAAGATCATGCAGGACCGTGCCCTGGCACACGAAAAGATCAAGTTCGTATGGAACTCGGAAGTCGTAGGCCTCGAAGGCGACACGAAGGTCACCGCCCTGAACCTTAAGAACACCGTCGACGGCTCCGAGTCAGTGCTGCCTGTAACCGGGGTCTTCGTCGCCATCGGCAACGATCCCCGGGTTTCCCTGGTCAAGGATCAGCTGGAATTGACCCCCGAGGGAACCATCGCCGTCGAGGGCCGGTCGTCCCGGACCTCCCTGCCGGGCGTCTTCGCCGCCGGCGACGTTATTGACCCCACCTACCGCCAGGCCATTACCGCCTCGGGCAGCGGCTGCGCCGCTGCCATCGATGTGGAACACTATCTGGCCGAGCGCGCAGACACCTTGGCCGGCGTCGCCGAACCCGCAACAGTCTGATTTTGTTGGAGAAGGAGAAAACAGCATGAGCAACGCAAAAGATGTCACTGACGCTACTTTCGACGCGGATGTCTTGCAGTCCGCCAAGCCCGTGATCGTCGATTTCTGGGCAGAGTGGTGCGGCCCGTGCCGCATGCTCTCGCCGATCCTCGATGACATTGCTGCTGAGCATTCCGACAAGGTAGAGGTCGTCAAGCTCAACGTGGATGACAACCCCGCCACGGCAGCCCAGTACGGCATCACGTCCATCCCTGCTGTCTATGTCTTCAAGGACGGCGCGGTGGCCGCGACCTCCATCGGAGCCAAGCCGAAGCAGGTCATCGAGCAGGAATTCGCTGAGTTCCTTAACTAGCCAGATGGAAAACGACGCTGCGGACCAGAGCCTGCGCCGTTCAGACATAAGTCGACGCGTAGTAGCCCTTCGTGAAGGGCTACTACGCGCTGGCGTTTCCATGGCCTATTTGGCTCCGGATCAAGTAAACAACCCAACGGTCTTTGACGACCATGTGGATGCGGCCGTACGCACTTTCCAGCAACACCGGGGGCTGATGGTCGACGGGGTGGTCGGCCAGGAAACCGAGCGAGCCCTGGCGGAGGCTCAGTTCAAGCTCGGGGATCGTCCGCTGACGTTCACGTTGGATGCATCGCCTCTTCGGGGCGATGATGTCACCGAGCTGCAGCGCCAGTTGTCTTTCCTCGGCTTTTACTATGGTCACATTGATGGCGAGTACGGGGAACGGACCTACCACGCCGTCCGCGAACTGCAACTGAATCTGGGGCTCGAACCTTCCGGCGTCGCCGACCAACAACTGGCTGCCTCGATGGACCGAATTAATCGGACGATCAGTCCAAGCCAGGCGTTTTCACTCCGCGATTACGAACGACTCAACCAGGCCTCTGCGGCGCTGCGCGGCCGGACTATTACGATCGCTCCCGGCTCTGGCGTGGAGCACTGGGCTGACATCCCCGACGTTGCCTCGGGCCGCCGCCTGACGGAGAAACTCGTAGCCAGCGACATCGCCGGCCGCGTGAAGAAGATCCTGACCGAACTCGGCGCCAGTGTTGAAATTGTTGAAAAACAAGCACAAGACGGCGTAGACCGCACAGACCTCATCAAGAGGGCTTCCCCGAGCTTGAGCATTGCCATCCACTGTGACTGGTTGCCGCAAGAGGCAGCCAACGGCGTCAGTGCGTTCTTTTGGGGCCGTCCCGAATCAGGTGAAGTCCGGTCCCCCATTGGGCACCGTGCCGGTGAACTTATCCTGAAGGAGATCGTGGCTCGCACGGGGTCTACGAATCTGGGCATTCACGGTCGAAGCTGGGATATCCTGCGCCTCCCCAGCACACCGTCCGTTCAGCTCGATCTTGGTTACTTAAGCAGCCCTTTCGACTCCCCTCGCCTGGCTGATCCTATCTATCGGCAAGTCTTGGCCGACTCCATCGTCATTGCGATTCAGAGGCTCTATCTGCTGGAAGAGGACGACGAGCCGACGGGCACCCTGGCGCTCGATGACGTCCTGCGGTTTAACCCGGGCACCTGACACCCGGTCGGCTGCGTTGCCCTGTTTCACGTGGAACAAGGTCGGGTTTCATGTGGAACACGGGCGGGCGCTGTCTCCCTCTCGGCCACGTTTCACGTGAAACAACAGCATTGCTACAAGCCGCGGCATCGTCTTAACTCGCGCCCACCTGCCGCCGCATGTGTTCCCAAAGTTTTGGGCTCGCGTGGGGCCGCGCCAGCTACCATCAATCAGGGACGCATATTCGGCATATCCGGATACTTGGAGCAGCCGACCGGCCCGATTGGGGCTTGATCCTGGCCCACATGAGTCTCGACTTCTCCATGGAACTACGTCATCTTCCTTGACCGAAGTCAGGGCGCCGGATCCGGTCACTGAGCGTGGCTCACCCGCTCCCCAGAGCTGGGCGGTCCTAGTGGATACTGGCGCACGCGGTCATGCCGCCGCTAATCCTCACTTCGTCTAAGAAGGGCGCTGCCCCTTCACCGATCCGGTTACGCATCTACAGGCGAAAACCAGAACCGTACACGGATGCGTCACATCGTTCCGCGTGAAATTGTCACTAAGTGCGCCGGTGGGGGTATTCCCAAAGCCGCAGCATTTCAATCACTCACATGGTGGCACCGGTCGGTGTATGTCGAAGCTGCAGCCGGCGGCCTGGGGCTCGCAGTTTGGCTCGGTGCAGCGCGCGAACGTTTGCTTGTGGCTCGATCCTGCGCGCAGTCGTTCAAGATGAGTCAATAGGAGGGCCGACACCATGGGGTCGGCGACATCGCCTACGCGTCCAAACACGCCGTGAGTGCGCCCTGGCCTCAGCGGATTGATAATTGATCAGGCCAAACGGCGACAGATGGTAGCAAGTTTCACGTGAAACACCTGGCCCAGTCATGTGTGCGACTGCGAGACCTCCCCCGAAGAGTCGCAAAGCAGTGGCTCCGCCTTTCGGAAAGCCCTCCCCCGTGAGAACCTGGCGCTCCCGAAGCCCGGCCTTCCCCAACCACCTATGTACGATCCGACGCCAGCTGGAAGGCCGGTGTGTCCCACCAGTCCCCTTCTGTTTGGGCCCCGGCGAGCATCCCCTTCGTCCGCCACCCGCCGCGCTGCTGTGAAAGGCTTCCGGCCGCTGCACAATCCCTCCGCCGATACGACATGTGCATGACCTGTGAGGGTGCGGCCTGATACAACCGCGCCCGGATCGTAATCGACCTGCCGCTGGCGCGCGATCCAGCTAGATCCTGTGGCGAGTCGCTTGTTACACGTGAAACCATCCACCAAACAGCCGCTGGGGCGCCGTCGCAGCCACCTTGATACAGATACATCTCTGCCCAGTGGTGGTTTCACGGGAAACATCCCTCTTTCATACGACAGCAAGACGGATGACTTGTACCTCATCGTCAGGCCGCAGCAGCTGAATCCGAGAACGTCCTTTGTGCTGGAAGAGTCCCTTGGTCCTTTGGTCCGGCGGTCCGAGTCATTTGCCTGGGGCTTGGAGGAGATCACCGATCAATCACGAGACCACGTTCCCCGGTTTCACGTGAAACATTGGCCATGCGCAGCGGTTGGGTGAGTTGTGGGACGCGTTTACACTACTTCGACCACGCAACATGTGCTCGCACGTGCTGCCATGCCGCGATGATCTCGGTCTGGGGCAGGACAGGAGCGCGCATCTTTCTACCGGCTCCGGCACAAAACCGCGAGTGTGAGGTACCTGCGCCCCACTGTCCCCAGTTGGTTGGAAGGTCCGAACCCTCTGACCGCTCCTTTTGGTCGAAATGGATGGCCACGATCCAGGCTCTCTCCGATGACATCCCGAGTCCTGGGTACTGCAAGCGCACCTCCTGTAGCGACACCTCCGACGCGGTCTGGAGAGCTACCGGTTCCGGTGCGTGACAGCATCGACACTCGCGGCGGCGGTAGACATGGAGGATTGTAGCCCGTTGCCAGAACGACTCAGCCAGCAAGGGGCGGCGCCGCGCCGTTCTGGGAGCAGGTAAGCAGGTCCCACCTTCCCCTCCCGCTGGCGTCCATAGCCGAAGGCCGGCCACCTCTGTAAAGCTTCCCGTGAAACCCACCGTCCCCTTGCACTTAGTCGACACGAAAGCAGGAAACGAATAGCGCTGGCACAAGGTCACTGGGTGCCCTGCCCCGCATCCTAGGGAAGGGTGCCTCACGGACGGCAGGTGCTGGCGCTTCCATTGCCAAGCGTTGGTGCCCTACGGGCAGTGCAGTGCCGCTGCTCCTCCGGCGGACGGCTCGGCAGGTATACTTCCGGCACGCCTCAGGCGGACCGAACGCTAGACAAAGTGGCGATCATCCGTGCGCTTGCTAAGCCTCGAGACTGCAGAGGAGGCACTCCACGGAGGTGCCGGCAGTTTCACGTGAAACACGCCGAACCGTGTTCACTGACTGGCCGCGCGGCTGCCGCAAGCAAAAACGCGTAGTCCTGGCGATAGCCGGACGGACACGGGTGGGCCCCTTGTCCATAGCCACCTTCCACGCGGTCGGCGTGCCCGGGCCCGCGTCCCCCGTGCCCAAGCCACCAGCGAACCAAAACCGAAGGGTGGCCATGCCCCACAAGTTTCACGTGAAACACACTGTCCATCTGCGCTTTATCCCCCCGGCAAGTAGAACAGGATTAGCGCCGGCACTAAGTCACTCGAAGCGCATCCGTCTCTACGAAGGATTTCTCACCGACGGCCGGTGCTAGCGGTTCCACTTGCTGCGCGTTTGGGCCCTACAGGCTGTGCAGTGCCGCTGCTCCCCCCGGCGAACGGCTCAGCACGTGAACTCGCGCGCGCCGTGTGGCTGGACGCTGGGCACAGTAGCGATTTCTCGTCCGCGTGCTAAGCCTCGAGCCTGCAGAGGATCCTCGCCATGTGGGCCGGGCTGCTTCACGTGAAACCCGTTCTCTACGTTCTCTGGCTGGCCCCGAGCTCAATCGTGTGCTGAGATCAAAGCTTCATAAGGGGTTCATCGTCGGATCTCGTCCGAAGAAGTGTTTGACGCGGTCGAACGGGTTACCCAGTAGAGAGTGAAGGCCCTGGCGATAGTCGGACGGACAGTGTCGCCCCCTGTTCCCTAGCCACGATCCACGCGGTCGGCCTGCGCAGGCCAGCGTCCGCTGTGCACAAGCCACCAGCGAACCAAAACCGAAGGCTGGCCACGCGCCGGGGTTTCACGTGAAACACACTATCCATCTGCGCTTTATCCCCCCCGGCAAGTAGGACACGATTAGCGCCGGCACGAAGTCACCCGACGCCCATCCATCTCATGGCGAATGATGTATCGCAGACGGCCGGTGCTAGCGGTTCCACTGCCTTAGCGGTGAGGCTCCACGGGCAGTGCAGTGCCGCTGCTCCCCCGGAGAACGGCTCAGCACGTGAACTAGCGATGCGCGCCAGGTGGACTGGCCGCTAAGCACAGTACCGATCTCCCGTCCGCTTGCTAAGCCTCGAGTCTGCAGAGGATCCTCGCCAAGTTGTTCCGGGCGGTTTCACGTGAAACACGTTCTCTACGTTCTCTGACTGTACCCGAGCTAAGTCATGTGCTGGAACCAAAGCTTCATAAGGGGTTCATCGTCGGATCTCGTCCGAAGAAGTGTTTGACGCGGTCGAACGGCTTACCCAGTAGAGAGTCAAGGCCCTGGCGATAGTCGGACGGACAGGGTCGCCCCCTGTTCCCTAGCCACGTTCCACGCGGTCGGCGCGCGCGAACCCGTGGACGATACCGACTCTCTTCTGAACGGGGGTTAGCCGCGGTGGGTTTGGGAGGGGACCCTCACCCTCGTCCAAATCCAACGCTCCCCTACAGTTCCTATGCCTTGCGGTCGCTAAGAGCGATAGAAATGGGCCCCGTCCTGCGGAACGGAGCCCATTGTTTCACGTGGAACGCAGGCTATGACGCCGTGGGGTTCAGTACGTCCATGATGCGGTTCAGGTCGTCGACGCTGGCGAACTCGATGCTGACACGTCCCTTCTTGGCGCCCAAGGTGATCTTTACGCTGGTATCCAAGCGGTCGGACAGGGAGGTAGCAAGGTAGTCGAGCCGCTCGTGCCGAGCTCCTTCGCGCGGCTTGCTTTCCCGTTTGGGCCGGCGTACTCCGTCACTCAGGGAAACAATTTCCTCGGTCGCGCGAACGGAAAGGCCCTCGGCGACAATGCGCTGAGCCAGCTTTTCCATTTCTCCGGGATCGACGAGTCCCAGGAGGGCACGGGCATGGCCAGCGCTCAATACGCCGGCGGCAACTCGCCGCTGGACGAGCGGAGGAAGCTTCATCAACCGCAAAGTGTTGGAGACCTGCGGTCTCGAGCGACCGATGCGGTCCGCTAGTTCATCATGAGTACAACCGAAGTCATCAAGGAGTTGCTGATAGGCCGCGGCCTCTTCGAGCGGATTCAGCTGGCTCCGATGGAGGTTCTCGAGCAGCGCGTCCCGCAACAGGTCATCGTCGGAGGTGGACCTGATGATCGCAGGAATCGTTTCCAGGCCGGCGGCTTTGGTGGCGCGCCAACGGCGTTCACCCATCACCAGCTCGTACTGTGCGCCACCATCATCGGAGGGACGCACGACGATCGGCTGGAGGACGCCGATCTCGCGTATGGAGTGCACCAGCTCCGCCATGTCTTCCTCGTCGAAGACGGTGCGAGGCTGTTTACGGTTCGGCTGAATGGCGGAAACAAGGACTTCGGCAAAGGTAGCACCCGGAACCTCGACGAGGTCGACTGCTCCGGCCGTTTCACGTGAAACGGACACGACGTCCGAGCCTGAGTCAGACTCGAGTGCTTGCCTATCCTCCGACTCTGTCACATTCTTAGCCTTTGCGGACGTGTCCGGGTGCCCGGCAGCGCCGTTGCCGCCCGTCCGCAGAGATGCGCCTTCCGAATCGCCCTTTACGGTTTTCTTCGCCGCCGGCTTCTTGGCGGTGGTTGTCCCGACCTTGCGAGGGGCCCGCAGCACTTCGGCTACCTGTGCGGCGCTCGATCCTGTCACCGTCTCGGAGTCGGTCGTCGTGAGGACTTCGGTGTCCCCCTCTTCCCTCCTGCTGGAAGCGGGAAAGAAAACGTCTACGGGGCGCTGGGTCCGGCGCTTCGCGGAAGCGGCCTGCCCCTCCGTTGGCTCGGTCTCCTCACTTGCCGGAGCGCTGGGAATCAACGCGCCCAGGCCTCTGCCCAAGCCGCGACGTTTCTCACTCATCTGGACCCTCTTCCGTCATGCGCCGAGCTGGCATGCGCCAGCTCGCTTAAGGCGTAATTCTACCGTTGCGGTGCGGCTTCACAGTTACTTGCCGCGCTCGGCGATTTCGGCTGCTGCCTCTTGATATGACAGGGCCCCGCTGGACGACGGATCATAGGTGATCACCGTCTGCTGGTAACTCGGAGCCTCCGAGATGCGAACCGATCGCGGAACGACTGCACTCAAAACTTCGTTCGGGAAGTGCTCGCGCACCTCGGCTGCAACCTGGGCTGCAAGGTTTGTGCGTCCGTCGTACATCGTCAGCAAGATGGTCGAAACTACCAATCCAGCGTTTAGGTGCTTTTGGATCATCTCGATGTTCTTGAGGAGCTGGCTCAGCCCTTCCAAGGCGTAGTACTCGCATTGGATGGGAATCAGTACCTCTTGGGCTGCAACGAAAGCATTAACGGTCAGTAGGCCCAGACTGGGCGGGCAATCGATAAACACATAATCCAGCCTGGGCAGTCCGGCGGCCTCCCGTTCCTGCGCGTAAACCTCGATGGCGCGGCGCAGGCGTTGTTCACGGGCCACCAACGAGACCAATTCGATCTCTGCCCCGGCCAAGTGAATCGTGGCGGGTGCGACGATAAGGTGGGCGATATCGGGGCATTGCGCGATAACGTCCCCCAGCGGCATATCGTTGATCAGCACGTCGTAAATACTGTCGACTTCAGCGTGATGCTCGACCCCGAGGGCCGTTGAAGCGTTGCCCTGCGGGTCGATATCGATGACCAGTACGTTGAGACCGGCCGTAGCCAGGGCCGCTGCGATGTTGACCGTCGTCGTGGTCTTGCCAACCCCACCCTTTTGATTGCTGACAGTCAAAACCCTGGTATGAGCGGGCCGGGGAAGCTCCTTGGCCTTCAGCCTCTCGCGCCTGCGGTTTTCGCTCGCCAGTTCCTGCGCGAGAGGTGTGCTTTCGTCGATCGAATCCATAACGTTTGGAACCGTAGCCTCTATCTTCATGTTGGAGTTGGCTATTTCAGCCTCGTTCCCAGGGGAGGTTTCACGTGAAACAGGACCGCTATGGGGGTCAAGCGCAACCGGGTTCGGTTGTTTGGTTACTTCGTGATGCGACGATTCTTCGGCTTCGGTCCCCGTGAAACCCGACACCGTGTTGTTGATCGCCACTTGGATTCCGCCCGCTTTCTCTGTCCGCCACCGGCCACTCTTAGCCTATCGTTGCGCGGCCGGATTCACGGGTGTTCCGTGGGTGTGTGGAGCAATAGGTCAAGCAGCAACCCGGATGCGCACCACCGTCGTCGGCTCTTCCAAGAGATCGTCTCCTACGGTCAGGACCTCTGTTTCACGGCCGCCGAGCTTCCTGATGACCTTTTCAGCCTTCTGGACTTCATCAGCCGCGCTGCGGCCCTTGATGGCCAGCATCTCGCCGGTGCCGTGCAGCAGTGGAATGGAAAGGCGGGCGAGCTTGTCGAGAGCCGACACTGCTCGAGAAGTCACGACATCCGCTGCGACTTCGTCCCCCGCAAGTTCGGCTCGCGTCCGCAGCACTGCGACATTGTCGAGTCCGAGATCCTCAATGACTTCATTGAGCCAGGCGACCCTGCGCTCCAACGGTTCGATCAGCGTCAACCGCAGGTCAGGCCGCGCCAAGGCGAACGTCAGTCCTGGCAGGCCGGCCCCGCTTCCTACATCCGCAACCGCGGCGTCGCGCCCGATCAAGTTTGCGACGACGGCGCAGTTCAGGACGTGCCGGTTCCACAACCTCGGGACCTCCCGGGGGCCTAGCAAGCCTCGTTCGATGCCGGAAGTGGCCAAGTGCGCAACGTATCGCTCCGCCAGGCCCAGGCGTTCACCAAAAACGGCGTGAGCCGCTCTGGACTCCGCCACGCTCATTTCAACTACGGACATACCTCTGCCTATCAGACCGATCCGCCGGACAAGGTCAGGACTCCACCGACACCACGATGTGCCGGTTGGACCCCTCGCCCTCGGATTCACTGATCAGCCCGAGTTCAGCAACGGCGTCATGGACGATCTTGCGTTCGTACGCACTCATCGGCTCGAGCGCCACGTCACGGCCTGTTTCCTTGGCTTCGGCGACGGCGTCTTCGGCGATCTTAAGCAGTTCTTCGCTACGGCCTTCGCGGTAGCCGGTGATGTCCAGAACCAGGCGGGAGCGGTTGCCGGTGGTGGTTAGAACGGACAACCGGGCCAGCTCCTGCAGTGCTTCGAGGACCTCGCCGTCAGGGCCCACCAGAGCCTTGAGCGCGTCGTTGTCTTCCTCTTCGGAGACGATCGAGATGTAGGTGCGGCCGTTACGGACCTCAATGTCGATGTCCCCGTCGATGTCCGCGATGTCGAGGAGTTCTTCAAGGTAGTCCGCAGCTACATCTCCTTCTTCCTCCAAGCGCTTGGCGGAATTCGATACAGCGTCCTCCTGCTGTTCGTCCGCCGCAGCCGCGTCGTCGGAAAGTTCTTCGGTCACTTCGGATACGCTTTCGCTGCTCATTTTTTCTTCCTGTTCTTACGCTGTGGCTGCTGGCGCTGGCCTTTCACCTCTGCTGGGGAATCGGCCGCGGGCGCCTCGGTCTTCCGCTCGCCCAGCAGCGGTACCATCGGCAGGCCCTTCTTCGCACGGCGTTCGGCAAGTTCGCGGGCAGCCTGCGAACCCGGGGTGGGCATGCGCCGGATCACGAAGAACTGCTGCGCCATGGTCCATACGTTGGTGGTTGTCCAGTAGATCAGCACACCGATGGGGAAGTTGATGCCGCCGATGCCGAACACGAGAGGCAGGATGTAGAGCATCATCTGCTGCTGCTTCATGAACGGGGACTGCATTGCTTCGGCGGACATGTTCTTGGCCATGATCTGCTTCTGCGTGATGAACTGCGACGCAGTCATCGCCAGAATCATGATGATCGACAGGATGACCACAGAGACTTGCTGGGCGCCCCCTCCACCGTGCAGGAGGGACGCGGAAAGCGGCGCACCGAAAATGGACGAATCGTCGAACTGACGAATGAGGTCAGGTGATAGGGCGCCAATCCCCTCGCCGTTCTCGCTGGCGCGCGAAGCGTTGTTCAGCACGCTGAACAGCGCAAAGAAGAACGGCATCTGTACCAGCATCGGCAGGCAGGCCGAGAACGGGTTGGTGCCGTGCTTCTTGTACAGCGCCATTTGCTCCTGCGTCATGGCCTGACGCGAGAGCTGGTCGGTTTTTCCCTTGTACTTCTGCTGCAGCTTCCGGAGATCAGGCTGCAGTGCCTGCATCCCGCGCTGGGCCTTGATCTGCTTGACGAAGACCGGAATGAGGGCTGCGCGGATTACCAGCACCAACCCGATGATCGAGAACGTCCACGTCCAGCCGTTGGCCGGATCCATCCCAAGCCAGGAGAAGCCGGCGTGGAATGCCCACAGGATCCCGGAGACGACCCACGTGAACGGGGTCAGGATGGTGTTTAAGAAGTCCATTACTGATTTGCTCCTCGGGCCGCGCCGCGGCCTTCATCGTCGGCCGGAATGAGTGGGTGGTTAAGCTCCACGATCCGGGGGATTCTGGAAGGGTTCTCCTGCAGCCACAGGTTGAAGGATGCAGACGCCGGAACATGGTCTACGCCGCCCGGGTTCCAAGGATGGCACCGGAGCAGGCGGCGGACGGCCAGCCAACTGCCCTTGGCGGCGCCATGGACCGTCACGGCTTCCAATGCGTACGCGGAACAGGACGGGAAAAAGCGGCAGACCTGGCCGTACAGGGGCGAAACGAGTTTGCGGTACACCCGCAGCAGACCGATCAACGCATACTGCGCAGGACTCATGGTCCTCCTGGGCACGGAAGAATGAGCGGGAACAGGTACGTCATGGGCGCAGGCACTCATTCGGCTCTTCCCTTCTCTCCGTGCGCAGCTTCTGCTGTGGCGGTGCGCGTTAAGGTCAACTTGCCGAGGGCGGCCTTGAGAGCCTTCCGGTAATCCAGTTCCAAAGCCGTGAAGTCTGCGTTGGCAGCTGCCGGAAGGGCCCGCACAACCACGGTGATCCCTCGGGAATACTCATTCTCCCTTAACCCGGCTGCTGCCAGTTCCCGCAGTCTTCTTTTAACGCGGTTGCGGATGACGGCGTTCCCCACGGCCTTCGAGACGATGAAGCCAAAAGATGCCGGGCGGGCTGGGTCTGCTGCCGCCGCATATAACACTAAGTTCCGGCGCCCTGAGCGGGCGCCGGAACGTACAGTTGTTGAGAAGTCCGCCGATGCGCGCATCCGGTGCTGGCTGGGAAGCATGCGCTACCCAGCCGGCCGAAAAACACCGCTGCGGGAACTGAACCTCACAGCCGGGTCGACAAACTGGCTATTTAGGCCGACAGTTCGGTGCGGCCCTTGCTGCGGCGTGCGGCCAGAATGGCGCGGCCGGCGCGAGTGCGCATGCGAAGGCGGAAGCCGTGCTTCTTGGCACGACGGCGGTTATTCGGCTGAAAAGTCCGCTTGCTCACGGTGGTTACTCCAAGACGATCGACAGATGCGGTTGGACCCATTGCAACAAGGGGGAAGAACAGGTCGGCGCTCTATATGGGGTCTATTCCATTGCCAGGGCGTTGGACGCACGAGGACAACAAAGTAGACATGAAGGACTAGTCAACGTTAGGCGATGGCGGTGAGTACCGTCAAACCGGCTGTCTCGGCGCCCGGGCGTTTCCGTGGATAACGCCTGTGGACAACTCTACGCCAAGGGCGCTTTGAGTGGTCCTGGCGCCTCCCTGAAGTGGCGTCCACAGGGCCCTGCATCCCAACTGTCGTCCAGCAGATTCATGCTCTACTCTTGGCAGGAGCCCCTTATCCACTGTCTGTGAATAAGTCTGTGGATTTCGGGCGGGCTGTCGGCAAATGCCGAAGCATGCTGAGCATTTCTGAGGGGTACTACGTGGACACGGACCAGATAAATGACGTCGGAAGTTCCTGGCGCAAAGTGGTCCGGACGCTGGAACAAGACGACCGTGTCTCACCCCGGCAGCGCGGCTTCATCGTCTTAGCGCAGGCCAAAGGCCTGATCGGCACAACGCTGCTGGTGGCGGTCCCCAACGAACTGACCCGCGAAGTCTTTCAGTCGCAACAGCTCAAAGACCCGCTCCACGATGCACTGTTCGAAGTCTTCAAGGACGACATCCTCTGCGCTTTCAGCGTCGACACGGATATGGCTCCGCAGGCGGAACCGGAACCCGAACAAGAGCCCCGTCCGGCCCCGGCGGTCGTGCGGAGCGAGTCGCTGCCCCAGCCGGCGGCGCAGGCCGCTTCCCCGGAACTGGGCAGGCTCAACCCGAAGTACATTTTCGACACCTTCGTCATCGGTTCATCCAACCGCTTTGCCCATGCCGCGGCCGTCGCGGTGGCCGAAGCACCGGCCAAGGCGTACAACCCCCTCTTCATATATGGCGACTCGGGCCTCGGGAAAACCCACCTGCTGCACGCCATCGGGCACTATGCGCGCCATCTCTACAACAGCATCCGCGTCCGGTACGTGAACTCGGAAGAGTTCACGAATGACTTCATCAACTCCATCCGCGACGATGAGGGCGCCAGCTTCAAGCAGCTCTACCGCAACGTCGACATCCTGCTGATCGACGACATCCAGTTCCTGGCCAACAAGGATGCGACGCAGGAAGAGTTCTTCCATACGTTCAACGCCCTCCACAACCACAGCAAGCAAGTAGTCATTACTTCCGACCTTCCGCCGAAACAGCTCTCCGGTTTCGAGGAGCGCATGCGGTCCCGGTTTGAGTGGGGGCTGCTGACGGATATCCAGCCGCCGGAACTGGAGACCCGCATTGCGATTCTGCGCAAGAAGGCCATCAGCGAGGGGCTGTCCGTCCCCGACGAGGTCCTCGAGTACATCGCCTCGAAGATTTCCACCAACATCCGCGAGCTCGAGGGCGCCCTGATCCGCGTCACCGCGTTCGCCAGCCTGAACCAACAGGCAGTCGACATGGGTCTCGCCGAGATAGTCCTCAAAGACCTGATCACTGACGAAGGTGCCCAGGAGATCACGTCGGCCACGATACTTGGACAGACCGCCGCGTATTTCAAGCTCAGCATGGAGGAGCTGACCAGCAAGTCCCGGACCCGGACGCTGGTGACGGCCCGCCAGATCGCCATGTACTTGTGCCGGGAACTGACCGACATGTCCCTGCCGAAGATCGGCCAGGAACTCGGCGGCCGCGACCACACGACCGTCATCCACGCCGACCGGAAGATCCGCGAGTTGATGGCGGAGCGTCGGGCGATTTACAACCAGGTCACGGAACTGACCAACCGCATCAAGCAGCAACAGCGCGAAAGCTAGCCTCTCTGGGCCCGGCGGCCTCCTTCCGTGAACTACACCGATGAAATTAACAGGTGTGGATAAGGCTGTGGATTCTTAAGTGGAGAACCGGTGGTCTTAAGAGGAAAACCACCATGCACCCTGTGGACGCCCGAAATTCCAAGGATCTTCGTCCACAGGCACCCGGTGCCGGTTACGGACGCCCTGCACATGTTGTGAACAGCCAACTTCCGCCAAGGGGAAGGGCCAACCGGGGTTTTCCACAGTATCCACAGCAGTTATTAACACTACGAATCCCATTTCTTGAAGTTCTTCCAAATAACATTTGACCCTGTCCCGGTTCCCACGCATCGTGCCGAATCGGCTCTCCCGGACGTCGTCGCACTCTCGGTGCGCAATGACGGTTGCTGCGGCTAAGCTTGCACAAAGAATCGATGCCATCTGCTTCAACCCGGTGCTCGCAGTCCCACGCACTGCACCCGGCC
Source organism: Arthrobacter sp. Y3221048 (assembly GCF_059092685.1). NCBI lineage: Bacteria > Bacillati > Actinomycetota > Actinomycetes > Micrococcales > Micrococcaceae > Arthrobacter > Arthrobacter sp. Y3221048. The sequence continues at coordinate 627,823 of NZ_JBNHHX010000001.1, read as the reverse complement.
AGACGCAGGCGGTCTTCCCCGGCATGTTCGTTGTGAAAGGTGGCTTACTTCAGTGAAGTTCAGAGTTGATCGGGATGTTCTGGCGGAAGCCGTGACATGGACAGCCCGTTCCCTGTCACCACGTCCGCCTGTCCCCGTTCTGTCGGGCCTGCTCATCCGGGCCGAAGGCGGCATGGTGAGTCTTGCCAGCTTCGACTACGAGATTTCCGCCCGGCTTCAGATTCCGGCGGACGTCACTGACGAAGGCACCATCCTGGTCTCCGGACGCCTTTTGGCCGACATCTGCCGAAGCTTGCCGTCGGCACCTGTCGATATCGAAACCGACGGATCAAAGGTCGCTCTCTCCTGCCGCAACAGCCGGTTCAACCTCGCCACCATGCCCGAAGGCGATTATCCGGAACTCCCTGCCCTGCCCGATGTCAGCGGCGTTGTGGACGGAGAGGCGTTCGCCCAGGCTGTCAGCCAGGTCATCATTGCGGCGAGCCGTGACGACACCCTGCCCATCTTGACCGGTGTCCGGATGGAAATCGAAGACGATTTGATTACTCTGCTGTCCACCGACCGCTACCGCCTGGCCCTCCGGGAGCTGTCCTGGCGCCCGACGACGCCGGGCATTTCCACCAGCGCGCTGGTCAAAGCCAAGACCCTGAGCGAAGTAGCCAAAACGTTGGGTGGTTCGGGCGACCTGAACATCGCGCTTTCGGACAATAGCGAACTCATCGGTTTCGAAAGCGGCGGACGCCGCACCACGTCGCTGCTGGTCGATGGTGACTACCCCAAGATCCGTTCGTTGTTCCCGGACAACACCCCGATCCATGCGACAGTCGAAACCACGACGCTGATCGAAGCCGTCCGCCGTGTTTCGCTGGTGGCCGAGCGCAACACTCCGGTCCGTCTGGCCTTCACTGATGGTCTCCTGACCTTGGACGCGGGAACCGGCGAAGACGCCCAGGCGTCGGAGGCGATCGAAGCGTCGCTCTCCGGCGACGAAATCACCGTCGCCTTCAACCCGCATTACCTGTCCGAAGGCTTGAGCGCCTTTGACAGCAAGTACGTCCGGTTTTCCTTCACCACGCCCCCGAAGCCTGCGGTCATATCGGCCCAGGACGACCTCGAGGGCGAAGACAAGGAAGACTACCGGTACCTGCTCATGCCAGTGAGGTTGCCCAACCAGTAATTTGATCCCACCGACCCATGGACGAGAGGAAAGAGTGACTGGGATGCACATCGGACTGATCGGCTTGGGCCGGATGGGTTTTAACATGCGGCAGCGGCTCCGGGACGGCGGCATCGAGGTGACCGGCTATGACCGGAACCCGGAGGTCAGTGACACAGCGACCGTTCATGAAATGATCCGGGCGCTGCCCGGTCCGCGCACCGTGTGGGTCATGGTGCCCGCCGGCGAGGTCACCGACACGGTCATCACGGAGCTGGCCGGTAAGCTCTCCGCCGGAGACCTGGTGATCGACGGCGGCAACTCGAAGTTCACCGAAGACCAGAAGCACGAAGCCCTCCTGGCCGAAAGCCGGATAGGTTTTATCGATGTCGGCGTGTCCGGCGGGGTCTGGGGCCTGGCGAACGGTTATGGCCTGATGGCGGGCGGAGCCAGCGAGCTTGTCCAGGCAGCGATGCCGGTCTTCGACGCACTGCGGCCGGAGGGCCCGCGGGAGGAAAGCTTCGCCCACGTGGGTGACGTCGGCGCCGGCCACTACGCCAAGATGGTGCACAACGGGATCGAATACGGGCTGATGCAGGCGTACGCCGAAGGGTACGAACTGCTGGAAGCCAAGGACATCATCAAGGATGTTCCGGGCACTTTCCGGGCCTGGCAGAAGGGGACGGTGGTCCGCTCCTGGCTGCTGGACCTGATGGTGAAGGCGCTCGAAGAGGACCCGGGGTTGAGCCAGGTCAGCGGTTACGTCGAGGATTCCGGCGAAGGCAGGTGGACCGTCGAGGAAGCCATCGAGCACGCCGTCCCGGCCCCGGCCATTACCGCTGCGCTGTTCGCACGGTTCGCGTCGCGCCAAGATGATGCGCCCGCGATGAAGATGGTGGCCGCCCTCCGGAATCAATTTGGCGGACACGCAGTCAGAAAGCCCGCACAAGACCAGTCCGGCCCCCGCAACGAGTCGAAGTAGCTGTAACGCATTGTTTGTTGAATACCTGTCCCTCACCGATTTCCGCACCTACCCGCAGCTGGACATCGCCCTGAAGCCCGGCATTACGGTGTTTGTCGGAGCCAACGGGGTCGGCAAGACCAACATCGTCGAGGCCATCGGCTATCTTGCGTCGCTCTCATCACACCGGGTCAGCAATGACGCACCGCTCATCCGGTTCGACAGCCAGCGTTCGCTGGTGCGGGCGCGGGTGGACCGCGGCGGGCGCAGCACCTCGCTGGAGCTGGAAATCACCGCGGGCAAGGCCAACAGGGCGCGGATTAACCGTGCCAACCCAGTGCGCGCCCGGGAGATCCTCGGGCACCTGCGCACGGTGCTCTTCGCCCCCGAAGACCTCGCGCTGGTCAAAGGCGACCCGTCCAGCCGGCGCCGCTTCCTGGACGAGCTGCTGGCCAGCCTGGTTCCGCACCACGCGGCCACCCGCAGCGATTTTGAACGCGTCCTCAAACAGCGCAATGCCCTGCTTAAATCGGCCCGCGCCAGCGGACGGTTCACCGCCGCCCACGAAGCTACCTTGGAGGTCTGGGACCAGCACATGGCACAGGCCGGGGCCGCCCTGCTGAAAGCACGGCTGGAACTGGTGGACCTGCTGCAGCCACACCTGGACGCCGCGTATGCCGCCCTCACCGATGGGTCCAAGCATGCGGCCGCCGTCTACCGATCCACCATCCACAGCCAGCTATCGGATGACGGCGAGGTGGAGAACGACGGCGGGGCGGGGCTTCCGCCGTTGGCAAGCCTGGGTATGGCCGAACTGGCGGACCTCTACCTTGCCGCCTTCAAACAGCAGCGCAAACGGGAAACGGAGCGGGGCGTCTCGCTGGTGGGACCACACCGGGATGAGTTGGAACTGTTGCTGGGACCGGCGCCGGCCAAGGGCTACGCCTCGCACGGCGAAACCTGGTCGCTGGCGTTGGCCCTCCGGCTGGCTTCGTACTACGTTTTCTGCGACGACGATGCGACTCCGGGCGCGACTCCTGTCCTGATCCTGGACGATGTCTTCGCCGAACTGGACAACCAGCGGCGGACCAAGCTCGCGGGCATCGTGGCCGGCGCCGAACAGGTGATCGTCACGGCTGCGGTGGCCGAAGACATCCCCGAGGCCTTGGCGGGAGAACAGTTCATGGTAGTGCCGGGAGGCGTGGCCAATGGCCAGGAAACCGCCTGACCGGGCCCAGCCGCAGGAGCCGGCAGAGCCGGTGGGACGTCGGCCGGACCTGCCCGATCCGGCGGTGCCTCCCCTGGCCGCGGGCCGGGCCGGAGCTGAGGCGTCACACGACGAAGGCGCTGTGGAAGACCTGGACGCCGCGAAAGCCGTCCTGAACCGGGTGCGCCTCGCGGCAGCGGCCCGCGGCGACGTGCGCACCCGGGCCAACAGCCGCCGTCGCCCGTCCAAGGGGGCACGGCCTGCCGGGGGGTCGCAGGATTTCGGCCGCGACCCCCAGGGGGTGGGGCGCGTGTTCGACCGGTTCGTCGCAGAACGCGGTTGGAACTCCCCGGTGGCAGTCGGGTCGGTCATTTCGCGGTGGGATGAATTGGTCGGCGCGGACATCGCCGCCCATTGCCGCCCGGAAAGCTTCGAGGAAACCACGGTGCAGGTCCGCTGCGACTCAACGGCCTGGGCCACGCAGCTGCGTTTGCTCAGCAGCGCCCTGCTGAAGCGCTTCGATGAAAAGCTGGGCCCCGGCGTCGTCACCAAAATCCAGGTCCTGGCGCCGGCAGCGCCCAATTGGCGCAAGGGCAAGAGGTCCGTCGGCGGCCGCGGACCGCGGGACACCTACGGCTGATTTCGCCCCTCACAGGATGCCCGCGGGAAGCAGCGGGCCCGCGCTTGCTTAGACGGCGTGTAGGGCGCTGGAGACGTCCGCGGACATACACCGTCCCATCGGGCACCCGGCGGCGGCGTCAAAACCCGGTTTCCGTGCCGCATAGAGCTATGTTCGTGCAGGATTCACCGCCCCGACACGGTAGAATTGACTAGGCGGCGCCCGTCCTCTTACCGGAAGGGCGCCGACACACGAGTCCCCCGGACGGAACACAAGGAGTCAACGGCAACTGTGGCAGAGGACAATGAGCTGGAAAACACCGGCGCAGAACCCCAAATGACAGAGGGCAACGACGGCAAGCACTACGACGCCAGCGACATCACCGTCCTTGAAGGCCTGGAAGCCGTCCGCAAGCGCCCGGGCATGTACATCGGTTCCACCGGTCCGCGCGGGCTGCACCACCTCGTTTATGAGGTCGTGGACAACTCCGTCGACGAAGCGCTGGCCGGCTACTGCGACACGATCAACGTGACGCTGCTGGCCGATGGCGGCGTCCGGGTGGTGGACAACGGCCGCGGCATTCCCGTGGACATGCACCCGACCGAGGGCAAACCGACCGTACAGGTCGTCATGACCATCCTGCACGCAGGCGGCAAGTTCGGCGGCGGCGGCTACGCGGTCTCCGGCGGCCTGCACGGCGTGGGCATCTCGGTGGTCAACGCGTTGTCGGCCCGCGTGGAGACCGAGATTCGCCGGCAGGGCTATGTCTGGCACCAGTCGTTCGCCAACGGCGGCCTGCCCGTGGGCGACCTGCGCCGCGGCGAGGAGACCACCGAGACCGGGACCTCGCAGACCTTCTGGGCAGACCCGGAGATCTTCGAATCCACCGAATTCGACTTCGAAACACTGCGCGCCCGGTTCCAGCAGATGGCCTTCCTGAACAAGGGCCTCAAGATCGTCCTGACCGATGAGCGCCACCCGGAAATCCACGCACCGGACGCCGAGGACGTGGACCTGGACACGACACCGGGCACCGAGGTCGAGACCACGGCGGAACACCGCCAGGTCGTCTACAAGTACGATCACGGCCTGCTGGACTACGTCACCCACTTGAACTCCTCCAAGAAGGTGGAAGTCATCCACCCCGAGGTGATCGCGTTCGAGACCGAGGACACGGACCGCAAACTCTCGGTGGAAGTTGCGATGCAGTGGACCACCTCCTACTCGGAGAGCGTCCACACCTACGCGAACACCATCAACACCCACGAAGGCGGCACGCACGAAGAAGGCTTCCGCGCCGCGATGACCTCGTTGATCAACCGCTATGCACGCGAGAAGAACCTGATCAAGGAGAAGGAAGAAAACCTCACCGGCGACGACATCCGCGAAGGCCTCACCGCCGTCATCTCCATGAAGCTGGGCGAACCCCAGTTCGAGGGCCAGACCAAGACCAAGCTGGGCAACTCCGAGGCCAAGGGCTTTGTGCAGCGCGTGGTCACGGACGAACTCGGCGACTGGCTGGAGCGCAATCCCGGACCGGCCCGCGACGTGATCCGCAAGTCGATCCAGGCCTCGCAGGCCCGGCTGGCCGCACGGAAAGCGCGCGAATCCACCCGGCGCAAGGGGTTGCTCGAATCCGGCGGCATGCCCGGCAAGCTCAAGGACTGCTCGTCCCGCGATCCATCCAAGTCGGAAATATACATCGTGGAGGGCGACTCCGCAGGCGGCTCAGCCGTCCGCGGCCGGAACCCGGAGACCCAGGCCATCCTGCCGCTGCGGGGCAAGATCCTGAACGTCGAGCGGGCCCGGCTGGACCGCGCGCTGGGCAACGCCGAGGTCCAGGCCATGATCACCGCGTTCGGCGCCGGCATCGGCGAGGACTTCGACGTGGAGAAGGCCCGGTACCACAAGATCGTGCTGATGGCCGACGCCGATGTGGACGGCCAGCACATCACCACCCTGCTGCTGACCCTGCTGTTCCGTTACATGCGCCCGTTGATCGAGAGCGGTTACGTCTACCTGGCGCAGCCGCCGCTCTACCGGATCAAGTGGTCCAACCACCCCCACGACTATGTCTTCAGCGACCGTGAGCGGGACGAAACCGTCCGCCGCGGCCTGGCGAACAACCAGCGGCTGCCCAAGGAGAACGGCATCCAGCGGTACAAGGGGCTCGGCGAAATGGACTACACGGAGCTGTGGGACACCACCATGGACCCGGAGCACCGGACACTGCTGCAGGTGACGATGGAGGATGCCGCCGCCGCGGACCAAACCTTCTCGATCCTGATGGGCGAAGACGTCGAATCCCGGCGCACCTTCATCCAGCAGAACGCCAAGGATGTCCGCTTCCTCGACATTTAGCCCCCGCCGCAGCCGGCCGGTGAACGGCGGCACGCGGCGGCCGACCGGGCCGCACCAAGGTTTTGACGCAAAGGAAACTTAAACGATGAGCGACGAAGAGACGCCCGACCTGCCCGAAGGCATCGGCGATGAGCCGATCGAGGGTGAAATCCTGACCGACCGGGTGGAGCAGGTCGACCTGCAGACCGAAATGCAACGGTCCTACCTGGACTATGCCATGGCGGTCATCGTCGGGCGCGCCCTGCCGGACGTCCGCGACGGCCTCAAGCCGGTGCACCGTCGGGTGCTGTACGCGATGTTCGACGGCGGCTACCGCCCCGAGCGTTCCTTTAACAAGTGCGCCCGTGTGGTGGGCGAGGTCATGGGCCAGTACCACCCGCACGGCGACATGGCCATCTACGATGCCCTGGTCCGCCTGATCCAGGACTGGACCATGCGTTACCCGCTGGCGCTGGGGCAGGGCAACTTCGGCTCGCCCGGCAACGACGGTGCAGCCGCCCCCCGGTACACGGAAACCAAGATGGCGCCGCTGGCGCTGGAAATGGTCCGCGACATCGACGAGGACACCGTCGATTTCCAGGACAACTACGACGGCAAGAACCAGGAACCGACCGTCCTGCCCGCCCGCTTCCCGAACCTGCTGGTCAACGGTTCCTCGGGCATCGCCGTCGGCATGGCCACCAATATTCCCCCGCACAACCTGCGTGAAGTCGCCGACGGCGTCCAGTGGTACCTGAACAATCCAACTGCCAGCCGTGAAGAACTCCTCGAAGCGCTGATCCAGCGGATCAAGGGTCCCGACTTCCCCACCGGCGCGCAAATCCTGGGCCATAAGGGCATAGAGGACGCCTACCGCACCGGCCGGGGCTCGATCACCATGCGCGCCGTGGTCAACGTGGAGGAAATCCAGGGCCGCACCTGCCTGGTGGTCACGGAACTTCCGTACCAGGCGAACCCGGACAACCTGGCCATGAAGATCGCCGAGCTGGCCAAGGAGGGCAGGGTCGCCGGCATTGCCGACCTGCGCGATGAGACCTCTGGCCGCACGGGCCAGCGCCTGGTGATTGTGCTCAAGCGCGACGCCGTGGCCAAGGTGGTGCTGAACAACCTCTACAAGCACACCTCGCTGCAGGAGAACTTCGCGGCCAACATGCTCGCGATCGTCGACGGGGTGCCCCGCACCCTGACCCTCGACGCGTTTATCCGCCACTGGGTCACGCACCAGTTGGAAGTCATCGTCCGGCGCACCCGCTTCAGGCTGCGCAAGGCCGAGGAGGAAGCGCATATCCTGCGCGGCCTGCTCAAGGCCCTGGATGCACTCGACGAAGTCATCGCCCTGATCCGCGCCTCGTCCACCACGGAAGAAGCCCGCGACGGCCTGATGCAGTTGCTGGACATCGACACCGACCAGGCCTCGGCCATCCTGAACATGCAGTTGCGCCGGCTGGCCGCGTTGGAACGGCAAAAGATCCAGGACCGCCACGCCGAACTCGAGCGGATGATCCAGGAGTTCAACCGCATCCTCGCCTCCGAAGAAGCCCAGCGCAACATCGTCAGCGAGGAACTGGCCGAGATCACCGGCAAGTACGGTGACGACCGCCGGACCCAGATCATGATGGGCTACGGCGGGGACATGAGCATGGAAGACCTCATCCCCGAAGAGGAAATGGTCGTCACCATCACCCGCGGCGGGTACGTCAAGCGCACCCGCAGCGACAATTACCGCTCCCAGCAGCGTGGCGGCAAGGGTGTACGCGGCGCACAGCTCCGGGGCGACGACGTCGTCGAGCACTTCTTTGTCACCACGACGCACCACTGGCTGCTGTTCTTCACCAACCTGGGCCGGGTGTACCGGGCCAAGACATACGAACTCGCCGAAGGCGGCCGCGACGCCAAGGGCCAGCACGTGGCGAACCTGCTGGCCTTCCAGCCGGACGAGCACATTGCCCAGGTCATGGACCTGAAGGATTACCAGCAGGCCCCCTACCTGGTGCTGGCCACCAAACGCGGCCTGATCAAGAAAACCCGGCTGGAGGACTACGACACGAACCGTTCCGCCGGCGTCATCGCGATCAACCTGCGCGACGGCGACGAGCTCGTCTCGGCGCGGCTGGTCGCCGAGACCGACGACATGATGCTGGTTTCCCGGCGCGGCCAGTCCCTGCGGTTCACCGCGACGGACGAGGCGCTCCGGCCGATGGGACGGGCCACGTCCGGCGTGACCGGCATGAAGTTCCGCGAGGACGACGAACTGCTGGTGGCCGGCGTGCTGCGCGAGGACTCCTACGTCTTCATCGTGACCGCGGGCGGTTACGCCAAGCGGACCAAGGCCGACGAATACCGGGTGCAGGGCCGCGGCGGCTTGGGCATCAAGGTGGGCAAGTACCAGGAAGAACGCGGGCATCTGGTCGGTGCACTGATTGTGCAGGAGGAAGACGAGGTGCTGGTGGTGATGGAAAGCGGCAAGGTGGTCCGCTCCTCCGTCGCCGGTGTCCCCGTCCGGGGCCGCGACACCATGGGCGTCATCTTCGCCAAGCCGGATAAGAAGGACCGCATCATTGCCGTGGCCAGGAACTCCGAACGCGGCCTGGGCGGCGACGAGGAAGACACCGAGGCGTCGGACACGCCCCAGGGTCCCGAAACCGGCGCCACAACCGACGCCGAATCTGCGCAGCAGGCAAACGATGAAGTACCGTTGGACGCAGACATGACGCAGTCCGCAGCCGAATCGCCGGCGCCGGAAAACGGAGGTAATGAGTGAGTACACCTAAAACGCCACGGCCGGGTACGCGCCCGCAGCCGGCCAACGCGCCTCGGGCTACCACTCGCAACGGCGGCACGCCGGCCCGCCCGGCCCAACGGCCGGCGGGCAGCGGGCAGCGGCCGGCCAACGGCGGGCAGCGCCCGGCCGGCCAGGCCGCCCGCCCGGGACTCGTGCGACCGGCCCCGAAGGCCAAGGTCCGCCGTGCCCGCCTGCTGGTCAGCAAGGTCGACCCGTGGTCGGTGCTGAAGATGGCCTTCCTGCTCTCCGTTGCCCTGGGCATCGTCACCGTGGTGGCCTCCATCGTCCTCTGGACTACGCTGGACATCACCGGCATCTTTGACCGGGTCAACGGGCTCCTGACGGAAGTAGCGGGCACCGAGGGCGGCGGATTCGATCTGCGGTCCTATGCTTCGCTGGGACAGGTCGCGTCCTTCGCCACCATCATCGCCGTCGTCAACGTGGTCTTGTTGACTGCTCTGGCGATGCTGTCCGCGGTGCTCTACAACATCTCGGCGACGTTGGTCGGGGGCATCGGGGTCACGCTGACGGACGACTGAGCCGATTTGAAGTTCCGGCCCGGCGTACTGTAAAGTCGTATCTCGGCCCGCAAGGGCAGGGGGCGTATAGCTCAGGCGGTTAGAGCGCTTCGCTGATAACGAAGAGGTCCCAGGTTCAAGTCCTGGTACGCCCACGGATTGACTGATCCCACCGATGTCGGGAGGACACCGTGAAGAAGTTGCTGCTGATGGCAGCCGCGGCCGCGGGTGTCTTCGTGTACAAGAAGTGGCAGGAATCCGAAGCGGAGAAAACCGCATGGAGCCGCGCGACCGATAAGGTCGAGTGACTCAAACATCGGCCGGGCTGACCGGCCGGACCCTCCGGGGGCATGGCGCAATTGGTAGCGCACCTGCTTTGCAAGCAGGGGGTTAGGGGTTCGAGTCCCCTTGCCTCCACCGGATTGAAGAATAGAGGAGCCAGGCGTTTAGAACGCCTGGCTCCTTTGTTTTCCCAAGTCAGAAGCGGTTTTGGCTGCAGTAAACCGGATCTTTTGGTCTCATGACACAACTCGGGGACAACGCTTACCTGTAGTGAAATGGTGAATTTTGGTAGTAGCAAGTGTTGGGTATTGTGTGCCCCGTGTGCCCCGGAATCCTGCGGAATGTGGTGCCTCGATTTGCCTCGGTGCGCCCAAGGTGCGGCCGACACAGACAGAAGCCCGAAGCTAGAGCTCGGGCGCGCCGACATCGACCCCGCGGGCAGATTGCAGAGCCGACATCAGGCGGTTGGCGTTCGCGGGGGAACTCAACAGGTAGCTTGTCTCCACCAGAGCGTCGAACTCGTCCTTCGACATCAAGACCGCGGATCCACGCTTGGACACGATCTCGATCTCGGTGCGGTCGAGGTTCTGCACCAGGTCTGATGAGGTCAACGGCGATGGCACCGACCCTGATGCGGTTGAAGGCGATGAACTGGTCCGGTTCTAGCAACTTCTAGCCGGTTACAGGAAAAACCCAATAACCCGCTATAACTTCCAATAACCTGTCGCAATGATGCGGTCCCCACCGCTGCGGGGCTCTAGAGCTCATGCGCGACGGTCTCGACCCCGCGGGCAGAGTACGTGGACCTTCATTCAAGGTACGAATCCTCGGCGGCCGTCAAGCCCTAGTCTTGGGTCACGTATTAGGGTGGCCGGGGCCTCCACAGCGGTCGGCCGGGTTGCTCGAAGCGAAAAGTGGCCCGCGTTCGCCGACGAACTCCATCGGTAGCCCGTTTCCATCCAAAGCATCTCGTGGATCTCGCCGTTGTAGAACCTGTGCTGTGGGCTGTTGCGCACGGTTATAGCCGAAAACATATCCACATGTGGAGAAGCTTGTGGAGAACGTGTGTTCGATAATGTCCGAGCTGCTGTCCTCAAATTGAGAGGCGTCGGTTCCGCAGATTCCTGAGCGTAGAACGCGAATGAGCGCCTCGCCGTCCGCACGCTCATTGGCGATATTGGGCGTTCAACATGCTTGGATTGTGGCCATGGCGCAATTCCCTAGTACTGCAATCGAGTATGCGGCCGGAAGGGGACACCCAGAACATCCGCTACTGTCCGCTTCGGACTCGCCAAATGCGCGAATACCTTGCGCAGACTTCAGCACATGGCTGCAACATCAATTGAGAAGCGGCGGTGAGAGAGCAGTAATTGCCTACGTGCTCCAGATCGTAGAAGCGAATCCTGGAGTGGGCTTTGCCTTCGGTAATGAGTTGTCTCGCAAGGAGGCAGAGGCGCTGCTTTTGATCCGGCGCGACGAACTACCCGCGACTCCCCCTTGGTGGGCCGAAAGTTGGATCGGGCAGATTAGGGCGCTGTTAGACGCACGGCTCGCAGGTCTGGCCGGCCTTGGGGCTGTAGCTGGTCTCGAACTGCGCACCACAATGGTGACCTTGCTACCCCGCGGGCCCGTCGGTAAGTTCGCCCTTCTTCCCGTCTCCGATCAGTTGGTGCCGTACCTCTCTGCCGCCATGTCTCCACACGAGGTGCAACTGACCGACGCGCCTTTCGCGGTCGACCGCGCTAATGACCATATTCGCAGGATGCAAGAATTCGCGCCCGCGTCGGATTGGACGTACGTCAATCCCCTGACAGCGGACGAAGCCATCCCTCCTCCTGTCCTCGACACCGCCATGGCTCGTCGCGTCGCTAGCTTGCCCCTGGGGACACGTGCCCATCTCGCTGACCTAGCACGCAGGGCTTCCCTACGTGGCCCCGCATGTGCATCCACGTTCAAGCCGTTCTACGAAACGCGAAGTCGCGGATACGATTCCGCCATAGGGATAAAGATCCTTCATCAACAGGGCCTCCTGAAAGTCGTGACCGACGCCGGGACGGTTAGAAGCGTTGTCGCCATGGAACGGTTGAAGTCGGACTTGCAAGAGATTCTGAACAAGGCGGGTGTCAAGTACGCCAAGTCAGCCCCCAAAAAGCGGCTCGTTGAACTCCTTGAAACCCACGCCCCTGAACAAATCGACATTCTCGTGGAAGCGCAGGATGGCGGGGTCTATGAGCTCACTGATACTGGCCGGACCCTTGCAGGTTGGATACTCGCGCGCGCGAAAGCTACGAGCCATATGTGGGCAGCGTGGCTGGCGGCTTACATTGCCCCGTCCGTTGAGGCGCAAAGTGACTGAGGCCTCACGCATGCTTTCTTTTGAAGCCCGCGGAGTGGTGGAGTGCGACATAGTTCAGAAGCCGTATTAGGGTCGACCATAGTCGACCAGAGGGGATATTGGATGGAACCGGGACTGCCAGAGTCTCAGGGAAGTTCGGCAGCAGGGATGCGAGTCAACTCGACGAAGACACAGTGCCCTGAGTGCGGCACCTCGACACGCATCAGCCGCAAGTCCGGCCGGCTCTACTCTCATCAACCGTTCGGCTCGCTGGAGGCATGCGCGGCTTCCGGAGCCCTGCTCGGGCCTGAGGAAAGAACCGAAGTTAGTGTTCCTCCCCTTAAATACCGGCCTAAGAGTCGGCCACCCGAGCCCTTAGCTGACATTCATGGTGAATCTAAGAGTGTTCGAACAGTGAGCGGCGGACTACCCGGAACGAAGCGACGTTGAGGTTACTGCCAACACGGCATCGGTCATCGCCGGCTGGGACCCCGACAGCACCTTCTGGGCGACGGACATCGCACGTGAATGGGAGGGCCCGCGACAGGCATGGCAACGAGAACCCGGCAGCGACTCCTGGACGCCCCTTTAATCCGACTAGTGGTTCCGGTTCATTTCCTGGGACCACCCAGAGGAACCGAGAGAATTCGTCTTAACAACGGGTCCTTAATCGAGACGCGGACGCCGCAAAGACGCCAGGGAATTTGCGGCGTCCCCGGGCTCTGCTGGGCATCAGTCCGACTGGATCGTTCTCCGTTACGAAGGCGCGGGAACCTGCGACCCCAGCGAGCTAGCCTATGCGGGCATCATCGACGGGATGTGGACAAGCCGATAGAGGCCACCGCGCCTCAATCGAGGTAGCCCGCTAAAGAGCCAGTCCGGGCACGCCCCTACATGGCGACCGGGCGATGCGTACGGGCATTCACGACGACAGGGCCCTCACCGGCCTTCAGGATTGCCGGGCTAGAAGGGTTCCTCTCCGACCAACCGAGCTAAGCCGATGCTTTGGCCGTCGTGGAATCGGGCATAAAGCACAAATCTTCGTCCGTCCGCCCTGTTATTGGCCCAGTCAAGGGCTTCATGAACGTCACGCACGCCGGTGAGCAGCCACTCGTCGCTTCCGTCAGCCACCACCCGGCCACCTCGATCCTTGATAGGCCCCCAAAAATCGACCCGGTAATCAGGGTTCGCTTCAAGGGATGGCTCAACTCGCGGATCGACTGGACTTGCCTCCATTTTTTGGGGTCCTGTTCTCGAGGGTGTTCACGGAAGCGTACTGGTGCGGCACCCGATGGGAAGAAAGGCGTAGCACTTGGAGTGCCCGTTTAGAGCCAGCACCGGCGGTTCCATGCAACCAAAGCCCCAGAGTCCCCAAAAGCATGGGATGGACCAGCGAGGCGGACTCGCCGACCGTGACAACTAAAAGGTAGAGGAAGCCGGCCCCGCACAGCGCCACACGGGGACCATGATTACGTGCAGATGGGGGCACCAGCACGTAACGCACGCAGCTAGACTTTCCGGCGCCGTTGGGCCCTGCAAGCAGATGCAGCAGCGGCATCAGCCGTGTGCCTGGCGCACGACGACGTTGCCTTCTTCGTCGAGTTCCGAGTACGACTCTCCGGCTGCCGTGAACTCCGCTTCGTAGTTTAGCCCCTCGCGCAGAGCCGTCACGCGCTCAGCCCATTCCTCGCGGACGATCGCCTGCTCCTGCTCGCCGAGCGAGTCATAGGATTCGGCGCCGGCGAGGACCTGGACAATCGCGCGGTGGTTCACCCGCGGTGGCATCTCCAGTTCGCGGCCGATGCGCGCCCAGTGCGCGATCTGCTGCGGCACCGTGCGCGAGGCGATATGCGCCGCCGCGACGGCGGGCTCATACACGTCCGCGGGGAGACGGATCGGCTGGCTGGCCCTGATCATAAACCCATGGTAGCTCCGTGCTACCGGTTCACCTGCCTGATCGCGACGCCAGCACCCTCCCGTGGGTACAGCGGCCGCCCGGGTTCATTACTTCACCGCCCATAACATAACGGACATTATGTTGTGGACGAACCTCTGAGAGAGGAGCGGAGCCCCGACCTATCATTGGCCTCGTTCGGACCGCTTGGGTAATCCTCCGCACACAGGTTCCGTCGCCTCTACTGCGACACGAACCCCGAACCCGAACCTGCTGCAGAAAATCAGAACGCTTCTCCTGCGCAGCGGCCCGCCCGCTGGACAGAATGAGCGCTCACTGAATGCGCCCGCTGCTCTTCGCGTAGGCCAGACCGCGCTCAAGCTGCAGGTTAGCAGTCTTGCTGCCCCTCTTCCGCCCGAACCGTTCCAAGACGCGACGCCGGAGCTCGGCGTCGAGCAGTGATCCGTCGTCTTTCAGAACGGACATCGCCGCATTCGCGATCTCCACGGGAGAGATCTGATCGAAGGAGCGTTGGGCCTCGCTGCTGGTGCGGTGGATCAGCCACTGCTCGCGGTTGATACCTTCAGCCCACACGAAACCGTCTGAATCCAACGCGACGGAAGCCTTGGGGATCTGTGCCAAGATGCGCTTCATGCGGGCCGGTGCTAGGCGAGAGAACCCGAATCCTAGGCCCACCAGACGAGCAACTCGGTCTTGGTGGACCGGCCCCTCTGCCTCAGCGATGTCTTCCACAAGGCTGCGTACGCTGTCCTTAACCCGGTTTGTGCGCATCGAATCGAGGTCTTCCTGCTCGCCGACGACAACGGCCGTCCAAGGTTCGTATTCAATGGCGCCATAGTACGACTCCGGAACGCGCCCGACACCTGCCGGCTCCTCCTGATTCGGCCCCGGAGACGGGACCTTTCCCTGCTCCGCCCCGGGAGACGTGGTTCCTCCGTCTGCTTCGAGCAATTCTTCGATAAGGGCTGTGCGAAGGTCTGATGCCTGCGCGGCGCGTTCCTCGTCCCCGATGTGCGCCAGGACGGTCCGGACTGTGTCGACGGCATGGAGCGCATCGAACACCTCGAACTCGCCGCCGTGGGACAACCTGTTGCGCACGATCCGCAGCACTGACCCGTACGAGCTCAACGTGCGGTTCCTGTCGCCCTCGTCGAACGGATAGCCCAAGCCACCCAGCCGTTCGGTGATCATACGCAGCTGCAGCGACGGGTCCTTCCGCGAGTAGGTCCAGTCGTCCTTGCCTCGCATCTTGTCCAGTTCCTGCAGGACCGAGGTCCATTCCAAGGACCCAAGAACCGGCTTCATTCGCTCTTCAATGAACGGATCAAGGCCACTGCCCAGCAGTTGCATGGCGTGGTGCACATATTTCGTCGACATTCGTCGTCCCCCATCTTTTGTGACCGTCTAGGTCGACACGGGCGCTCGGGCCCCTCACATCTAATATATTTCCTCTTACTCAGAATATATGTCAAATACATTGACCCTGTTCGAAAAGTGAGGCATGCTTAGAGCTATACAAGTACTACATGGAGAAGGTATGGAATACAGTCACAGGCCCATCAGGCTGCTGCTCAACGCACAGTTGATCCGCCGCGTCGACGAGGTCATAGCTTCAGGTGCGGGAGGATTCGCGACACGCGAAGAACTCATAGAAGAGGCCCTCAACTCCTACCTCTTGGAACTTCAAGACATGGACCGCTTATCTGTTGGATCCTCCAAGGAGATATCCCTTGGAATCGCTCTTCGAAAGGAGCCAGACATCCTGCGGGTGCAGGCCAGATCGGGAAGGGTACCCACTAGGATCTCATCGCCGCCGCCGGGATTTGCATCGAAGGGAGACGAGACCCTGGTGGAGGACGTTCCGCTGCTCGGACTGCACAATCGGGATTGGCCTTCCCTATGGGCCTTGAGTCGACTGGCGCACCTCGCGGCCAGCGGCCCTGTTTCCTTCCCCGACTACTTGGAAGCAGTTACTGCGGAAGCTTGGCAGCTAGCCGCGTCCCTGCAGGAGGAGTTGGGTGCCCATGCCAAGGCCGCTACCCAAATGCTGCCAAAAAACATCCTGAAGAAGCAGGCCGCTGACGCTGGATTCCAGAACTTCGCCATCGGTTCCCTATCCAATAAGCCTTTTCGGCAAGGGCTGCATAAGGCGACGGGTCCTTTGCCCGCATGGCGGGCCATTGCATTTTTTATAGGTGACGGGGAGGTTCAGGCTGCGCTGACAGAACAGGGCTGGGAACTCCTTCAGATCGTTGAGGGGCTAGACCCTGAACAACCTCACAACCGCCAAGTAGCTGAAGCCTTCTTCAGATACCTTCGAGCCAATTCCCCCGCCGACTGGTGGGGGTTCAAAACCGTGCTAGGCGAAGTATCACGGATGCCTACCCGTGATGCCCTTCTCGTGTCCATGGGCGCGGCCCGGGAGTGGACCCCTTCGATCGCCTCATCGGCGACGCAGGGATACATCGCCCGTTGCCGCGAATGGGGATTGGTTGAACCTAAACTCGTGAGCGGGACCTATCGCCTTACAGAATTCGGAAAGGAAACTCTTCACAATGTCTAGTGTTGCAATTCCGGCCTGGCGTTTCGTCAAGCACCATCCCGAGGCTAAGTCC
The DNA here is from genome assembly GCF_059092685.1 of Arthrobacter sp. Y3221048. Taxonomy (NCBI): domain Bacteria; kingdom Bacillati; phylum Actinomycetota; class Actinomycetes; order Micrococcales; family Micrococcaceae; genus Arthrobacter; species Arthrobacter sp. Y3221048. The sequence goes on along the minus strand of NZ_JBNHHX010000001.1, from coordinate 611,072 downwards.
CGGGATCCGCTCCAGTCGGAGCTGCTAAACCAAGAGTCGTTCAAGCCGGCTGATGCGCTCGTCAGGGAAAGCATCCAGAACTCCCTTGATGCCAAGCTCCCTGGGTGCGATCAGGTCCGCGTCCGGATCCACGTTTCGGGAACCGCCGGAAGTCTCAGCCCACTCGAGGCTTCCCCCTACTTCCAGGGCTTTTGGCCTCACGTTGCTGAGTGTGAAAACGGTGGCCAAGTCGCTTCCGATCTGGAAAAGGGTCGCTGCCGTTTCGTCGTCATCGAAGACTTCGGCACCTGCGGCCTCACGGGCGACCCCGCCGCAGCGCGCGTGCAGGAGGGAGAAACCAACAACTACTACTACTTCCTGCGGGCCGAGGGCATTTCTGGGAAGAGCGCAGGCAACCTGGGACGGTGGGGCGTGGGAAAGTACGTCTTTCCCAAGACCAGCGGCGTAAACGCCTTCATTGCACTGACCAACCGAGTGGACGATCCCGGCAATAGCTTGCTCGTCGGCCAATCGGTCCTGATGAACCACACCTTGGACGGAACCGACTACGACCCCGACGGATGGTGGGCGAAACCCGGAGAAGGCATCCAGATGCCGATCACCGATGCTGGACTCATCTCCGAGACGAAAAAGCGCTGGAACATCTCCCGTACCAACGAGTCCGGGCTGAGCATCGTCATCCCCTACGTGGAGGAGAGTCTCGGAGGCATCGACTTCCTCCGCGCCGTCATCCGGGCCTATTTTGGAGCGATTCTCGCCGGCGGCCTAGTTGTTGAGGTCGATGATGTGGAGACCGGGGACGCTGTGACGCTGACCAAGGACAACATCTCGGCTCTTGCGGAGACCTTCTTCGAAGGATCCGAACGCGACAAGATCGTCAGCGAAATCCAGCTGTTGAAAGCGCGGAACTCCATCCCGGCAGAGCGTCGCTTCACCACCGGGACCGTCTCGGGGCAGCTAGGCGGAGGATGGTCCTCGGCGACAATCGATCCGGAAACTGCCAATGCGATCCGGAAGCAGCTCGAAGGCGGCCAGCCCGTCGAAGTGACCGTCCCCCTCGAGTTGCGGTTGAAGGGACAGTCAGGCAATCCCACGTCCACCCATTTCCATGTCCTGTTGCAGCAGGACGAGACCCTGCGTCAGAAGCCTCTCTTCCTGCGTCGAGGAATCGTAATTTCCGATGCCTACCGCTTCAAGCTGCCAGGTGTCCGCGCCATCTGTTTGGTGGACGACGGGCCCCTCACCAAAATGCTCGGCGACGCGGAAAACCCGGCCCACACCACGTGGACCGACAACGACAAGATCAAGGCGCGCTACATCCGGGGTGCAGATGTCCTCAACTTGGTCAAGCAGGCCCCACATAAGATCCACCAGCTCGTTCTGGACGCCGCGCTGGAAGAACAACGCATCATCTTCTCGGACATCTTCGCCGCACCTCTCGAGAACCCCAAAACCGGACGCAAGAGCGGAGGCGGGCCCGGCAAACCAGGCACCACGACCAGGCGCAAGCCTCCGGGTGGCGGCAATCCTAAGCCGCGAGGCCAGTCGTTGATCGTCTTGGACCGCGAGGACTCCGGAGGATTCTCCATCACGCCCACCGAGCACGGACGCATGGGGGAGCTGAAAAGAGTGGAACTTGCCGTCGGTTACACAACACGACGCGGCGACGCGCTAGCCAAGTGGACAAAGGACGACTTCGAGTTGTCCGCGCTGTCGCCGGCCATCTCCGGTGGCAAGCTCGCCAAGATCAGTGGAAACACCTTGACCGCCATGGTCAGCGACGCGGCGAACTTCAGACTCACCGTCACGGGCTTCGACACCAATCGGGACCTGACCATCCGCACAAGGGGGTACTCCAAGTAATGGCGACGCTTAACTTCACCGGACGCCTAGAGATTGACCGGTCAAGGATCCGGCTCCGGCTCCGGGAAGACGATGGAAAGATCCTGTTGGATGTGCACTCCATTGATCTTTCCGACCTTAACCTGCCGTCCACAGCCGAAGTCGCCGTGGAAGCCTACCGACAGACAATCAAGGTCCGCGTATCCTGTGGGTCGATTGCAGCGCCCGAGCACCCCCAAGATGTCCACCTCGACGCTTTTGACGTCATCGACAACATCCAGTTGCGACTCCGTGTCATTGGAACGGAAGGTGATGCGCATGGGAAGGTCCTCGCCGTCGCCGACCGCCTTCGTGGCGCCGGAAACGACGACGAAGCTTCCGCCGAGCCGCTCTTGAAGCTGCAACGGGCGGAACTCGGAGAACGGGTTTGGAAGTTCGACCTCGACGACGACCAGCCGATCCTCTACATCAACAAGTACCTGGAAAACCACGACCAGCTGATCCATTCAGCTCAATTCAAGGCCCTGGTCCTCCCCGAGTTCTTCCGCCACGTCGCCCTATGGATCGCGCGGAACCGGGACGATGCCGACGATCCGAATTCCACGATCAGCCATTGGCTGCTTTTCTGCGAAAGCATCGGTGTGGACCCGTCAGATCTGGATTCGGAAGACGGTGACTTGGGTACCTCCGACGTCATCGACGAATGGGCGACGGAAGCCGCCACAACGTTCGCGTCCCACATCGGCGCCCTTTTCCTGTTGAACAGCCCCACGGAACCCGAGGAAGACGAAGAAAATGCGTGAGATCCGCCGCTTCAACGAGATGGGCTTGGCTGCGGCCCGAGAGCTGTTGGACAAACTCCGGCAGGGAGATAGCGCCGATATCGAGGCGCTCTTGAAGAACGATGAGTACACAACTCTGATCACGGATGCCGTCAGTTACGACGTCGTTCACTTCGAAAACAGGATGGAGGCAGCGCGGTTCTTCTTCGAACTCTTGGCGCCAGTTTTCGAGAAACAACCCGATCTGGAACTGGACGCGGGTTTGTGGTCTTGGCTGGCCTTTAAGTGGCTGCCCATACTTGCGCCGGCAGACCCGATCACCGGGGATCGGACGGTGCGAGCCGCGGCCTACTACATCCTTAACCCGCACGACTACAAGACCTACTACCGGCATTACTTCTCAGGACCGTACCGCATTTACAAGGCACATCAAGAGCATCCTGAGGAGGCTTTTGGTGTCTTGGCCACGCCGGTGAACAGCCCAGGCGAAGTGGTCGAACAAATCGCGTCGAATCAAGAAATCGTCAGCAACTCGACATTGCTGGGCGTGGTTACACGCCTGTACGTGGATACCAACACAAACAAGCTCAAGAGCGGGTCGGGCGGCAGCAAGGGGGGGTCTCCGCGCCGCCTAGCGGCAGTCTTGGCCCAGTTCGATCTGACGTGGGATACGTACGCCATGACACCGGACGAGATCATCAAGCTCCTCCCCAAAGAATTCGCCAAGTTCAAGTCCTGACCAAGCGTGGCAGACGGGCCACACTAGAAAGGTTGCAGCCGAATGGAAATGCGCCGTAGGGCCGCTGGGCCTCTCACGGCCGGTGAAGTCGCCGCCCGCATAGGTCTGCACACGAAAACATTGCGGCAAAAACTGCGCGATGGCGTTGTGGAAGGCCGTTTGGACCAAGGCCGTTGGGTCGTCGAAGAGGCTGAGCTCATGTCCTACGTGGCGCAGGCGGGATAGGCGACGCTCGGGGTGGTGAAGTAGCTGCCGACGAGGCCATCGATGGCCGAGCGGCAGGGAGAGCTTCATCTTCGGTTGTCGACGCGGAACCTATGGCGGAGCGGGAGACGGAGCGCAATAGTGCATGGCTCTCCTTGCTGTGGGAGAGAACCGCGCGTTTGGAAGTAACGACGGATACAAGGACGAACCTGAAAGACACTACAGGTGGGACGACACCGTGGCTAACCACGGCCTGCGGCAAGGCCCACATCAAGGAACGTAAGACGATGCGTTTGGAGGATCGGGGCCGGTCAGGACAGGCTGCTCCCCTCTAATCGGCCATGACCCAGGTCAATCAAACGTCCGCCGTTCACGGGCCTTGATTTCGATGAGAAAGTCGTCGAGGCCCAGCAACCACTGCTGCTGCGCCATGGTGAATCCCTGCTCATGCAGTTCGCGGGGGATAACGAGCTGGAGGCGCTCGGCCCGCATCTCCGCCGTCTGGTCTTCGGAGATGGCTGGTTGAAGGGTGAGAAGATGTTTGTCCGGGATGCGATCCGCCTCGTTCAGGACCTGCCGCCACCTGTCTTTGAGAGTGGTTTTTGATCCGAGCATCGCCAAGCGGGCGGGTGGAAAGCTCCGGTCCTCATAGGCCTCCTTCGAGGGAAACAGGAAGTCCGGTTCTTTTTTGCCTTCCGTTTTGGCTTTCTTCACATACTGGACTGCGTGGGCATCGAAAATTGCCGCGAGGTGTTCCTCAAGGGAGAGCCCGGCCCGTGACTTTCGCCGGTTGTGCACTGACAGGGAAAGCTTGAGAAAGGCATCAACATCCACGCTTCCGTCATCGCCCAGGAAGCCTTTGGCGATGCTTTCCCCGATCCGGTGCTTCTCTAAGGTCCGGAACAGCCGATGTTCCATAGTGACCCAACGCAGCAGAGTGCCATCCGGGTCTTGAACGGGGTCGGAATCCCTGACAATCGAGCGAGCGAAGGCAGCGAAATCCTGGGTTGAAGGCCACAGCGTCTTGGGGAATTTCGCCAGGATTGAATCTAGAAACCGGTCATCGCCTAAGTCAACGTCGATGCCCAGCAAGGCCAGCAGTTCCTCGCTCGCCACTTCCTCCCGCTCCGGTTGCTTACCCATATCCGTGGCCACGAACAGGGATTCGCTTGTGTTCTGGACGGCAAAGATCCATTGGAGCTGCCGAAGGATCGTCGAGCCTTCCCGTGCGATCACCAAGATAAGGTGCCCGCTTTCTTCCTTGGCCAGGAAGAGAGTGTCCCCCGCTTTGGCACGGTAGATGATATGTTCGGCCTCCGCGAGATACAGAAGCCGGTACTCCGACGAACGCGTGGGGTGGCTCTCACGCGTGTCGTACCAAGTCAAGGACGTTTCGAAAAGCTCCGGCATCTCCTCCACTTCGTCATCGAGGTACGCCATTCTAGTCGGCAGGTAATTCTTTCCGACGGGTGTGCCCAGCAGATCCCGGAAGGCCTTGCTGCCATTAAACTCGTGCTGATTGGACGAGAGTTTGTTGACGTCGACGTCGGCCAGGACCTTGACGGCGAAGCCTTGGAAATAGTCCCCAATGTTGATCATGGCTCAGGCTGCTGCCTCGGCCACAGCGGTTGTACGAGAATCCTGATGCCCGCCGACTGCTTCTAGTTCCGCCTGCTCGGCATCGAGGATGGCTTTGACCTGCATCAGGTGCGGTTTCATGATCCGGGCCACCTCTTGAAAGACAGGCATGACGACGCTGTTGCCGAACTGCCTGTATGCCTGTGTATCCGACACCGGGATGACGAAAGAGTCATCGAACCCCATAAGGCGGGCGCATTCACGCGGCGTGAGCCGGCGCGGACGCTGCCCTGGCTGCTCAACCAGGATTTCCGAGCCGTCCTTGTGGTAACGGGCGGATAGGGTGCGGGTCCGGCCTTCGGAGTTGACGAGCCCGAAGCCGAACCCGTTCCCAGCAGCTTTGTGCTTCTTGGCGTAATTCTGCAGGTACGCCCACAGGTTCTCTGTCAGCGTGAACTTGTCGTTGACCTTATTCTCTGCGTGGTTGAAGTATTTGTCGCCATCGTGCGGCAAGACAGGTTCGGTGCCGTCGGTGCGGTGCAGGATGTCTCCGAGTTTGTGGCTCGTCTTATCCGGCAGGACTAAGTCGTCCCAGGTGAACTCGGTCTTCCTCGCAAATCCGATGATGATGATGCGCTCACGGTGCTGCGGAGTGAAGTGTCCGCCGTCAATCACCTTCTCGTAGACGTCGTAGCCCAATTCGTCTCGGAGGACTTCCATGATGATCTTGAAGGTGTTGCCACGGTCATGGGACTTCAGGTTTTTCACGTTCTCCAGCACGAATGCCGCGGGGCGGGTCGTTTTGATGATCTCTTTGAGTTCGAAGAACAACGTCCCTTGGGTCGGGTCTTCGAAGCCATGGGGGCGTCCGAGTGAGTTCTTCTTGCTCACACCGGCGATGGAGAACGGTTGGCATGGGAACCCACCGAGCAAGACATCGTGAGGGGGAACGATGCCTTGCTGGCCGACGATATCCCCGATGAACTCATGCCCGTCGCCGAAGTTCACCGTGTACGTCTTCTTGGAAAAGGCATTCCATTCCGACGTGAAGACGCACTGGCCACCATGCTTCTCGAAGCCTTGGCGGATGCCGCCGATCCCGGCGAAGGTGTCGATGAAGGTGAAGTCCGGGTTCTCGTGGAGTTGAATCGAGGAGGGCGTCAGCAGCGACTCCAACGCCGCCCCAACGAAAGGTTTAGGGGTGTTCTCACCGGTAGCCCATCGGGCAATCGTCCGGGTGTCCACGCCAAGCGCTGAGGCCAGTTCGGTCTTCTTGAACCGCTCCAAAGCATGGTTAAGGAGAGCTTGAACCTGTTCCGGAGAATGTGTCGTCATGGCGACATGTTGTCAGGTTTCTGACCCAGAACGCGGGAGGCGCGCCGACCGAACATAAATTCGATTAGTGGGCTGAGCATACCCCTTCTCAGACCAACTGATTTCGCGAAGCATTGCGGGAACTCTCCTTCCCTCCGAGGCCCATCCAGCGCTGCGGGAGAGCAGCGAAGTGCAGCTGATCCTTCGACCAGGTCACTGCTTCCCATGAAGCAGGCAGCCGGGCGGCAACCGCTCCCTCGCCCCCTCGAGAAAGTCCGGGAGGATCGGAAGAGGTTCTTACCTTGCGGGGATCAGATGGAAGCCTATCCCCGTCGTGGCTGATGATGATGCGGTGGCCGACAGCATCCAAGGGTTCACGGCAGGGCAGGCCTTCCCTGCCCGGCTCAGTATCGGGGCCGTCGAGCTGTATCGGGGCTGTCGAGCAGGACACGGATCCTGTGGAGGACGGCCTCGCGCTGGGCTAGGTGAGGCGGTTGGCCCGTTCGGGCAGGATGAAGGGTCCGGCTTCGCCAAGAGGCACGGCTGCGTGGGCTACATTTCCAAATCAGCGGACAGTCGGCTCACCCTTCGCTTAAATCGAATATCTGTTCTATTTTTAACGCATGGATCGGGACGCCTTGGCCAAACTTGCGGCCCGTTACATTAAGCGGGCCGAGCCGGTGGCGCTGACCCCGGAGGAACTGGACCTCGAGCACTGCAAAGTGACCCGCGTGGTGCCCGGCATGCCGGTGTGGGCATGGATCAGGTTCCCTGGTTCGGCCGAGCTGGTCGCCGGCGAGGCCTTCGGCTGGACGCCGCGGGCGGTGCAGGTCACGTGGACGGACGCTGGGGTACGCCGGGTGACTTGGGTGTGGGCATCGGCCGTGCAGCGGCGAAACGATCAGGTACGGAAGACAGCTTTGGGAGACAGGACGGCAAGGGCCAATGAGGGCGCTACAGGAAAAAGCAGGCCAGCGAACGCTCAATGATCCGGTCGAAATTCGCTTCACGCCACGAGGCGTGCCGTTGGCGGTGCGCTGGCGGGGCCGCCTGTGGCCGGTGGCGGCCGAGCCGGTGCAGTGGTTTAGCCGCTGGAATTGGTGGGAATCCAATCTGCCTGCCGGGCGCGGGCAGGGCAACATTGTTGACATCGAATTCTGGCGCCTGCCGGTGCGCGCCACCTCGACGTCGCCATTGCGGACGCTGGAGGTACGCAAGCATCCGGGCTGGGATGGCTGGCATCTGGTTCATGTGTCCGACGAAGAGTAAGTGTCAACAACTCCAATCCTGCCACTGCGGCGGAGCAGCAGCGCAGTAACTATGCAGCAGTCATGCAGTTGAAGCGCACCACGAACATGGTTACAACGCAGTAACGATGCTGTGGGACCAGATTTGCCAAACACTAAGACTGCACCAACGCAGAAGCTAATGCGCAGTAGCTACGCGGGTGCAGCAGAGTAGCTACACACCAGCAACAGCTACTAAACGTATGTGCCCCTGGTTCCCCGGAGACTGATCGCGACCGCCGTGTCCCAGATTCTGATCCTCTGCAGCAAAGCCAACCAGTAACATGTCTCCAAGAACAGGAGGCAGACATGGCCGTCACAGCCAGCGAAGCCCGGCGGGACCTTGACCATCTCATTGAACGAGTCAACCTCGACCGCAATGCAGTAGAGATTGTGTCAAAGCGTGGGTCCGCAGTGCTGATGTCGAAAGACGAGTACGACTCGTTGGTGGAGACACGCTATCTGCTGGGGTCACCCAATAACGCCCGCCGTCTCATGCAGTCCCTGGAATCCGCCCGCGCGGCCGAAACCGTCGAGAACGAGCACACGGCTTGGCCCGGTTAGGCCGGAGGCCGCGCCGTGAACTGGACACGAACATGTTTGAGCTCCCCACGTGGAAGCACGGCGGTCAGTATGCCGCCGCCCGGTAATTCAGCGCCGATACCGTAAACGAACGGGTCTGTATCGACCTCCACGCCGGACACCTCGACTCCATCGACCAGAACCTTGACCTGCCCATTGATCATTCGGTCCGTCACTGGTGGCGCGGGATCTTCCCAGGGTCGGTCGCTCAGCCCCAGCTCCCGCCGGTACTGGTTCGTGAGGATGTAGTTGACGTGATCGACCAACACCTTGCGGGCCGAATAACGCTCGGAATAGTCGCGGTGCCAGGTGGTTCGCACGGCCTCCCACAACTGCGGGTACCGCATTCGCTCCACCTGCTCGACCAGCCAACCCGGCCGCGGCCAGGGCGGAATATCCTCGATCGCCCTGCGTGTCTCCTCGTCGAGGTCTGCAAGGTTAATGGCGTCGGAGCGGTCATACGGGTTCCGCCAGAGTGCATAGCTGACGGCAGCGGCCATCTCCGTGTATCCGTGCGCGTTCTGACCGTACGCCAGGGCGACGTCATTTGTGTCCTCCACCGAGGGCTGGGGCACCAGCCCCATCACCGGGATGGGCATGAGTTTCAGCTGCTCAGCCCTCTCGACACGAGGGTCGGGAGCGTCCTCCGGGAGAAGTCCAGACACATCCATGGGCCGATTATGTATCACGCTGAGTGCGTCCGGTAGGGCCAGCTTCTACGCATCCGGCACCACGGGCATTATCGTCACGGCGGAACTGCCTGACCAGTGGCGGCAGCGTCAGCCCGGACAGCAGCTTTACCCGCGGCGAGGACTCGCGCCCGAGCTTGTCATCCAAGGTGACTTTGAGCCGTGCCGCGAGGATTTCCCGACGCAGCGTGGAGAGCACCTGGGCCCTATCAGAGGGGTCGTACGACCTGCGAACAGACTTTGCAGTCCGCCCGACCGATGCAGACTCACCGTACTCGGCAACGCCAGCGCTGCGCGGAGACGCGTCCGTTGACTCTGAGGGGTTAATCAGGGCTCTGACGTCCTCGATCAGCTGGTCGATGGCCTCGTCTTGCATCCCCGTGGACGATGCCTGCCAGACTGCATCCAGCATCGCCTTTTCTTGGGTATCGGCCATCTCGCTCTTCGCCAGAGCGCCGAGCATCTTGAGGCCGTAGTCGTTCATCCTGACGTTCTCGGAGACTGTTGCTTCCAGCGCCCACTGCGTGCGCGTCCACCATTCAGAACTGGCGGCTGGGTCAACCTTCGGTTCCGGCATTACGGGTGTCTCCATCCGGGCCGTCAGCGCCCCTTTGGAGTGCCGGCGAGAGAACAAGCGAACAACGAAGACCACGACAACCGCCAGAAGTACCGTGCAGGCGCAGGCGGCTGCCCACGGCACCCACGACCCAGAAATTGACGACGTCAGTCCTTGCGCTGAAAAGGAAGTCCCGTTGGCTATTCTCGCTGTCCACTCTTCGTTCACGCCTTGCCGCCTTCGTGTTCGTTCCGGTCGTCATGACTGGATTTCGTCGTCCAAGATCTTCGTTATTGCCTCAAGCCGTTCTGGGTCCACCGGACCCAATGTCCTGGCGGCGAAAGCGCGTACTTCGGCCAGTCTCTTGAGCCGCACCTGTGGAAGCATCACTTCCACTTCTGCAGGAAGCTCTGCGTCCTCGTGGAGCAAGTACTCGGGGTCGATACCGAATACCGTCGCGATGGCCCGCAGGCACTCGTCCGGGACATACTGAACCTTGCCGTTCTTGAGCAGCGACCACCGGCTGCGGGAGACGAAAACGCCGGCCTTCCGGGCACCGTCCCGGATCGTGGAGTATTCAAACGGCTGCCCGGACTCGTCCATGATGGCGTCCAGAAGTAGATTGATCTTCTGTGCAAGCATTTGAGCTCGCCGGAGTTCCTCCTCTTGAGTGGGCTTTTGTTGGACAGCGGAGCGGGAGGTAGCGGTCGTGATGTTCTCCTCCACGGTCAGCGGTTCCTCTGTCGGCTGGTTGTGCAGTTGATGGAGGTCAACGGCGTCGATGTGAGCCGCTATGATCGGTCCGAGGTAGTCGGTGCCGGTGATTTGGAGGGTGCTTAGGATCTCCTTCAGCTTTGCACTCCTTTCCAAATCGAGCTTTACGGTGAACGTATGACGGGGACCCTTGTGAGGCCTGCCTATCGGTCTTTTCTGCTGTTTCTGTTGTTTCGCGTCGTCTTGCACGGCCCAAGTATTCCCAATTTCCGGCGTCGAAAATGGCCCCGTTCGGGGCTTGGTCGACCGCGTTAAGTACTCTTTCCTCATAAACCAGGCAGAAGCGGGAGACGGAGGTCACAAAAGTTCTGAGACGCCGTCCGCGTGTCTCGTCATGCACCGCACCGCCGTCAGCTGTTGTTGGTGATCCGCCCGGTGCCAATGGAAGTCTCACCTCTCATAGAGGGACCTTCGTGCTGGCGATGCAGGTCGGCAACCTGGCTGGAGAACTTCGCGGCGTCGATCTTCCTCTGCATCTTCAGACTCCGGTCCTTCCACTGCTCATAGCCGGGCCCGCTGTAGCGGCCAAGCGCCTCGCTGTCGCGGCGCTGGTGAGTGTTTTGAAGCAACCCGGAAAGTCATCCGACTAAAACCTCCCACGGGAAGAGCAAACGTCACTATGATGTTCGGGCGTTATAGCGTGACGGACCTTCTGCAAACCGTCAGAACGAACCATCGCGACTCGCGGCGCGGATGGCCGACGGCATCGCAGTCACGTGCGGGACGGAACTTTAGGACGCGAATCGGTCTGCCTTCAGTAGCCCAGCAGCGAGTGTTCTTCGCTCTGCTCCTTGGCCCGGATAGACTCGCCGAATATGCTTGATCAGCCGCAGCGCCCGGTCGCGGGCCGGTCTGCCGAAGCGATTGGAGTGGCCATGGGGCTGTTCGATGTCTTCCGAAACAAGTCCTGGGAAGAGGATGACGCCTATCACGGAGACACACCTCCGTGCCCGCGCTGCGGGACATCCTTGACCAAGCGCTACGTGTACTCCGAGATGTACTGCGAGAACTGCAGGTACGGGCTTGACGATGAGGGCGATGACCACAGCGGTGAGTCCTTGAGCGTGTACGACGCTGCGGACATCTGGGCGTCTCACGGGAAAGATGACGACTACACCTTCGGTTACTCCGAGGCTGCGCTCGAAGAGGCTCTGCGCAGCTGACCCACCTTTACGGGGTATCCACGATGGATGCGTCGTGTTTGTGTCGTAGCTCCTGACCACGGTCACGACGAGTGTCGCCGTCTACTGGCACACTGAGGTCATGCCTCGAATTACCCTCACCGCTGGAAACGACTTGGTCCAGCGTCTCGCTGGTGAGACTGATCCGGTACGAGCGGTCATCGAGCTCATCTGGAACAGCCTTGATGCTGACGCCAACGAAGTGTCGGTTACTCTCGACCGCAATGCCGCTGATGGCATTGTCGGCGTCACCGTTCGCGATGACGGCCTCGGTATGAGCCCGGAACGAGTCGAGCAAGACTTTAAGTGGGTAGGGAACTCCTGGAAGCTTGGTGCGCGCGTTACCGAGCGTGCGAAGCGGCCTCTGCACGGCAGGCTGGGTCAGGGGCGTCTGCGCGCCTTCGCGCTGGGAACCCGCATCACATGGGAGACCGTCGGTCAAGACGCAACGGGTGCGTTCAAGAAAACTCGTGTGTCGTCGACGATTGACCACCGCAATGACTTCTCGGGCCCCGATCCCGTCGATGCCCAAGGACCGACCTATACGGAGTTCCGAGCTGAAGGTCGAGACTCACTTGGAAGGCTCGAGGGAGACTCTGCGCGGCCGCGCATCGGTGCTGCCCTTGCTCTGCATCTGCTTACTTTCCCGACGATCGACGTCTCGTATGACGGCGTGAAGATCGACCCCGCCGCGAGCATCGAGCGCGAGACGACGCACGAGCTGAGCTGGTCCTATGACGGTGTTGAGCACCAAGCCGCGCTGAAGGTCGTTGAGTGGCGGGATGTGAAAGGCCGGACGCTATATCTCTGCGACGAGAAGGGCGTTCCGGTCGATGAGACGCCAATCGGGCGCTTCGCCGACTTCAACTTCGCCGCCTACGTGATGTGGGACAGCATGGCGCAGCATGCCAACGAGGTGCTGCTCGTCGATATGGAGCAGGAGACTTCATTGCTCGGTTCCCTGATGCAGGTCGTGGACTCTACTCTTGAGGATCACTTCGAGGCTCGCCGCGCTGAGCAGCGTCGCGAGCTCGTTGACCGCTGGAAAGAGACCAAAGCATACCCTTACGAAGGCGATCCCACCTCGGACGAAGAAGTGGTCGAGCGAGCCACCTTCGATGTCGTGGCAACCGCTGTACGCCGGCATATCCCCAAGAAGCGAGGTCAGGAGAAGCTGACGCTGGGGCTCCTCAAGGACACGCTCCAGCGGAACCCCGATGGAGTGAAGACGCTTCTTGATCAGTACGTCGGGCTCACCGAGGGCGAGAGTGAAGAGCTCGATCGACTGCTTGAGCGCACGCCGCTCTCACGGCTGATTCGGGCGACTACGGACGTGACCGACCGCCTGGACTTCCTGAGCGCTCTTCGTGAGATCGTCTTCAATCCCGAAACCAAGGGGCTTGTCAAAGAGCGAGACCATTTGCACAAGATTCTGGAGCGCGAGAGTTGGGTGTTTGGGGAGCAGTTCAACATGATGAGCTCGGAGATAGGTCTCACCCGAGCGCTCGAGCAACACCTCAGCATGCTTGGGCGTGAGCGGGAATCCTTCATGAAGGTCACGAAGACCGACGGCAGTCAGGGCCGGCTCGACCTGATGTTCTCGCTGGCGGCACCCGAGCACGAAACGAAGCGGCACCTCGTTGTAGAGCTGAAGGCCCCATCTGTGGTTGCGTCGTATAAGGAAGCCAACCAGATCAAGGGCTATGCGCGCGCCATCGTCGAGGATCCACAGTTTGCCGGCACTCACACCGTCTGGGACTTTGTGCTCGTCGTTAACGACTACAACAACGATGTGCGGCGCGACATCAATCAGCGTGGTCGTGAATCGGGGCTGCTCGATGAGTCCGAGCTCGACCCGAACTCCCCGCTGCGCTACAGAGTCTGGGTGCGTCGCTGGTCTGAGATCCTCGAGGTCGCCGACCAACGCTTGCTCTATTACAAGCGCGGCCTGCAGCACGATGCTTCACTCCTCGACGTGAAGCGATATCTACAGGAACACCACGCAGACGTACTGCCGGAGGGGCTGTTCTCGGAGGAAGGCGCCCGAGCTAGATCGGGGTCCTCCTCTCTGGTCTCTTAATCTGCGGCGACGTCTGCCAGTGGCTGCACGCACACGATGAGCGCAAATCACAGGTTTCTACCTGCCTGAACTCGATGGAGTTCCGTCATGGAATATCGTCTGCGAACCAAGGCAAGAAGTAGTCACTAGCGCGGCAGGAGAGGGAGCCGTGAAGGGCTGCGAGTGACATTGCGGCCTCGGCCTAGGGCTGCCTTCGAGGACGACTGGTCGTGGTGGCCACCCGGGCTCATATCAGAAGGTGAAGCGGCTCGTTGCTGTCTCCATGACCAAGCTGTCATTGGCGATGTATGCCGCCGTGCGGGGTTTGGGTAGCGCAATTATCCTGCCCTCGAAGCGGTCAAGGTCGAAGACGGCGCAGGCAGTCCGGGTATCCATGAGGACGTGACTGCCGAGAAGCTGGGGAAGGCCGCCTGCATCGATGAACGTGCAGTCCGCCTCTCCACTACCCCGGCCCGCCCGGAAAAAGAACGAGCCGGAGCCGCCTGAGATGCCTTCGTTGGTCTCATGCAGAACACGCGGCACCCACGGTAGGACCCACGAATCGATGAGCTCACCAGTGAACGATAGATGCAGCAGCAACCCTGAGTAAGCGCCGATGTACAGTCCTTGGCCATCGGCCGCCAACTGCACGAAGTAAGCCCAGTCAGGTTTTGACGACGAGGCCAGAAACGAGCCATAGACCTCAGAGGTCCTCTCGTCATCCAAGTGGAAGGCAGCGATGACGTCCCCGTCGAACGAGTAGACGAAGACCTTGTTAATCACGCTGACTACGAGGCGCTCTGTAGCCAGCGAAGCGTGAACGGACCGGACGGCTGAGGACGTCTTCAGCCCCCTTTCTCCGAAGCTGCGCAACGTACCCCTTACCTCAGGTGTCGCAAAGAGACTGAGCGCCAGCACCTGTTCGGCATCGGGGGTGTAGATCCGCGCGACTGAATCCCGGTCAAAGGAGATGCCGCAGTCCCCTTGGGGGTTTGACCGGAGTCGGGCATAGTAATCGAGATCCACAATCGGCCCCGGCGACCCGTCTGGGTTGAGCACAGCCGTGGGGACGCAAAGTGAGCCGTCGGTTCTCTTGTTGACCGTTACGGCTTGAAGCCATGTCCTGCTCCCGACGGACACTGACTCCGACTTGCGCGTCCTCCTCAATTCCTTCGGCACCGGGGTCTCTTCCGGCGCGGCCAGAGGCCAGTTGTCAAGGGACGGGACACGCTCCGCCGGAACGTCCCAGATCCGGTCTTTCAGGTGCTCCGGCCGCTTCAGCAGTACCGACTCAGCGAGGGGTCTTCCTTTCCGGAAAGCTACCGGTTTCGGAGCTGGAGGGGCCGGTTCGGGGGTGCTGCGGTGAAAGAAGACTTTCTGACCCTGGGACTCCACGTTCAGGATTTTCGCGTCACGCATCGCGCGCCACACGGACCGGAGCCGGACCCGGTCTTCGGGTGAGAAGACCCTGCGGACCTCTTTGATGTCGGTGACCTCGTTAGCCGCAACCATCTCAGAAACGGTCTTGACGATGCGGAGGTATTCGGCACTGCACGGCTCTGATTCCTCCGCACCGTATAGGCCGCAGAAGCTGTCGAGTACTTCCAGGGAACCCATATCTGCGCGGACCGCGGCAAATGCAAAGGCTTCCTGGCTAAGAAGCGGGTAGAAAAAGTAGGTGGTGACGCCTTGGGCCCTGTCATAATCGGACACCTGCCGGTCACGGAGCTCCCGCCAGTACGCAGGCATCCGGGAAGGATCCTTCTCCGCGGCCGGTATCTCGGCTGGCATGAGGCTGACGGCGCGATGGAATGCGGCCGCAGCGGCGGAAGGCTTGGAAGCATCCAGCGCGGCTTGCACCATTTCCCAACAATTCCAGTACGGATGAAGTGGCGTTTGATCCCCAGTCGTAGTCACAGGCCCATTCTGGCAGATGAACGGTGAGGGACTGGATTTGTCGATTTCGGACTCAGCCGCGCGGTTCTCTAGCGTCTCGTAGACATCTCCTAGATGAGACGAGACCTGTTCACCGGCGTTTTGCCGGTGAACGGGTCTCGGAATGTTGTCTCAGAAGGTTCAGCCTCGGGTTGGGGTTTACGAGACGCCGGCTGCCGATCGGTGCCGGTAGTAGGTCGCCTTCGACCACCCGACCGTCCGGGCGGCATCGACGACTCCGAGTCCCTCGGAGCCGATGAGGTGCTTCACCGTCCGGAGGTTCAGCGCGACCTTCTCGGCGTCCGGGGCCGGACGGCCGAACTTCACGCCCCGGGCCTTGGCTGCATCGACGCCGGCCTGGACGCGTTCCTGAATGAGTTCGCGCTCGTACTCGGCGAAGGTCGCCATGAGGCTGAGCATCAGACGGCCCTCACGGGTAGACGGGTCAATGCCGTCCGAGAGAGACCTCACCTCAACTCCCCGGTCGAGGAGGTCCTTCACCGTCGTGATGACGTCGATCATCGACCGTCCAATGCGGTCGATGCGCCACACGACGAGTTCATCACCCTCGCGGAGCCGTCCGTCGAGGTTCGTCCATCCCGAGCGGGACCTGGCTTCCTTGGAACCGGAGACCTGGTCGGAGAAGATCTGCTTCGCACCAACGCCGACATCAATGAGTGCCCGGCGCTGAAGGTCGTCGTCCTGCTTGTCCTTGGTCGATGTGCGGGTGTAGCCGTACTTCATGATGGCTCCTTTCTGGGAAAGTTGGTCAGGACGCTGCCTGGAGTTGGTCGCGCCAAGCTTTTTTAATGTCGGGACGCGGTGACGGAAGGGTGATGAGATCGGGGTAGCCGGAGTACGTCCTTCGCAGACGCAAGGCCCATTCGAAAGACTGCTGATCGCCATCTGCCGCATGGTATTCGGGGACGGCGAGCTGCCGGCCTACTGATGAGATATCGCGGCGGTGGTCCATGATGTCCTTACGAATTTGGGGCATGATCTCCTCGATATCGGCGTCATCAGGCTCAAGGCACAGGGCAATTTCTGCATATGCCAGCACCGCCCCCAGATGTGTCAGCTTTCCGTCCTCACGAACGTACTCGGAAGAAGTCAGGCCGAGCTTTCTTGCATAGCTGGTTGCGTGGGAACTGCGAGTCGAACGAGAGCCCCTGACCTTGTTCAACATTGCGATCATGTCGATCAAGTCTTCACGCTCGCGTTCGGCTTCTTTGGCGGCAACACGTTCCTGGTACTCGGGGGTGGCTTGCTCTGCTTTGAGTGCGGCTTCGCGAGCTGCATGTTCCTCGGCCAGCTGACGGGCCTGTGCTTCGCGTTCAGCCCGCTCAGCGGCCTCCCGCTCAACAGCGGTCTGGCGCGCCTGCTCGGCCTGTTCTGCGGCGAGGCGCGCCCGCTCGGCCTGTTCTGCCTGTTCGGCTTGCCGGCGCTCCTGGTAATCCCTGAGCTCGGTTGCTTCGGCGTCCTGTTGCTTCCACTCGGCTGCCTGGCGCTCCAGACCGGCCCAGTAGCTCGTACTCTTGGCCAAGTAAATCTTCTTGTTCTGACGATGTACGTCGCGGGCTGTCAGTTCGCCTGCGAGCACGCGCTGGGAGAAACGGTCGATTACGGTCAGACGTGCCGGGCGCTCAGGGTCGATATTCTCCCGGGCATTGAGTGCATCCACTTCGGCACGCCAGTCCCAGCCCGGTGTCGCGATCATTTCGTCGTCGCTGTACCGGGCCTTGCCGAGCGCCTGCTGATTAGGGTGCTCATGGGTGTTGTACCGGGCGCCCCGTACCATGGCGAGCTTGCCGCGGTCGGTGCCGGGTTCATCCGGGTGGACGATGAAGGGCTCTACGATGACCGGCACCGGGAACATGCGCTGGATCGCCGCAGCAGTGCGCTGGGTCTTCGAGTAGAAGAACAGTTGGCCGTGTCTCTCGGTGCCGGGGTCGCGGTCATGGATCGCGCCGTGTGCCCGGTCGTTCAGGTAGGACATGACGAACTCTTCGATCATCTCCCGGGTCAAGGCGTTGGACACGATGGACCAGCCACGGCAGCGGGCAGGCTTGCGTGCAGTGGAGCGGGTGGTGTTCTTGGACATGTGCTGATGTCCTTTCCGAAACCCCGGTTGCCACCGGAATTTCTCCGTTTTTGGGTGGTGTTGGTGGTGGGCACTGCCCGGATGTACTCACTTTTTCCCTGGCGTACTCACTTTTCTGAAGCGTGCACTCAGTTTTTGTGGAAAAAGTGAGTACGGATCGGAAGGCAGGAAGTGCAGAAATATGGGGAAGCAGGATGCTCAGACGTACTCACTTTTTCGGCTACCAAATCAAGCCGAGTACGAGCGCGCACACGCAGATCCCTGTGATTCCGCTGGTTAACGGAGTCTCGAAGGTGAAACGTACTCACATTTGAGGTGTCGCTATCAGGAGCTGGCTGCCACAGACTTACGCGCGATGATTCCGCGGTACACGTCATCGCCTCTCCTTCCGCCACAGGGGCCACCGCGGCATCCTGGCGACCTTCCATGTAGCGACCAATGAAGCGGTCCACCTGGCTCCGGCGAAGAGCCCGTAAGCGACCACGGACAGACCACTGACGACCGCCAGCCAGCGCCCGATGCCGAGCCATACGCTGCCGTCTACGTCGGTGGCCCATTGCACTCCGGCGAAGAGTCCGGCGATGACCATCCAGATCCCAGAGACGACCGTCGCCGCCGGCAGGAGTGTCAGGAACATTGCGGCAGCTGCCGACCAGAGCTGGCGATCGGCCAGCCTCGCGGTGCCCGCCATGATCCGCTCGGCACGTTCGTTCGCAGCGGTCAGGCTGGCGGTGACGACCGTGGAAGCTTCGCCGGCGATCTGCTCGACTGCCTTTTCGATCTGTTGACCGGCGCGCTTCTCGATGTGCTGAAGTGCCGCTCCGGCGCGGCTGACGAGAGCCTTGTTCTCGTCAGCCTGAACCTGGAGCCCTTCAATCGCCGAAAGCAGGGTCTGGCGATTCCTCTGCGCTTCGAGAATCAAACTCTGCGAGGCGGCGCTGAGCTTCTTTCCGTCGAGACTGCGCGAGAACTCGGCGAGCGTCTTCTCGATCTCGCTCAACCTGTTCCCGATACTCGTGATCTGCTGCAACATGCTGGCGGAGGGCTGTGAGGTCGACGGCAGGGCCTTCTGCAGTTCGTCCTTGACCGACTCCTCGATGATGATCTGCAGATACGTCTTCAAACCGTTCACGGCCTTCGTCTGCGCGTTCACCGCGGCGATGACCTCGGCGTTTGACGGTGCCGACGGAATCGACGGTGTCGAGTTCTGCTGCCCCTGACGGAGCTGGTCCGCGAGTCTCATGAGTGGTGCCTTTCTGCTGGTTCTGCTGGTGAATGTCGAAGATGGCCGTGGCCCCTTCGGCGGTGAACTCCGGTGTAAGAACCGAAGCTTTCTTGCGGCCGAGCTTGCCGTTATCGGAACGGCGCATCTTGTAGCTCCACCCGTCGCGATGGGTAACGGCGAGCGTGATGCCGTGCTCTTCGAGCACCCGTTCGTATGCCTGCTGATTGACCGAGCGGGGATCGGAGAGCGCCATGTAGACCTTGTCGCCGAGGGTTTGTTCGAACCCGCCGGACGTGAAGGCTTCACGGCGGAGCTCCCAGTCGGGCTTGGGCTGCTCGGGGTCGGGGAGCACGCGCAGTCCCTCGTCGCGCATGAGGTCGTCGTTCAGCTGCCGGAGGCCGTGTTTCCAGCTGGTGTAGCGCTGGAGAGACTTCCCCGTGAGGTTGTCGTGATTGGCTACAAGGATGTGCGCGTGCGCGTGGCGACCTGCTGAATCCGCGTGCACCACGATGAGGTAGTCAGCAGTATGCATCCGCTCGGCGGACTTGACCGCGACGTCGCGAACACCGTTGAGTTCGTCCTGGTCGGTGACATCGAACTCGTCGGGAGCGAATGCGAGGACGTAGGTCTGGAGCTCGAGCTTGCGGCCATGCACACGAGCCATCATCTCGGCTCGTTCAATGAACGCCGCCGGCGAGGCATCATGGTCGCCGGCGACAGAGATCGCGAACGCAGCGGCACGGGTCCGGCCGGACTTGATGAGTTCGGCCCGGCGCTCTTTCGAGTTCCCGTAAAGGACGTAATTCACCGCACCTGCCGCATCACGGGAAGACCGGACGTTGATCGTGCTCATGACGATGTCCGATCCCCGAGCGACGCGCGCACGTCATTGACGGCGACCTGCACCTGGCGGAGCAGACCCTCATCGACCGCCGGGACGTTTCCGGAGTGGACGGCCCGCAGGACCTGATTGAGGTTCTGACCGACCCTGCGGAGCTGATCCACAGCCAACGCAAGCTCCGGCTGAGGCGACGCAAGCGCCGCCAGATGCATCCGTGAGATCTCATCCCTGCGGGCGTCCAGAGCATCAAGGACGACCCCGCGCACCCACGCACTCGGCTTGACGCCGAGCACGCGGGCACGGCGCCGGATCGCTTCGCGCTCCGTCTCCGTGAGCCGTACGTCCAACGAGACCCGGCGACGCTCACGGGTAGTCTCGTTGGACGTACGGCTGTGCCTACGCGGGAGGGACAACGGATGCAGGCCAGCAGGGTATTTGTCGGACATTTCGCTGACGCTCATGTTCTCCGAATACCGCCGGCCCTCGTCCTCGGTCGCTACGCTCCCTGCGGGCGAGGGGGTGGTGAGACCCGCTTCGCGGTCATTGGGAGTGGCAGAGGAAGCCTCCGAGAACCCGCTCTTGAGGAGTGAAATCTGCTCCTCGACGAACAGCATTGCGTCCAGGCGCAGGCCAGTCACATGTCGAGATCCGGGCGCTCCCACTTCAACCGGTCTTCTGTTGCCCGTGCCTGGGCTCGTTTGGCGTGCGGCGCTCATCGAAGGCCACTACCGCGGGGTGCGGCATCGGATGCGCGGTTCAGGCGCGTATTGGAAGCAGCGACAGTGCTGGGGACCCGGGTTCGGCCTCCAGCGACGCCGACCATTGGAAGGGCCCTCAGCTGGGGGTTCCCCAGATCACGTGGCCTGTTCTCACGTTCGCGCATCCAAGCATTCAGGTCCTCGGGGTCGATTCGCCAGCGCGCGGCCTTCTCAGGGCCGCCGACGTTGATCGCCCGGAGATCGCCCTTGGCGATGAGCTGGCGGATCCACCAGGGAGTCACGCCTGTCACCAGCGCCGCGTCCTTCACTTCTAGGAGTGCGTGTTCACGGCCGATGCTGTCGAGGATGCTGGACAGGGTGGTATGTACGGTGCATTGCATAACGGTGCCTCTCGGACTTCGAGTGAAGATCCGATGCCCGTACGCGTCCGGCGTACCTCGGCCCCGTACGGCCTTGTGGCCGGTTTTGCTCGCCTCGTTCGAGACGCGCGCAGTTCATTTTGCTGCGCATTGACGGTATGGCTCCGCGGGAGCCTGGCTTTTGTAGTGTATCAAATTGGTAGCAGTTTGTAGTAATGTGTGGTGGGTGAAGACCTCTACAACTCATCCAGAGCTCGATTTGCCGGCAGAGAGCACGATGCTCAAGGCCGCCTATAAGAAATCAGGCCTAACCGTTGCTGACCTCGCATCTGCTACCGGACTAAGCGTCGGGGCCGTGCACATTGCGCTGAACGGCATCCGGTACCGCGACGGCAAGGCCAAAATCGCGATCCCGCCGGACCGCACGCTGGTCAAGCTGGCTTCCGCGCTGCGCATCCACCCGGACGTCCTCCGCGTCCATGACCGCGCCCGCGCGGCCGACCTGCTCGTCGAAGCCAGTCGAGTCGAGTCCGGACAGGAGGTCACCTTCGCATCCGAGCAAGAAGCCCAAGCAGCCGTGGCCGCCCGCTCTGTCCTTGCACGGCAGATCCTCGCAGTGTTCTCGGATGAAGAACTCCTTGCTGAACTCGAGCGCCGTGACCGTAGCGAGCAAATTCTCATGAACCGCCAGGCTGAGGCGGACATCGCCGAGACCCTGACGACCGAAAGGTGGCCACTATGACGGTCCACGACCTCTGGGCAGGCCTGTCCAAGGCTGAAGTCGCGCAGAAGCGTGCACGCAATGCACCGCGCTGGCAAAGGAGATGGCGGGAGGGTGTCGGCCGGGAAGCACCTCAGCGCAAGCAGTCGTACAGAGAACACCAGAAGGCCCAGGCGTACCAGGACGACGCCAACCAGATGGGTCTTCCCAAGGCTCGTGCCGTACGTGCAGGCTCAGTGACAGTGGGAACTCTCCTGGACCGCCATCTGGCTGCGAAGGCAGACCCCGACAGCTCTCCGAACACTGTCAGTACTGATCTTCACCACGCAGCGGGCGTCCGCGAAGCGTTCGGTGACCGCGTGGTTTCGACCCTAGATACCACCGAGATCGAGATCTGGTCGCGGCGCCCTGGCCTGGCTGCATCGTCGCGGAAGAAGCAGGTCGAGATCCTCCGGGCAGCCTTCAAGCGAGGCGTCCACGACAGGCTCGTTGACGCCGACCTCACCGAGGGCATAGTCGTGTCCCTCGGCCACGTGGAACGCCCTTATTGGTCGTCCGAAGAGCTTATGGCCGTCATCACGGCCACACCGAAGGTCGTCGACAAGGCGCTCCTGGGGGTGCTGGGTCTGATGGGAGTGCGTTCCGGCGAGGCCCGGTCGCTGCTTGTCGGACACCTGATCGAAGGCAGGCTCTGGGTAAGGAATTCGGGGTCCGGCACGGACACGACCAAGACCCGGGCCAGCCGACGCAGGCTCCCGGTGCCTGAGGCCGTGCTGCCTTGGCTGCTTGAACATGCCTACGGACGTCCAGTGTCGGCTTATCTGTTCGAGAGCCCCCGCAAGCCGGGCCAGCCGGTCGGGAAACGGTATGTGTACGACGTCGTCACCCGCGGCGTCACCCGGGCGAACTCGGGCCGAGCCGAAAAGATCGCCCGCATCAACGTTCATGGCCTCCGGCACACGTTCGCCGCCATCGCGCTCTCCGAGGCCGGTGGCGACATCCTGTCTGTCAGCCGGGCCTTGGGGCACTCCAAGCCATCGACCACACTCAACGAGTACGGCCATCTGGCTCCCGCGGGACTCGAGCCGCTCATGGGCAGGATCGACGAGCTCGTAGGTGGAAAGGGGACGTCGGCGTGGCGCCAGCCTGATGACCTGTGCCATCCGGATGCGGCGCACGGGATGCTCGAGTTGCGGTCAGCGGCCACCGGTTAGGAATTCCTGGCTCCATTTCCGACTTCGATACACCCTTTCCAAGTGACTTTGCCAAAGTCACGCGGTCAATCTACGGCGCACTTCGGCGACGACGCGGAAAGAACCTCTTTGTCGGTCGTGAAAGGGTTCGGAATCGACCTCAGATCGCACTGAACTCACAGCACTCGAATATGGTGGGGTGCATGGACGCAATCCTTGAGCGACGTGCCGTCGGAGACATCGCGGGATCATTCTTCGTTCCCGCGTACCAGCGCGGCTACCGGTGGGGAACCGAGGAGGTCGGGCGCCTGCTCGACGATATTTGGGCGAGTAACGGCGACCCCTACTACCTTCAGCCAGTCGTCGTGAAGCCGATGGGGGATGGCAGATGGGAGTTGATCGACGGCCAACAGAGGTTGACCACCTTGTTTCTTATATTTCAGTACATGCGGAGTGAGGGCCTACAGAACGCCGGTGCAGGATTCACGATCGAGTACGAAACACGAAGCGGAAGCGCAGATTTTCTGAGCAATCCGACGGAAAAGCGGCGACGCGAGAACATTGACTTCCATCACATATTCGCCGCCTACGCGCACATAGACCAATGGTTCGATCAGTACGGGCACCGTAAGCAATGGGCCGCGAACCGGTTCTACGATTACCTTTTCGAATCCGTCCGAGTGATTTGGTATGAAGCTGCAAAGAACCTTGACTCCATCGCTCTCTTCACGCGATTGAACGTTGGACGGATTCCGCTCTCGGATGCCGAACTCGTTAAGGCCCAATTGCTCGCCAAACTCCAGCATCGTGCGGGTTTCTCTGACCGCAGCGAGCAGACCGCAGCTCAGTGGGACCAGTTCGAACGTGAACTCCGAGTACCGGAGGTTTGGTCGTTCGTGACCACGCTTCGCGAGGATGAACCGACACGAATTAGCCTAATCTTGGATACTCTCGCGGATCGTCGCGGAGGCACACCATCCGGCGGGCACCGGCCGCGGTACTACACGTTCGAGACGCTGCGGCCAATGATCGACGATGACCCGCAAGCATTCTGGGACGACGTGGTTAAGCTGCATTCTCTCATCGTCGGCTGGTACGAGGATCGCGACATCTTCCACAAGGTGGGCTACCTAGTGGCGACCCGTAAACACACGTTCGCGGGCCTCCATGAAGCAGTGACCGGGCTGACTAGGCCCGAACTCCAGGCTGTGCTCGATGAACTCATCGCCAAGCACTTGGACCTCACGGCTGGCCAAGTCGCTGACTTGGACTACCAGAAGTCGGGTTCGAAATGCTCGGACGTCCTCCTCCTGATGAATGTAGAGACAGTCCGCCTGCGATCCGACTCTACCGAGCATTACTCGTTCCATGCGCACTCACGGGGCGTCTGGTCGCTCGAACACATACACGCGCAGAACGCCCTTGACCTCAAGCGCGACGCGAAAGTGTGGACCGAATGGCTTCGGCTTCACCGCGGTGCCATCAGCAACGTTCCGAGTATCGACGAGGACCAACGCAAGAACCTCTTGGCCGAAATCGATGGCGTCCTCGCGGCGATAGCTGACCCTCGGATCGTCGCGTTGGGCACCCAGTTCGATCAGATCAAAGCACTCGTCGAGACTGCGCTAACTGAGGGGAACGCTGAAGGCGACGACGGCGTGCATGCGATTTCCAACCTTGCGTTGCTTGCGAGCGGAGATAACAGTGCCCTGTCGAACTCGACATTCGAGGTGAAGCGGAGGGAGATCATTGGTCGCGACAAAACGGGCTCCTACATTCCCCCTTGCACCCGCAATGTGTTCTTGAAGTACTACACCGACGCTGACCACCAACAGATCCATTTCTGGGGGGTCCAGGACCGGGAGTCGTATCTGGACGCGATTCTCGCGGCGATTCAGCCGTACCTGAGGCGCGACCCTGAGCTGAACGAAGAGGAGTTCGTCGCGTGAAGGGACACAAGACTACATTTGCCGGGATGTTCGGTTACGCGGCGGGTGAAATGCCGAGCGTCGCGCGAATCGAGATTCCCCTCATCCAGCGAGACTATGCGCAAGGTAGACCCGGGGCACTCGTCGAGACGATTCGCCATGATTTCCTTGATGCACTCATCGGGGCGGTTGGAGGCGGCGAACCCTTGGATCTCGACTTCGTTTACGGGGAGATAGAGGACTCGACGCTCAAACCGTTGGACGGACAGCAACGCCTTACGACGCTCTTCCTCCTGCACTGGTACCTCGCGGCCCGAACCGATCGACTCGGTGACGCGGAAGGAATCCTCAAGCTGACGTACGCGACCCGACCGACAGCTGAGCTGTTCTGTCGGCAGCTCGTGAACCCGCAGCATCCACTGACCGACGACTTCGCAGTGCCATCCCAATGGATCACCAACCAGTCGTGGTACCTATATGCATGGCGGCACGATCCGACGGTCCAGGCGATGCTCGTCATGTTGGACGCCATCCACGATCGACTCGGCCATGGGGACCTCGATCTCGGGGTGGCCTGGTCGCGTCTGGTCGACGAGGATCGGCCGGCGGTCTCGTTCTACTTCCTCCCCATCGATGACATGCCTTCCGGAGACGAGCTGTACATCAAAATGAACTCCCGCGGGAAACCGCTGACTGGCTTCGAGACCTTCAAGGCCCGATTCGAGAAGCTACTAGGGGACGAGACCGACGCTGAGAGGTACGACCGCATCATTCAGAAGATCGATGGCGCTTGGACTGACGTCCTGTGGCGGTTTGACGGCGGCGACGACGTCATCGACGACGAATTTCTTCGGTACTTCGAGTTCGTGGTCGACGTGTGCGAGTGGCGGGACGGTGAGACCATGCAAAGCGCGACCCTGCTCGAGCGCACGGAGCGGGCTTTCGGGCCCGCTAATCCAAGCAGTGAAGCGCACCTGGACTTCCTGGAACACGCGTTCGACACTTGGGTGGGTGTTGACGACGTCCGCGCGGTGTTCGCTAGCGTTTTCACAGAGTCGGAGAGCGCACAAACGGCCGCCGACCAGGAAAAGATCCCGCTTTTCGACACCACCGACATCAACCTGTTTGCGGCCTGTTTGCGCCGGTATGGCCTTAAGAGCGGGCGGAACCGTCAATTCTCCTTGGCGGAGACGCTGTTTCTGCTCGCTGTGCTTGTCCATCGGCAGTACCGGACCGATGATTTCGCGACGCGGGTTCGCGTGTTGCGCAACCTCATCGACCTAGCTGATGACGAGGTCCGTGAAGCTCGCATGACCGACCTAGTTCCAGGTGTCGAGCTCTTGATCAAAGGTGCGCCCCTCGAGGAGCTTCGGGGTTTCAACCCCGATCGAGTCCGTGACGAGCAGGCAAAGGAAGCGTTCAACGGCACTGATCTAGAGATAGTGATTCATCGCCTTGAAGATCATCCTCTTCTCCGTGGCCGAATCTTCGCGTTCGATCTTGAACCAGCAACGCTTCCGGCGCGCGCCAAGGCATTCGTACGCGTTACCCAACCGGAGGCGTGGGGACTCTTCGCTGCCGCACTGCTCGCAAAAGGTGACTATGGCTTCGACCTCGGCAACGGGCGTGTCAGACAGTTCGGAACAGGCGCGGTGAACCAGGCGTCTCGATGGCGGGAAGTGTTCTCCCACTCCGGCCGTGGGAGAAACAGCGAACTGCGTTCGGCACTTGCCGATCTACTTGACGAGGTCTCAGCCTCCGACGAACCCACGCTGAGCAGCCTGGAGCGCGCTGCCGCTGAGTTCGTCGCCTCCCGTCGCGCATCAGGCAGGCTCGACTGGCGCTATTACTTGGTCGCCTACCCAGCAATGCGCGAAGGCCAAACGGGGATCTACTACGGCGAACACCAACCCACTCGGGGGATCTGGGGCTACTCGATGTGTATGCTCCGCACAGCCTCGTTGACAGGAAGCGCCCTTTACCGAGACCCTTACCTACTCGCGATTTATCGCGCCAGCGCGGTCGAGGACCGGCTTATCGACCCTTGGTTTCGAGGTTACGAGACGGCGCCGCGGTGGCTTGAGCTCTCGCGGAGCGGCGGCGGCATCCGATGCGTCGAAGAAGGCTTCCAACTGGCAGCGCCGCAGGACGCCGACGCCTCGAGGCGCTTTCACGCTATCTGCCGGGAGTACGGCGCCACAGGTTCGGGGTTCCTCCCCATCCGGCAAATTGAGGTAGACGGAGAACTGATCGATGCGGAGGATCGGGTCGGCGTAGGTGCCGCGCTCATGCGGGCGTTGGTCGAAGCGGGAATCTGAACTCAACAGCCTGCCGCGGTCATCGCCGAGTGCTAGGAGGCGGAGAGTTCCTATCCCGCGAAACGACCTGGCCTAGAATCAGCGGACCTTCTTGAGTGCGACGAGGAAGCTTCGCGCTGCCGAAGATGTGTTGTCGGTTCGCTGGGCGGTGGGATTCTGCCGAAGCGGTATCGAACAAGAGCAAAGCCATGTGCCTCGGACAGGTGCGCCCCAGATGCGCCCCAGTCTGGAAAAAGTTGCTGATTAATCAGCACAAACGGCTCCTGCCACCATGCTTTGCAAGCAGGGGGTTAGGGGTTCGAGTCCCCTTGCCTCCACCGGAGATACGAGGCCCCGATCTGCGGATCGGGGCCTCGCTGCGTTCGCTCCCGCACCGCCTCCGCGACGGGCTGGGGATTTAACCGGCTCGCCCCTACGCTGAAGGTGTGATCATCTTCCTGGCCACGCTGGCTGTGCTCGGCATCTCCGCGTCCGGCCCCATCATGGCTGCCACTGCCGCCCCCGCCCTGGCCATCGCGTTCTGGCGGAACATCATCGGCGCCGTGGTGATGGGAGTACCGTCAGCCATTGGCCGCCGCCATGAGTTCAGGAACCTGACGACGTCGGACATCGGCTATAGCGCGGTGGCGGCCGTCGCGCTGGCACTCCACTTCGCCTGCTTCATCACCGCCTTGCAGCTGACCTCGGTGGCGGCGGCGACTGCGTTGGTCTGCCTGCAGTCGGCGTGGATCGTCCTGTTCAACCGGCTGCGGGGCATTAAGGCGTCCCGGCTGATCTTGTGGGGTGTTGGCCTCGCGTTCGCCGGCGTACTGGTGATCTCCGGGTTCGACCTGCGGCTCTCCAGCGAGGCGCTGTTGGGCGACTTGCTCGGCCTGGTCGGCGGGGCCATGGCCGGGATTTACACGATGGCTGGCAGCCGGGTGCGGCGCCGGCTCTCGACCGGGCCGTACACCACCATCTGCTACGGGTTGTGCGCACTCATCCTGCTGGCCATGGCGCTGGCCTTCGGGCAGCCGCTCGCGGGGTTCCCGCCGGAGGCGTGGGCCGGGATCCTGGGCGTGACCGTGGTTGCCCAGTTGCTGGGACACTCGGTGTTGAACCATTTGCTGGCCGTCTTGAGCCCGCTGGTGGTTTCGATGATCATCCTGTTGGAAATTCCCGGAGCTGCGGCGCTGGCGGCCGTGTTCCTCGGCGAGTCCCTCCCGTGGGGCACCTACGGGGGGCTCGCACTGATCTTGGCGGGCCTGGCCGCCGTCGTGCTCTCCCAGAACCGGGCGAGGGTGCAAGAACGCATCCCGGCGCCGGAAGCCAGCGGACACGGGAGGGAATAACGGCTACAGGCCGCCGCGCGTCACGCGGACCTGCGTCCGGGCCTGGTGGACCCGGCGCAGGAGCTTTGCAGGGTAGTAAACGCTCATGAAAATCAGCATGGGCACGCGCGCCATGCGGCGGTCGATCTTGTGGACGTTGTACGTCCGGTCGAAGCGCGTGACGTAGTACCGGTAGTCCTTGGGCGAGTCTTCCAGCCGCCGGGCAGACATTCCGCTGATCATTTCCGGCACGTACTGGATCCTGAGCGCGTGGTCGGCCAGATGCACGGAGATATCGATGTCCTCGTGCATCTCGTCTGCTTCATCGCGGCAGACCTCGTTGCGGATAATGTCCCAAGCCCCGCGACGGATCGCCATGTTGGAACCGAAGAGGAAGTGGTACTGCTTCTTGGCCAGTTTCAGGACGAAGCGGCGCAGGCGGTCGTCGGCCTGGAGACCGAAGCGCCGCATCGGCATGTCGTAGTACAGCACCGGACCGGTGCACGCCATCACTTCCGGGTCGGCGAAAGCCGCCTGCACACGCTCAACCCAGTCAGGTTCCAGGACGGAATCCGCGTCAATCCGGCCCAGGATTTCCCCGGTGGCATGGTCCAGCCCGAAGTTGCGGGTGGGGATCAGGCCTTGCTCCGCATCCTGCTCAAGCAGGATCAGCGAAACCTCCGGGTATTCGTCCTGCATCGCGCGGACCAGGTCGGCCGTCCCGTCCGTCGATTTATTGTCCACGACTATGATTTCCCACGGTGCCACTGACTGGCACACCGCGGCGTAGATGCATTGGCGGATGACCGACTCTTCATTGAAGGCCGGGATGACAATCGACACGCTGGGCGCAGCACTTCTCACGGCATGAAATCTATCAGCCCGCCCACCGGGAGGCAGGGAAGCCGCGTCATGAGGGGATCGGCCAGGAAAAACGAATGGGAGCTCCCCCACCGGGGAGCTCCCATTACTGAGTGTGCAGAAGGAAAACTACTT
Organism: Arthrobacter sp. Y3221048; assembly: GCF_059092685.1. Taxonomy (NCBI): domain Bacteria; kingdom Bacillati; phylum Actinomycetota; class Actinomycetes; order Micrococcales; family Micrococcaceae; genus Arthrobacter; species Arthrobacter sp. Y3221048. The sequence continues at coordinate 581,840 of NZ_JBNHHX010000001.1, read as the reverse complement.
CTTGGTGTCCTTCTCGGCGGCAGCGTCGGCAGCTTCGGCTGCCTTCTGGCCGGCCGCGCGCGCGGAGCGGGTTGGAGCGCTGCCGGTCGCCTTGGCCGTGGCAGCTGCGGCTTCGGAACCCTTATCGGCGGCAGGCGTTCCCGCTGCGGTATCCGAGGCGGCGGGGGCTGCAGCGTGCTTGGCTGTTGCGGTGTCGGCAGCCGAGGCGGTACCTGGCGTGGTTGAGGCCGAGGCCGAGGTCGACGGAGCGGGGGTCGACGGAGCGGTGGTCGTGGAGGTTTGACCCGGAGCCGGAGTCGAAGCCGTCGGCTGGACCGGCGTCTTCCACGGATCCTCGACCGGCCGGGCAGCGCGCCATGCCGCCACACCTGCCGTCGCCGCCGCGGCCAGGATGCCCACGATCAGCCACCCTTTGCCGCCACCCGACTTCTGCTGCCTCTTCAACTCCTTGGCCGCCTTCCTGGCGTGCCCGGCTGCTGCCTTCTGGGCTTTCCTGAGGCCCCGCTTGGATCCGCCTGCCTTGATGACGGCGGCCTGGACCGATACGGGCAGCGCGGTCTTATCCAGCGTCTTGGCAACCTGGTCCGCGGTCGCGCCGAGCCGGGCGGAGACGGACGGAATGTACTCGCCGACCACTTTGTCCCGGGCGTGCGTGATGGCGGGGGCGGCCCGGTCCAAGGTTTCCTGAATGCGCGGCGTCGCCTCATCCACAACGTGGGAAATCTTCGGCGCGAGGCTGTCCAATCCATCCTGGATCCTCGGCGTGACAGTGACTACTGAGTGGGAAAGATCCTTGGCGGCCTTCTGCAATCCCCCCTGGATGCGCGGTGAAGTGGTCTCAATCCCCTTTTCGATCCGCGGGATAACCCAGTTCCGCGCGGCTGCCATCTTGGGAGAGGCCCAGTCCTTGGCTGTTCCCACGAGGACAAAAACATTGCCTTCTGCGTCGTGGGCTATTCGTTTGGTCTTCTTCACTACTACCTCCCGGAAATGGTGACGGTCGTTCATCAGCCTACTTCCTGCACTTGCAGACGGCTATGCCGTCGGTGAAACGCGCAGGATTTTCACTCATCGCGGAACCGGCCGCTGGCGGGAACCGACGGGAATCGCCGTGGAAGAATGGTGCCATGACTGCTATCGCTACAGCTAAAGCCACTATCCACACCAACCACGGCGACATCGTGGTGAACCTGTTCGGCAACCACGCCCCGAAAACCGTCAAGAATTTCGTCGGGCTGGCCGCCGGCGAGATCACCTGGAAGCACCCGCAGACCGGCGAAGAGACGAACGCCCCGCTCTACGACGGCGTCATCTTCCATCGCATCATCAAGGACTTCATGCTCCAGGGCGGCGACCCGCTGGGCCAGGGCATCGGCGGCCCGGGCTACCAGTTCGACGACGAGATTAACCCTGAACTGAACTTCAACGAGCCCTACAAGCTGGCCATGGCCAACGCCGGCATCCAGGGGGGCCGCGGCACCAACGGATCGCAGTTCTTCATTACGACCGTTCCCACCACTTGGCTGCAGGGCAAGCACACGATCTTCGGCGACGTCACCGACGAAGCCTCGCGTGCCGTCGTCGACTCCCTCAACGCGGTGGCTACAGACCAGCGGGACAAGCCGCTGGAAGACGTGGTCATCAAGAACATCACTGTCGAGCAGCTCTAAGTTGCCTATTGTCCCCGCCCGGAACCCGGGCGGGGACCTTTTTCCCAGCAGGAGCGCCTTAATGTCCTACGGAATGCCGGCCGAACCGCCGCAGACCGATGTCCCCGTCTGTCCGCGGCATCCGGACCGCGTCTCCTATGTGCGCTGCCAGCGCTGCGGTCGCCCGGCGTGTCCGGAATGCCAGCGCACGGCGTCGGTCGGCGTCCAATGCGTTGACTGCGTCAACGAAGCGGCGCGCAGCCTGCCGACTGTCCGTACCGTCTATGGCGGAGCCGCGGCGGTCGGCCGGCCTATGGTCACGCTGACCCTGATCGGCATCTGCGCCGCTGCCTATTTGCTGCAGTGGGTTGTTCCCGGCTTTACCGAAGAGTTCCTATACGCGCCGGTCTACACCCTTCCGAACCCGATCTACGCGCCGGAACCGTGGCGGATGATCACCTCGGCTTTCCTGCACTCGCCGAACTTCCTCCTGCACATTGCCTTTAACCTCTACGCATTGTGGATCTTGGGCCGGCACCTGGAGCCCTTGCTGGGGCGGCTGAGGTTCCTGGCGCTGTACCTGCTTTCCGGCTTCGGGGGTTCGGTCGGCGTGCTCCTGCTTTCCGCCCCCAACATCCCCGTGGTTGGCGCCTCCGGGGCGATCTTCGGTCTGTTCGGCGCACTGTTCATCGTGCAACGCCAACGCGGCGGCGAGGTCAAATCGCTGTTGGTGCTGATCGGCATCAACGCGGTGCTCGGCTTCGTTGTCTCCGGCATTGCCTGGCAGGCGCACTTGGGTGGACTGCTGGTCGGCGCCTTGTCCGCCGTGGTGCTGGCCTACGCGCCGAGGGGGAAGAAGCGGAGCATGGTCCAGTTCACGGGGCTCGGCGCCATCTTGCTGGTGCTGGTCGCGGTCACCGCCCTGAGGGCGCTGACGTAACCCAGGAAGGCTTCCGCCAAGGGCGGGCAGGAACAGTGTCCTACGTGGACGCAGTACCTGCCCGCCCTTCCTCTTGTCCCCCTGTACGGATTCAACCGCACGCTGTCCCCATCCTGTGGGCGAACTGTGGAAAGATCTGATTCCACATCCCGGGTGAAACGATGTTATCCACAGCAGTTATGCACAGTGAGGATAAGTTACACACATGTAATTCCACAGGTGTGGATAACGCGATGACAGTCGACAAATGGCTGAGGAGGGAGTAATCCCCAAAGTTATGCACGTCTGTGGATAACTTCGGTCTACAACTGTGAAAACGTGGACAACTAAGGCTGCAGCCCCTGCAGGCAGGCAAGCACTACAGTGGAAATGCGAAACAATCGGCCGACCGAAGACATATGCAGACCCTGCGGCCCGGCCGTCAGGTAGCCTAAAAATCCGGTCCCCTCGCTCGACCAGCCACGGGGCCCGCGCGGCCGTCCCGGAACCCAGGCGATAGTCGGAACGAATGCGCCGCGCCCGATGGCCTCGAGAACGGCCGGCCGCGGCCTCTCGGAGGACCTGCTTCCTGTCGGGCCTGTCCCAGGCCGGGCCACTCATGCGCCCTCCCGTGAAGGGAAGGAACAACAGAAGGAAACTACGTGACTACCGAAACTGGCAACTCCGCACGAATCGACCTCACCCGCGAGGAGATCTTCAGCGCCCACGAGGGCGGCAAGCTGCAGATCGGCCTCACCGCCCCGCTGGAGACCAAGCGGGACCTTTCCATCGCCTATACACCGGGCGTGGCCCAGGTCAGCCGTGCCATCAACGCGGATCCGGAAATGGCCGGGAAATACACGTGGGCCTCGCGCTTGGTGGCAGTGGTCTCCGATGGCACCGCGGTGCTGGGATTGGGTAACATCGGCGCGGCTGCCTCGCTCCCGGTGATGGAGGGGAAGGCTGCCCTCTTCAAGCAGTTTGCCGGCCTGGACTCCATTCCGCTGGTACTCGAGACCACCGACGTCGACGAGATCATCGAGACCCTGGTGCGGCTGCGTTCGAGCTTCGGCGCCGTGAACCTCGAAGATATTTCGGCGCCGCGCTGCTTTGAGCTCGAAGCCCGTCTCATCGAAGCCCTGGACATGCCGGTCATGCACGATGACCAGCACGGCACCGCGGTCGTAGCCCTTGCTGCGCTGACCAATGCCGCCCAGGTGGTCGACCGCGAGCTGGCGTCGCTGAAGGTGGTGATTTCCGGGGCGGGCGCGGCGGGCATCGCCGTCGCCGAAATCCTGCTGGCCGCCGGGGTTGCCGACGTGACGCTGCTGGATTCGCGCGGCATCATCCACAGCGACCGCGGCGATTTGACCGGAATCAAGGCCGCCTATGCTGCCCGCACCAACCCGCGCGGGGTGACCGGCGGCAGCGCGCAGGCGCTCGACGGGGCAGACGTGTTGATCGGGGTTTCCTCCGGCACGATCCCGGAAGAGACGTTGGAGAAGATGTCCGACGACGCCATCATTTTCGCGCTGTCCAACCCGGATCCGGAAGTACACCCGGATACGGCCGCGAAGTTCGCGAAGGTCGTGGCGACCGGCCGCAGCGATTTCCCCAACCAGATCAACAATGTCCTGGCTTTCCCGGGAATCTTCCGTGGCGCACTGGACGCCGGTGCCCGCCGCATCACCTCCGCCATGAAGGTCGCGGCGGCGGAGGCAATCGCCGGTATCGTCGGGGAAGACCTCGCGGCCGACTACATCATTCCCAGCCCGCTGGACCCCCGGGTCGCCCCGGCCGTTACCGCTGCCGTGATGGCCGCGGCAGACGCCGGCTGACCGTCCGGCGGCCGCCGTCCTGCCAGGAGCCCGTTCCCGTATCCAGGGCGCGGGCTCCTGCCCCATCTGCCCCGGCGGGCAGGCTTCAGAGCCACCTGTTGCGCCGGAAGAACCAGTAAAGCCCGAGGGCGGTCAGGAACATCAGGACCAGCGACATCGGGTAGCCCAGCGGCCAGTCAAGCTCCGGCATCACGGTGAAGTTCATCCCGTAGACCGACGCCACCAAAGTGGGGGCGAAGAGTATGGCGGCCCACGACGAGATGCGCTTGACCTGTTCGTTCTGCGCAACGCTGGTTTCGGTGAGTTTCTGCGCCTGAAGGGTGGAGCTGAGGCTCAGGGCGTTCTGCAGGACGGCCCGGAAGGCGTCGACGCGCTCGTTCAGCCGGATCACATGGTCCTCGACGTCACGCAGGCCGCGGGCCACCTCAAGGTCCAGGGCAGGATCGTCGGTGCCTCGTTCGAGGACGGTGATCATGCCCTGCAGCGGCTGCAGGGCACGCTGGAACTCGATGACCTCGCGCAACAGTTCGTAGATCCGTCGTGAAACGTCTGGATCGCCGCCGAAGAGCTGGTCTTCGATCTCGTCGATGTCGTTCTCCAGGCCGTACACCACCGGTTCGTACTCATCGACGACCTGGTCCAGGACCGCGTAGAGCGCCGCCTGCGGTCCGGTTGCCAGCAAATCGGGCACGGCCTCCATCCGTTGCCGGACGTGCGCCAAATCCGGCGACTCCGCGTGCCGGACGGTGATCAGGAAGTCCCGCCCCATGAAGACGTGCAGTTCGCCGAACTCCACTTTCTCCGTCTCGTCGATGTAGCGCGCGGGCCGGAGTACGGTGAACAGCGTGCGGCCGTATTGTTCCAGCTTGGCGCGCTGGTGGCCCCGCAAGGCGTCCTCCACGGCCAAGTGGTGCAGGTCGAACTCCGCTGCCACAGCGGCCAGCTCCGGCTCGCTCGGCCGGTAGAGGCCAATCCAGGCCATGCCCGCGTACCGGTGCAGTTCGCTGAACGTCTGCTCCAGGGTTTTGGGCGTGGCGGCACGGACGCCGTCGACGTAGATGCCGTTATCGACCAGCATGACTGCCTACGAGCGCCACCTGGTCGTCATCAGGAAGCCGGCGATGGCGATACCGAAACCGATCATGATGTTCCACGACCCTGCTGCCGGCAGCGGCCAGGCCCCCTGCGTGATGTAGAAAACGATGATCCACAACAGGCCAATGATCATGAGGCCGAACATGACCGGTTTGAACCAGACGGCGTTGGGCTTATTGCCCTTGGCGGTCAATTCCTCGGGACGCCGTTCGGTCCTCTTGCGGCGCTTCGACTCGGGCACAGATCCTCCGGGGCATAAAGGGGTGGTTGGCACTGCCTGACCGGGGCCGCAATCTCCATGCGAGTCCGCCGCCGCCGGCCGTCTAGCTGTTTAGTCTAGCCAATGTATGTGACGTTCGCCGCCGCGCATTTGCCGGGATCACCGCGCGGGACCGATCATGGAGTGAGTGCTGCTGAATTGCCGCTTGGCTCCTGGTCCCCTGACGGGGCGCCGGCCGGCTCCCGCAGCCTCCTGTCCCGGAACAACTCCACGATTGGCACGACCGTCACATGAGCAAGACTCCGCGCATCCTCGTCGTCGACAACTATGACAGCTTCGTCTACACCCTGGTCGGTTACCTCCAGGAACTCGGCGCGGAAACGACTGTGGTCCGCAACGACGACGTCACCCTCGAGGAGGCGGTGGAACTGGCCGCGGCCCGCGACGGCGTGTTGGTCTCCCCCGGCCCGGGAACGCCGGCTGAGGCGGGCATCTGCATCGAGCTGATCCGTTGGTGCGGCCGGGAAGCGAAGCCCATGTTCGGCGTGTGCCTGGGCCACCAGGCGCTGGCCGAGGCCTATGGTGCCACCGTCACCCACGCTCCGGAATTGATGCACGGGAAGACCTCCCACGTGACGCACGGCGACCAGAACGCCTTCGTGGGTGTGCCGAACCCGTTCACGGCCACCCGCTACCACTCGTTGGCAGCCGTGCGCAGCACCATCCCTGCCGAGCTGGAGATTACCGCGGAGACCGACAGCGGAGTCGTGATGGGGCTGGCGCACCGGAGCGCGCCCCTATGGGGCGTGCAGTTCCATCCCGAATCGGTGCTGACCGAAGGCGGCTACCTGATGCTCGGCAACTGGCTGGAGTCCCTCGGTGCGGAGGGCACGGCCGAACGCGCTGCCACGCTCAGCCCACTCATCACCCACTGAGCCCTCCGGGACGGGACCGCCCCGGAGGGCCGGTCCCCTCTACCGGTTGGGCTCAGTCGTTGCCGTTGCCGTTCCCATTGCCGCGGCCGTTCCCGCTGCCGTTGCCGGAGTTGTTCCCGCTGCCGGAGCCATTTCCTTTGTTGGAATCCTCCGGGTCGGACGTCGCGGTCTCCGAGGGCTCAGGTGCAGGCGGTTCAACGGTGACCGTCAGGACAATGTCGGTACCCTGTTCGACGTCCGTTCCCGCTTTAACGCTCTGGCCGACGACGGTGCCGGGCGCGACCACCTCGTTGTCGACCTCTTGCACCCGGTAGGGCAGGGCGACGGCCGCGTCTTCCAGCATCGTGCCGGCTTCTTCGAGAGTCTTGTTCATCAGGTCGGGAACGCGCACCATGCCGTTCGAGATGACCAGGTCCACCGTGGAGCCGGTCTTGACCTTCTCGCCGGGAGCGGGCTTGGTGGTCACCACATTCCCGCGCGGCAGGGTGGCGCTGTTCGCCGGAACGTTTTCCCCCGGCTCCAGACCCAGGTTCCGGAGCTTGTCCCGTACCTCGGCTTCGGTGCGGCCGGCCAGGTCCTTGGGAATGGTGGCGAATTCGCTGCCTTGGGAGATGTAGACCACGACTTGGCTGCCCGGTTCCAGCTGTTCTCCGACGTCCGGATCGGTTCGGGTTGCCATGCCCGCCTCGACGTCGTCGCTGAACTCCTGTTCAACCCGTGGCTGGAGGTCCGCTGCCCAGACGGCGTTGGTAGCGGCGTTCTGGTCCATCCCCGCCACGGCTGGAACGGCAACCGTATCCGGGACGGCGTTCTGCACCAGCATGTTGTAGACGTAGTAGCCCCCGCCCACCAGCACCAGCAGCAGGGCAATGATCAGCGTGACAATCCAGGCCCGGCGCTTGGCCCGGCGTTCGGGTTCGATGTCCTCTTCGGTGCCCACGGCCAAGGCTGTGGGAAGATGCCCGCGGTCATAGGAGGCGGTGTCCGGTCCGGCGTCGTCGTCGGGTGGGTAGGCGGTGTGGGATAGTTCCGGGGATTCGTCAGACACGGCCTGGGCCTGCTGCGTGATCAGTTCCGTGGCGGGAGCCAGTGCGGGGAACGCTTCCGTTGCCGCCCCGGCCGCCTGGTGCGACGTCCCGGCCAGGGCCGCACGCAGCGCGTCCGAGAATGCCGCGGCGGTCTGGAACCGGTCGGCTTTGTCCTTTTGGAGCGCATGTTCCAGCACGGAATCCAGCGCAGGAGTGACGTCCGGGTTGAAGCGGCTGGCCGGTTCGGGGAGTTCGCGGACATGCTGGTAGGCCACGGAGACCGGGCTGTCACCGATGAAGGGCGGACGGCCGGCAAGCATTTCGTAGAGCAGGCAGGCGGCCGAGTACAGGTCGCTGCGCGCATCCACGGCTTCGCCCCGGGCCTGCTCGGGGGAAAGGTACTGCGCGGTCCCCAGGACGGCCTGGGTCTGCGTCATCGTCGCTGCCGAATCGGCCAGCGCCCGTGCGATGCCGAAGTCCATCACCTTCACGCTGCCGTCCGGCGTGACCATGACGTTGGCCGGCTTTATGTCGCGGTGCACGATGCCCGAGCGGTGGCTGTATTCGAGCGCGGCCAGGACGCCGAGGGCATAGCGGACCGAATCCTCGATGCTCAGCTCGCGGGCCTTGATGAATTCACGCAGCGTCCGGCCCCGGACGTACTCCATCACGATGAACGGGACCTTGACGTCGTGCGCCGCACCCCCGGGTAGATCCATGTCCCCGGTGTCGTAGACGGCAACGATTGCCGGGTGGTTCAGCCCGGCCACCGCTTGGGCTTCGCGCCGGAACCGGGACTGCAGCATCGGGTCGCGGGCGAGGTCGGCGCGCAGCTGCTTGACCGCCACCGAGCGGCCCAGGCGGATGTCGCGGCCCAGCAGCACATCGGCCATCCCGCCGCGTCCGATGAGTTCACCCACCTCGTAGCGGCCAGCCAGAATGTGCGGCGAGTCCACTGGTTGTCGTCCTTCCATCAAACCGGCCATGATCCGGTCACGGTTTACCGCCGCGCGTGTCGGGAGCGGAGGTCGGCAGGCCCTTGGCATCCGGGGAGCCCGTCTCCGTCGGCGCCGGGGTTTCTTCTTCCGGACCGCTGGAGACCACGTAGCTGACCGTGGACCCGGGCGGGACGTCGCCGCCGGAGGGCGAGAGGCTGAGCACGGTGCCGGCCTCTTCATCGCTCGGCTGTTCGCCGGACTTCTGCGGAACCAAGCCCACGTCGCTCAAGGCTTTTTGTACCTGCTGCTCGGATTGGCCCACCAATCCGTTGGGAATGGTGACCGTTCCAGGGCCTGTGGAATATACGACGGTGATCCTTTCGCCCTCGGGAACGGTGCCGGTCGGGGCGATATCGATGACCGTGTTTTCCGCTGCTTCGTTCTCGACTGGTTGCGGAACCACTTGGTAGCCCATGTTTTCGAGCTCGGACCGGACCTCGCTAAACGGCCGGCCCAGGAATGCATTGGCTGACAGCTGGTGGCTTTCCACCGTCGGCGTTTGGGTCGGTGGTTCCTCGGTCTCGTCTTCGGTTGGCGCGGCGGAGGTGGTCTTCGGCGCCGACCGTGTCGCCGAGCTGGAGGCGGCCGGCGACGACTCCGTGCCGCCGGTGGGGGTCAGCATGGGCAGCAGGATCGCGCCGGCCACGGCGAACATAATCAGCAGGATCAAGCCGACCAAGGGCCAGGTCCAGGGACTGCGTTTCTTCTGCTGGCGGCGCGGTGTTTCGTCGGGCTCGTCGTTGTCCAGATCCTGGTCGGTCCAGTTCCGTTCGGCGCCAAGGCTCGCTGCTTCTGCGTCGTCGACGGCAGGCAGCTGGGATGTCCCGGCGCTGACGGCGCGGGTCGGAGCCGTTCCGGCGGCGGGGACCGGAGCAGTCATCAAACCGGTGCTGTCGTCGCCTCCGAACAGCAGCATGCCCGGGACAGCTGCTTCGGCGGCCCGGATGTTGCCGGCACGGATGGCGTCGGCCGCCTCGGCGAGCTTTTCCGCGTTGGCCGGCCGGTCGGCCGGGTCCTTGGCCAGCATGGACATCAGCAGTGCGCGGACCGGCCGCGGCAGGGACTCGGGCAACGGCGGGGGAGTGTCGTTGACCTGGGCCAAGGCAATGGCGATCTGCGACTCCCCGGAGAACGGCCGGGCACCGGAGAGGCATTCGTAGCCGATGACGCCGAGCGAATAGATGTCGCTCTGTCCGGTGGCAGTCTGTCCCGTCGCCTGCTCCGGCGCCAGATACTGGGCGGTGCCCATGACCTGGCCGGTGGCGGTCAGCGGAACCTGGTCGGCCAGCCGCGCAATGCCGAAGTCGGTGATCTTGACCCGGCCTTCGGGCGTGATCAACAGGTTTCCGGGCTTGACGTCGCGGTGTACCAGGCCCTGGGCGTGGGCGACGGCAAGCGCCTTGGCCGTCTGGGTGATGATGGACAGCGTCCGGTCCGGTGATAGCACGCGCTCGCGCTCGATGATGGCCGAGAGCGGATGGCCGGGCACGAGCTCCATCACCAGGTAGGCGGATCCGGCCTCTTCGCCGTAATCAAAGACATTGGCAATACCGGTGTGGTTCAGCAGCGCGGTGTGCCGGGCCTCGGCTCGGAAGCGGTTGAGGAAGCCCGGGTCGCCCGTGTACTCCTCCTTGAGGACCTTGATGGCGACAATGCGGCCCAGGACCTGGTCCTGCGCCTTCCAGACCTCACCCATGCCGCCGATAGCGATACGTTCAGTGAGCTGGTACCTGCCGCCTAAGGTGATACCCGAGGTAGGTCTCACTTATTTAACACCGCCTCTAGGAGTTGCCGAGCACTTGGACTTGATAGTGAAGAACCGGTAGTCACATCGACGTCCTCGAAGACGACTGATACGACGGCCTGGGGGTCATCCGCCGGCGCAAATCCGGTGAACCACGAGTTGTTTCCTTCTTCGCCGGCCAGCAGTTCTGCCGTCCCGGTCTTGCCGGCCACCTCGACGCCCGGAATGGCGGCCCCGCCGCCGATGCCCCGGCTGACCACATTGACCATCCAGTCCTGGATCAGCTGCGCGTTGTCTGCGGAAAGCGAACGCTGCAGTTCTTGGGGCTCGGGGCTGTCCATGACGCGCAGGTCGGGCGCGCGCACCGTGCGCACGAGGTTCGGCTTCATCAGCACGCCGTCGTTGGCGATGGCACTGGTCGTCATGGCCACCTGCAGGGGGGTCACGCGGACGTCGTACTGGCCGATGGCCGACTGGGCGAGCAGGTCATCGCTCATGCCGGTCGGGAACTGGCTCGCGGTGACATGGGTCGGGATCTGGTAGGACTCGCCGTATCCGAACTTGGCGGCCTGCTCTGCGATGGCGTCTTCGCCCAAATCCATGGCGATCTGCGCGAAGGGCGTATTGCAGGATTGCTCCAGGGCGAAGGAAAAGTCGGCGGTGGTCCGGGCTGCACAGCCGCCATTGAGGTAGTTGGGCAGCTCGACGTTAGTGCCGGGAAGCGGCAGGGACGGGGGGTTGTCGAGCTTGCTGTCGGCGTCGTACTGGCCCGACTCCAAGGCGGCAGCGGCTACGACCAGCTTGAACACGGAGCCCGGGGCCAGCAGGCTCTCGGTCGCCGGGTTGGTGAACGGAGACAGGCCCGGCACCTTCTCCAACTCGGCCATGTTCTGCGTGACCTCTTCGGTGTTGTGCCCCGCCAGCGCGTTCGGATCGAAGCTGGGCTTGGAGACCATCGCGAGGATGTTGCCGGTGTCCGGCTCCATCACCACGATCGAGCCCTTCACGCCGTCGGGAATCAGGTCCCAGGCCAGCTGCTGCAGCTCGGGGTCCAAGGTCAGCTCCACGGAGGCGCCCTCGACCTGGCCGCCGGAGAACATCTGCACGATCTGTTCGTAGAAGAACTCGTCGCCGGAACCGGAGAGCTGATCGTTCATCGCCGACTCCATCTGCGTGGAGCCGTACACCAGCGAGTAGAAGCCGGTGATCGGCGCATAGAGCGCGGGTTCGTTGTAGACGCGCTGGTAGGCGAACTCGTCGTCCGATGGAACCGACTCGGCGATCGGATCGCCGCCCACGAGGATGGCGCCCCGGTTCTTGTCGAAGTCCTTGTAAATGGTCCGGCTGTTCCAGGGGTTGGCATTCAGGTTTTCGGCCTCGAAGAACTGCACGACCGTGAGCGATCCAAACAGCAGCGCGAACATCGCGATGGCGACGATCCAAGTATTGCGGATGGCTTGGTTCATGGCTGGATCACCTCCGTGGATCCGGTGTTCCGTCCTTCGGTCTGGTTGCGGCGCGACGGCCGGACCCCACCCGGAGGACGTCGGCCGGCGGCCGGTCCAGTCAGGGCAGGGCGGCGTGCCGCGTCGGAAATCAGCAGCAGCAGGGCGACGATCAGCCAGTTGGCCAGCAGCGAAGAGCCGCCGGCGGCCAGGAACGGTGTGGTCAGGCCGGTCAGCGGGATCAGGCGGGTGACGCCCCCGATCACCACGAAGCACTGCAGCGCCAAGGTGAACGAGAGCCCCGTCGCCAGGAGTTTGCCGAAGGCATCCCGGCTTCCCAGCGCCGCCCGGATGCCACGGCTGACCAAGAGGATGTAGAGCATCACGATGGCGCTGAGCCCGATGAGCCCCAACTCCTCGCCGAGTGCGGCAATGATCATGTCGCTGTTCGCATAGGTCACCAGGTCAGGCCGGCCTTGCCCGAGGCCCGTGCCGGTGAGCGCGCCGCTGGCCAGCCCGAACAGCCCCTGGACGATCTGGTGGCTGCCGCCGATCCGGTTGTAGACCTCGGGGTCGAACGCGTTGATCCAGCCGTCAATACGTGCGGTGACGTGCGGGAACAGCTGGAAGGCCACGACACCGCCCACCGCAATCATGAGCAGGCCGATCAGGACCCAGCTGACGCGGCTGGTGGCCACATAGATCATGGCCATGAACAGGCCAAAGAACAGGATCGAGGAGCCCAAATCCCGCTGGAAGACCAGGACGCCGATGCTGACCAGCCAGGCCACCAGCATGGGGCCCATGTCCTGCCAGCGGGGCAGCTGCAGCGGGCCGATCTTCTTGCCCGCGAGGAGGATGAGGTCGCGGTTCGTGGATAAATACCCAGCGAAGAATATAGCGAGGGTGATTTTCGCGATTTCGCCCGGCTGGAAGGTGGCGAACCCCAGGTTCACCCAGATCCGGGCACCGTTGATTTCCATCCCGACGAACGGCAGCAGCGGCAGGACGAGCAGGATGGCGCTGGTGATCAGCGATATATAGGTGAAGCGACGCAGGACGCGGTGGTCGCGCAGCAGCCAGATAACGGCGACCACGACGGCGATGGCGACGCCGGTCCACAGGAGCTGGCGTCCCGCGGCGGTGTCGTTGTTGGCGATGTCCAGGCGGTGGATCATCGCCAGCCCTAAGCCATTCAGGGCGGTCACGATTGGAAGTATTACCGGGTCGGCATATTTGGCGCGCAAGCGCAGGACCACGTGCACCACGAGGACCAGCACCACCAAGGTGCCGCCCTGGGTGAAGAAGTCGCTGTCGAAGGCCCGGTCCTGGTCGAGCCCTACCAGCATGTTGGCTCCGATGCCCACAATCAAAGCCAGCACGAGCAGGAGCAGTTCGGTGTTGCGCCGGGAACGGGGCACTGTCTGGATGTTACTCATGGCTTATCCACCTACACATTCCGGTGGCACGGTCGGTTGGGGACTGGCCAGCGGTCCCGGAGTCGCCCCCGGCGAACCGCTGGGCCGGTCGGTCGGCACCGCACTGGGGCTGGGTTCGGGTGTCGGGCAGTTCCGCTGGCTGCTGATCCGCAACTGTTCCACGATCTCCTCGGCGTGCCCCAGGTCCCGTGCTGAGATGCTCGAATCCAGCCGCTGCTGTTGGTAGGCGGGCAGGCTGTCCAGCGGGATGTTGTAAACCGTGTCCACATGTGAAAGCGCTATCGGCCCGAAGTTCTGTGAGACGCCGTTGAAGATGGCCACCCGTCCGTCGGCCGAGGCAACGAAATACTGCGTCTGCGTCCACAGGTAGCCGAACCACATGACCGCTACCAGCAGCAACGACATGACGGTCAGGAATGCCGGGATCAGCCATGGCTTGCGGGCCGGCACGGGGGTCTCGGCGTCGGGCGTTTCCGGTTCCTCCGGAGCCTTGTGGGTCAGCATTGCGGCCGCACGGCGCTTGTTGGAGTGGGCCGTGACGATTGGAATCTGTCCGGTTTCGGTGGCCAGTGCCGCGGCACCCACCAACACATGCGGACGGGTCTCCAGCTCCCGGCGGATGGCGTCGGCGCGGATTGCCTCGTGCGGTTGCAGCTGTTCGTCGGCGGCGGCCGTCCCCGCTGCGGCCCCCTCGGGAGAGGCTCCGGCGGCGGGTGTCGGCACCGGGACAGGGGAGGCGACGCCGTCGTGCTTCAGGGCTGATGCCTTCGGCCGTTCCGCGGCGAGGCCAAAGGAGGCGGTATCGGTTTCCTCGGGGGCCGCTTCGGCGACTTCGACCATCACGATGGTCACGTTGTCCGGGGAACCGCCGTCAAGCGTGAGGTCCACCAGTTCATTGACGGCGTCCTGCAGGGTGGGCGCGTTGCGCACCACCGACTCCACCACACTGTCCGGCACTACGGCGTTGAGTCCATCGGAGCAGAGCAGCCACTTCTCCCCCGGCTCGGCCTGATGGCTGGCCAGGTCGAGTTCGGGACTGGCATCGACGTCGCCCAACACGCGCATCAGCACGTTGCGGTGCGGGTGGATCTCGGCCTCCGCGGGAAGGAGCCGGCCTTCGTCGATGAGCCGCTGGACGAAAGTGTGGTCGACGCTGACCTGCTCGAAGGTGCCGTTTTTCAGCCGGTAGGCACGGGAATCGCCGATATGGGCGAATTCGAGCTTGTCGTCATGCAGCAGCAGGGCCGTGACGGTCGTGCCCATGCCCGCCAACTTGGGACTGGTCTGCACCAGTTCCGAAAGAATGGAATTGGCGGTCTGGATTTCGTCCGCCAGCACATTGGCCGGATCCTGATGACCCGGGCGGTCCAGGTGGACCAGGTCCAGCACCGTGGACGCCGAGGCCACGTCACCGCCGGCATGGCCGCCCATGCCGTCGGCAACCACGGCGAGATAGCGCCCGGCGTAGGCGGAATCGTCGTTTTTGGACCGCGCCTTACCCACGTCAGACCGCGCTGCATAGCGCAGAACCAGAGCCACCGTCAGGGCCTCAACTCAATGACCGTCTTGCCGATCCGAATGGGAACGCCGGGGTCAACGGGCAGCGCCCGCGTCAGCTGGTTCTCGGCCAGGTAGGTGCCGTTGGTGGAGCCGAGGTCTTCGATGAACCAGCGGCTGCCCTGCGGAAAGAGCCGGGCGTGCCGGCCGGAGGCATAATCGTCCTCCAGCACCAGCGTGGCTTCCTGGGCCCGGCCCAACAGGATGGGACTCGCGGCCAGTTCCAAGGAGTGCCCTGCCAGCGGCCCTTCCGTGACCACCAGGCGGCGCGGAGCCACCCTGGGAGCCGGAGCGTCCGCCAGTTCGGGATTCTTGCGGACTTCGCGCGCGGTGGGGGAGCCGGTGCGGCTGCGCTTGCCGATCTGCAGGTCCCGCCGCAGGGCGGAGACGATGCTGATGATCATGATCCAGAGCAGGATCAGGAAACCGAACCGCAGCGCGGTGACGACAAGCTCGCCCATTAGGCCCCGCCGCCCCGTGTCGGCAGCAGGCGGAACGTAATGCGGGTGCGGCCCATCGTGATGACGGAGCCGTCGGTGAGGTCAATCTGGCCGTTGATCTTTTGGCCGTTGACATAGCTGCCGTTGGTGGAGCCGAGATCCACGGCCACAGCCGAGCCGCCTTCGGTGCGGATCTCCAGATGGCGCCGCGAGACTCCGGTGTCGTCCACCATGATGTCGGCTTCGGAGGAGCGTCCGAGCACGATGGACGGCGCGTTGAGCGAGTAGCGCTGCCCGTTGATTTCCAGCACGGGCGTCAGCAGGGTGGGCTGGCGCGACGGCGCCGCGGGGGCGCTGCGTTGCGCGGGCTGCTGGTGGTGGCCGTCGGATTTCACCACGGTGGCGTGGACTTCGAAATCGCCGCCCTTGAGTTCGCCGTCCTTGGTGAAGGAAACGCGGACCGGACCCTGCAGCGTGTACTTCTGGCTGTTGACGTGGCGGATGACCACGTCGCACAGTTCTTCGGCCAGGGTGGCGCCCCATTGTTCTGCCATGGCGTAGTCGGAATCGCCCAGCCTGACGTCGAAGACGTTGGGAGCCAGCGTGCGGCCCTGGGCCAAGGTGATGGAACCGTTGTCCAGTTCGCGGCGCAGGCGGCTTGCAATCTCCACCGGCTGCACCTGGCCTTTGCCGCCGACGGAGAAGGCGCCGCGGACCATCTTCTCGATGCCGCGCTCCATACTGTCCAGAATGCCCATCGGGCCGCCTCCTCCCAGAGTTGTGGTCAGGTGTGCCCCGCTGCTACAGCGGACAGGGCACACCTGTCTGGCGATTCTTCCCTTCGATACTACTTGGGCGTGTCCCAAAAGGCCCCATTCAGCAACGATGGCCGCGGGCGCGGCGGCGCCACCGTGTGGTGAACCTCACCGCCATGGAAGCATGACGGCGGCGCGTGGCGCCCGCTGCGCAGGCCCTCCGATCCCCGTCAACGTGCGGTAACTCGGGTGCCGGCGCCCCGATTGGGAATTTGGGACTGTTTCACGCTACTATTGATCTCGCTGTTCTTGAGGAAAGCGAACCGGGAAATCGGTTGGCTGACCACGGGGGCAGGCGAACTGCGCGCGAGTGGCGGAACGGCAGACGCGCTGGCTTCAGGTGCCAGTGTCCGAAAGGGCGTGGGGGTTCAAATCCCCCCTCGCGCACGCAGAGCAAGAGCCCCGGTCTTCGGATCGGGGCTCTTGCCGTTAACGCGTAAGCCCCGGCCCTTCATCGAAGGCGGGCGCTACTTCAAAGGCGGGACGACGGCCGGTTGACGTCCCGCCGGCCGGTAGGCGCTGCCCGGACCGGCAGTGGCCAGCGCCGGCGGATCAGCCTTGTTTGCCGGCTGCCTTCACGCGCTGCTCTTCGGCGCGCACGGCGGCAAACGAGGCGCGTTCTGCCACCAGCCATTCCGGCGGATCCTGCAGCAGGGCGGTGATCTCCGCCGTCGTCAGCGGTTCAGTGATGCCGCCGCGGGCCAGGCCGGAGATGGAGACGTTGAGTTTACGGGCTACCTCCGGCCGCGGATGCGGACCGTTGCGGCGCAGGTCGGCAAGCCATTCCGGCGGATCCGACTGCAGCTGGTTAAACTCCTCGCGCGAGATCAGGCTGTCCTGGAACTCCTGCGGGGCCGCGGGCAGGTAGATGCCCAGTTTCTTGGCGGCCGTGGCCGGTTTCATGGATTGTGCCGATTTCGCGCTCATAAGCCCAGCCTAGCCGCCCTGCGCTACGGTGATGAAGTGCAGGATGCAGACCAGGAGCCGACGACCACGGCCCAAT
Source organism: Arthrobacter sp. Y3221048 (assembly GCF_059092685.1). Classification (NCBI taxonomy): domain Bacteria; kingdom Bacillati; phylum Actinomycetota; class Actinomycetes; order Micrococcales; family Micrococcaceae; genus Arthrobacter; species Arthrobacter sp. Y3221048. The sequence continues at coordinate 564,715 of NZ_JBNHHX010000001.1, read as the reverse complement.
TGGCCGGACTGAAGGTCGGCTACGTCCCGGGCGTGACACCGGGGAAGTGGACCCGCCGGTGGGCGGAGCGGCTGCCCGACGTCCCGCTGACCGCCTTCCAGTGCGGCGAGGAGGAGCAGACAGCCATCCTGCGCGACGGCCGGGCCGACCTGAGCTTCGTGCGGCTGCCGGTGGACCGGGAGGGGCTGAGCGTGATCCCGCTCTATACGGAACTGCCCGTGGTGGTCGCGCCGAAGGAACACGATGTTGCCCTCTACGACGACGAAGTCCCTTACCAAGAGATCGCGCACGAGAACTTCCTGGACCCCGGACAGACGGGCGGCGCCAAGACCGGTATCGAGGTCGTGGCGTCCGGGGCGGGGCTGATGATCCTGCCGATGTCCGTGGCCCGGCTCTACAACCGCAAGGATGTGGTGTACCGAACGGTCACCGACCACCCCGAAACGCAGATCGGCCTCGCATGGCTCACCGACCGGACCGAGGCCGCCATCGAGGAATTCATTGGGATTGTCCGTGGCCGCACGGCGCGCAGTTCGCGCCAGCCCTCGGTGCAGGAACAACAGGGCAAGGGCAAGGGCCGCAAGAACCCGGCCAAGAACGACGGCGGAGCCTCCGGCGCGGGGAAGGGCACCGCTGCGGGAAAGGGCTCCGGATCGGGGCGGGCTCCGGGAACCGGCAAGGGCGCGGGCAAACCGTCCGGCCAGGGCAAAGGCAGGCCAGGCGGCGGCCGCACACCCAAGGGCCGCGGGCCGCGGCGCGGCCGCCGGTAGCAACTGCACCTGCATGCCGTGTTCCCTGCGGCGTTGGCTAGGCTTCAGATATGACCGTGAGCAGCCCTGACCACCTGGACGATACCGAACTCGCGGCCTGGCTGGTGCGCGCCGCAGGAACGCTGGCCAACGGAATGCGGTCGGGGGTGACCACGTTCGAGGAGAAGACCAGCATCTCCGACGTCGTCACCGCTGCAGACCACGCCGCGGAGAAACTGGTCGTGGACACGCTGCGGCAGCTGCGGCCGGAGGACGCGATCCTGGGCGAGGAAGGCTCCAGCCACGAGGGAACCTCCGGCCGGACCTGGGTCATCGATCCGGTGGACGGCACTTACAACTTCTTCACCGGCGGGCACTACTGGTGCTCCGCGCTGGCGCTGACGGATGACGCCGGAGCCCGGCTGGGGGCGGTCTACCACCCCGCCGAGGACGTCCTGTGGATCGGCGGACGGGACCTGCCCACGACCCGGAACGGCCTGCGCGTGGGCGAAATCGCCAGCGCTCCCTTGGCGGCCAGCTGCGCCGCGGCGTACCTGCACCACACGTACTTGCGCGATGAAGCCGCGGGCGAGCCGTACTTGCGCACTCTGCTGGGTTCGGCCACGTACCGTACCTGGGGATCGGCGTCGTGTGAGCTGGCGGCAACCTCCGCCGGAATTTTCGGCGTCTGGTACCAGCAAGGGCTGCCGGACTGGGACTGGCTTCCGGGCAAGACCCTGGTCGAAGCGGCAGGCGGTTCCACCGCTGTCCTGGAGGTCGGTGGCTACCGCTGGTCGGTGGCCGGGGGACACCAGCAGGTGGCGGACGTGGTCGCCCTGCTGAGGGGATGACCACGTCCCGTTCTGCGCGTGCCCTTCCGTGGCATAGTGGGGCTGTGGAAAAGACCTATGAAACGATCCAGCTCGAATGCCTCGGCGAATTGGCCACCGTCGTCATCAACCGCCCCGAGTCGCTCAACTCATTGAACACGCAGGTAGTGGCGGACCTGGCACAATTCGTCGCGGACATCCGCTCGCCGGAGGGCGGGGAAGTTCGCAGCGTCCTGATCACCGGTGCCGGCGGTAAGGCCTTCGCCGCCGGCGCAGACATCCGCGAACTGGCCTCCATGGGACCGGCGGAAGCAGAAGCACACAGTGCAGCCATGCAGGACCTGACGCGGCTGCTGGAGACCCTGGACCTTCCCGTCATCGCCTGCGTCAACGGGTTTGCGCTGGGCGGAGGCTTGGAACTGGCGCTGGCCTGCGACTTCATCTATGCCACGGCCAACGCGAAGTTCGGCCTGCCGGAAGTCGGACTGGGCCTCATTCCTGGCTTCGGCGGGACAGTCCGGCTGCCGCAGCGGGTTGGCCCCGGAATGGCCAGGGAACTGATTTTCACGGGCCGCAGCATCGGCGCCGAGGAAGCCCTGCGGCTCGGACTGGTCAACGCCGTCTTCCCCAGCAAGGACGACATGCTCGACGCCGCCGCCGCCACCTGCCGGGAGATCGCCGCGAAGTCTCCCGCCGCCGTCGCGAATGCGAAGCGTACGGTCGATGCGGCCCTGGGCCGTCCCACCGCTGACGGGTTGCAGGTGGAGCGCAGGGCTTTCGGGCAGGCCTTCACGACTGTTGACTCGCGGATCGGCCGGGATGCCTTCCTGGCCAAGGAGGCGCCCGCCTTCACCGGGCACTGAAGGCGGGCGCGGGCAGGGGTTGATCAGCGACGGCGGCGCCATGCCGGATCGTACTGGGTGGCCAGCCGCGCCAAGGTCAGTCCCGCCAGCAGCAGGCCGACGTCACGGCGCGCCACGTGGTAGAACCCTGACAGCGTCAGCAGGTTGACGATGATGCCCGCCAGCCAGAGGGAAACAATGTAGGCGCCGTAGCGGGGCTTGAGCCAGACGATCATGCCGGCGGCTATTTCCACCACGCCAACGATCAGCATGGCGGTGTGGGCGCTGAAGGGCAGCAGGTTAACGATCCAGGGCGCTCCCGGTGCTGCTTGAAAGTCAATGGCCTTGCTGTTGCTGCTCCGGATCCCAAGGTTCTGTCTGGGTCAATCTCTTGGCCAGGGCAGGGCCGCCAACGCCGGCGATGACCGACCGTTCGCCGACGATGACCAGCAGGCTGCGCGCGCGGGAGAACCCGGAATAGAGCATCTCGCGCGCCCGCTCCGGATCGCCGAAGCCGTTGACTGCCAGTACCACCACCGAGCGTTCGAGTCCCTTGAAGCCAAGCACGTTGCCGTAGAACACGTCGTCGTCAAAAAAGGCGTCCCAGTATCCGTGCCAGCCCAGTGCATCCACCGCCTGCTGATGGGCCGGATGCTTGCGCTTTGTGGTCAGCAGCGCAACCTGCTGCGGGGCCCAGCCTTCACGCTCGAGCAGCTGGGCAACCGCATCGTCGGCCCGCGGGATGACGGTTCCGGCCGTCGCCTCCACCAGCCGGATGCGTGGGCCGGAGAGGCCCCGCGGAATCGCCAGTTCGGTGGACAGCGCGCCGCAGAGTGCCGCGATCTGTTTGGTATTCCGAAGGTTTTCATTCAGTACGAGGGGAGGCGCTTCAATCGGCGGCCGGCCGTCGCGGCCGAAAAGGCGCTGGTCTTCGTCCATGAACACATACAGGCCCCCGGCGGCAGGTTCCTTCAGGCACTCCCGGACGGCCTCCCACCACAACGCACCAAAATCTTGGCCCTCGTCCACGACGATCGCGTCGAAGAGTTCGTGGACCGGCTGGTTCTTGGCCAGCCGTTTGAGCGTCCGGGGGAGGTAGTGCTCGTAGTACTGGTTGGTGAGCAACCGGGGGTCCAGCGGATGGTGCGCGGCCCAGCGGACCGGCAGGTCATAGAACATGCCCACGTGTGCCGGGCGTTCGGCCGGCTTCCACCCGGCGGTCTCGTTTTCGAAGTACCGGGCCAGGCCGCGGCTGGAGCACAGCAGCGCCACCCGCTTTCCGTCGCGGGCCAACCGCCGGGCTTGTTCCAACGCAAGCCAGGTCTTGCCGGTGCCTGCGCCGCCGATCACGCGTGCCCGCGGCTGGTCCTTCAGGACATCAAGGATCGCCGATTGGTCCCGGGTCATCTGCTCGGCGCGGCTTTCGTGCTCGGCCGCCGCGGAGAGGGCACCATCGTCCGGCCGGGGGCGCGTCAGCCATGCCAGGATGCGGTCGGCGATGTCCGGCGCGGTGTCGCCGTCCCCGTCGCCGCAAAAGTTGATGGCTTCCCGGACGGTGTCGTCCGGATACTTCAGGTCCTGGCTGCCGATCACCATGGAACGCCTGAGGCCGGGGATGTCCCAGTGCCGCGGCAGCCAGGTATCCGGAAAGGCCAGCAGATGGGCGAAGCGGACCTTCCGGCTAAGCCCTAAGTGTGAGCCGAGGTAGCGCTGGAGCATGTGCCGGGCGTCCTGGACGTGGACCAAGGGGTCTTTGATGCGGCGCTGCCGGCCGTTCCCGGACTGGAACCACTGGCCCGCGTCGTAGCTGATCTGCCCCCCTTTGACCTCGATGGCCGCGATGCCGACGCCGGGCCAGACAACCAGCAGGTCGATCCGACGGGCGGTGCCGTTTTCGACGATGTTGACCGAATGCAGCAGGGCGGCGGACGGCGGCAGCGTACGCTTCAGCGCCTCCCAAACCTGCCGTTCGGCAGGCTGGTCCCGGCCGAACTCAGGCTGTTCCGGAAAACAGCGCGGCATACCGCCCCCTCAACATCAACGCAGTGGTTTACCACACAGACTACCCAATGCGGGTCATCGGCCCTTTCGCCCCGGAACGCCGGGGCCGTTGCAGCACTCCCTCGCGTGCCGTGTCGGTGTGGCCATTCATTGCCGCGCCACGGGCCGTTCTGTAGCGTTAATGCCAAGTGGCAACCCTGAACGCGGGGGCCTGCGCCGCCGTTCCCCGGGTGGAATGAGGATGATCATGGCAACCATAGAAGAAACGGTCGAGATCGCCCTGCCCGCTCACAAGGTTTATGACGAGTGGCTGCGCTTCGAATACTTTCCCTCCTTCATGCACGGCTTGAAGTCCGTAATCCGGACGTCCGACACGACGCACCATTGGGTCACGAAAGTCGGCGGCGTGCAGCGCGAATTCGATACGGCCGTGACCGAGGATGAGCCCGGACAGCGGATCGTGTGGAGGAGCGAAGGCGGTGTCAGGCACAGCGGCACCGTGACGTTTGGAAGAATCGACGCCGACACAACGTCAATGCACGTTCACATCGATTGGGAGCCAAGTTCCCTGCTGGAGAAGGCCGGTTCCGGGCTGGGATCGGACCACCGGGAGGTGCGCAACGAGTTGTGGCGCTTCAAGACCTTCGTCGAGTCCGGAGGATCGGAAGTGCACGAGCCGGGCAACCAGCAGTTTTACGGCGGAACCTTTGCCGGCGGATTTCCTCCGGAAGCCTCGGCCCAGCCGGACATACCGCGCAACGAGGATGCCAACGCCTACAACCGGGAACCGGACGTCCAGGAGCCGGAGGACCGGGCGGGTTCGGGCAGCTAGTCGGCCGCGTGGCGTGGCGCCGCTCCGGCTTGCGGCCGCCGTCAGGAACGGGCGCTGATCCGCTCCACGGAATCAACGGCGCGCCCTGACAGCTCCTCGGACAGCGGCGCGCTCTTGGCGGAGTCCGCCGCGTCGTTCTGGCCTTCGGGGCTCAGGACATACTGCGCAAACGCCTTGACCAGGTCAACCTTCTCCTGGTCCTCGTACGTGGTGCAGTAGATGTGGTAGGAGACCAACATCAGCGGATAGGCGCCGGGGGCAGTAGTCGTCCGGTCCAATTCCAGGGCCAGATCGTACTCCGGCCGCCCCTCGACGGGTTTTGCTTCGTCCAGCGCCTTGGCTGCCGCTTCTGCGCTCACCGGAACATAGTCCTCGCCGACCTTGAGGTTGACCTTGCCCAGGGGAGCCCCGACGGCGGAATCGTCTGCATAGGTCACGGCGCCTTCCGTGCCGGCCACCATGCTCACAACGCCCGTAGTGCCCTGCGCGTTCTCGCCGGCGTATTCTCCGGGCCAGGTGTCGCTGGGCTCGGGCGTCCAGACATCGGGGACCACGGCGTGCAGGTACTCGGTGAAGGTCTCCGTGGTGCCGGAGTCCTCCGAGCGGTTGACGGGAGTGATCGCAAGATCGGGCAGCTCGATGTCAGGATTGTGCTCCGCGATGGCGGGGTCATCCCACGACTGGATCTCGCCTTGGAAAATTTTGGCAATGGTTTCGGCGTCCAGATTCAGTTCGGTGATGCCCGGAAGATTGAACGCCACGGTGATGGGCGAGATGTAGGCCGGGACGTTGAAGCCGCCGTCCGGGCCGCAGACCTTGCGCGACCGTTCCACTTCTTCGTCGTCCAAGTACGCGTCCGAGCCGGCGAACTCAACGGCACCGGCCAAGAAAGCGGTGCGGCCCGCGCCGGAGCCGTCCGGCGAGTACTGGACCTGCGCGTCGGAGTGGAGCAAGCCGAAGCCAGCCACCCAGGCGTCCATCGCCGCGTTCTGGGACGATGCTCCGGCACCTGTCAGGGTGCCGGACAGGGAGGAGCCCTGCCGGGCGGCGGCTTCCTGGGCCGGACCCAGCGGGTAGTCGGATCCGCAGGCGGCCAGGGACAGGGACATCAGGGCGGCGGTACCAAGGGCGGCCGCGCGGCGTTTCAACTCAGGCATCCGCACTAGCCTACCCGTGCGGCGGCGTCAGTCCCAAGGGGCTACCTCCCGTCGAGGTCCTTGACGGCGGGGCCTTCCAGTACCTTTCCGTCCGCACTGAAGCGGGACCCGTGCAACGGGCAGTCCCAGCTGCCTTCGGCGTCGTTCCAGGACAGCACGCCGCCCAGATGCGTGCATACCGCGCTGACCCGGTGCGTGGCGGAGTTCATGGTACAAATGCCCACCGGTCGCGAATTTTCCCGCACCACCGTGCCCTGGCCCTCCGGCGGTGCGGCGTGGGTGGTGCGGGTCAGCCCGCCCAGCCATCCGGACAGCAATTCCAAACCGACGGACAAATTGGTGCCGGCGGTGCTGGCGGCGTCCCGGCCGGAGATGCGTGACTTATAGAGATCCTTGGCCCAATGATTGTCGCCGCCCAGGATGGAGGCCGACAGCGCCAGTGCCGCCGCCACGCCGTTGGTCATACCCCACTTGTTGAATCCGGTGGCCACCATGATGCGCTTTTCCCCGGGCAGGATCGGACCCACATAGGGCACCGCACCGGCCGGTTCATAGTCCTGCGCCGACCAGGTATGCGTAGGCTGGGCACCCGGAAAGTGCTGTTGGGCCCAGCGGAGCAGGTCATCGACCAGGCCCCGGGTATGGCTGTGGCGGCCGACGACGTGGCCATTGCCGCCGGCCAGCAAGACCTCCCGGTCGCCGTGGCGGGCGGTCCGCAGCGAGCGGGTCGGCGCGTCAATGGACAGGTACATCCCGGACGGGATCCGCCCGGGGACGGTGAAGGCGGCGGCGTAGGAGCGCATGGGCTTGAGCACGCTGAAATGTCCACCCCGGTTAAGCATGGGCGTGCCGGTGGCCAGCACGAGAATTCCGGTCTGAACGTCGCCCAGCCCCGTGCGCACGGTGATGTTTCGCGGCCCCGCCCCGGCACCGCCGTCTTCCGCGCGGCCGACGCCCGTGACCCGCATGCCCTCAAAGACCAGGCCTCCGCGGCTGCGCAGTTCTGCGACCAGCGCGGCCAGCAGGTGCATCGGATGGATCTGGGCCTGATCGGCCAGCCGCAGCATCCCGGTGACCTCGAACGGCAGCTCGCCGGCGCCGGAGACGGTTTCGACCGGCAGGCCGGCGGATTCGCTGGCGCGCTGCTCCGCCGCGAGATCCTCGGCGCCCTGGGGGGTGGTGGCGTAGGTGAACGCATCACGCCGGTCGTATTCCACCCGGTGTTCGTCGCAGTACCGCAGGATCCACGCCTGGGATTCCTGCTGGGCGGCAACATAGGCGGCGGCTGTGCCGGAATCGTGATGGTTCGCGATGCGCGACAGTTGGCTGCCCTGCAGCAGGGATACCTTGGCGGTCGTATTGCCGGTGGTGGCGGCCCCGACGGACCGGGCCTCCAGCACGGCAACCCGGTGTCCGGCCCTCGCGAGCAGCACGGCAGTGGTTAGACCGGTGAGCCCGGCTCCGGCCACCACCGAGTCGAACCCGGTTTGGCCGGAGTACGCGTCAACGGGAACTTTTTGAGCGGTATCGAGCCAGAGTGAATGCATGATGCTGTCCTTTCGGCCGGTGGTAGTACACACCACACCCTGCCCCTGCTGGCGCGTCAAGACCCAAAGTGCGGGTGCACCTGACAGGATGGAAGCAACGACGACCGGCGGAAGGCGGAGGGCATGAAAACTGCGGTGCTGATGATCGACTTGCAGAACGCGTACTTCGAGGACCCTGCCTTGGCCAAGCGGCAGGAAGCCGTGGTGGAGTCAGCCAATCTGTTGATCAGGACCGCGACGGCGGCGCAGGTGCCGGTGCTGCTTGTTTACACCCAACACCGCAGGGACCGCTCAACCTGGACCCTCAGCATGCTCGACGATGACCAGGGATTTCTGTTCGAAGGGACCGAGCAGGCCGAATTCCTGCCCGGGCTGCAGACCGAGGGCCTGGAGCGCATTCTCAAGACACGCGACAGCGCGTTTTTTGGTACGGACCTGGCCCAGCGGCTGCGGGACGCCGGGGTGGAACGCCTGGTCCTCGCCGGCGTGGCGACCCACAACTGCGTGGCGCAGACGGCAGCAGATGCTTTCGCCCACAACTTCCGCGTGGTCTTCGCCAAGGACATGATCGCCTCGACCAATGAGGACTATGCCGGCTCCATGCTGCAGATCCTCAGCGATGAGTACCGCCAGCCCGTGCTGGGCCGCGGGGCGCTGGCCGAATTGCTGGCGGGCGCGCGCCAAGGCTGAACCTGCTGCAGGCTCACCCTTCCGAAAGCAGGTGGCACCAAGAATCCGTCAATGTTTCCAGGCACACGTCGCGATCCATGATCCAGCCCGTGCGGATCCACCGCTGCGAGAGGTATTCCAGCTGGCCGAAGGCGAGGACGCAGCGGACCTGCCGGCTGGCCGGGTCGAACCGCCCCGACCGGTCCAGCCCGGACGTCATGTCCGCGGCCACATCACGGAACCAGTCCTCCATCACCTTCGCGACCTCAGGCTCGACCGGGGCCGCCTGATAGACGGCATGCAGGTAGGGGCGCGTTGCTTCCCACTGGTCGAATTTCCGACTGATCCAGGTGCGGACCAAGTCCCGGGTACCCAGTTCCACCACGGTCGATAGGACCGGGTCGTCCACGCTGGTGAGGATGGAGTCGACGGTCTTCACCACGTCGCCCATCAGCTGTGCCTTCGACGCGAAGTGCAGGTAGAAGGTGGTCCTCGTGGTGCCGGCCCGGGCGGCAATGTCGTCGATAGTGGTGGCCGCGTAGCCCTTGGCTTCAAAGAGCTCCAGGCCGGTGTCCAAGAGAAGTTGCCTGGTCTGCTGTTTCTGAGCCTCGCGGAGTGTTGCCATGCCACACAGAATAGCCGGTGGCCGTGCCCCCTTCGGACCACGCCGAGCTGCCCTGCGGATTTCCGTCGCACCGCTGCCCTCATCCGAAGCCGTTTTGCGGATTTTGCACACAGGGCGCTGAGACGACACAACAGGTTGTCACTTGACACTGTGTATTCCGAATCAATACTGTTAGCCCCATCACGGTAATCCTGTCGCGTGCGTCACAGCGGGACGCGAAGAGGCGGGGACTCTGCGGCAGGGCTTCGTCGAACAACCTTTTGCTACCAGCGCGGACGGATGCGACTGCCACGACGAGGCCCTGGACCGCCAAGCACCACCCGTTCACCACATCGCTCACACCATGACAAGGAAGTTTCATATGAGCCAGAACCAGGGGACCCACACGCCATCGCCGCAGGCCTATCCACCGCCCCAGGCACCGCCAGTGGAAGTCGCGCCCGCGCGCACCAAGGGCACTATGGTCGCTGCCTCGTTGGCTGTCATGGTGGCGCAGATCGCCAATGCGCTGCCCGGCGCGCTTAACGGCGAATTCCAGCTCACCTTTAACACGTTCGGTTCCCAGCTCACCTGGATCACCGCCGCGTTCATGATTCCTGTGGTGGTTTTCGAGCTGACCTTCGGCGTGCTCGGCGACAAGTACGGCCACCGCAAGCTCGTCGTGGGCGGCGCAGTGCTGGTCATGATCGGTTCGTTGATCTGTGCCATTTCCCCCACGGTCCAGGCCATGTGGATAGGCTCGGCCATTAACGGGTTGGGTGCGGGTGCGATTTTCCCCGCATCGCTGGCGTTGGTCGCGTCGGTGGCGCGCTCCATGCAGGAGCGGGTGCGGGGCATCGCCATCTGGGCGGGCTTCCTCTCCGCAGGTTCCGCCCTGTCGCCACTACTGGGCGGCGTGTTTGCCGGCTTCGGCTGGTGGCGCGGCGCCTACGCGGTGGTGGTGTTGGCGGCCCTCGCCGCGCTGCTGCTGACCGCTCTGCGCTCCGCCGAGGCCAAGGTGGCCCGGGAGCGCAGGCTGGATATCTGGGGCCAGATCACCTTCGCACTTGGCCTGATCCTGGTTCTCTTTGGGCTGGTGCAGGGTCCCGAGGACGGCTGGACCAGCACCCATGTGATGGCCGCCCTCGCCTCCGGGGCAGTGCTGCTGGCGATCTTTGTGGTCATCGAACTGCGCGTCGATTCCCCGCTGCTTGAGCTGAGGCTGTTCCTGAACCGCCAGTTCGCCATCGCGTCGATCGTAGCCGTGGTCGGCATGTTCGCTTTCCTCGGCGCCTGCTTCTCCACGAGCATGTGGCTGGGTCCGGTCCAGCACCAGAACCCGCTGTACCTCGGCCTGCTGTTCCTGCTGCTGCAGGGGCCGGCATTCGTGTTGATCCCCGTGCTGTCACGGCTGCAGAACCGCGTCTCGTCCCGCTGGCTGATGACCTTCGGATTCCTGGCCATGGCTGCCGGCGCAATGATCAACTCCAACGCCGATGTCACCAGTCGCGACGTGACCACTTTCATCCTGCCGTCCCTGCTGGTCGGACTTGGTTTCGCCTTCACGCTGAGCCCGATGACCGCCATTGCCGTGAACTCGGTGCCGCGTGAGATGACCGGCATGGCCAGCGCCACCACCAACCTGCTGCGCGACCTCGGCTTCGCGCTCGGACCGGTTCTGGTGGGTGCCATTGCCCTCTCCACCGCCGGCGGAAAGCTCATGACCTCCCTGCAAACGTCCGGTTTGGCTCCCGACCAGCTGGGTCCGGCGATGGGCATTGCGGAAGCGGGCGGTCCGATCGCGCTCAACAGCATCCCCGAGGGCGTTCCCGGATCGGGCGGTAGCCAGTTCGCCCTCGAGGCCTTGGGCAGTGGATTCACGCAGGCCTTCCTCGTGGTTGCCATCGCGGCCCTGGCAGCGGCGTTGCTCAGCTTTTTCGGGTTGCACGGCGTCAAGGAAACCGAACCGGACGCAGGGGCCCCGGAAACGGCCTCCTAGCACCGCCGACGCGGAGTACGACCGAAACGCAGGAAGCCGGCCATCCAGTGCGGGATGACCGGCTTCCTCTCTGGTGCAGGCGGGAGCAACCGGACCTTAGTGGTCGGCGTTCTCCGGCAGCCGCCGAACGAACGGAGCGCACACGACGGCCACGAGGCCGAGGATGCCGCCGACCGTGAAGGCGACCCGGACGCCGTCGACCAAGGCTACGTTCTCGGCGATGCCGCTGGCTGCCGCCGCCGCCGTACCGATGGTCATGGCGGCAACGAGAACCGCGGTACCCGCTGCGCCGGCCAACTGCTGCAGGGTATTCATGATGGCGCTGCCATGGCCGTACTGCTCACGAGGCAGGGCGCCCAGGGCGACGGTCATCAGCGGGGTCATCAGCATGGCCATGCCGATGCAGAACACCGTGTGAAAAACGACGATCGTCGTCACCGGGGTATCAACATGGACGCTGCCCAACAACCACTGGCCGCCGGCCAGCAGGAAGGCGCCGGGAATGACGATCGGCCGGGGGCCTACCTTGTCGTAAATACGGCCGACGATCGGGGAAACGATGCCTTGGATCAGGCCGCCGGGCAGGAGGGCCAGGCCGATGGTCAGCGTGCTCAGGCCCATGCCGTTCTGCATGAAAATCGGCATGACCATCACTGTGCCCAGCATCGTGGCCATGGCGATCATGACGATGATGACCGAGATGCGGAAGTTGTGCACCTTGAACGGACGGAGGTCCAGAAGGTCCGACTCGGTCTTGCGCAGGGCACGCTGGCGCCGAATGAAAAGCACCAGGGCGACGGCACCGACAACCAGCGCGACGACCGGGGCCCAGGCGCCTTCCATCAGGTTGGCGATGGAGGAAAGCGCATAGACGATGCCGCCGAAGGCGAAGGCGGAGAGGATGACCGAAAGGACATCCAGCGGAGCCTTGCGCGTCTCCTTGCCGGTCTTGATGGCAATGACGCCGAAGAGGAAGACGATGATGGCCACCGGGACCATCAGGCCGAAGACCCAGCGCCACGTCAAGGAGTTAATGACGGCGCCCGAGAGGGTGGGGCCGATGGCCGGAGCCACGGAGATGACCACGGAGTTAAGGCCCATGACGGTGCCGCGGTGCCGGACCGGCACGGAGGTGAGCGTGGTGGTCATCAGCAGCGGCAGGATGATGGCCGTGCCGGCCGCTTGGACGATGCGCGCAATGAGCAGGACCGCGAACGTTGGGGCGACGGTTGCCAGCGCCGTGCCGACGATGAAGAGCAGCATCGCACTGACGAAGAGGCTCTTTGTGGTAAAACGCTGAAGCATGAAACCGGTGGTCGGAATGACGACGGCCATCGTGAGCATGAAGCCGGTGGTCAGCCACTGCGCGGTGGTGGCCTGGACGCCCAGGTCCGCCATCAGGTTGGGCAGGGCGACGGTCAGCACAGTCTCGTTGAGGATCATGATCAGCGCTGACAGCACGAGTGCGGTGATCACGGCGGCAACGCGCTTGGGCGAGATCCTCTCGGGCTCCACGGCCTCTGCCGCCTCCACCTCTCCGGGCGGAATTTTCTCCTCTAGGACGTCTTTCATGGACACCTTTTCTGGTCGTTTGAGTTGCAGGCAGACATGGCCAGCTAATACTTACAAAACTATAAGTATAGCGGCAAAAGCCTAAGAAAGCGTGAGCGACGGTGCTGGGCTAGTCCGGCTCGTTGATCAGTGCCGCAAGGCGCTGGAGGGCGGGCAGGCTGGCAGCAACCTGCTCCTGTTCGTGGGGGTGCAGCCTGGCTGCCGCCGCCCCGAGTGTTTCCGCCCACGCGGTTTCCAGCAGGATCCTGATCCGCTGGGACTCGTCAGTGGGGTGCAGGGTCACATAGCGCTTGTCCGCCTCGTCGCGTATCCGCGTCACCAGCCCGCGCGCTACCAGTTCGCGCAGTTGCGTACTGACGTTGCTGAACTGGCGGTCAAGCCTGGCAGCAACCTCGGCCACTGTTATTCCGGGGTGCGCTTCGATGACCCGCATGATGTCCACCAGGCCGTTGGGCAGCAGCGGGACGCCGGAATTTTCGTGGGACTTTCGGCGGACATCGGAGGAGATGTCGATCAAGGCCACCGCCAGATCGCGGTTGTCCTCGACGGCTTTCCGCGCCTTGCCGTGCTCCGTTGTTTCCATTCCACAAGCATAAGAGGCGCGGTAAGCACCTCCGGCCGTGATGTTCAGGGGCCTGTTCATCACGGCCGGAGGATGTCTTACGCTCCGGGTGAGGGAGGGGCCAGCCAGCAGCGGGCGCCGCTGGGGCGTCAGTTCGCTTGGTCTCCCGCCGTGCAGGCGGTGAACGGCAGGACCAGTCGCGACCGGTGGGCGGCGTCGCGGTAAATCTTGTGCGTTACCGGGCGTCCCACCGGGAGGTGGAAGGCGTCCGGCGGCAGCAGTGCGTTGTGCTCGTCGGCCAGCGGCTCGCCGTTGGAAAGTTCGGCGACCAGCCGGTGTCCCGGCTTGAAGGTGTTGGCGAACGGGTAGAGGCGCAGGACATACTCCTCGATCTTCCCCGGCTCCACCGGCACGGCACGGGTGTGCGGGTGGATCGGGCTGCCCTCGCTGGTGCGCTCCTCATCGAGCTCGCGGTGCGAGGCCTTGAGGTAGCCGGTGGTGATCAGCTGGCGCTTGCCGTTCGGGGCGTAGTCCCACAGGCGCAGGATGAAGTTCGAGTCCGGCTGGTCGATTTCGGCGAAGATGTGCGCCGCACCGGTGCCGATCATCTCCGTGTCCTCCTCGAACGGCCCCGTGCTCCAGCTGAGGATCTCCACCTTGTCGGTCACCGTCAGCGGCGCCTGGTAGAAGCCGTCCGGGGCCGCGTACTCCACGCCCATCAGCTCCGGCTCGGCCGACAGCTTGTGGCGCGGGCGCAGGTACAGGGACTTGTACTCGATCTCCTTCGGCGGCCACTGGTCCGCCTCGACGGTCTCGCGGGAACCTTCCACGAAGACGCTCACGGCCGGCTCGTCCATCACGCCGTTGTCGATGCCCTTGATCCAGTAGTCGTACCAGCGGAACATCTTGTCGTGCTCCTCGATGAAGGGGCGCGACTGCATGGGCGGGTAGGGGCCGATGGTCAGCTTCTTGGGGCCCTTGAGCGAGTTGTACAGCTCGATGGTGCCGTCCATGGTCCAGCCGCGGCCCTGGTCGATCTGCAGCCAGACCGGAATGTCGATGTTCGGAGCGAGCGTGATCGGGTTGCGCTCCTCGTACCATTCGCCGTCCAGCTCATTCATGACAATGTCGAACCAGGCTTCGTGGTTCTTGGGGTAATGCAGCACGTGGACCAGGTTCGGCCAGGCGGCGACGTCCGGGTCCTCGAGGCGCTTGGCGACCAGCTTCTTGAGCTCCTCGGGGGAGTATTTTTCGATCATGCGGGACTTGACGTTGTCCGTGAAGGCCCAGCCCGAGTCTCCGCCGCGGCCTTCGCGGGCGGCACGGGGCATGAACCACATGATGCCGCCGTGGTAGGTGGTTTCGTAGAAGTCGTAGTGGCCGCCGCTGACGAAAATCGCTTTCAGGTGGGGCGGGCGCTCGGCCGCAGCCAACACCTGCATGGAGCCGAAGTAGGAGATGCCGACCATGCCGACGTTGCCGTCGCACCACGGCTGTTCGGCGACCCATTCGATGAAGTCGTACGCGTCCTGGCCCAGCGATACGCCACCTGCGTTGTAGTTGCCGATGTGTTCGCCGCCGGAGTCACCGGAGCCGCGCAGGTCGCCGATGACGTGGACGTAGTCCTCCTTGACGATGCGGGCGATGTCGCCGGCCTCGATGCAGCCGTCCCACATCGGACTCGGACGCCGCTGCGGGGGGGTGGTCAGCGCCAGCGCCTGCAGCTCCTTGCCGTACGGGCTCAGGGCCACCAGTGCCGGCCGGGGCTTGTCCTCAAGACCCTGGTAGGTGTCCGCGGCGAGCTCGACGCCGTCGCGCATCGGGATCCGCAGGTCCTTGCGGATCTTGATCGTCTCCCCACCGGCATTCCACGTCGTGAAATCAGTCATGAGTGTGCACTTCCTTGTCAACGTTCGAGTGCCAGGCATCCCGCCGGCAGACTCGCTCTTCAGAGCGTGACTCGATTATATTATTATAATAAAGTTCGGAGCAAGACGATGATGTCGCACCGGTCCCGGCCTGCGGCACTGAAAGGCCGGCGGGGCAGAGGCCCCGCGCCGCCGGCGCCGTACCATCAGGACCGTGAACGGGTCCCGGAGCTGAGGAGAGAACAATGACGCAAGAAGTGACAATCCATCCGCTGGTGTCGCCCTGGGGACGCTTTGGTCTCTACAGCTTCTTCATCGACGCGCCCGAGCCGGCCATCGTCGACACGGGCATCACCACGTCACCGGTCGAGGGCATGGTGCCGGAGCTGGAGAAGCTGGGCCGGCGCATCGAGGACGTCAAGTGGATCCTGCTGACCCACGGCCACATCGACCACCTCGGGGGTGCCCATGCCCTCTGGGAGCTCACCGGCCGGAAGGCGAAGGTTGTCATCCACCAAGCGGACGCCCCGTTGCTGCGCTCCCGGCAGGCGCACGTGCAGAACTACGTCGATGTCCGCCAGCAGTACCTGGACAACCCGAACGCCATCGAGGAGCAGGCGAGGGCTGCCGGGCATGCCATCTCGGGCGAGATGGAGCCGGACATGCTCCTGAAGGGCGGCGAAACCCTCAGCCTGGGCGGAGATGTTACGGTCTCCGTGCATCACATCCCCGGTCACACCGCGGGCTCCGTGGCCTACGTGGTGGACGGGCAGAACGCGGTGTTCGTGGGCGATTCCGTCCAGGTGCACGGTGCCGCCAACCACTTCCCGGCTTATGAGGATCCGGACGCCTACCGGGCCAGCCTCCGGTACCTGCGCGACGAGATCCGCCCCGAGCGCCTGTACCTTGGCCACCCCTACCGCAACACCGAGGGCGTGCCCTTCGACATCGGGATGGACGGCACCACGGCCCGGCAGGCCCTGCAGGAGAGCCTGGACATCGAGGCCCGGGTCCGCGATGCCGCCCGCCGGTCGTTGGAGGGCGGCCTGCAGGAGACCGGCTCGCCCTATTCGCCGTTCGCCTCGGTGGCCGAGGAACTCGGCTATACCGGGGACCCGACGCTGGAGCCTTCGCCGTTCTTCACGACGCTGCACGGCTACCGCAAGCTGTACGGCAAGAACGCCTGACGGGCTCCACCACACCAAAACAACGACGGCGGCGCGCACCTTGGGGTGCGCGCCGCCGATGCGTGTGGGGCGGGTGGGGTCAGCCCCGGTTCAGGAACTCGCCCGCCTCCTGGTAGGCCCGGTACATTTCCGGGATCCAGAAAAAGTTCTGGACGAACCCGTGGTTGGCGCCCGCGTAGCGGCTGACGGTGGTCTCCACGCCGGCGTCCTTCAGGCGCTGGCCGTAGAGCTCGCCCTCGTCACGCAGCGGATCGTACTCCGCGGTGATGATCAGTGCCTTCGGCAGGCCGGCGAGGTTTTCGCGCTTGATGGGGGAGACCAGCGGATCTGCCGGGTCCGCGCCGCTCTCAAGGTAGAAGGAGTTCCACGGCTTCAGGGCCGGGGTCTCCAGGCCATAACCGGTGGCGTTCTCCCGCAGCGAGCCGTAGCGGTCCTCGTCGAAGTCCAGGTCCAGCGAGGGGTAGAACAGGATCTGGTGCGTGATCCGATCGAAGCTTTCGTCGTGGGCCATCGCCGTCACCGCGGCCACGAAGTTGGCCCCGGAGCTGTCGCCGGCCAACGCCAGGTTCTTTCCGTCCCAGGCCAGGCTCCCGCCCTGCTCGGCGGCCCATCGGACCACCCCGTAGCATTCCTGCAGGCTGGTCGGGAAGGCGGCCTCCGGTGCCAGCTGATAACCGACGGAGATGACTTTGTGGCCGCTCTCCTTCGCCAGCGCCCGCGCGACGTGGTCGTGCGTCTCGAGGCTGCCGGAGAAGAACGCGCCGCCGTGGAAGTACACCAGCAGCCCGTAGGACGCGGCCTCGGCCGGGGTATAGATCCGCACCGGGACCTCGCCCGCCGCAGTGGCTGCAACGGTGTCCTCGACGGCGGTCAGCGGCAGCCGCTCCTCCAGCGGCGCGACGAACTGCAGGTCGCCCGCGCGCTTGGCCTCGGGGTCCGGCCGCGTGCCGTGGTCGAACGGCGGCAGCGTGGCGAGGAGTTTGCCGATCTCGGGGTGGATGGTCACTCGACACCCGCCCCCTTCTCGAAGGACGTGGTCTCCGGGAAGGAGTCACCGATGTCGAACGGCTTGCGGGAGATGTCCTGCAGCACGTCGGTGATGGGCTTGCGCTTGGCCTGGTAGGTGCGCAGGGCCTCCTGCAGGTCGGAGCCGTCCTTGATGGCGTCGGCCAGCCAGGCGGCATCCTGCATGGCGGAGTTCGCACCCTGGCCCTGGTGGTGCAGCATGGCGTGCGCGGCATCGCCAACCAGGGCGACGCTGTCGGTGTGCCAGTTGGGCTGCTTGTCGATGTCGTAGACGCCGCGGTTGGTCATCGAGGCGATGTCCAGTTCCTGGCCGATCTTCTGTAGGCGTTCGTCGAAGCCCTCCAGCAGCGCTCCGATGTACTCGTGCGTGACCTCCGGTGCCCAGGCGGTGTCGTCGCTCGGTGCGGTGATGTCGAAGGACACCTGGTTGCGGTGGCGCAGCGGCAGGAAGTACACGGTAGTGCCGTTCTGGCCGACGTAGACGCGGAAGTTGTCGTTCTCCACCAGGCCGTAGGCAGCGTCGGCGGAGATGACGGCGCGCATGGCAATGGTGTGGGAGAACACCGGCTGGACTTCACCGAAGATCTGGTTGCGGACGCTGGACCGGATGCCGTCGGCGCCCACCACCAGATCGGCGGTGACCTCGACGCCGTTCTCGAACTTCACGGTGGCGGAGTTGCCGTGATCGGCGATGCTGATCATCTTGTGGCCGATGTGCACGCGCTCGGACGGCAGGAGGCGCAGGAGGGTCTCGATGACGTCCCCGCGGTGGACCATGCGGCAGTGGTTGACCTGGGCGTACTCGTTGATGCCCGGCCACGGGTCGCGGGCGATGAGCTCGCCGTTGGCCTGGTAGACCTCGATGGCCTCGGAGGGGGCGGAGACCTTCTCGAACTCTTCGAACACGCCCCACTTGCGCAGTACCTCGACGGTCGGCGGGCGCAGGCCGATGCCGGCTCCTACTTCACCAAGCTCGGGGGCCTGCTCGTAGACGTGCACGTCGGCGCCGAGCTGCAGCAGTGCCAGGGCAGCGGAAGCGCCGGCGTAGCCGCCGCCCACAACGGCAACCTTCAGGTTCTGGATGTCGGAAGTCTGCATTGTTCTGTGTTCCTTCACTGGACGCCGGTGCAGGCGTCCTCGGGGTGAATGGGTTGGGTTGGGATCCGCCGCCGTCGTCGTAGGCGGCAGCGGAGCCGGCGCGTGGCGCCGGATGGAGGGATGCGGGTCAGGCCTTGATGGAGAGGAAATCGGCCGGGTTGTCCTCGAGGAGGAGCTTGATGGTGGCGTCGTCGATGCCGGCGGCGCGCATGTCCGGGATCATGTCGTCGAAGATGTAGTTGATGGTGTGGCCCTTCACGCCCGGCCAGCCCAGCGGGCTGCAGTTGGCGTCGGCCGAGACGAGTAGCTTGTCCGCGTAGCCCTTGTTCACGAGCTTGACGAAGTGCTCCATGCGCTCGGCGCGTTTGCGGCCCCAGAACGGCGGGTCGGGCAATTCGAGGTCGTAGCCGAAGGTGTCGAAGCCAATGCGGCCGCCCTGCTCGTAAATCCAGTCGTGTGGGGTGATCGGGGCGTTCAAGCCGTCGTCGGCGTGGCCGAAGAGGACGCGATCCAACGGAAGGCCCTCTTCGTTGAAGATGTTCACGGCGGGCTCGGGATCGATGGCCAGATGCGTCAGGATCGGCACGCCGGTGATGACGGCGGCGCGGGCTGCGGCGCGGTAGATCCGCTTGTCGAGTTCGGTCATCTTGCCGCCGCGGCTCACACCGACCTTGATGACGCCGGCCTTTGCGCCCGTGTTGCCGATCCCCACGGTAATCTCGTGGATGAACACCTTCGCCAAGTAGTCCACCGACGCCCGCGCGAAGTGCGGCAGGGCGGTGTCCCCGCCGACGAAGCCGGTGCAGGCCACGATGTGCACGCCGGTCTTGGCGGAGAGGGACTTGTAGTAGTCGACGTCGCGGCCGTTGCAGATGCCGGTGGCGTCCACGAAGGTGCCGCCGCCGTTCTCGCGGAACTGGCGCAGCTTCGGCACGGTTTCCTCGTAGGCCTGCTCCGGCGACTTCCACCATCTCGTGTCGAGTTCGGAGCCGGGCATGCCGTAGCCGATGTGTTCGTGGACTGCCACGATTTCCAGTTCTTCAGCCGGGATGGTTCCCAGCACGGTGTTGACCTTGGTCATTCCTTCACCTCAGGAGTTTCGAAAGCTTGTTGATGGCGGGCCGCGGTGCTCAGCGCACAGTCAGCAGGTTGCGCGGATTGTCCACCAGGATGCGGCGGGCGTCGTCGTCGCCCAGGCCCAGTGATTTCAGGAAGGGGACGAAGGTGGCCAGGACGTGGCTGAAGGGCAGGTCGTAGTCCGGCTGTCCCTTCGCCACGCCGATCGCGTTGGACGAGAGGATGACCTTGTCCGTGTGGCCGGCCTTGACCAGCTCGAGCACCAGTCCGGCCCGCTCGCGGTCGGTGAGGTAGTCGCCGTCGTCGTCCAGGCCCACGTGGTCCAGGCCCACGAACGCGCCGCGGCGGGCCACCTCAAGGGCGGCACCGGCGGCCGCGGCGTCCCGGCGGTCCAGGCCGCCGAGGAGTACCCGCCCGGCGGGCAGTTTCTCGTCCAGGACGACGTCGAGGTCGTGCAGGGCGTCGGCGCCGTAGCGGATGGAGACCGGGACGCCGGTGGCCAGGGCGGTCCGGGCCGCCCCGCGGAACAGGCTCTCGTCGGTGGGGGTCATGCCCTCGCGGGTGGCGGTGGTGGTGACCAGCCCGGCGGCTCCGCGGCGCTCGACCCGCGGGACCACCATGCCCTCGCTGACTTCCTTGGAGAAGAGGTCGGCAAACTTTTCGGCCGGCCACGGGGTGGGCGGGTTGGTCTGCGGGGTGAGGAAGTAGCCGCCGAGCATTTCCTCCGGACCCATGCCCGTGGACGCGATGATGTGCACGCCGGTCGAGCGCGAGAGCGCCTCGAACAGCTTCACGTCGCGGCCGTGGAACATGCCGGTGCTGTCCACGATGGTCGTGCCGCCGTGCTCGCGGAAGTCGGTGAGCTTGGCGGCCAGGACCTCGAAGATCTCCGCCCGGTCCATGCTGATGTCCGGGGCGTACTGGGCTCCCGGGACCACCGAGAGCAGGGCCTCGTGGACCGCGACCACACCCAATTCATGGGCGGGAACGGGGCCAAGAACAGTATTGGCCGTCTGGTGGGGGGTTGTCGTTGTATCCGTCATTGGCACAACCTTTCGTCTGACGCCACGCCATGGCCGACGTCACGCGGGGAAGGATCATGCACCGCGACCTCTGGATTCATTCCTCGCCGAAACCGGTGCAGGCGGTAGTAAACGAAGGAGGCAGTCCATCGAGAGGCCTGACGTCCGCTAAGGGCCGCGGCCTCACGCTTTTGTGACCTTGATTACCTGTCAACTAGGTTTACACGATGTCATGCCAAAGTCAAGGCAAACAACCTTGAAAACATCCCTGGTTGGGGGCGGGAAGCGGGTGGATTTCCCGCACGGCCGCCGCTACTGGCTGGTGCTGAACCGGTACTTAAATTTTTCTGCCTGATGCACTGCGGAGCGCCATCCGGCGGGCAGGTCACCCGTGGTGAAGAAGATGGTCTCGATGACGAGCAACGGGCTCCCCAGGCCCACCCCGAAGGTCGCCGCCTGTTCGGCAGTGGCCGCAGTTGCCCAGGCTTCGTGCTCGGCGCGCACGTGCGCGATGCCGAACCTTTTCTTGAGAAGTTCGAAGGCGGAGCCTTCGTCTTCCAGTTCCGCGGCCGTGGGGCTGAAGTCCTCAGGCGCCCGAATATAGACGTCGGCTTCGACGAGAGGCTCGCCCTCGACCGAGATCAGGCGCGTGAAATGCAGGAGCCGTTCGTGCGCTTCGAGCCCCAGGAGGTCCCGAATCCGGCCCGGCGGTTCCACCCGCTCGATGCCGGCGACTTTCCCCGTCGGATGCAGCCCGCTCTCGGAGAGGTATTGGTACAGGGCCCCCGACCGCACGTCGGCCGGCCGCTGGACCCTGGTGCCGACGACCGGGAACGTCCCCTTGCCTTGTTTCCTGTAGATGTACCCCTCGCTGGCAAGCTCCTGGAGTGCCTGCCGGATGGGCGCCCGGCTGACCTCGAATCGGCTGAGCAGCTGCGCCTCGGTCATGGGCTTCCGGGGATCCGCGATCCCCTCGGCTATTTCCCGGCGCAGGATTTCCCGAATCTGCCGATACAGGGGTATCCCGGACGAGGTGTCGAGCTCGCCATATGCCATGAGTCTTCTGTTCCTCCACGTAACTGGTCACCGGGTTTGCCCTGCAGGAAGTCAACCACAGAACACAATTCATTGAGGAGACGGCAGCCCTAGCCCGCGGGTAGCGTGCGAAGTAGCCTGAGGTGACTACCGCCAGGAGGGACGTGCCATGGACCAGGACATCCAGCAGTACATCAGCGCGTTGGTCGAGAAGGAACAACAACTGCGCGACTCCGCGCCGGAGGAGCCGGACAAGGCCGCAGCCCGCGCCGCCGAGCTGCGCCGCCTGGAGGAGCAATTGGACCAGTGCTGGGATTTGCTGCGCCAGCGCCGGGCCAAGCGCAAGGCGGGCGAGGACCCGGGCGAAGCAGAGACCCGGCCGGTCGGGGAAGTGGAAAACTACCGTCAGTAGCCGCACGGAACGCCGGGGGAGCGGCCGCGCCCCGACGTCGTGCCGCACTGATGGCGCGTCAGGCGCCCTTCGACGCCTCGGACTTGGAGCCGGACTTCTTCTTGGACGAGGAGCCGGCCGAAGACTTGGCCTCCCGGTTCTTCTCGACGCTGCGGCGCAGTGCCTCCATCAGGTCCAGGACCTTGCCGCCTTCTTCCTCTTCGTCCGTGCCGAAGGTCTTTTCCGTGTCCAGCGCCTCGCCCTGCTCCAGCTTCGCCTCGATCAGGGTCCGCAGCTGTTCCTGGTACTCGTCGGTGTAGTCGCCGGGCGTGAAGTCGGAGGAGAACGACTCCACCAGGGCGGCGGACATCTCCTTCTCTTTCGCAGAGATCCGCACCGTTTCTTCCAGCGACGGGAAACTGGCCTCCCGCACCTCGTCCTCCCACAGCAGGGTCTGCAGCATCAGCACCTTGCCGCGGACACGCAGTGCCGCCAGCCGGGTCTTCTGCCGCAGCGCGAACTGCACGATGGCCGTCCGGTCCGTTTCTTCCAGGGTCCGCCGGAGCAGGACGTAGGCCTTGGTGGACTTCGAATCCGGCTCCAGATAGTAGCTGCGGTCGAACATGATCGGATCGATCTGGTCGCTCGGGACGAACTCGACCACTTCGATCTCGCGGCTCTTTTCGACCGGCAGGGACTTGAAATCCTCGTCGGTGATCACCACGGTGTGCTCACCGTCGTCGTAGGCTTTGTCGATGTTCTGGTAGTCGATGGTCTTGCCGCACACCTCGCACCGGCGCTGGTAGCGGATGCGCCCGCCATCCTTGTCATGGACCTGGTGCAGGCTCACGTCGTGGTCTTCGGTGGCGCTGTAGAGCTTGACGGGAACGTTGACCAGCCCGAACGCCACCGCGCCTTTCCAGATGGCTCTCATCCCACTAGTGAACACCCGCGGGCGGTACAAAGCCAGAGGCGGGGCCCTAGCCAAGCGGCCACCCGGCGGACAGACTGGCGGTATGGCCAGCCAGAAATCCAGCCAGAAGGAGACCGTAGCCGTTGACGGACACCGGCTCAGGCTGACGAATTTGGACAAGGTGCTGTACCCGGAAACCGGGACCACCAAGGCGGACGTTATCGCCTACTATTCCGAGATCGCCGAATACCTCGTTCCGCATGCGGCGGACCGGCCGGTCACGCGCAAACGCTGGGTCCACGGCGTCGGCACGGCGCAGGAACCGGGCGAGGTGTTTTTCCAGAAGAACCTGGACAAGTCCGCGCCGGATTGGGTCATGCGGCACACCATCGAGCACAAGAGCAACACCAATGTGTACCCGCTGGCGAATGACCGGGCCACCCTGACCTGGCTGGCGCAGATTGCGGCCTTGGAAATCCACGTTCCGCAGTGGAAGTTCGGCCCGCGCGGCAAGATCAACAATCCGGACCGGATGGTGCTGGATCTGGACCCGGGGGAAGGGGCCGGGCTGGCGGAGTGCGTCGAAGTGGCCTTTTTGATCAAAGACATCCTGGAGGGGATGGGGCTCGACCCGCGGCCGGTAACCTCCGGTTCCAAGGGCATCCACCTTTACGCCGGGCTGGACGGCAAGCAGACCTCGGAGGACGTTAGCCAGGTGGCGCACGAGCTGGCCCGCCTGCTGGAGGCCGACCGCCCGGACCTCGTGGTCAGCGACATGAAGAAGGCGCTGCGCACGGGCAAGGTGCTGGTCGACTGGAGCCAGAACAACTGGGCCAAGACCACGATTGCCCCGTACTCGCTGCGCGGCCGCCCGCACCCGACCGTGGCGGTACCTCGAACCTGGGCCGAGCTGGAAGACCCCAACCTGGCGCACCTTGATTTCCGCGAGGTGCTGGAGCGCGTCAAGGAGATAGGCGACCCGCTGGCCGGCATGGCGGGAGGCACCGCGGACGAGCAGTCGTTGCAGGAAGCCGCGGAGCCGGAGTCGGACCGGCTCAGCGTGTACCGTTCCATGCGCGACCCGGACCGGACGCCCGAACCGGTGCCCGCGGCGATCGAGCCGCGGGAGTCGGACGATGAACCGGTTTTCGTCATCCAGGAACACCACGCACGCCGACTGCACTACGACGTCCGGCTGGAGCACGACGGGGTGATGGTCTCCTGGGCCGTGCCCAAGGGACCGCCGGTCTCGACCGGCAAGAACCACCTGGCCGTGCACACCGAGGACCACCCCATGGAATACGCCACCTTCGAGGGCACCATCCCCAAGGGCGAATACGGCGCCGGGGAGATGACCATCTGGGACAGCGGCACCTACGACGTGGAGAAGTGGCGCGAGGGCAAGGAAGTCATCATCGTGCTGCACGGGCGCGCCGACGGCGGCCTGGCGAACGACGGCGGACCCTCCGGTCCGCGTCGGTACGCCTTGATCCGCACCGGCGGCGGGGACGGCAAGGACAATTGGCTGATGCACCTGATGAAGGACCAGCCGCGTCCTGCCGCCGGGACAGCACAGGACGGCGGGTCCGGGCGCCAGTCCAAGCGGGCCGCCGGCACCACGGTGCAGCCGGTGGACGCCGGCACCGCGGGCCGGGACGCCGGGCCGCCGCAACCGGTGAAACCGATGCTGGCCGTCCAGGGCACCGAGGCCTCCATCGACGAGGACGAGGGCTGGGCCTACGAAATGAAGTGGGACGGAATCCGGGCCGTCGCCGTCGTTGCCGACGGGGACGTGCAACTTGTCAGCCGCAACGGCAACGACCTGACCAAGACCTACCCGGAACTGGCGGACCTGCCCGACCATGTCCTGGCCCAAACCGCGGTGCTGGACGGCGAGATCGTCGCCCTCGATGCCAAAGGGCGGCCGGATTTCGGCCGCCTGCAGAACCGCATGAACCTCACCAGGAAAGCAGACATCGAGCGCGCGGCCGCGAAATATCCGGTGGAGTACTTCCTCTTCGATTTGCTGGAACTGGACGGAACATCGACACTTGGGCTGGAATACACCCAACGGCGGGAAATCCTCAAGGAAGCGGTGGAAACGCCGGACGACGGACACATCCAGGTGCCGCCGGAGCTGGACGCCAGCGTGGCGGAAGCGGTCGCAGCCAGCCGGGAGGTCGGCCTGGAAGGCATCATCGCCAAACGCACGGACAGCAACTACGCGCCGGGCCTACGGACGAGGAGTTGGATCAAGATCAAGAACCAGCTGACGCAGGAAGTGGTCATTGTGGGCTGGCGGCCGGGCAAAGGCTCGCGCGCCCGCAAGGTCGGCTCGCTGCTGGTGGCCGTGCCCGACGGCGTGGAGCTGAGCTACCTCGGCCGCGTCGGTTCCGGCCTGACGGAGCGCGAACTGGCCGAGATCGGTTCCCGGCTGAAGAAGATGTCACGCAAGACCCCGCCGCTGGAGGGCGTGCCGTCGGCCGACGCCTCCGACGCGCACTGGGTGCGGCCCGCGCTCGTCGGCGAGGTCCAGTTCAGCGAACGCACCGGATCCGGAAAGCTTCGCCACCCGGTCTGGCGGGGCTTCCGGCCGGACAAGAAGCCGTCGGATGTCGTGGTCGAAATCCCGCAACTTGAGGCCTGACGCGCGGAGCTGCCGCTCAAAAATTTTTACCCTACCCCTATCATTCTGCCGATGAATCGTTAGTCTTTACCAAGGGGAACTTCTGGGGGGAAGTTTCGGGGGATGTTTCTTGGGGAAGAAGGCAGAACCGCATCATGGGGAGTTCATTTAAGCCGACTATTCGCGACGTTGCCGAGCGGGCCGGAGTCTCGCTGGCAACCGTCTCATACGTCTTGTCCGGCCGGCACGGGGGTTCAACGAGGATCAGCGAACCGACCAAAGCCCGGGTGATCGAGGCGGCCAAGTCGCTGGGGTATGTGCCCAACCACGCCGCCCGGGGCATGCGCCGCGGGCGGACGGACACCGTGGCCGTCGTGGTGGAAAACCTGGATTCGGCCTGGGACCGGCAGCTGGCGGAGGTTGCAAACCGCGTGCTGCCGGAGCACGGGTACCGGGTGGTGGTCCTGCTGGGCCAGGAGGCGTGGCGGAACTTCATGCTTTCCGGCGGCGCGGACGGGGCCATCTTGGGTTTCAGCACGGAAACGCCCGAGGAAGACCACACCCTGCGCGATCTCGCCGACCGGGGCGTGGCGCAGGTGGTCGTGTCGCAGTTCCTGCAGCCTGACGGCTTCGACGTGCTGTCAGTGGACGCAGAGGTCGGCATCGCCGAGGCGGCAGCGTATCTTGCCGCCAGGCACCGCCGCATCGCTGTGTTGCACCGGGGCGGGCCCGCTCCGGGCCCCCGGGGTACCCGGCTGGGATTGTTCCGGCAGGCGATGGCCGACCTCGGTGCGGAGCTGGACGAGAACCTGATACGGGCAACGCATGGGTCCTGGCGTGAATCCTACGAGGAGACCGGCGCGCTGCTGAAGTTGGCCGATCCGCCCACCGCGTTCTTCACGACGGCGGACCTGGAGGCCCTGTGCGTCTCCGGTTCCGCTACCGCGGCTGGACTCCGGATCCCGGAGGAGATGGAGATCATCGGCGTCGACACTTCGGATCTGGGACACCACTCCGACCCGCCGCTGAGCTCGGTGGGTCCCGAGCCGCTGGTGGGCACCGTAGTGGACCTGCTGATCGACCGGCTGGAGGGGCGCGCCTCCGCCGGCGGGCGCCTGGTGCCGGCGCCGTGGAAGCTGAACCACCGCGGGACCACCGTGGCGGGGATGCCCGGTGAAGGCAACGCGGAAGGCTCGGACGAGGTGGAAGACAGCGTCTCCAACGGGGCGCCTTAGCAGCGGGCTAAAGTGCAGGGATGGAGTGTACCCGGCACAGCTACGGCCCGGATCCCAGCCAGTATGCGGAACTGTACCTGCCCGCCCGGCGCCGGCACGCCGCCGTCGTCGTCATCATCCACGGCGGGTACTGGCGCGCCGCCTATGGTGCCGAGCTCGGACGCCCGCTGGCCCGGGACCTCGCCGGCCGCGGCTGGGTCTGTTGGAATGTCGAATACCGGCGCGTAGGCAACGGCGGCGGCTGGCCGGAGACGTTCGACGACGTCGCCTCCGGCATCGACCGGCTCGCCGATGCGGCGCAAGAGTCGGGATTCGCGCTCGAGCGCGTGGTGGGGCTGGGCCATTCGGCCGGCGGCCAACTGGCGGTGTGGGCCGCCGGACGGGGCCGGTTGCCGTCGGAGGCCTCCGGCCTGCGGGTGCCCGGCGCGCCTCCGCGGGTGGAGTTCGACGCGGTGCTCAGCCAGTCCGGGGTCCTGGATGTGGCGCGCGCCCACGAGCTGCGCGTGAGCGACGGCGCGGTCGAAAACCTGCTCGGGCGGCCGGAGGGCGCGGACGCAGATGGGGCGGATCCCTACCGGCTCGCCGATCCCATGCGGAACGTGCCGCTGCCGGTCCCCGTCTACGCCTTCCACGCTGACCAGGACGCCGACGTGCCGAGGGAGCTGTCCGAGAACTATGTCGCCGCCGCCCGCTCCGCCGGCGGGACGGCCGAACTGGTGCCCGTTCCCGGGGACCACTATGCGCTCATTGATCCTGCTTCTGCTGCGTTTGCACGCATCCGCGGGGTGCTGGCCCGGCTGGGCTGAGCCGTGCCGCAACCGTCGGCGCTCTGCTACGTTGGCACTGTGCTCACGGTCATAGGCGAAGCGCTGGTGGACGTAGTCCGCTCCGACACGAGGCCGCCGCGCATGCACGTCGGCGGCAGCCCGATGAACGTGGCGGTGGGCCTGGCCCGGCTGGGCCACCCGGTCCAGTTCGTCGGCCGGTACGGCAAGGACCAGTTCGGGGACCTGGTACACGGCCATCTGCGCCGCAACTCCGTGCTGGTGCCGCTGGATCCGGATGGGTCGCCGACCAGCACCGCCACCGCCACCCTGGACCCCACCGGTGCGGCCCATTACTCTTTCGACCTGCTCTGGGAACTGCCGGATCTCGACAAGACCCGGCCCCGGCTGCTCGACGAGACGGTCTGGCTGCACACCGGCTCCGTCGCCACCATGCTGGAGCCGGGCGCCCACACGGTGTTCAGGACCGTCCAGCGGGCCCATCCCCGGGCCCTGGTCAGCTACGACCCGAACTGTCGGCCCACGCTGATCACCGACCGGGACTTCGCCCGGCGGCAGGCCGAGAAGTTCGTGGTGCTGGCCGACGTGGTCAAAGCCTCCGATGAAGACCTTCGGTGGCTGTACCCGGACCGCGCCGTCGAGGACACGGCCCGCGCGTGGTTGAAGCAGGGGCCGGCCGCAGTGGTGGTCACGCACGGGGCGAAGGGCAGCTGGGGAGTGGTCCGCGCCGGGACGGCCGAGGTCGCGGCACGCGCGGCCGTGGTCGTTGACAGCGTGGGCGCCGGCGACGCGTACATGTCGGGGCTGCTCGATGCGCTGCTGAACGCAGGGTTCTCCGGCTCCGCCCGGCGCGAGAAGCTGCGGGACATGGCATCCTCCACCCTCGAAGACGTGATGGCGCACGCTGCCCGGGCGGCAGCCGTCACGGTATCCCGGGCAGGGGCGAATCCGCCCCGCCGCGACGAGTTGGGCTAGCGCCGCCTCCGCCGCCGGCCAGACTCCTAGACTGGTGCAATGCGCCTTATCGCCAGCGACCTCGACGGGACCATCATCGGCCGGGACGGCAAAATCAGCCCCCGCACCGTCCGGGCGTTCCGCAGCGCCGCGGCCGCGGGAGTTGAGATCGTGTTCGTGACCGGTAGGCCTCCGCGCTGGCTGACTCCGCTGGCCGAACAGATCGGCCACCGTGGCCGGGTGATCTGCTCCAATGGCGCCGTGGTCTACGACCTGGTGTCCGAGCGCGTGCTCTCGGCGCAGACGCTGCCCTACGCGAATATCCTCGAGGTGCGCCGGATCATCCTCGGCCTGCATCCGGCGGTGACGTTCGCGGCGGAAACCACCGAGGGTTTCCTGCTGGAACCGAACTTCCTGCAGCCCGGCTCGGTGGAACTTCTGGAGGGCACTTCGCCGGAACTGCTGCCGGAAAGCTTGCGCGGCACCGACGCGGTCGTGAAGCTGCTGGCCCGCGGCACGGACATCGACCCCGACGACTTCTTGGCCGAGGTGGCCCCGGCGGTGGGGCATCTGGCTGCGGTGACGCATTCCGCCCCCGGCAACCCGCTGCTGGAAATGGCGCGGCCGGGACTCAACAAGGCGGTGACCCTGGCCGAGTACGCCGGTTCCCTGGGCATTGGTCCGCAGGACGTGGTGGCCTTCGGCGACATGCCGAACGACATCGAGATGCTGCGGTGGGCAGGGGCCGGCTACGCCATGGCCTCGGGCCACCGCACCGCCCTGGAAGCAGCTCCGTTCCGCGCCCCGGCGTTCGCCGAGGACGGCGTCGCCCAGGTGATCGAGGAGCGGCTGGCGGGCCGGCGGCAGGCACCGCAAGGGGCCTGACCGCTGTCTGGGTCGCGGGTCAGGAGCCTCGCTCCGCTCCGGCAGGCGCCGCTCGGCGCCGGGTTTGCGGACGCTCGGCCAGATACCGGCGGGCAAACCAGCTGGGGCCCACGCTCCGGTCCCGCCGGGGCGGATCCACGTCCGCAACGATCAGTTCTTCATACTGGCCGGCCTCGGCCGCAACTCCCGTGTCCGGCGCTGCGATGAAGCTGCCGCCGGGGCCGCTCCAGGCCACCGCCGGTGCGGATGCCCCCCGGCGGGCCAGTGCACGGAACCAGCAGTCCCGCCCGCTACTGCCGCCGGGCACTAAGAGCAGTTGTGCGCCGTCGTCGGAGACCGCTCGGCGGGACCTGCCGCCGGCGCCCGGGGCGATGGCGGCGGCCTCGTCCTCCCTGGCCAGGCCGATGAGCAGCCCGTCCAGCGGCACGACCGCGGCAGCGTTGGTGCAGGCTTGGAGGCCGCCGGTCGCGTCGAACAGCCAGAGTTCGGCGCTGTTGCCCTCGCCAAGGGCGCCGGCCGCCACTGCGACTCGATGCCGCGCCGCGAGACTGCCCAGCTCGCGGCGTAAATCCGGGCGGAACCCCGCGGGAAGCACCAGCAGCTGCGCGCCCAGCCCGGCGGCCTGTTCCAGCCACCGCCGGCATCGCACCCGCGCCCCAACGCCGTGCAGCCCGGCAGCCTGCACCAAGGCAAGACGCATCGGTTCCTCCTCATCGGCGGTCGTGGCGGGGCCGGTAGAGTACCGACTGTGAGCAGTGCCAGCCCGTACCTCAATCCTACGTTTCCCGGTTCCGGGCAGGACCGGCCCCTGGCCATGTCCCACCGGGGATTTTCCTTGGACGGGCGGGAGAACTCGATGGCGGCGTTCCGCGCGGCAGTCGGTCTCGGCTACGCCTACCTGGAGACCGACGTCCGGTCCACCCGCGATGGCGTGCTGGTGGCCTTCCACGACCCGACGCTGGAGCGTACGACCGACGGCCGCGGGGAGCTGGCGGCGCACACGGCCGGCCAGCTGGCGCAGGTGCGGATTTCCGGCGAGCCGATCCCCACGTTCGAGGAATTGCTGGCCGCCTGGCCGGACGTGAACCTCAACGTGGATGTGAAAGACATGGCGGCCGCCGACGAATTGGCCCGGTTGATCGAAACCTACGACGCGCACGACCGGGTGCTGGTGGCATCCTTTTCCGACCGGCGCCGCTTCCGCGTGCTGCGTGGGCTAAGCCGCCCCGTCGCCGGCTCCGGCGGCGTATATGCAACGTTGGCAATATACCTGCTGGGGTATCTGGGGTTGGCCGGCTGGCTGGCCCGGCTGGTCCGTGTGCACGCGGTGCAGGTGCCGGTGAAGTACGGTCCGTTTGCAGTGGTCACGCCCGGGTTCGTGCGGCGCTGCCATCGCGCCGGACTGCAGGTGCACGTGTGGACCATCAATGATCGCGCGGAGATGGAACGGTTGCTCGCACTGGGAGTTGATGGAATAGTCTCTGACCGCGCGGATATTCTGGCCGAGGTGATGGCCGAACGCGGCAGTTGGCCGCAGAGGGAGTCTGCATGAAGGTCTTGATTGCACCGGACAAGTTCAAGGGAACCTTGTCGGCTGCCGAGGCGGCTGCGGCAATGGCCGAAGGCGTGCTGCGGGTCTACCCGGACGCCCACGTGCAGCTGCTCCCGGTGGCCGACGGCGGAGAGGGCACCTTGGAAGCGGCCCTCGCCGCCGGTGCCACCGAGCACACCGAGCGCGTAGTTGGTCCGCTGGAGCGTGAGGTCACCGCATCCTGGGCCCTGCTGGAGCGGCCGGACGGCAAGACTGCCGTCATCGAAACCGCGCGGGCGTCCGGCTTGCTTCTTACCGAGCCCAGCGTGCAGTCGGCGCTCACGGCCCATTCCTACGGGTGCGGCCAGCTGATAGAAGCGGCGCTGAATGCCGGCGCCACCGAGATTGTGTTGGGGGTTGGCGGCTCCGCCATGACCGACGGTGGGTCCGGCGCCCTCCGCGCACTCGGCCTGAAGATCCTCACCGGCGGCGGCGCCGAAGTCCTGCTCGGCGGCGCCGCCTTGGCGACCGCTGACCACCTGGACACCTCCGGCCTGGACCCGCGTTTGGCGGAGACCGTGATCCGGGTAGCAGCCGACGTATCGAATCCGCTGTACGGCCCCGACGGGGCGGCGCACGCTTTCGGTGAACAGAAGGGCGCCGACGCGGTCTCGCGGCGGTTGCTCGACGAAGCGCTGCAGCGGTGGGCCCAGCTGCTGCTGCAGGCAACCGGCCGCGACGTCAACGTGGCGGGCGCCGGTGCGGCAGGCGGCTTCCCGTCCGGTTTCATGGCGCTGGCCGGTGTGCGGCTGGAGCGGGGTTTCGACGTCGTCGCCGATCTGGTGGGGCTTGAGGCTGCCTTGGCGGATGCAGACCTGGTGCTGACCGGCGAGGGGACGCTGGATCGGCAGTCTGAATTCGGAAAAGCGCCGCTCGGCGTCGCCGGGCGTGCCCGGGCACGGGGCATCCCTGCCGTCGTCGTTGCCGGGCAGATCGATCTGGCGCCGGACCAGTTGGCCGAACACGGCGTGCACGCGGCCGCCAGCGTGGTCGAGGCGGCAGGCAGCCAGGAACAGGCGATGGCCCAGGCCGCGCGCTATGTCACGTTGGCCACGCAGCAGGCGCTCGAAGGGGCTTGAGCCCGAGGACCCCGCCTATCATGAGGGCATGAGCAGTACCGTCGTCCCGCCGCCCTCGGCCGTCCGCCAAGGCCTTCTCCGCACCCTCGTCCTGTGGCTCGCTCTTCCGATGGCGGTGCTGGTGCCGCTTTGGGTGGTGGCCGGACGGGTGCTGTTTGGCATCGGCGGCCACATGGTGCTCTGGCTGGGCATCAGCCTGGGCCCAGTGCTGCTGGTCCTGCTGTTGCTGACCGGCGTGAAGCTGATCGAGACCGCGCGCCGGGGCGTGCTGCTCCCGGTGCGGGCCGCCGTGGTGCCGGCGCTGGCCTGGCTGCTGGCGCTCGCCTTCGGTTTCACCGTCCCGGACTTCGGCGGGGGCGCCGGAGAGGGCGCGTCCATCATGTCGCTGCTGGCCGGCCCGTCCGCCCTGGGGATGTCCACCGCGCTGTGCAACCCGTGCGGGATCATCGCCGTCGGGCTGGCCATAGCGGCCACGGTCCTCGCCTACCGCGCCGCGGGCGCTGCCCGGCGCGGCAGCAGTGGCGACGGCGCCTGACGGCCACCGGGGCCGTTAGCCGGCCACCACCAGGACGGCGGCCAGCCCAAGCCGGCGCACGGCTGGCCGGTTGGCCGCGCGACGATGGATGCGGCGGTGGCGCTGCCGCGGCCATGCTATTCGGTCGGGGCGGAGGGGGGAACGAATCCGTCCTGTCCGGGTTCGTTCTCGTACTCCGGGTCCTCGCTTTGGCGGTATTCGCCGTCCGGGCTCAGGCCGGGTACCTGCTGCCCTGCATTGAGCAGGCTGGAGGTGTAGTGCTCACCGTCGAACTTCGCGGCAGAGTCGTTCTCCGTCTCCGGGACGCCGATGTCGTCGCGCAGATGCTCGTCGTCGGGCAATTTGTCTTCATCACGTTGCTGGCTCATGGGTCAAGCACACCACCGCATCCACCCCGGCACAATGGGGGAGGGCAGCCCCGCGGCGACGGGCGGGCCTGTCCACCGTGCCCCGCCGGATTCATGTCTCGCCCGCTTGTCCGCCGGACGCCTGGCGGCAGCCCGCACTCGGTGGTCAGCTTTCGTGGCGGAAACCGAGCTTGATGGTCACCTGCCAGTCGGCGACCTTGCCTTCGTTGAGGTGGCCACGCACGGACTTCACTTCGAACCAGTCGAGGTTGCGCAGCGTCTTGGAGGCTTCGGCGATGGCGTTGGTCACCGCGGCATCTATCCCGTCGGGCGACGTACCCACAATTTCCGTGACGTTGTAGACGTGGTTGGCCATGCTTTCCTCCTCGTGACATCCCCCGGACCGGACGCCGCGGGAGCGATGCCTGCAACGCTAGCCCCACGGTCCCTCACGGTCTAGGGCGCGGCGGTCCTGGCCCCGGGCGCGCACACAGGTGGCTGCCGTGCGGGTTGATCAGCCGAGCTTGGACGGCCTGACGCCCTGGTCTTCCACGGAATCCACGGGCTCGGTGTGGCGCCAGCGGGCCACCGCACTCATGCCGTGGAAAATGAGCAGTGCCGCTGCCGACCCCAGCGCGATGCCTTCGAACTGCAGCTCGCCTACCGTCCATGTGAAGTTGGCGATGCCGATCACCAGGGCAACCCCGGCCACGGAGAGGTTGATGGGGTTGGCGAAGTTCACGCGGTTCTGGACCCAGATCCGCACCCCGAGGATGCCGATCATGCCGTAGAGGACGACGCCGGCACCGCCCAGGACGCCCACCGGAACGGTGGCGATGGCGGCTCCAAACTTCGGGAGCAAGCTCAACAGGACGGCGACAATGCCAGCCACCCAGTATGCGGCGGTGGAGTAGACCTTGGAGGCGGCCATCACGCCGATGTTCTCGGCGTAGGTGGTGGTGCCGGAGCCGCCGCCGCTGCCGGCCAGCACGGTGGCCAGGCCGTCTGCCATCAGTGCGCGGCCGGTCACGGGGTCAAGATCCTGCCCGGTCATCGCGGACACGGACTTCACGTGGCCGATGTTCTCTGCGACCAGGACCAACACCACGGGGAGGAACAGCCCGATCAAGGAGATGTGGAATTCGGGCGCGTGGAATTCGGGCAGACCGATCCAGGCCGCGTCATTAATCGCGGAAAAATCCACCTCGCCCCGGAGGATGGCCACCACGTAGCCGACCAGCACGCCAATCAGGATGGACAACCGGCCCAGCAGCCCGCGGAACAACACCGTGACGAGCAGGATCGCGGCGACGGTGACCAGCGCCGTCACGGGCCCTTTCTCGAAGTTCTGCTTGGCGGCCGGTGCCAGGTTGAGCCCGATCAGCGCCACGATGGCTCCGGTGACCACCGGCGGCATCACCACGTTGATCCAGCGCGTGCCGGCTTTGTGCACCACAACGCCGATCAGGAAGAGCAGGGCACCGGCCATGATGAGGCCGCCGAGCGCTCCGCCCATTCCGTGCTGGTTCATGGCGGCGCCGATCGGTGCGATGAACGCGAAGCTGGAGCCCAGGTAACTGGGCACCCTGCCCGCCGTGATGATCAGGAACAGGATGGTGCCCACGCCGGAGAACAGCAGCGTAGTGGACGGCGGGAATCCGGTCAGCAGCGGGACCAGGAAAGTGGCGCCGAACATGGCGACCACGTGCTGGGCCCCGATGCCCATGGTGCGCGGCCAGGTGAGCCGCTCCTGAGGTCCTACAACCGTGCCCGGTGAAATGTTCTTGCCGTCGCCATGCACGGTCCAACGGAACGGGGAAGACTTTGCAGGCGTGCTCATGGTGGGCCTCTTCGTGGGGGAGTCAGCGGAAAAATGTCCGGGGGACATCCTACCGCCGGAACACCGGTGCCGGGTCGTGCCGACCGTTCGCACGCGCGGCCGGGGGCCGCCCCTGGCACGATGTCAGGCGATGACGGCGTCCACGATCGCCTTGGCCTCCGCCTGCACCTGCACCAGATGGTCTTGGCCGCGGAAGGATTCGGCGTAGATCTTGTAGACGTCTTCCGTGCCCGATGGCCGGGCCGCGAACCACGCGTTGTCGGTGGTGACCTTGAGCCCGCCGATCGGTGCGCCGTTGCCCGGCGCTTCGGTCAGCTTGGCGGTAATCGCCTCGCCGGCCAGTTGCGTGGCGGTCACGTCGGCGGCGGAGAGTTTCGCCAGCGCTGCTTTCTGCTCCCGGGTCGCCGCTGCGTCGATCCGGGCGTACGACGGCGCCCCGAACTTCTCGGTCAGCCCTGCATAGAGTTCGGAAGGCGAGTTTCCGGTCACGGCCATGATTTCGGAGGCCAGCAGCGCCAGCAGGATGCCGTCCTTGTCCGTGGACCACGGCTTGCCGTCGAACCGCACGAAGGAGGCACCGGCCGACTCCTCGCCGCCGAAAACGCCTTCGCCGGAGAGCAGTCCGGGCACGAACCACTTGAAGCCCACGGGAACTTCCACCAGCTGCCGGCCCAGGCCGGCCGCCACCCGGTCGATCATCGAGGAGGACACCAGCGTCTTGCCCACGGACGCACCGGCCGGCCAGTCCGGCCGGTGCCTGTAGAGGTAGTCGATGGCCACGGCAAGGTAGTGGTTGGGGTTCATCAGCCCGGCATCAGGGGTGACAATTCCATGGCGGTCTGCATCGGCGTCGTTGCCGGTGGCAATGTCGAAGTCGGCGCCGCCGCCGCGCACGGCGTTGATCAGCGAGGCCATCGCCGACGGCGACGAGCAATCCATCCGGATTTTCTCGTCCCAGTCCAGGGTCATGAACGCCCATTGCGGGTCCACCGCCGGGTTGACCACGGTCAGGTCCAGCCGGTGCCGCTCGGCGATGGCGGCCCAGTAGTCCACCGAGGCCCCGCCCATCGGGTCGGCGCCAATCCGCACGCCGGCGGAACGGATGGCGTCCAGGTCCAGTACCCGCGGCAGGTCGTCCACATACGCGCCCAGGAAGTCGTACGTCCCGATGGCCCCTGAGAACCGGGCTTGCCCCACTGTCATCCGCTTGACCCCGCGCAGGCCGGCCTCCAGCAGTTTGTTGGCGCGGGCGGCAATCCACCCGGTGGCATCCGAGTCCGCGGGGCCGCCGTGCGGCGGGTTGTACTTGAAGCCGCCGTCGCCGGGCGGGTTGTGCGAGGGGGTGATCACGATCCCGTCGGCCTGGGCATCCGGATGGGCTGCGTTGTGGGTGAGGATCGCGTGGCTGACCGCCGGCGTCGGGGTCCACCCGGTGCGGGAATCGACCAGCGCCGAGACGCCGTTTCCGGCCAGTACCTCGAGGGCGGTGTCCTGGGCCGGGTCCGAGAGGGAATGCGTGTCCTTGCCGACGAACAGCGGTCCGGCGATGCCCTGCCCCGCGCGATACTCCACGATCGCCTGCGTGATGGCGGCAATGTGGTCCTCGTTGAAGGACGCCTTCAGGCTGGAGCCGCGGTGCCCGGAGGTACCGAAAACCACGCGCTGGGACGGGTCGGCCGGATCGGGCTTGACGTCGAAGTACGCGTCGCGCAAGGCGGTCAGGTCAACAAGGTCGCTGGGAAGGGCCACTGTGCCCGCACGGTTTGCCATGCCTCCAGCATGCCAAAAAACCACGGATCCGTGGCGGTTGCGTGACGGATCCGACCCGATGGGCCCCGATCTTCCCGCGCGCCTAGACTGGAAGCAGCACCGCAGCTGCGCAGCAGCGAATCAATCGCAGGGGGAATCAACATTATGTCCGGCACGGAGAACAGGCCGCCCTTCAACGACCCGAAGCACCCGGGTTGGTACACGGATCCCAACGCAGGCCAGGCCTTGCCCCAGCCGCCGTCGCTGCCCGAAGCGGCGAACCCGTACTCGTACCAGCCCGGCCCCGGCGCGCAGCCGTACACCGGCCAGCAGCCGTACGGCGGACCGGACTACAACCAGCCGATGTACTACACGCCGCAGGCCGAGCCGAAGGGCCTGAGCATCGCGGCGCTGGTGCTGGGCATCGTCTCCGTGGTGACGTTCGGCTTCATGCTGGTCCCGCAGGTCCTGGCCATCGTGTTCGGCCACATCGCGCTGGGCAAGGAGCGTGCCGGCCGTACCCTCGCGCTGGCCGGCCTGATCATGGGCTACGCGGTCACCGGCATCTGGTGCCTGCTGATCTTCATCGGCGTTCTCAGCGGACTGTAGATCCGTCCGCAACCACCCATAACGACGGCGATGCCCGGGCCGGATTGAATCCCCGCCCGGGCATCGCCGTCGTTGTTGAGGCCGGTCCTAGCGGATGCCGCCCATCATCTTCTTCAGCGACGGCACGGCCGCAGCCAGGCCGACGCCGAGGATGATCGCCGTCACGCCGATGAAGCCGAAGTACGGGGCTTCATTGGCCGGGTCGTAGTAGCCGGCCAGGATGCCCGCCAGCGTGGTGCCCAGCGAGATGGAGAGCAGGAACAGCGCCACCATCTGGGTCTGGAAGGCCTTCGGCGCCAGCTTGGTGGAGACCGAGGAACCGGTCGGGGAGAGGAACAGTTCCGCCATGGTGAACAGGAACAGGATGCCGACCATGGCCAGCAGCGGGGTGGAGTTGGCGCCCCCGCCGGTGAGCGGGATGAACGCCAGGAACGCCAGGCCCATCACGACCAGGCCCAGGGCGAACTTCAGCGGCGAGCTGGGCTGCTTGGGGCCGAGCTTGGTCCACAGGGCAGCGAAGATGCCGGCGAAGATGATGATGAATACCGGGTTGATGGACTGCACCCAGCTGGCCGGCATTTCCCAGCCGCCCAGCGTGCGGTCCAGCTGCTTGTCCGCGTACAGGGCCACCACGGTGAACTGCTGCTGGAACAGCGCCCAGAACGCGGCGGAGGCGATGAACAGCGGGATGAAGGCGTAGACGCGCTTGCGCTCCACGGCGTCGACCTGCTTGCTGGAGAGGATCACCACGAAGTACACCACGGCGGCGATGATCGCCAGCCAGGCCATGATCGGGGCCAGGTTTGAGGCGGTCACCAAGCCGAAGGCCACCAGCAGCACCATGACGACGACGGCGGCCACGGCCGCGGCGGCGACCTTGCCGTAGTTGCCGCGCGGCAGCGGGTTGGCCACATGGTGCGCGGCCTCGGGCAGGTTCTTGCGGGTCAGGGCGTACTGGGTGAGGCCGATGGCCATGCCCAGCGCGGCCAGGCCGAAGCCGTAGTGGAAACCGAGCTCCACCTGGGCCAGGCCGGTGAGCAGCGGGCCGAAGAGGCCGCCGATGTTCACGCCCATGTAGAAGATGGAGAAGCCGGCGTCGCGGCGGTCGTCCTTCAGGCTGTAGAGCGAGCCGACCAGCGAGCTGGCGGTGGCCTTGAGGCCGCCGGAGCCGATGGCCACCAGGATCAGGCCGATGGCCAGCCCCACGCCGCCCGGGATCAGGGCCAGCGCGATGTGGCCCAGCATGACCATGATGCCGGTGTAGAAGAGGACCTTCTCGGACCCCAGGATGCGGTCGGCCACCCATGCGCCAAGGATCGAGGAGAGGTACACGCCGCCGCCGTAGGCGCCCACCAGGCCGGTGGCAATTCCTTCGTCGATCCCGAGGCCGCCCTCGGCGACCGAGTAGTACATGTAGTAGAGCAGGATGCCCTGCATGCCGTAGAAGGAGAAACGCTCCCAGAGTTCTACGGAGAACAGATTCGCCAGCATCCGTGGATGCCCGAAGAAGGTTTTGCCGGTTTGAGTGGACTGTTTTGTTGTTTCCGGCTGCGGGTTCCCGGACTGCACGGTATTGCTCACGGTGTTCTATTGTGACAGTCCGCTACATGTATTGTCATATTCTGCGCCCGGGACGGCGCCGCGTGTTAATGCATATCCGCAGGTCGGGCCGGGGTTCAAGGATTCATCGGGCGCTCTCCAGTTGCGCAGCGGCGGCCAGCAGCACCGCCTCGGAGCCGGGCTTGCCGATCAGCTGGACGCCCATGGACAGGCCCTCCTCGGTGGTGCTGACGGGAACCGCTATGGCGGGCAGCCCGCACACGTTGACCAGCGAGGTGTACGGCGAATATTGGCACTGGCGCATGTAGTCGACGTCCGCGCTGTTGGAGGTGTACCAGCCCACCGGCCGGGGGGTCTGGGCCAGCGCCGGCGTCAGAACCAGGTCGTACCGGCCGAACTGTGCCCGGGTGTCGTCCTGGAAACGCGCCAGCGCGGCCAAGGCTTCCGGCAACGCGTCGGCGCGCTTCAGGGCCCGGCGCCGGAAGGAACGCGTGAGCGGCATGAGCTGCGGTTCGCGGCCGGCCGGCAGCTCCAGCCGGTTCAGTCCGGAGGTCCACACCGTGGCAAACGCCTCCGGGTAGCGGTTGTCATAGCGGATTTCCGCTTCCTCGAGCGCGTGGCCCAGCCCCAGCAGCAGCTCCACCGCCGTGTCCAACGCCTCGCGTGCCTCCGGCTCCAGCGACAGCGGATAGGCGGACTCGAACGGAGAGTCGGTGCTGACGCCGATCCGGAATCGTCCTTCGGCGCGTAGCGCGGCGGCCAGGAAGCCGGGTTCCCCCGGGAAGGCCGCGCGGGCGTGCGGTTCGTCCGCCATGGCGTCCATCAGCAGTCCGGCATCCGCCGCCGTGCGGGCCAGGGGCCCGGCGACCACCAGCCGGCCGGCGTCGTCTCCGGTGGTGCCGGCCGGGAGCCGGCCGCGGCCGGGTTTCAGCCCCACCAGCCCGGTGGCGGCCGCCGGGATCCGGACCGAGCCGCCGCCGTCGGAGCCGGGGGCGAAGGGCAGCATGCCGGCGGCCACGGCAGCGGCGCTTCCGCCGGAGGAGCCGCCCGGACTCAGCGCGGGGTCCAGCGGGTTGCGGGCCGGCGGCGCCACACGGTTCTCGCTGTAGGAGGTCAGGCCGAATTCGGGGACCTGGGTCTTGCCCAGGCTGATGCTCCCGGCGGATTCGAGTACGTCCACCAAGGGGTGGTTGGCCAATGCCGGCCGGTGCTCCAAAGCCGCGCTGCCGTGCGTGGTCGGAACACCGGCCACATCCGTGAGGTCCTTGTAAGCCACCGGCAGGCCGTGCAGCCGGCCCAGGGTCCCGCCGCGTGCCTGATGGTCGTCCGCGGCGCGTGCCTGTTTGAGCGCCTGGTCGGCCGTGACGGTGATGAAGGCGCCGAGCCTTGGATTCAGGGCGTCGATGCGTTGGAGGTAGTGCTCCGTCAGTTCGCGGGCGGACAGTTCGCCGCGGGCCACGGCGTCGCGCTGGGCGACAGCCGACAAGTCATGCAAAGCAGTCATCGCCCGTAAGCGTAGCCCTGCCCGGCGGTGCGGGCTAATCCCCGCAAGCCACCGGCGCGCCGGCGCGGCGCCCTGCCCGTGTCTGCGGTGGCTGCCGCGCCGCCGTTCCCGCCCGCCCGTTCAGCCGAGGAACCTGGCCTCGATCGGTTCCTCCACCGCGACGGCTTCGGGCCCGTCGCCGGCCTGGGCTGTCACGCGGTAGGCCAGTTTCCCGTCGGTCTCGCTGACCGCCTCAGCCAGTTCTGTGCCGCGGTAGACCAGCCCGACGCCGTCGTCGGTGCAATGCGTTTCGCCCAGGATCCCGTCCGCCACGAGCCGGTGCACCAGCGGCCGGCGCTGCGGTTCCGAGTCGTAATGGACGCCGTTGTCGTAGGGCAGCAGTGCCAGCCCGTTCGTGACCGGCCGCAGCTCGGGGCCGAAGGAGTCGGTGGTGCCGCCGCGGAACCAGCAGATGGAGCCGGCGGAGACCCCGGCCAGGACCACGCCGGCCTGCCAGACCCGTCTGAAAATGTCCTCCAGCCCGTGGACCCGCCACACGGCCAGCAGGTTTGCCACCGAACCGCCGCCCACCCACACCACGTCCTGGCCCAGCAGGTGCTCCTCGATGTCCGGGACATTGGGCATGGTGAACAGGTTCAGATGGCTCAGGCCGTAGCCGGCACCCCTGGCCGCCTCGTCCAGCTCGGCTTGGAACCAGCGCTGGTCGCCCCCGGCGGTGCCCAGGTGGACCAGCTTCGGTGCCCGCCCGGCGGGACCCGTCAGTTCGACGGCGTAGTGCACCAGGTGGTGGAACGCGATCCGGCTGCGAACGCCGGCCTTGATTCCGCCGGACGTAGCGAGGATGGTCGGCTGGTCTGCGGCCATGGGTGCCCCTGTCTCATAAGGTGCGGCGGACGATCCCACTATAGGCTTGGAAAGGGGGCAAATCGGGGGTACGCCCGGAGCAGGAATTAACCAGCGGCGGCAGGGCCTGCCGCGGATAACGGAGGTTGCCATGAGCGATGTCGAGAACGTGGATGTCAACAGCGTCGGCGGCGACGCCACCATTCTGGACGTGCGCGAAGACTACGAATGGGAAGCCGGACATATAGCAGGCGCCGTGCACATCCCGCTTAACGAGCTGCCCCTGCGCCTGGAGGAGCTGGATCCCGACGTGGACCTGCACGTGGTGTGCCGCAGCGGCGGGCGGTCCTTCCGGGCCGCCGAATGGCTGATCGGCAACGGATACTCCGCAGTGAACGTCGACGGCGGGATGGGTGCCTGGCTGGACGCCGGCAAGCCGATCGTCTCGGAGAACGGGCAGGAGCCCCGGGTCCAGTAATGGCAGGCGTCTATACCTTCCTGGGGCCGGAGGGAACGTTCACCGAAGCTGCCCTCCTCCAGGTTCCAGGGGCGGCTGACGTGCGCCGGATTCCGGCCGCGAGTGTCGAGGCCGCCGTGGACGCCGTTCGTGCGGGCGAAGCCGGCGCGGCCATGGTTCCGATCGAGAACTCGGTCGAGGGCGGCGTCAGCGCCACGCTGGATGCCATCGCGGGAGGCGAGCCGCTGCGGATCATCGGGGAGGAACTGGTGCCCATCCGGTTTGTGCTGGCCGTCCGGGCCGGCATCGAGCGGGGAGACGTCGCGGTGGTGTCCACCCATCCGCATGCCTGGGCGCAATGCCGTGCCTGGTCCGCAGCGAACATTCCCCAGGCGGAATACGTTCCCGCCTCCTCGACGGCGGCGGCAGCGGTGGGCCTGCTGGAGCCTGCGGCCGGCTACGATGCGGCGATCTGCTCGCCGCTCGTGGCCCGGCAGCGCGGCCTGCAGGTGCTTGCCGAGGACATCGGCGACATTCCGGACGCCGTCACCCGGTTCGTTCTGGTGAGCCGGCCCGGTGCCCTGCCCGCGCCGACCGGCGCCGACAAGACCACGCTGGTGGTCCCGCTGCCGCAGGATCATCCGGGGGCACTGGGGGCCATCCTGGAACAGTTCTCCAGCCGGGGCGTGAACCTGAGCCGGATTGAGTCCCGCCCCACCGGCCAGTTTTTGGGAGATTATTTCTTCAGCCTCGATGCCGAAGGCCACCTGGCCGAGGAGCGGGTCGCCGACGCCGTCCGCGGGCTGCACCGGCTCAGCCCGGGCATCCGGTTTTTGGGCTCCTACCCGCGCGCCGACCGACGCGGACTGACGGTTCCGCGCCGCAACCAGGACGAGGCGTTCCGGCAGGCCGACCTATGGGTGCAGGACCTGCTGTTGGCCGGTTGACGGTTCCGCCGGGCTGTCGGCCCGCGGTTATGGTCAGTATGCTGAGGAAAATCGCACCTGCGACCAAAGATCGGAGCACCATGACGCAGCAGAACGACAGGGACCAGTACCAGGACGGGGAGCCGACGCCGGTGGAGGCGCTCAACCAGACCCCGAGCGAAAACCGCGCGGGCGACCTCGGGGACCAGGGCAATGACCTGCGCTTCGCCGAGGAGCAGCAGCTGATCGACCAGCAGGCGGCCGGCGAGTTCCCGATCCCCCGGGACGAAGACCTGCAGCAGCCGGATGCAGATGTTCCGGCGCTCGAAGCAGACGAACAGCCCATCGACGTTCCGGGCGAGGAACTGCACAACACGGACCGGGCCGATGCCAGCGACGACCCGCTCAACACCGGGGGCGACGACACGTAAACGCCGACGATGCCTGAACGCCGCAGCGCCCCGGGCGGACGCCGGCCCTAGGCCGCCGCCCGGCCGCTGCCGGCGGAGGGGACCGACTCGGTGCGCACCGCCAGCGACCGCGGCCGAACTTGAACGGTCAGCGACGTGACCGGCCCGGACGGATCGCCGTCGAGCTGGCTTCCCATCGGCTGGTGCGCGGTGATGCGGACCTTCCGCCCGCGGTGGTACTCGATCACCGGAATCGGGGCGCTGTGCCGCACCAGCGTCTTGGCGGCGATCCACAACCAGCCGATCGCGCTGCGCGGAGTGAGTACCACGATGTCCAGTTCGCCGTCGTCGATTTCCGCGGTGGGGATGAAATCGATGCCCGCCGGCAACTTCCCGCAGTTGGCCAGCAGGATGCTGCGGACCCGACGGGGTTGGGCCGGCCCGTCGTCGATGCTGACCATGACGCGCTTCCGCTGGCCGGCAAGGTGGCGGACGCCGGCTTCCGAATAGGCCATCCAGCCGAACCGGCGTTTCAGGTCGTCACGGGTGTCGGCCAGGACGTCGGCATCCAC
The DNA here is from genome assembly GCF_059092685.1 of Arthrobacter sp. Y3221048. Lineage (NCBI taxonomy): Bacteria > Bacillati > Actinomycetota > Actinomycetes > Micrococcales > Micrococcaceae > Arthrobacter > Arthrobacter sp. Y3221048. The sequence goes on along the minus strand of NZ_JBNHHX010000001.1, from coordinate 521,227 downwards.
GCCGATGCCGGCGATCACCAGGAAACTTTCCTGCGACCGTTCGCCGGTCGCCTCGTTCTCCAAGGTGATGTCAGCGGTGTCGATCTTGCGGATGACCCCGTGCAGGGCCACGTGGATGTTGGCCCGCAGGGCGCTCGGCTCGAGGCCCAGGTTGCGGGCCAGCAGGTTTCCGGTGCCCAGCGGCAGCACGCCCATCGGCACCTGGGTGCCGGACAACTCCGAAGCAACCACCCGGATCGTGCCGTCTCCGCCGCCGGCGATCACCACGTCGGCACGCTCTGCGATGGCCCGCTTGGCTTGTCCGTGCCCCGGGTCCCCGGGCGTGGTTTCCAACACCAGGGGCGGGCTCCAACCGGCCGCTGCGCAGGCTGCTTCCACCTCCCGGCGGGCCTCGGCGGCCCCGTTCTTGACCGGGTTCAGGATGAATACCACGCGCTGGTCTGGCAGGCCCGGGGACGGCACAGGAGCGGCCGGCACCGCTTTCCGGCGGCGCCCGAACATGCGGCGGAGGCCCGGCCATCCCACCACCAAGGCGGCCACCGCCGAAACGATGATGAGGGCGGGCGTCCATTCGGCAGTCATGTTGGTCATAGACTATCCAGCCCCGCCGCTTTGGCACATTGGAGGCCCCGATCGGCGGCGGGGGCCGCGGATCGAGGCCGGAAAGCCTTTTTCGGTACCCTTAGCAGGTGATCGATGTAAACGAACTCCGCGCCAATCCTGAGATTTTCCGTGCCTCCCAGCGTGCCCGGGGCACCGACGAGTCGGTGGTCGATGCCGTGATCGCCGCCGACACCGCCCGCCGGGAAGCAATCAACCACTACGAGGGACTGCGCGCCGAACAGAATCTCTTCGGCAAGAAGGTGGCCCAGGCCAAGGGCGAGGAGAAGGCAGCGCTCCTGGCGCAGGTCAAGGAGCTGGCAGCATCGGTCAAGGAAGCCCAGGCCGCATCCGATGCCGCCCGGAACCAGCAGGAAGCGCTGCTCCGCAGCATACCCAACCGGATCGAAGACGGTGTTCCGGCCGGCGGCGAGGACGACTTCACCGTGGTCAAGACAGTCGGCGAGCCCCGGGACTTCGCCCGGGACGGGTTCGAGCCGAAGGACCACCTGGCCATCGGAGAGCTGATCGGCGCCATCGACATGGAACGCGGGGCAAAGGTCTCGGGCTCCCGCTTCTACTTCCTCAGGGGCGTGGGTGCCCGGCTGGAGATTGCCCTGATGAACATGGCGCTGGACCAGGCCATATCCAACGGCTTCATCCCCATGATCACCCCCACCCTGGTCCGCCCCGAAACCATGCAGGGGACCGGCTTCGATGTGGAGCACGACGACGAGATCTACCGTTTGGAGCGGGACAACCTGTACCTGACGGGCACCTCGGAGGTGGCACTCGCGGGGTACCACGCCGACGAAATCCTGGACCTGTCCAGCGGACCGACGCGGTACGCCGGCTGGAGCTCCTGCTACCGGCGCGAGGCCGGTGCCGCCGGCAAGGACACCCGGGGCATCATCCGCGTGCACCAGTTCAACAAGCTGGAAATGTTCATCTACTGCCAGATTGAGGAGGCTGCCGACGAGCACGCCCGCCTGCTCGCCTGGGAAGAAGAAATGCTGGCCAAGGTGGAACTGCCCTACCGGGTGATCGACACCGCCGCGGGAGACCTGGGCATGAGCGCGGCCCGCAAGTTCGACTGCGAGGCCTGGGTGCCCACCCAGCAGGCCTACCGGGAGTTGACGTCCACTTCCAACTGCACGACCTTCCAGGCCCGCCGGTTGAACATCCGCGAACGCCAGGCGTCCGCGGACGGCGAAAAGAAGGGCACCAGGGCAGTGGCCACCCTGAACGGAACCCTGGCCACCACGCGCTGGATCGTTGCCATCCTCGAGCACCACCAGAACGCCGACGGCTCCGTGAACGTGCCTGCCGCACTGCGGCCCTACCTGGGCGGCATGGAGGTCCTGCCGGTGCTCTCCTAGCGCGCCGTTCCGCGCCGCGGCCGGCAGGTGGGTGCCGTTGCGGCCGGATGGCGTTCACCGGCACTTCATTCGCCCGTAGAAAATTTCCTACCCGTGCGTATGCCGCCCATGTTTGACTAGGGACATGACAACTACAGCTGATAAGGCTAACGCTGGCACCGACGACCAGCGGATTGCTACAGAAGATATGACAAACGAGAAGAAGAACGCGGCCCGGCGCCACAACTTCGTGGAAAACGGGTCCCGCAAGCTGGTGGCGCTGGACGTGGACGGCACCTTGGTCAACCACGACGGCCACATGAGCGATGCCGTGCGCGAAGCGGCGCGCGCCGTCGTCGACGCCGGCCACGAGGTGGTCGTCTCCACCGGGCGGTCCCTGAATGCAACGCTGCCGATCATCGAGCTGATCGGCGTCACCAAGGGGTATGCCGTCTGCTCCAACGGCGGTGTCACCCTCCGGATCGACACCTCGCTGGAGGACGGCTACGAGGTGATCGACCGGGTGACGTTCAACCCCGGACCGGCCTTGCGGGTGATGCGGTCCAAGCTGCCGACTGCCAAGTTTGCGCTCGAGGACGAAGAGGGCAATTTCCTGGCCACGGAGCGCTTCCAGGACGCCAGCTTTGGGATCGAGGCCATGGGCGTCGACTTCGAGACGCTGCTGGACTCCACGGCCGTGCGCGTGGTGGTTTCCAGCGCCGAAAACACTCCCGAGGAGTTCAAGGAGGCCATCGACACCGCAGGGCTCAAGGGAGTGACCTACTCGGTGGGCTGGACCGCGTGGCTGGACATCGCGGCCAACGGCGTGACCAAGGCCAGCGCGCTGGAATCCCTGCGCCGGAAGCTGGACGTCGAGCCGACGCATACTGTCGCCATGGGCGACGGCCGCAACGACATCGAAATGCTGGACTGGGCCGCCCGCGGCGTCGCCATGGGACAGGCACCCGAGGAGGTCGTGGCCGCCGCCCGCGAGGTCACGGGAACCGTGGAGGAAGACGGGGCGGCAGCCGTGCTGCGCAGCCTGCTGGACTGAGGAGATGGAGATGCCCGGGTGGAACCACCCGGGCACACCGGTTCCCGCCGGCCGCCTGGCGGTCCGGTGCCGCTCCTCAGGCTCCGCTGATGCCGAAGAGGCCGATGACCAGTGCCATGACCAGGAAGGTCACGAGTTCGTGCACGATGTTCAGTACGGTCAGCCCAACCGGCCGGCCTTCGAAGGCATCGTGCGTTGCGAAGCGGGCGGCGGTGAAGCCGGCCCAGAGGATGATGGCGGTCAGCACCGTGTTCCACAGGAAGTTGCCGCCGTAGAAATCCTGCGCAATGGCCGCCGAACCCGCCAGCACCCACGCGCTGATCAGGCTGACGACCACCGTGATGATGATCGGGCGTACGGCGTCTTTGCCCTCCCCGGGGCTGACGTTGGCGACCCTCATCCAGTAGTTGCCGAAGACCTTCGGCATGTACCAGACAGATCCGACGATCAGGGTCGAAAGGGTGGCCACGATGACCGCCCAGATGTTGATCTCCGGAACCATATGAATACTCCTTTGTCGTTGTACCACTGACGGAGGCGGGCGCCGTCTCCCTCGGAGTCTAGACGCCCCGGCCGTTGTTACCGTAACGAACGGGGCGAGTCAGCCGGGCGGCGCGACGGCGGGCAGGGCGGCGGGTCCGTGGACAAGGTCCAGCAGCCGGGCGGCTGCCGGGCGGCAGGCCCACTCCTCCACCCAGTGCGAGCGGACCACCGCCTTGCTCACGGCCTGGCTGGTGATGCCCAGTTCTTCGGCGATGTACTTCTGCTGGCCGCGCGCTCCCGGCGTCATCAGGTCCAGCACCTTCCACTCCGCGTCGGTGCGGGTGGCGACAATCCGGCCGATGAGCCGCAGCACGGCTTCTGCTTCCGCCGCGGCCTCCGCATCGGGGCCGGACACGGCCAGCGGAACGCGCTCGCCGGTTTTCTGTGCACGGTTCACCGCGCGGCGTGCGTAGACCAGGCCGAGCCCATCGGCGTCCTTGACGTCCCGCGGAAGCGGCGGCCGCAGTTCCCCCACGCCGATTCCCACATGCCAGCGCCGGCTGCGCAGCGCGATCAGGGCCGCGTCGACGGCCGTGGACGGCTGCTCGACGGCGCCGATCGCTTCGTCGCCGACGGACCGCTGGAAGGGGATCGCCGCGGGCAGGTGGCGCAGCGACCTGATCAATTCGGGCACCAGGTCGCCCACCTCGCGGGAATCCCGCTGGTTGATGGTGAGCACGTACATGGCACCAGTATTGCGCCCGTCCGGGCAGGAACAACCGATTCCGGTTGGCTGGTGTGTCCTGCCGCCAGCAGCTCCGGCGCATGCAACAGCGGCCCGGACCTGGGAGGGTCCGGGCCGCAGCCGTTGATCCCGCCGGTTTCCGGCGAGGTTCAGTTCAGGCCCGGCGTGCCCGCCCTGCGGTACGCCGCGCCGGAACCTTAGCCCTGGTCTGCGAAGCGCCGGATGGAGGCTTCCAGTTCCGCCTCGGCGGCGGCGCGGTCGGCCCAGCCCTCGGCCTTGACCCACTTGCCCGGCTCCAGGTCCTTGTAGCGGGTGAAGAAGTGCTCGATTTCCTTGACCAGGAACTCCGGCACGTCGGAAAGCTCCTGGATGTGGTCGAAGCGCTTGTCGGCCGGAACGCACAGCACCTTGGCGTCGCCGCCGCCGTCGTCGGTCATGTTGAAGACGGCAATCGGGCGGGATTCGACCACGACACCCGGCAGCAGGTCATAGTCCTGCAGCATGACCATCGCGTCCAGCGGATCGCCGTCTTCGCCCAGCGTTTCCTCGAAAAAGCCGTAGTGGGTGGGGTACTGCATGGAAGTGAACAGCACCCGGTCCAGGCGGAGGCGGTGGGTTTCATGATCGATCTCGTACTTGACCCGCGAACCCTTGGGGATCTCGATGGTGACGTCATGCTGCATGGCTTCGCTCCTTGGAGGCGTTCAGAATTTTTTGCTGCGGCGCCGCCGATGCACAACCGTGGCCCGGCGCCAGACTACGCTTAACGATATAGGTCATGCCCTTCCGCGCTGGCATCGGGGTGGGAGCTGGGCGTTCGCAACACTTCAAGATCCGCGGGAGGGGCAGCATGGGGCGTGGCTTCCGCGTGCTCACCTCCGGGCTGCTGGCAGTGGTATTCGCCGTGCTGGCTGTCCCCGCCGCATTCAACCTCGCCCAGGCCATCGAATGGCCGGAGCCGGAGCCGGTCATCCGCACCCCGGCCGCGCAGCTGCCGCCCACCGAACTGGCGGACCCGCCGGCGGCCGAACCGGCCGGCGAGGCACCGGTGCCGGATCCGGCCGTGCTGGGTCCCGCCCTGGACAGGGCATTGGCGTTCGACGGCGCCGGCGGCTTCACCGGGATCGTCACCGATGCGGCCACCGGCGACGTGCTGTACGACCAGGCCGCCGCCGAGCCGCTGGTTCCGGCGTCCAACCTGAAGCTGCTCACCGCCGTCGCCGCACTCGATACCATCGGTGCCGACCGCCGGTTCACCACTTCGGTCAAGCGCGGCGGCGAACCGGGCGTGGTGTACCTGGTCGGCGGCGGCGATGCCTTGCTGGGCGCCGGGGAATCCAACCCAGGCGCGGTCTGGGGGGAAGCCGGGCTGGCAACGCTGGCAGCCGAAACCGCCGAACAACTCGCCGCCGACGGGTACACCGGTGAACTCTCGGTGGCGGTGGACGACTCCCTCTACTCCGGGGCCGCCATCAGCGCCGCCTGGGACCCGGGCGACGTGAAGAACGGCGAAATCTCCGCCGTGTACCCGCTCGCCCTGTACGCCGGGCGGGAACAGGCCGACGGCGGCGGCGACCTGGTGCCCGATGCCGCCGCGCTGGCGGGGGCAGCGTTCCGCGACGCGCTGGCCGAAGCCGTGGCCGGGCAGGAACTCACCGTGAGCGGCGCGGTGGCACGCGAAGCGGCGCCGGCGGACGGGGCCGTGCTGGCCGAGGCGAAATCCGCCCCGGTGGCCGACCAGGTGGCCTACATGGTGCGGCACTCGGACAACTATGTGGCCGAGGTGCTGGCGCGCAATACCGCCGTGGCGGCCGGGAAGCCCGGCTCCTTCGGCGGCGGAACCGAGGCCGTCCGCGAGGCGGTGCAGCGGCTGGGCATTCCGGTGGAGGGCATGGTGCTCGCCGATGCCAGCGGACTGTCGATGGAGAACCGGGTCAGTCCTGCGCAGTTGGCCGCGGCGGTCAGGCTGATGGCCTCCTCCGAGGATGCGGACCTGCGGGCCGGCATCGGTTCCCTGCCGGTCGCCGGCCTGACCGGCACCTTGTCCGGGCGCTACCTGGAAAACAACCCCGCGGGCGCCGGACTGGTCCGGGCCAAGACCGGCACGTTGAACACCGTGACGTCGCTCAGCGGCTATGTGGCCAGCGCCGACGGACGCCTGCTGGTTTTCGCTTTCGTGGCCAACGGCCTGAAAGGTTCGACCGACGCCGCCCGCGTGGCCGCCGACCGGGCGGCGACCGTGCTGGCCGGCTGCGGCTGTCGCTAAGCCGCAGCGGGCAAACCGGGCGCTGCTGAGCTGCTGCCGCGCAGCCCCGGCCGCAGGGCCGCAGCCGCGGGGATGCCTCCAATCGATGCCCGCCGGTAGTGACCGGCTCGCCGCTGATGTGATCTGATGGGACGCATGGACAGTAGCGCACCGACCCCCAGTGAATCCGGCGCCACCCCAGGGCCCGTCCCTCGGCTGGTCAACTGGGAACTGGCCGCGTCCACGGCAGCCACGCTGACGCCGGCCGGCCCCCGGATGAAGGCCGCTGAAATGCGCGCCGCGGTCGCGGAAATGCGCCGGCTGGCCGAAGAATCGGTGGACCACGTGCACCGCATCACCGGGTTGGAGGCGGCCCGCGACCTGCACGACTCCGACGTGCTGATCATCGACCGCGCCGCCTGGTCCAAGGCAAACGCCCGCAGTTTCGAAGTCATGCTGGCCCCGGCCATCACCGCGCTCGCCGAGAAGCGCCCGGATCAGCTCAAGAACGCCACCACGGCCGTGGGCAGCGTGCTCACCGGCACCCAGATGGGCGCCATCCTCTCCTTCCTCTCCAGCAAGGTGTTGGGCCAGTACGACCCGTTCTGCTCCCTGCTGCCCGGCGGCCCGGCAGCCGGGCGGCTGATGCTGGTGGCGCCCAACATCGTCACCGTGGAGCGGGAACTGAATGTGGTGCCCTCCGACTTCCGCCTGTGGGTGTGCCTGCACGAGCAGACCCACCGGGTTCAGTTCGCCGCGGCTCCCTGGCTGCGCGACCACATGATGGAGCAGATCGGCGGGCTCTCGTCCTCACTGGTGGAAAAAGCGGACACGCTGGGCGAGCGGCTGCAGCAGACCGTCAAGGCCGCCGTCGCCGCGGCCAAGGACAGCGGAAAGGACGACGGCGGAGGGCCGGGTTCATCGCTGAAGGGCTCCCTCCTCGACCTGGTCCAGGGGCCGGAAGAGAAGGCCGTTTTCTCCCACCTGACCGCCGTGATGAGCCTGCTGGAGGGCCACGCCAACGTGGTGATGGACGCGGTGGACTCCTCGCTTGTCCCGACGGTGAAGACCATCCGCCAGCGTTTCAACGCGCGCGGCAAGAGCCGCGGGGCGCTGGAGAACTGGGTCCGCAAACTCATGGGGCTCGATGCCAAGGCCCGCCAGTACTCCGACGGCGCCAAGTTCGTCCGCGCAGTGACCCGGCAGATCGGCATGGAGGGTTTCAACACCGTGTGGGAGCGTCCCGAAAACCTGCCCACCGAAGAGGAGATCCACCACCCCGATCTGTGGATCAGCCGGATGGACCTCAGCCGCCCATGAGCGGTGTCGCCGCGGACCGGCGCAAGCCCCGGTTGCACCCGCGTGTGGCGGACGCCCGGCACCAGTTGCGGCAGGCGCTGGAACAATTCGGGCCGCCGGCAGCGACGGCGGAGACCGCCGAACCGCAGCTGTTGTTGGTGGCCTGCAGCGGGGGACCGGACTCGCTGGCCCTGGCCGTCGCGGCGGAATTCTTCAACCGGCCGGCGCGCAACGGCGTCCGTCCTTACCGGGTGGGGGCCGTCGTCGTCGACCATGGCCTGCAACAGGGCAGCGCGGAAGTGGCCGACGGAGCCCGGCTGCAGCTCGAATCGCTGGGACTTGCCCCGGTCCAGGTCCGCCGGGTAGCCGTGGAATCGGCCGGCATCGGGCCGGAGGCAGCCGCCCGGACGGCACGCTACGCGGCGCTGGATGCCGCCGCGGCGGAACTCGGGGCAGCTGCAGTGCTGCTGGGGCACACACTGGACGACCAGGCCGAGCAGGTGCTGCTGGGCCTGGGCCGCGGTTCGGGCACCCGGTCGTTGGCCGGCATGCCGGTGAAGCGGGGCCGGTATCTGCGCCCGTTCCTGTCGCTGCGCCGGGAAGACACCGAGGAGGTCTGTGCGGTCGCCGGCCTGCAGCCCTGGCACGACCCCGCCAACAGCGATCCACACTACATGCGTTCGCGCATCCGGACCCGGGTGATGCCGTTCCTGGAGGACGAAATGGGCCCCGGCGTCGCCGAGGCGCTGTGGCGGTCGGCACAGATCCTGGCCGCCGACGCCGACTACCTGCAGGCGCAGGCAGCCGAGGAATACCGCCGGCTGCGCGTGGCGACGCCGGACGGGCTGGAGCTGCCGCGGGAAGGCATGGAACAACTCCCGGCCGCCATGAAGCACCGCGTGATCGCCCTGGCCGCCGCGGAACTGGGCGGTGAAAACCCCAGCTACGAACGGCTGCTGGCGGCCGAATCGCTGCTGCGGCGCCAAGGTTCGGCCGGCCCGGTGCAGTTGGCCGGATTCGTCAGTGTCTACCGCCGGACTGCTGCCAATGCGGTTCACCAAGATGGCACCGGCTATGGCAATCTTGTGTTGAGAACAACTGGCCGCAGCCCCGGCCAGACAGACCGCTAGACCCGGGAGCATGTGGTGGATTCCAACGACGTCCAGGCAGACCTCAAGCACGTCCTCTACACCAAGGAGCAGATCCAGCAGCGCGTCGCCGAGCTGGCTGCCCAAATCGACAAGGACTATGAAGGGCGCGACCTGTTGATCGTCGGCGTCCTCAAGGGCGCGGTGATGGTCATGGCCGACCTGGCCCGGGCACTGCACAGCCACGTCAAGATGGACTGGATGGCCGTCTCCTCCTACGGCTCCGGCACCCAGTCCTCCGGCGTCGTGCGGATCCTGAAGGACCTCGAGACGGATTTGATGGGCAAGCACGTGCTCATCGTGGAGGACATCATCGACTCGGGCCTCACCCTGTCCTGGCTGAAGACCAACTTGATTTCACGCGGTCCCGCCAGCGTGGAAATCTGCACCCTGCTGCGCAAGCCCGATGCCGCCAAGGTGGAAATCGACGTCAAGTACGTCGGCTACGAGATCCCGAACGAATTCGTGGTGGGCTACGGGCTGGACTACGCCGAGCGCTACCGCAACCTGGACTTCATCGGCACCCTGGCACCGCACATCTACGAATAACCGCCGCACCGCCCGCCGCGGGTTAGGCTACGCCGAGAGGGAACTTATGCCCTCCGTTGAGCGTGAAGGAAGACGGACGGTGTATAGCTGTAGTAGCCCACGGGCTGCCATCACGCGCGGACAAGCAGGAGGGACGGGCGCAAGCCCCCAAGTCGCATGAAATTGAAGAACCTTTTCAAGGGACCGATCATCTGGATTGTCCTGGTCCTGGTCATCCTCCTGATCGCCGTGCCCAATTTAGCCGGTCCGCAGTCTTCACGGGTCGACACCAGTGTGGGACTTGAACTGCTGCAGGACAACAAGGCGGAACAAGCCCGGATGAACGACGGCGCCCAAAGCGTCGACCTCACCTTGCGCGAAGATCTCGTCATCGACGACGCCAACAAGGGCAAGTCGATCACCTTCTTCTACAGCCGCGACCGTGGCCCGGACATCGTGGACGCGATCAACGCCTCCGACGTGGACACCTTCACCGACCAGCCGGTGGAGAACAACTGGTTCATGAGCTTCATCAGCCTGATCCTGCCCATCCTGATCATCGGCCTGATCTTCTGGTTCCTGCTCACGCGAATGCAGGGCGGCGGCTCCAAGGTCATGCAGTTCGGCAAGTCCAAGGCGAAGATGATCACCAAGGACATGCCCCAGGTGACCTTCGCCGACGTCGCGGGCGTGGACGAGGCCGTGGAGGAACTGCACGAGATCAAGGAATTCCTCTCCGAGCCGGCCAAATTCCAGGCCGTCGGGGCCAAAATTCCCAAGGGCGTGCTGCTCTACGGTCCGCCCGGCACCGGCAAGACCCTGCTGGCCCGCGCCGTGGCCGGCGAAGCCGGCGTGCCGTTCTTCTCGATCTCCGGCTCCGACTTCGTGGAAATGTTCGTCGGCGTCGGCGCCTCCCGCGTCCGGGACCTGTTCGAACAGGCCAAGACCAATGCGCCGGCCATCATCTTCGTGGACGAAATCGACGCGGTCGGCCGTCACCGCGGCGCCGGCGTGGGCGGCGGCAACGACGAGCGCGAACAGACGCTGAACCAGCTGCTGGTCGAGATGGACGGATTCGACGTCAAGACCAACGTCATTCTGATCGCCGCCACCAACCGCCCCGACGTGCTGGACCCGGCGTTGCTGCGCCCGGGCCGCTTCGACCGGCAGATTGCCGTCGAGGCCCCCGACCTGGAGGGCCGCCACCAGATCCTGCAGGTGCACGCCGCCGGCAAGCCCATGGCGCCGGGCGTGGACCTGCGTTCCCTGGCCAAGCGTGCGCCCGGATTCACCGGTGCCGACCTGGCCAACGTGCTCAACGAAGCCGCACTGCTGACCGCGCGGTCCAACGCCCAGCTGATCGACGACCGGGCGCTGGACGAAGCCATCGACCGCGTGATGGCCGGGCCGCAAAAGCGCTCCCGCGTGATGAAGGAGCACGAGCGCAAGATCACCGCCTACCACGAAGGCGGACACGCCTTGGTCGCGGCCGCGCTGCGCTACTCCGCGCCGGTCACCAAGGTCACCATCCTGCCCCGCGGCCGCGCGCTGGGCTACACCATGGTGGTGCCGGAGGACGACAAGTACTCGGTGACCCGCAACGAACTGCTGGACCAGCTCGCGTACGCCATGGGCGGCCGGGTGGCCGAGGAGATCGTCTTCCACGATCCGTCCACCGGCGCGTCCAATGACATCGAGAAGGCCACCGGAACCGCCCGGCAGATGGTCACCCAGTACGGCATGAGCGAACGCGTGGGTGCCGTGAAGCTGGGCCAGGGCGGCGGCGAGCCGTTCCTGGGCCGCGACATGTCGCATGAACGCAACTACTCCGACCACGTCGCCTTCGTGGTGGACGAGGAAGTGCGCCGGCTGATCGACGACGCCCATGACGAGGCCTACGCCATCCTGACCGAGAACCGTGACGTGCTGGACCGGCTGGCCCTGGCCCTGTTGGAACGCGAGACGCTGAACCAGCGTGAGATCGCCGAGATCTTCCATGACCTGCGCCGCCGCGAGCTGCGCGACGTGTGGTTGTCCAAGGAGACCCGTCCGGTCCACAACATCCCGCCGGTGGTGTCGCGGCGCGAGCGGGAAGCTGCCGCCAACGGCCAGCAGCAGGAAGGAAGCCATGCGGCCGTGATCGTGGACCCGAACCCGGCCGGCGGGGACCTGCCCGGGGATGACGGCCGAAGCGGCGTACCCGGCGCCAGCAGCTAGGATCACATACGTGACCGAATACGATGACGTTGTCGCCGAGCTGGATTTTGACCCGCTGATCGACCTGCCCAGGATCGAGAAGGCGGTGCGCGAGATCCTGATCGCCGTCGGGGAAGATCCTGACCGCGAAGGCCTGCGGGACACCCCGCAGCGGGTCGCCCGTTCGTACGCGGAGGTGTTTGCCGGACTGCATCAGGACCCGGCGGACATCCTCGGCACCACCTTCGACATCAACCATGAGGAAATGGTGCTGGTCAAGGACATCCCGTTCTATTCGACCTGCGAGCACCATCTGGTCCCGTTCCACGGCACCGCCCACATTGGCTACATCCCGTCCCATGACGGTAAGGTGACTGGGTTGAGCAAGCTCGCCCGCCTGGTGGAGATCTACGCCCGGCGCCCGCAGGTGCAGGAACGCCTCACCACGCAGATCGTCGAGGCCATGGTCAAGTACCTGGAGCCCAAGGGCGCGATCGTCGTCGTCGAATGCGAACACATGTGCATGTCGATGCGCGGTGTCCGCAAGCCGGGGGCGAAGACAGTGACCTCGGCCGTGCGCGGCCAGTTGCGCGAGCAGGCCACCCGAGCCGAGGCCATGAGCCTGATCCTCGGACGTTAGCGAAAAGAAGAGACGGTACACCTAGATGGATTCACTCGCCGCAGTCCCCGGAACCGGCCCCGCCACGTCGCCACTGCCCGTGCTGCGCAAGGCGCGTGAGCCGAAGAAGTTTGCGGACCTGCCCACCGACCGCGCCGTCGTCATGGCCATCCTGAACGTCACCCCGGATTCGTTCAGCGACGGCGGCGACCACGCCAACAAGGAAGCGGCGATTGCCTACGGGCTGAAGCTGCTGTACGGCGGCGCCGACATCATCGACGTCGGCGGTGAGTCCACCCGCCCCAACGCCGATTCGATCACCCCCGAAGAAGAGCAGAAGCGCATCCTGCCGGTCATCGAGGCACTGGTCAAGGCCGGCGCACTGATCAGCGTGGACACCATGCACGTGGACACGGCGGCCAAGGCGCTGGACGCCGGGGCGGCCATTGTCAACGACGTCTCCGGCATGACCCATGACCCGGACATGCCCTCCCTGGTGGCCGAGCGGAAGGTCCCCTACATCCTGATGCACCGGCGCGGGGATGCCCGGGACGTCGATCCCAAGGCGGACTACCAGGACGTGGTGTCAGAGGTCCTCGCGGAGCTGACCGAACTGCGCGACAAATTCGTCGCCGCCGGCGTAGCGCCGGAGCAGATCATCCTGGACCCGGGACTGGGCTTCTCAAAGAACGCCGAACACAACTGGGAGCTGCTGCGCGCCACGGACCGGATCGCGCAACTGGGGCACAAGGTGCTGGTCGGCGCATCCCGCAAGCGGTTCCTCGGTTCCCTGCTGACCACCGCCGGCAAGGCCGCCGCACCCAAGGAACGCGATGAGGCCACGCTGGCGGTCTCCGCGCTGGCCGCTGCCAACGGCGCGTGGGGCGTGCGCGTGCACGACGCCGGCGCCTCGCTGGACGCGGTCAAAGTCGCCGCCGCCTGGACCAAGTAGGGCGCGACGTGACGCCAGCACCTCCGGCACGGCCGGACCTCATCAAGGTTTCCGGCATCAAGGCCGTGGGCTACCACGGCGTGCTGGAGCACGAGCGCCGCGACGGCCAGCCGTTCATCGCCGACGTAGTCCTGCACACCGATATTCGGCCCGCTGCGGCCGACGACGACCTGGCGAAGACCGCAAACTACGCCGAGCTCGCCGACCAGGTGGAAGCCATCATCACCGGTGAGGCGCTGCAGCTGATCGAAACACTGGCCGAACGGATAGCGGACCACGTGCTGCGCACGTTCGCCGTGGCGGCGGTCGAGGTCACGCTGCACAAGCCACAGGCACCCATCCAGGTGGAATTTTCCGATGTCACGGTCAGCATCTACCGGGAGCAGCCATGAGTGTCCGCGCCGTACTGGCGCTGGGCAGCAACCTCGGCGCACGCAGTGACACCCTCTCGCACGCGGTGGCGGACCTGGTGGACACCCCCCACGTGCGGCTGCGCGAAGTTTCGGCAGTGGTGCAGACCAAGGCGGTGGGCGGTCCCGAGGACCAGCCGGATTACCTGAACATGGTGCTTGAGGTGGAGACCGACCTGGATCCGCACCAGCTGCTGGCCCACTGCCAGGCCGTGGAAAACAAGCACCACCGCACCCGCGAAGTGCGGTGGGGGCCGCGGACGCTGGACGTGGACATCATCACCTACGGCGACCTGACGCTCAACGACGAGGACCTGATCATCCCGCACCCGCGGGCGCATGAACGCGCCTTCGTGCTGGCCCCCTGGGCCTGGATGGACTCGAGCGCCACGCTCAACGGCGTCCCGGTCGGCGAACTGGCGAAGGCGGCCGGTGACCTGGACGGCGTGGAACCCTACGAATCCGAGCCGTTCGAAGCCGGTCAATAGTGTCCGGCGGGGTGGGGGCTTCGTGAGGACCATCAGATACCGCTGGCTGGCGACCATCGCCGTCGTCACCGCCGTGCTGGGATGGCTGGGGAACCTGGTCGCCGCGCGCGGCGGGCTGCCGGTGCCCGTCCTGCATCTCTCCTCGCTGGTGACGATGGCCGCCATCGCCGTTTTCACCCTGGTGCTCGGCCTTAAGGTGCGCCGCTGGCGCAACGGCAAACGGGACAAGGAGCTGAATCCGGTACTCGCGGCCCGCACGCTCGTGTTGGCGCAGGCCTGCGCCTATGCCGGGTCGCTGATCTTCGGATGGCACACCGGCATCATGGTGGACCAGCTCATGCTGCTGCTGTACCGGCCGGGCCTCGGGGCGCTCCCGGCCGTGCTGGCTATGATGGGCGGTGGCTTGGCCATGGTGGTGATCGGGCTGGCGGTGGAGCGTTTCTGCAAGCTTCCGCCCGAGGACACCGAAGCGGCCAAGGACAACGGTACCGAGGCCCAAGGCGAGGGGGAGTATGCCTAGCGAAGCGATCGATCCGGCCGGCATCAGCTGGATCCGGGTCTCGCCCAAGTACGTCACCGTGAGGCTGGTCAGCTGGGCCGTTTTCACGCTAGTTGTCGTTGCCCTGCTTTCCACCCCGCTCGTCCTGGTGCTGACCGGCTTCTGGCCCGGATTCCCGGCGTGGCTCGGCTGGCTGCTGAGCCTGGGCACGCTCGCGCTCTGCGTCTGGGCCGGGCTCTTGATTCCCCGCCAGGTCAGGGCCATCGGATATGCCGAACGCGATGAGGACCTGCTGATCAGGCGCGGACTGTTTTTCCAGCGCGTCATGGTGGTTCCCTACGGCCGGATGCAGTACGTGGATGTTGGCGTGGGACCGCTCGAGCGGGCCTTCGGCCTGTGCTCGGTGAAGCTGCACACTGCCAGCCCGCAGACCAACGCCGGCATTCCGGGAGTACCGGCGGCTGAAGGAGCCCGGCTGCGCGAACAACTCTCCGACCGCGGGCAGGCAAGGCTGGCCGGGCTATGACCGTCCCCGGCAGCAACGGGCAGGCCCCGCTGCCCGGGCAGGGGCCGGATGCGCCCGGCGAAGTGGTGCCGGCCTCCCAAGGGGTGCCCCTGACACCGGACGCCGCCGGCACCTGGCACCGGGTGCACCCCATCTCGCCGCTGGTCCGCGGCTGGATAGCGCTGGCGGCGATCGCCTACTTCTTCGGCCGGGACTGGTTCGAGGCCATGTTCCGCGGGGACGAGTTCTGGGGACTGAGCGGGGGCCGCGCCGTCTGGACCGTGCTGATCATGGTTGTGATCGCCGTGCTGCTGGTGGGTGGGTTCTTCCTGTCTTGGTGGTTCACCCGGTACCAGGTCACCGATGACCATGTCCGCGTAAACTCCGGCGTCCTGTTCCGCCAGCACCGTCAGGCGCGGCTGGACCGGGTGCAGGCGATCGACGTCATCCAACCGCTGCTGGCACGGATTTTCGGCTTGGCCGAATTGAAGTTCGAAGTGGCCGACGCCGGCGAATCGGCCGTGCGCCTGGCCTACCTGCCGCTGGCGTCGGCGCAGCAGCTGCGCGCCACCATCCTGGCCCGGGCCGCCGGCTTGCGCAGCGATCCCGGCCACCCGCAGGAAGCCGTGGCCGAAGCCCCCGAACAGCAGATCCTGGCCATCCCGGGCGGCCGCATCCTCGGCGCCGCGCTGCTTTCCGGAACCACGGTGTTCCTGCTCATCATGCTCATCGCGGCCGGGCTCTCGACCTTTGTATTCGACGCCGCGTTCGGCCCGGCCTTCCTGGTCCCCGCGGCGTTCGGCGTGGTGGCCGGCTACTGGTCCACCTTCAGCACCGGCTACAACTTCCGCGCAGCCATCTCCCCGGACGGCATCCGGCTCCGCTACGGCCTGCTGGAGACCCGGGCGCAGACCGTCCCGCCCGGCCGCGTGCAGGCAGTGGAAATCATGCAGTCCCCGCTGTGGCGCTTCAAGGGCTGGTACCGGATGCGCGTGAACGTGGCCGGCTACGGCCTCAGCGCTGAGAACGCGGGCGCCCGCACCACTTTGCTGCCGGTGGGCACGCAGCAGGAAGTCATGCAAATGCTGGCCCTGGTGCTCCCCGACCCGGGCACCGAGGACCCGTTCACCGTCTTCGGGGCGGGCCTGGACGGGATCGCGGCCAGGGACCCGGACGACGCCGGTGCCTCCGACGGTGGATTCGTCACCTCGCCGCGGCGGGTGCGTTGGCTGTCCTGGCTGACCTGGCGGCGCAACGGCTTCGCCGTCACCGGGACCGCCTTGCTGGCCCGCAGCGGCCGGCTCTGGCGCAGCCTCTCGGTGGTGCCGCACGAGCGGACCCAGTCCATCGCGCTGCACCAGGGCCCGCTGGCCCGCCGCCTGCGCGTGGCGGACCTGCGCCTGCACACGACCGCCGGGCCGGTCACGCCGGTGATTTACCAGGTCGACGCCGACACCGCCCGCCGGCTCTTCGACGAGCAGTCGGTCCGGGCCGCCGCGGCCAGGCGCCGCAGTGTGCCGGAGCGCTGGCTGGAAGCCCGGGGAGCCGGGCCAGGTCAGGTACCGGAGGCGGCCGAAGGGCGCCAGGACGGCGACCGCGGGCCGGCGCGGCAGGACGAACCACAGCGGGAGAGGGAGGGCCGAGATGGCGGGCAGGAGTAGGCCCGGGCGGTTGGGCATCGGCGTGATCGGCGCCGGCAAGGTCGGTGCCGTCCTCGGTGCCGCGCTGCGCGGAGTGGGGCACGCCGTGGTCGGGGTGTCCGCGGTGTCCGAGGACAGCCGGGAACGGGCCGAGAACCTGCTGCCCGGCGTTCCGGTGCTGCAGATTCCGGAAATCGTGGAACGGGCCGAACTGGTGCTGCTGGCGGTACCGGACGATGCGCTGCCGGAGCTGGTGGACGGCTTGGCCGCGGCCGGGGTTTGGCAGCCGGGCCAGCTTGTGGTGCACACCTCCGGACGCTACGGCACCGCCGTGCTTGCGCCGGCACGGGCGAAGGGCGCCATCCCGCTGGCCATCCACCCGGCCATGACGTTCACGGGCATGAGCCTGGACCTCGCCCGGCTCAATGACTGCAGCTTCGGGGTGACTGCCGAGGCCACGGTGCTGCCGATCGCCCAGGCGCTGGTCGTGGAGATGGGCGGCGAACCGGTGGTCATCGCCGAGAAGGACCGTACGCTCTACCACGCCGCCCTGGCGCACGCCTCGAACCACCTGGTGACCATCGCAGCCCAGTCGGCGCAACTGCTGGCGGAAGCCGGCGTGGAGCAACCCGACCGCGTGCTCAGTGCGCTGATGCGGGCTTCCCTGGAGAACGCGCTGGCCTCCGGGGAAGCGGCCCTGACCGGACCGGTGGCCCGCGGCGACGCCGGCACCGTCCGCAGCCACCACGAAGCCTTGCTGCGCCGCGAAGTGGATTCGGGCGGCACCGACATCCGGCTGGCCTACGAGGAACTGGCCCGCGCAACGGCCCAGCGCGCCCTCCGGCGGGGCCTGCTGAAAGAGGCCCGCGCAACCGAGATTTTGGACATCCTGGCCCAGTCCCGTTCGGAGGAGAACCCGTGACCACCCGCCCCCGCCTCGTGAAGACCCACGCCGAACTGGAGGACGCCACGGCCGGCCTGCTGGCGGGAGCCGGGGCCGCCGGGCGGCCCTCGCTGGGACTGGTACCGACCATGGGAGCGCTGCACGCCGGCCACGCCGCGCTGGTGCGCGCCGCGCGGCAGGCGTGCGACGTCGTCGTGGTTTCCGTGTTCGTGAATCCGCTGCAATTCGGCGAGCAGGAGGACCTGGACCGCTACCCGCGCACGCTGGAGGCCGACCTGGACCTGCTGGCGGCGTGCGGGGCAGACGTGGTGTTTGCGCCCGCCCTGGAAGAGGTCTACCCGGACGGCGAGCCGCTGGTCAGGATCTCCGCCGGCGCGCTCGGTGCGAAGTTCGAGGGCGCCTCCCGCCCGGGCCACTTCGACGGCGCCCTCACCGTGGTGGCCAAGCTGCTCCACTACGGGCTGCCCGCGGCGGCCGGTGCAGCCGACTACCGCGCCTACTTCGGCCAGAAGGACGCGCAGCAGCTCGTGTTGGTCAAGCGCATGGTGGCCGACCTGAACTTCCCGGTGGACATTGTGGGTGTGCCCACGGTGCGCGACGACGACGGGCTGGCACTCTCCAGCCGCAACCGTTTCCTGAACGAGGCCGAGCGGGAAGCGGCGCTGGTGCTTTCCCGCAGCCTGGCCTACCTGCGCGGACAGGCCGACCGGCACGAGCCGCTGGACGTGGACGGCGCGTTGGCCATGATCGGGTCGGTCCCGCTCATCCAGCTGGACTATCTGGAAGTGGTGGATCCCCGGACGCTCGAGCCGCTGGCCTTTAACTGCAGGGAAACCCCCTTCACCGGCGAGGCCCTGGTGCTGGTGGCCGCGAAGGTCGGTCCGGTGCGGCTGATCGACAACGCGCAGCTCGGCTACTGAAAGCCCCGGGACGAAGCCCCGGGACGTTTGGCTGGCCCGGCCCCGGTACCGGTACCCTTAACTACCGTGACCCGCGATAATTCCCCCACCCCACATCCCGCAGCCGAGGCTGCCGACGCCTCCGAGCAGATGCATGTGCGCATGGCCAAGCGCGCCAAACTCCTGGAGCGCGGCGTCGAGGCCTACCCGGTGGGCGTGGACCGGACGCATACGCTGGCCGACGTGCGTGAAAAGTACGGCCACCTCGAGGCAGACGAGACCACCGGCGACATCGTCGGAGTGTCCGGGCGCGTGGTCTTCATCCGCAACACCGGCAAGCTCTGCTTCGCGACCCTGCAGGAAGGCAACGGGGTGCGCCTGCAGGCGATGTTGAGCCTGGCGAACATCGGCGAGGAAGCGCTCGCGGACTGGAAGGCGCTGGTGGACCTGGGCGACCACGTGTTCATCCGCGGCGAAGTCATCAGCTCCAAGCGCGGCGAACTGTCCGTGATGGCCGATACCTGGCAGATGGCCTCCAAGGCGTTGCGACCGCTGCCCGTGCTGCATGCCGGCCTCAATGAGGAGACCCGAGTGCGCCAGCGCTACGTGGACCTCATGGTGCGCGAGGAAGCACGCCGGATGGTTTACACCCGTGCTGCCGTCATCCGCTCCATCCGGGAGACCCTGCACTCCCACGGCTACGTGGAAGTGGAGACCCCCATGCTGCAACTGGTCCACGGAGGCGCGACGGCCCGTCCCTTCGAGACACACCTGAATGCCTTCGACCAGGACATGACCCTGCGTATTGCCACGGAGCTTTACCTCAAGCGCGCGGTGGTCGGCGGCATTGACCGGGTCTTCGAGATCGGCCGGATTTTCCGCAATGAAGGCGTTGACTCCACCCACAGTCCCGAATTCACCACGCTGGAAAGCTACGAGGCGTATGCCGACCAGTTCGTCATGGGGGAGCGCATGAAGGAAATGATCCTGAATGTGGCCGACACCATAGGCACGCGGGTGATTGAAACCCCGCAGGGCACCATCGACCTGAATGGGGAATGGCGCTGGCTGGGCGTCTATCCCGGTTTGTCCGAAGCGGTGGGCCGGGAAATCACCCCGCAGACCGGCGGCGAGGTGCTGCGCGAAATTGCCGAACAGCACGGCGTGAAGATCGACCCGAAGTGGGACACCCAGAAGGTAGTCGTGGAACTGTTCGGCGAAATCGTCGAGCCGACGCTGCTGCAGCCGACCTTCGTTTACGATTACCCGCCGGCAGCGCAGCCGCTCGCGCGCAACCACCGGGACAATCCGGAGCTGATTGAGGCCTGGGACCTGATCATCGGCGGAATGGAACGCGGGACCGCGTTCTCGGAGCTGATTGATCCGGTGATTCAGCGCGAACGCCTGACCGAGCAGTCGCGAATGGCGGCGGCAGGAGACGAGGAAGCAATGCAGCTGGACGAAGACTTCCTGCGTGCCCTCGAATACGGGGCGCCGCCGATGGGCGGAATCGGACTGGGCATCGACCGATTGGTGATGCTTTTCACCCAGGTGGGAATCCGCGAAACGATTCTGTTCCCGCTGCTGAAGCCGGAGCTGGGCTGAGCATGGAATATCTGTGGGTACTTGCGCCGTCGCTGGGTGTCGGGCTTTTGTTCTATTTCGTGATGAAAGCCATATTCAACGCGGACCGGAAAGAACGCGAAGCGCTGGCCGAGGCCGAGCGCGAAGCCGAAAGGCGCGCGGCCGAAGGCCGCGAGGAATAGGGGCAGGCCCCGGGCAAGCATCAATTGTCCGGGGTTTTTCCTTTAATCACATTCGCCCGCGGCATACCGGCATTTCCCTCATAGTCAAACCCGATATGCTTCATGCCGGATTGCAGGCTGACCGAATCCGGCTGTATTGCCTTGAAATGGAGTGTGGGACATAATAAGTATGGTTCGGATTATTCCGGACATATTGAAACACCCACCCAAAGGAGCCTTCTGTGGCGCAAGAAGTAAAAATCATTCTGGTTGATGATCTGGATGGTGGCTCGGCCGATGAAACGGTCCGGTTCAGCCTGGATTCCAGCAGCTACGAAATTGATCTTTCTTCATCGCATGCCGAGGCGCTTCGCGACGCGCTCAAGCCGTACATTTCTTCCGGCCGGAAGATTCCTGCTCGGGGCTCCAAGGCCGCCAAGCCGGCCGGCGGCACACGCAACCAGGACGCCTCGGCGATCCGCGCGTGGGCACGGGAGAACGGTTACAACGTTAGCGATCGCGGACGTGTGCAATCCGAAATCATCGAGGCCTACAAGGCCGCCCACGGGGGATAACGGGCGGCCCGTTCCACACGGGCAGATCGATCGGCGGGGCGGACAGGCAACTGTCCGCCCCGTTTGCCGTCCTGTGGGGGGCATTACCCCTAGGGCGAACAGGCCGCACAACGGCCATCCGGCCACGTAGCATCAAAGTACGCAGTAGCTAGGAGTGTGCGAGATGTTTGAGAGATTTACCGACCGTGCCCGTCGCGTTGTCGTGCTGGCTCAAGAAGAAGCCCGCATGCTCAACCACAACTACATCGGCACCGAACACATCCTCCTCGGATTGATCCACGAGGGTGAGGGCGTTGCCGCCAAAGCACTGGAGTTCCTCGGCGTCTCGCTGAATGGCGTTCGTGAGCAGGTCCAGGAGATCATCGGCCAGGGCCAGCAGGCTCCGAGCGGCCACATTCCGTTCACGCCGCGCGCCAAGAAGGTGTTGGAGCTGTCGCTGCGCGAGGCACTTCAGCTTGGCCACAACTACATCGGTACCGAGCACATCCTGCTGGGCCTGATCCGCGAAGGCGAAGGCGTGGCCACCCAGGTGCTGGTCAAGCTGGGCGCCGACCTCAACCGCGTGCGCCAGCAGGTCATCCAGCTGCTCTCCGGTTACCAGGGCAAGGAGCCGGTCACCGCCGGCCAGCAGCAGGAGGGCACTCCTGCCGGATCGGTGGTACTGGACCAGTTCGGCCGGAACCTCACACAGGCTGCGCGTGAATCCAAGCTCGACCCGGTGATCGGGCGCGAGCACGAGATGGAACGCGTCATGCAGGTGCTCTCCCGCCGCACCAAGAACAACCCCGTGTTGATCGGCGAGCCCGGCGTCGGCAAAACCGCCGTCGTGGAGGGCCTGGCCCAGGCAATTGTCCGTGGCGACGTGCCGGAGACCATCAAGGACAAGCAGCTCTACACGCTGGACCTGGGATCCCTGGTGGCCGGTTCCCGCTACCGCGGCGACTTCGAGGAGCGGCTGAAGAAGGTCCTGAAGGAAATCCGGACCCGTGGCGACATCATCCTGTTCATCGATGAGATCCACACCCTGGTGGGTGCGGGTGCCGCCGAGGGCGCGATCGACGCAGCCTCCATCCTGAAGCCGATGCTGGCACGTGGCGAACTCCAGACCATCGGTGCCACCACCCTGGACGAGTACCGCAAGCACATCGAGAAGGACGCCGCGCTGGAGCGCCGGTTCCAGCCGATCCAGGTGGAAGAGCCGTCCGTGGAGCACGCCGTGCTGATCCTCAAGGGACTGCGGGACCGCTACGAGGCGCACCACCGTGTGTCCATCACCGACGGTGCCCTCGATGCCGCCGCGCACCTGGCCCACCGGTACATCTCCGACCGCTTCCTGCCGGACAAGGCAATCGACCTGATCGACGAGGCCGGGGCACGGCTGCGCATCCGCCGGATGACCGCACCGCCGGAGCTCAAGGACATCGACGAGCGCATTGCCGAGCTGAAGAAGCAGAAGGAATCGGCCATCGATGCCCAGGACTTCGAAGGCGCTGCCACGCTGCGGGACAAGGAAGGCAGGCTGCAGGACGAGCGGGCCGAGAAGGAACGCGCCTGGAAGTCCGGCGACCTGGACGAGATCGCCGAAGTGGACGAAGACCTGGTCGCAGAAGTGCTGGCCAACTCCACCGGCATTCCCGTGTTCAAGCTGACCGAGGAAGAGTCCAGCCGCCTGATGCACATGGAGGCCGAGCTGCACAAGCGCGTGATCGGCCAGGACGAGGCGATCAAGGCCATCTCGCAGGCGATCCGCCGTACCCGTGCCGGCCTGAAGGACCCCAACCGTCCCTCCGGCTCGTTCATCTTCGCCGGCCCCACCGGCGTCGGCAAGACCGAGCTCGCCAAGGCCCTGGCGGAATTCCTCTTCGGCGAGGAAGACGCGCTGATCACCTTGGACATGTCCGAGTACTCGGAGAAGCACACGGTCTCGCGGCTGTTCGGTGCCCCTCCGGGCTACGTGGGCTACGAGGAAGGCGGTCAGCTGACCGAGAAGGTCCGCCGCCGCCCGTTCTCCGTGGTGCTCTTCGACGAGGTGGAGAAGGCACACGCGGACCTGTTCAACTCGTTGCTGCAGATCCTCGAGGACGGCCGCCTGACGGACAGCCAGGGACGCGTGGTGGACTTCAAGAACACCGTGATCATCATGACCACCAACCTTGGCACCCGCGACATCTCCAAGGGCGTCATGACCGGTTTCCAGTCCGGCACGGACACCAAGACCGGATACGAGCGGATGCGGGCCCGGGTCCAGGATGAGCTCAAGCAGCACTTCCGGCCCGAGTTCCTCAACCGCGTTGACGACACGGTGGTCTTCCCGCAGCTGAGCGAGGAAGAGATCGTCCAGATCGTGGATCTGTTCGTCGAGCGCCTGCGGAAGCGGCTCGCGGAGAAGAACCTCAAGATCGACCTGACCGACGCGGCCAAGGTGCTGCTGGCCACCCGCGGCTACGATCCCACGATGGGTGCCCGGCCGCTGCGCCGGACCATCCAGCGGGAGATCGAGGACCAGCTCTCCGAGAAGATCCTCTTCGGCGAGTTCCACCCGGGCGAGACCATCCACGTGGACGTCGAGGGCGAAGACGACGCGGCGACGTTCGTCTTCAGCAGCACCGGAGCACCCAAGGCAATCGAGGGAGTCCCGGACACCCCGGCACTGTCCCAGTAGCCTGCACTGCACTGCGCAGGGAGAACCCCGGCTTCGGCCGGGGTTCTCCCGTTTAACCGGACGGGCCGCATCGCGTAGCAAAGCCGCGAATTGCCCCCGCCTTCTGTGATCGGGAACACAAGTAGTGTTTACTGAATCCATGCGTTCTGAAGCAGTTACTTCCGAAATGCGGCCCGAGCTGCCCACCCAGCAGGCCGCCGCCACCCCGTTCCACGACCTCGACCGCTTCATCGCGATGCCGCGGCTGGGGTCCCTGGCCCTCAGCCCGGACGGCAACCGGCTGGTCACCTGCGTCAGCGTGCTGAACCCTGCCTCCACCGAATACGTTTCCGCCCTCTGGGAGGTCGATCCGGGCGGTGAGCGCCCGGCACGCCGGATCACCCGCAGCTCCAAGGGCGAGTCCGGGGCGGCTTTTGCCCGCAACGGCGACCTCTACTTCACGTCCGCCCGGCCCGATCCCGAGGAGTCGGCTGAGGAACCGGTCCCGGCCCTGTGGCGCCTGCCGGCCGCCGGAGGCGAAGGCCGCATGGTTCTGTCCCGCCCCGGCGGAGTCGCCGCGGTGCGCTGCGCGCGGGACGCTGACACCGTGGTGGTCGACGCCCAGGTCCTGGGCGGGGCCGCCGACGAAGAGGACGACGCGAACCGCCGCGCCGCGCGGAAAGACAAGAAAGTCTCGGCGATCCTGCATTCCGGGTACCCGGTGCGCTTCTGGGACCACGACCTGGGTCCGGGGCAAAAGCGGCACTTCGTGCTCGAGGGCAACGCGGAGGAGGCAGCCCGAACCTTCACGGTGGACGACGAGCTTAAAGGCCGGCTGCGCAACATCACCGGCTGGGCGGGAACCGCCTTGCTGGAAACCGCCGCCGAGCTGAGCCCGGACGGCGCCACCCTGGTGGTCAATGTCCGCCGGCCGCAGGCGCGGGGCGACGCCCGGAGCGTGCTCGCCGCCGTCGACACAGCCACCGGCGTCCAGCGGATCCTGCTGGAGAGCCCGGACACCGACTACGCGCCGGGCCCGGTCAGCCCCGACAACCGCACCGTGGTGGTGGCCTGCGAGTCCGTCTCCGGGCCCGAGACCATTCCTTCCGTCACCCTGGGACTGCTCCCGCTGGCCGGCGGTGAGTTGCGTCCGCTGGCCGCCGACTGGGACCGCTGGCCCAGCCCCGCGGCCTGGCTGCCCGACGGTTCGGCCCTGCTGGTCACCGCCGATGACGGCGGCCGCACGCCGGTGTTCCGCATCGACGTCGCGACGGGCGCCGTGCGCAAGGTGACGCACGACGACGCGGCCTACACCGACGTCGTGGTCAGCCCGGACGGGCAGTTCGCCTACGCGCTGCGCAGCTCCTACCTGTTTCCGCCCGAGCCGGTGCGCATCGACCTGTCCTCCGGCGAGGCCACGGTCCTGCCGTCGCCCGCGCCCCGCCCGGAGCTGGGCGGGAGGCTGGAAGAGATTACGACGACGGTGGGCGCCGGGGGCGCAGACATCGCGGTGCGTGCCTGGCTGGCCCTGCCCGCCGATGCATCCGCGCAGAAGCCGGCGCCGCTGGTGCTGTGGGTGCACGGCGGCCCGCTCGGCTCGTGGAACGCGTGGAGCTGGCGCTGGTGCCCCTGGCTGCTGGTGGCGCAGGGTTACGCGGTCCTGCTGCCGGACCCGGCCCTGTCCACCGGCTACGGCGACGACTTCATCCGGCGGGGCTGGGGGCAGTGGGGGCAGGCACCCTTTGAGGACCTGATGGCCATCACCGACGCCGCCGTGCAGCGGGAGGACATCGACGGGACGCGGACGGCCGCGATGGGCGGTTCCTTCGGCGGCTACATGGCCAACTGGATCGCCGGGCACACCGACCGTTTCCGGGCCATCGTGACGCACGCCAGCCTCTGGGCGCTGGACCAGTTCGGGCCGACGACGGATGTTTCCCCGTACTGGCAGCGGGAGATGACGCCGGAGATGGCCCTTGAAAACTCCCCGCACCTGCACGTGCAGAACATCAACACCCCCATGCTGGTGGTGCACGGCGACAAGGACTACCGGGTGCCGATCGGAGAGGGGCTGCGGCTCTGGTACGAACTGTTGTCGCGCTCGCAGCGGGCCGCCGGAGCGGACGGGAAGACCCCGCACCGGTTCCTGTACTTCCCGGACGAGAACCACTGGGTGCTCTCGCCGCAGCATGCTCGGATCTGGTATTCGGTGGTCTGCAACTTCCTCGCCCGGCACGTGCTGGACCAGGAGAGCGAACTGCCGGCCGAACTGGGGCTTTAGACTGACTGGGTGACCGACGCCTTCAGTATCCGCCCCGCCCGCACCTCCGATGTCGTCCAGATCCGCCGGCTGGTCAAGCCGTTGGCCGACAAACGGGTGCTGCTGGAGAAGGAGGCGGTGGCGTACTTCGAAGGCATCCAGGAGTTCCGGGTCGCGGAGACGCCGGCGGGTGAAATCGTGGGCTGCGGCGCCGTGCACGTCATGTGGGAGGACATCGCCGAGGTGCGCACGCTGGCCACTGCAGCGCACTGGCGCGGCAGGGGAGTGGGCCGGGCCCTGCTCGACGAGCTGATCGCCGCTGCCAAAGACCTGGGCGTCAGCCGCGTGTTCTGCCTCACCTTCGAGGTCGACTTCTTCACCCGGCACGGTTTCGAGGTGATGGCCGACCAGTCGGTGGTGGACCCGGAGGTGTATTCCGAATTGCTGCGTTCCACGGACGAAGGCGTGGCAGAGTTCCTCGACCTGGCCCGGGTCAAGCCCAATACCTTGGGCAACACCCGGATGATCCGCAGGCTTTGATCGGCAGTCCGTCGACACGTTCCGCTCCGGCCGCCTAGGGTGGAGGCGTTGGGGAGGGAACAGCCGGCCCCCCGCGCCGGCGCGACGGTAAGGATGACCATGGGTGTGGGAGATATCCTCGGCGGCGACAACGCAGAGCAGCAGGACGGCTCCGCCAAACTGCAGGGAGACAAGCTGGACGGCCTCAAGGACAAGGCCGGCGACGTCGTCGACGACCATCAGGAGCAGCACAGCGACGGCGACGACCAGTAGGCGGGGACTAGCAGCCGCCGCGCGGCTGCACTGGCGCCCGAGGGGCGGGCCGGAATCGTTTTCTATCCGGGGAGGGCGATGCCGCTGCCCGAGGTGACGGCCAAACCGTCCGCGATCAGCCCGTCCAAGGCACGGCCCAACTGTTCGTCGCCGGCAGGCAGCGCGCGCAGTGCCGCGAGCGGCGTCCGATAGGCCGCAGGCAGTTCGGCCAGCTCGACGCCGCCGAGCAGGACCTCGCGCGGGACCGGGGCCTCGGCCTCGCGCAACACGGCCATCATGGCGCCGCGCACCTGCCGGTCGGTGCCCGCCCACGCCTGGCCCTTGGGCACGTAGTGGGCTTCGGGCCGGCCGGCCTTGACCCAGGCGCAGCGGTCCAGCACCGGGCAGGCATCGCACTGCGGCGATCTGGCCGTACAGATGAGCGCGCCGAGTTCCATGACGCCGGCATTCCACTCCTTGACGCCGTGGACCGGCATCAGCTGCTGCGCCGTTCGCATTTCGGCGGCATTCAGCGACGGTGCGGGCAGGGCGGCTCCGGTGACCAGCCGGGCATGCACGCGGCGGATATTGGTGTCCACCACCGTCTCCGGCAGCCCGAACGCGAAGGAAGCCACGGCGGCTGCGGTGTAGGTTCCGACGCCGGGGAGCTGCAGCAGGCTGGCATGGTCATCCGGCACGTGGCCGCCGTGCCGGTCAACGATGGCAGCAGCTGCGGCATGCAGGCGCAGCGCACGGCGCGGATATCCCAGCCTGCCCCAGGCCCGGACCGCTTCTCCGGCCGGATCGGCGGCGAGGTCGGCCGGGCGCGGCCAGCGGCGCATCCACTGCTCCCAGACAGGCAGCACCCGGACCACGGGGGTCTGCTGCAGCATGAATTCGCTGACGAGGATGCCCCAGGGGCTGCAGTCCGGGCGGCGCCAGGGCAGGTCCCGCGCGCTGGCCGCGAACCAGGTCCGGATACGCGAATGCAGCAGTTCGGCGTCAGCCGGTTCGGTGGACGGTGCCGGTGCGGCGGCGGGGCGGGGCATGGAACTCCTACGATGTGACCAACCAATACTGTACTGCCCGGCGTGGTGGTGACGGCGCGGGCCGGTGCTGTCCTTAGCCTTAAGGCATGGCAGGAAACGGCACATCCGGCACCCGCGGGCGGGCTCCCGTCCGGCGGCCCAGCCCTGCCGTTTACCGCCGCCGCCGTTTGGTGGTGCTGGCCCTGGCCGTGATCGTGCTGGCGGCCCTGGTGGCGGCCGGATTGTGGGTGGGCGGCCTGCTGGGCCGGGGAGAGCCGGAAGCAGCGGCAGAGGCACCGGGACCGGCAGCCGCCAGCCCCGCACCCGCCAGCCCCGCCTCCCCGGGCACGGCAGGCTGCGAGGACGCGGACGTCGTCGTCCGGGCCGAAACGGACGCCCCGGCCTACGGGAGCGGGGAGAACCCCACCCTGATCATGGAGGTGGCCAACGAGGGCAAGGTGCCGTGCGAAGTCAACGTCGGCACTGACGCCATGGAATTCCTGGTCACCAGCGGGGAGGACCGGATCTTTTCCTCGAAAGACTGCCAGGTGGACCCCGAGCCGCTGATGATGACCCTTGAGCCGGGCAAGGCCGAGCAGGCACGTTTCGTCTGGGAACGGAACCGCACAGCCCCGGGATGCACCCCGATGGAAGCCAACCCGCAGCCGGGCACCTACGTCCTGGTCACGAAGCTGGACAAAAAATCCAGCGACAAGACCGTGTTCGAGCTGCGCTAGCGGACGCCGGGGGAATCAGAGGAACCGGTCCAGGAGGCTGGTTTCGGCGATGCGGGAGAGGCCTTCACGGATCACGCGTGCCCGCTGTTCGCCGATGCCGTCCACGGCCATCAGGTCGTCGATATTGGCCGCCATCAGCGACTGCAGGCCGCCGAAGTGGTCGACCAACCGGTCCGCCACCGCCCGCGGCACCGACTTGACTGCGGCCAGCAGCCGGTAACCGCGCGGCTGGACCACGGCGTCGAGGGAATCCTGCCCTACCTGGATACCGATCACGCTGGCGACGCGGCCCAAGTCGATCAGATCGTTCGCGGTGAAACCGCGCAGCGTCTGAAGGGCGGCGTCGACGTCGATGCCGCCCTTGATGTCGGCGTAGTCGCGCAGGATCATCTCGCTGTCCGGACCGAGCCCCGAGGTCAGTTCATCCAGCTGGAGCGAGAGCAGGCGCCCGTCGACGCCGAGTTCCAGTACGTACTGGGAGATCTCGTCGGAGATGCGGCGGACCATTTCCTGCCGCTGCAGGGTCACCGCCACGTCCCGCACGGTGACCATGGCTTCGATTTCCAGCGCGGACAAGGAGCTGGTGACCTGGTCCAGCCGGGCGCGGTATCGCTCCAACGTGGCCAGCGCCTGGTTGGCGCGGGCGAGCACCGGTTCGGAGCCCTCGAGCACGTGCCGGATGCCTTCCACATACAAGGCGATGATCTGCATCGACTGGCTGACCGAAATGACCGGCAGCCCGGTCTGGATGGCGACCCGTTCGGCGGTGCGGTGGCGGGTGCCGGACTCCTGTGTGGGAATCGACGGGTCCGGGACCAGCTGCACGGCAGCCTTGACGATGTTCGCGGCGTCCTTGTCGCAGACGATGGCACCGTCCATCTTCGCCAGTTCGCGCAGCCGGGTGGGGGAGAAGTCGATCCCGATATCGAAGCCGCCGCTGCTGATCTTTTCCACCTGCTGGTCGTGTCCGAGCACGATGAGGGCACCGGTGCGCCCGCGGAGAATCCGTTCCAACCCGTCGCGCAGCTGGGTTCCCGGAGCTACACGGGCCAGGGTCGCCTTAAGGGCGTCCTCGGGGCTCTTGACCATGGGGGAGTTTCCTTAGGGCCGGCGGGCATGGGGGACGAGGCCGTCGTCCGGACGGCCTCAGGCTCCATGATAAGGCCGGACCCCGGCTATTCCCCTCCCGGCGCTTAGCGGAACAGCGTGGACAGCGCTTCGGAGACGGTATGTACTTCCTTGACGGTGAAGCCAGCCGGCACCTGGCCTGCGCCGTCGGGAGAAGCCGGCACGATCGCGTGCGTGAACCCGAGCCGTTCGGCCTCCTGGATCCGCCGCCCGATTCCCGGCACCGGCCGCACTTCGCCGGCCAGGCCCACTTCACCGAAGGCGATCAACTGCGCGGGGAGCGGCTGATTGGTCTTCGCCGAGGCGATGGCCAGCACGGTGGCCAGGTCCGTGGCGGGTTCGCTAAGCCGGACCCCGCCCACCGTCGCCACGTAGCTGTCGTCCTTGTGCAGCGACATCGAGGCGCGGCGCTGCAGCACGGCCATCATCATGGCCACACGCGAAGAATCCAGCCCGCTCGTGGCACGTCGCGGCTGCGCGTTGGAGGTCTCGGCCAGCAACGCCTGCACCTCGGCCACCAGCGGCCGCCGGCCCTCCAGCGTCACGGTGATGCAGGTGCCGGAGACCGGGTCCTTGGTCCGGGACACGAACAGGCCGCTCGGGTCGGTCAGTCCTTCGATGCCGCCCTCGGTCAGGTCGAAGCATCCCACCTCGTCGGTCGGACCGTAACGATTCTTGACCGCACGCACCAGCCGCAGGCGCGAATGCCGGTCGCCGTCGAACTGGCAGACCACGTCCACGAGATGCTCCAGCAGGCGCGGCCCGGCGATCGAGCCGTCCTTGGTCACATGCCCCACCAGGATGGTGGTCATGCCCTTGCGCTTGGCGGCGTTGATCAGCGAGGCCGCGACCTCACGCACCTGCGTCACCCCGCCGGCGGCGCCCTCCACCGCGCTGCTGCTGAGCGTCTGTACCGAGTCGACGATCAGCAGCGCCGGCTCCAGCTGCTCCACATGCCCCAGCGCGATGCCGAGGTCTGTCTCGGCGGTCAGGTAAAGGTTGTCAGCCACCGCGGAAATACGTTCGGCCCGCAACTTCACCTGGGCCGCCGACTCTTCGCCGGTGACGTACAGCACGTCCCGGTCCAGCCGGGCCACCCGCGCGGCAACATCCAGCAGCAAGGTGGACTTGCCGATGCCCGGTTCGCCGGCCAGCAGGATGACCGCACCCGGGACCAGCCCGCCGCCGAGCACCCGGTCGAGTTCGCCCACACCGGTGGCCCGGAAGGCCGCGGTGGTGGCATCGACGTCGGCGATTCGTTCCGCGGGCCGGGAGACGGCGGCTGCGGCCGTGGTGCGGGCCACCACCTGGGTGGCCTCTTCAACCGTTCCCCACGCCTGGCACTCGCCGCACCGGCCCACCCACTTGGCCGTGCTCCAGCCGCACTCGGCGCAGCGGTAGGCAGGGGCCTTGGACCGGGTCTTGGTGCTCATGCACCCACAGTAACCGGGGCGGCGGACAATCAGAGTCTGGGCAGGTAGGACGTGGCGTCGTCCCCGTTGAGCCCGGCGGCCTTGAGCAGGTCAACCATGAGCGGCCGGAAGACCAGGATCAGGCCCTCGCCCTCCATGGTGGCAACGCCGAGGGTCTTGGGGTGCAGGCGGGTGGCAATCTCGGCCAAATCGTTCCGGGCTCCGGAGAGCCGGCGTTCGCGGGCGCCCGGGTCCCGGTCGGAGAGCCCGGAAGCGAGGATCTCGACGGCGTCGGCGGTCTCCTGAAGCACTTCGGACAAGCACGCGATCGCCTCGTCGGACATGGCTGCATGGTTGATCACGGACGTCAGGCGCCGGGAGAAGACCCGGCTGTTGCGCATGGCCAAATCCGCCATCTCAGCAGCATCCTGCAGGTCCCCCACTTCGTCCCGGTGGCGGCGGTAGGCCGGTGAAATGCGGGCGACTTCCCGAGCCGAGCCGAAGCTGCCGCGGACGTCGTCGATCAGGTTTTGGCTGGCCCGCGCCCGGACCAGGGCGTGCCAGGCCTTGGTGGAGTCGCTGTGGGCGAGGGCAACGGAACACTCGCGCAGTACCGAGGCGAGCTCATCCAGCAGCGTCTGCAGCTTGGAACGCGGTTCGGAGCGCGGATCGCCCGGGATCAACATGGTCACGATCATCGCGAAGGCGCCGCCGATGACGGCGTCGAGGCTGCGGGTGAACGGCCCC
This sequence comes from Arthrobacter sp. Y3221048, assembly GCF_059092685.1. Classification (NCBI taxonomy): domain Bacteria; kingdom Bacillati; phylum Actinomycetota; class Actinomycetes; order Micrococcales; family Micrococcaceae; genus Arthrobacter; species Arthrobacter sp. Y3221048. Next base: position 489,611 of record NZ_JBNHHX010000001.1, on the reverse strand, counting down.
CCGTCCGGGGCGGGCAGCAGCACCACCAGCACGGACTGCAGCGCCATCTGGGTGGTGAAGATGGTGCCGCTGTCCAGGAACCGGGCCAAAAGGATGGATACCAGCAGCACCAGGGCCGCCTGCCAAATGCCCGGCCCGAGGAAGTGCAGCAGCAGATCGCCCACCGCGATGCCCAGCGTGCAGCCGATGGCGACTTCGAGCACTTTGCGCACCCGGGGTCCCTTGGAGAAACCGAGCGCAATGATGGACGAGGTGGCGGCGAACAGCGGGCCTTCGTGGCCCAGGACCTGCTCGGCCACTACATAAGCGGCTACGGCGCAGAAGGTGATCCGCACCGCCGGCATGACCGAGGACTTGCTGCGGCTGAAGCCGGCCCGCCCGCGTTTGCGCAGGAACGACCGGGCCTGTGCCAACCGGGTGCCTGCGCTCATGCTCCCAGTCTAGGCGGGGCCTGACGGGCCCCCTGCACGGCCGCGGACCCCTGCGCGGCAGCGGCCCTTAGTATGAGTGCGCTCACAAAGGCAAGACCCGCACGCGGTCGGTTAGCAAACTGTCCGGTCTTGTTCACCTTGCGTTCACTTTCACCGTGCACATTCTTTACGTGGCGCCCATAGCCTCGAAGGAGCACGACGTCAGGGCGGATTTACGTCCGGTCGTCCTGATCCGTTCTCACCCTGAAAGGGACCATACACGTGAAGGCATTTCGCATCGGCCGCGCGGCCGCCGTCCTCTCCGTTGCAGCGCTGGCGCTGACCGCCTGCGGCTCCGACAACGCCACCGGCAGCCAGGCCGCTGCCGGCAGCACCGAGACGGCAGCAACCGTTTCGGGCACGCTCTCCGGCGCAGGCGCTTCCTCGCAGGATTCCGCCATGCAGGCCTGGATTGCCGGCTTCGGCGCGCAGAACCCGGAGGCCAGCGTGCAGTACTCGCCGGACGGCTCGGGTGCCGGCCGCGACGCCTTCCTGGCCGGCGGCGTTCAGTTCGCCGGCTCGGACGCCTACATGGACGAGGAAGAATGGGAGCAGGCCAAGGAGGTCTGCGGCCCCGACGGCGCCATGCACATCCCCGGCTACGTCTCCCCGATCGCCGTGGCGTTCAACCTCGAAGGCGTGGACTCCATCAACATGGACGCCGAGACCATCGCCAAGGTCTTCCGCGGCGAAATCGCCAAGTGGAACGACGAAGCCATCGCTTCGCAGAACGAGGGCGTGGAGCTGCCCGACACCCCCATCACGGTGGTCCACCGCTCCGACGAGTCCGGCACCACCGAGAACTTCGTGGAGTACCTGGCTGCCGCAGCCGGCGACGTCTGGACCGATGAAGTCTCCGGCGAGTGGCCCGCCAAGCTCCAGGCCGAGAACGCACAGGGCACCTCCGGTGTGGTTTCCGCCACCACCGCGACCAACGGGGCCATCACCTACGCCGACGCTTCGGCCGTCGGCGACCTGGGCACCGTGAAGGTCAAGGTCGGCGAGGAATACGTCGAATTGAGCCCCGAGGCCGCTTCCAAGGCCGTGGAGGCAGCCACCCCGGTTGAGGGCCGCGGCGACGTGGACATGTCCCTGGACCTCGATCGCGACACCACCGAGTCCGGCGCCTACCCCATCGTGCTGGTTTCCTACCACATCTACTGCTCGACATATGCTGATCAGAACACCGTGGACCTGGTGAAGGCCTTCGGCAACTACGTGATCAGCGAAGAAGGACAGCAGGCCGCGCAGGACTCGGCCGGCAATGCGCCGATCTCCGAGACCCTGCGCGAGCAGGCCAAGACGGCTATCGACTCCATCTCGGTGAAGTCGTAGCCCTCACGAAGTCCGGTTGGCCCCGCGCCGTCGCAGTTTGACGCGCGGGGCGCAGCCGTGTTCCGGCCGGGGCGAAATTGCCCGGACGGAACGAAGCCGCAAGACTGGCAGAACAGCTAGACGAAGTACAGAACCCGAAGGGTTGTGAAGTGTCCCAAACATTGACCGAGACCGGCCAGGGCCGCGCCGGCGACAAGGTCTTTTCCGGCCTCGCGCTTGCCGCGGGGTGCCTGATCCTCTTCGTGCTGTTCTGCGTGGCGGCATTCCTGCTGTGGCAGGCCCTGCCGACGTTCGGGGCAGACCCCGCCGATATTTCCGGCGGAAACGGCTTCTGGGGCTACATCTGGCCCATCGTCATCGGTACGTTGATCGCCGCGGCGATCGCCCTGCTGCTGGCGACCCCGGTGGGCGTGGGGGTCGCGCTTTTCATCTCCCATTACGCACCGCGGCGGCTCTCCCAGGGCCTCGGCTATGTGGTGGACCTCCTGGCCGCCATCCCCTCGGTGGTCTACGGAGCCTGGGGCATGACCGTGCTGGCCCCCGCGCTCGTCGGTCCCTACACCTGGCTGGCGGAAAACGCCGGCTGGATCCCGATCTTCGAAGGACCCGCCAGCCAGACCGGCAAGACCATGCTGACGGCCGGAATCGTGCTGTCCGTGATGATCCTGCCGATCATCACCTCGCTCAGCCGCGAGATCTTCCTGCAGGCGCCCAAACTCCATGAGGAAGCGGCCCTGGCCATGGGGGCCACCCGGTGGGAAATGATCAAGATGGCCGTCTTCCCGTTCGCCCGGCCAGGCATTGTCAGCGCGGTGATGCTGGGCCTGGGACGCGCGCTCGGTGAGACGATGGCGGTGGCCATGGTGCTCTCCGGCGGCGGGCTCATCGCCAGCCTGATCAAGTCTGGCAACCAGACGATCGCCGCCGAGATTGCGCTGAACTTCCCTGAAGCGTACGGGCTGCGGTTGTCCGAACTGATCGCCGCCGGCCTGGTGCTGTTCGTCATTACCCTGGCCGTGAACATGGTCGCCCGCTGGATCATCAGCCGGCACAAGGAATTCTCGGGAGCCAACTGATGTCCAAACTGCTCACTGACACCCCCGCCCCGACCAAGCGCAATACGCTCACCAAGAACCAGATGCCCGGCTGGGCCATCTGGGCCGTTGCTGCCGGCTCGCTCATCCTGGGCGCCGCACTCTCGTCGCTGATCGGTTTCGGCCTGGTCTCCTGGGCGTTGTTCTCAGCGGTGATCTTCGTGATTGCCGGCTACGTGGTGACGCTCTCGGTGGAGGGGTCGCGCAAAGCCAAGGACCGCTTCGCCACCAACCTGGTCTTCGCGGCGTTCATCATCGCGGTCGTGCCGCTGATCTCCGTGATCTGGACCGTGCTGCAGAACGGCGTCGCCGGGCTGAACTACAACCTGGTCTTCACGTCGATGAACGGCATGACCGGCATGATCGACAACGAGACGACCGCCAACGGCACCGACGTGCTCGGCGGCGCCTACCACGGCATCGTCGGCACCCTGCTGATCACCCTCTGGGCCACCATCATTTCGGTGCCGATCGGCCTGCTCACGGCGGTCTATCTGGTCGAATACAGCAAGGGCGGCCCGCTCTCGCGCGGCATCACCTTCTTCGTGGACGTCATGACCGGCATCCCGTCGATCGTGGCGGGCCTGTTCGCTGCCGCGCTGTTCGGGCTGATTTTCGGCCCGAGCACCCGCACCGGCTTCGTGGCCGCCGTCGCCCTCTCCGTGCTGATGATCCCGGTGGTGGTCCGCTCCACCGAGGAAATGCTCAAGATCGTCCCGAACGAGCTCCGCGAAGCGTCCTACGCGCTGGGCGTGCGCAAGTGGCGCACCATCCTGAAGGTTGTGGTGCCGACGGCGATTTCCGGCATCGCCTCCGGCGTCACCCTGGCCATCGCCCGCATCATCGGCGAGACAGCCCCGCTCTTGGTCACCGCGGGCTTCGTGAACAGCATCAACTGGAACGTGTTCGGCGGCTGGATGACCACCCTGCCCACGTTTATCTACCGGCAGCTGATGAACCCGACCTCGCCCACCAACGTGGACCCCAGCGTGCAGCGTGCCTGGGCCGCTGCGCTGATCCTGATCGTCTTCGTGATGCTGCTGAACCTGATTGCCCGGCTGATCGCCCGCATCTTCGCCCCCAAGACCGGCCGCTGAGCCAGAACCAAAGAGAAGGAAACCCCCATGTCCAAACGCATCGACGTCAAGGACCTGAACGTCTACTACGGCAACTTCCGGGCGGTGGAAGGCGTCAACATCAACATCGACGCCAAGTCCGTGACAGCTTTCATCGGCCCCTCCGGCTGCGGCAAGTCCACCTTCCTGCGCACGCTCAACCGGATGCACGAAGTGCTTCCCGGCGCCCGGGTGGAGGGCGAAGTCCTGCTCGACGGGGACAACCTCTACGGCCAGGGCGTGGACCCGGTGACCGTGCGCAGCCAGATCGGCATGGTCTTCCAGCGCCCCAACCCGTTCCCCACCATGTCCATCCGCGACAACGTGCTGGCCGGGGTCAAGCTGAACGACAAGCGGATTTCCAAGTCGGACGCGGACGCGCTGGTGGAGAAGTCGCTGACCGGCGCCAACCTGTGGAACGAGGTCAAGGACCGGCTGAACAAGCCCGGCTCCGGCCTCTCCGGCGGCCAGCAGCAGCGTCTGTGCATCGCCCGCGCCATCGCGGTGTCCCCGCAGGTGATCCTGATGGACGAGCCCTGCTCGGCGCTGGACCCCATCTCCACGCTGGCCATCGAGGACCTGATCGAGGAACTCAAGACGGAATACACCGTGGTCATCGTCACCCACAACATGCAGCAGGCGGCGCGCGTGTCGGACAAGACGGCGTTCTTCAACATCGCCGGCACCGGCAAGCCCGGCAAGCTGATCGAATACGGCGATACCCCGTCGATCTTCAGCAACCCCACGCAGAAGGCCACGGAAGACTACGTCTCCGGCCGCTTCGGGTAAACCCGTCCCACAACCAGGACGACGGCGGTGCCACCCCCCTTGCGGGCGGGAGGCGCCGCCGTCGGTGTTTAAGAACGTCCCCGCCGGAGGGCTAGAGCATCGGATCCAAGGCCAGCAGCAAGATGGCTCCAACGAGCGAGGTTGCCAGCAGGGTCAGCACCCAGGTGGCCAGCACGCGGCTGGCCACCCGCCAGCGCACGGCGTGCATCCGCTGCGTGGACCCGGCGCCCAGAATGGCCGCCGTCATGGTGTGCGTGCTGGAGAGCGGCATGTGCAGCCCGATGGCACCGACGAACAACATTGCGGAGCTCACTCCCTGCGCGGTGGCGCCGTGCAGGGGATCAATCCGCACCAGCCGCGACCCGAGCGTGTGCGAGATCCGCCAGCCGCCGAAGAGCGCGCCCACGGCCAGCAGTACCGCCGCGAACAACTGCACCCACAGGGGCATCTGGTCGTCGGAGGCATAGCCGGCCGCGGCCAGTCCCAGCAGCACCACGGCCATGGTGCGCTGCCCGTCCTGCAGGCCGTGGCCCAGCGAGAAGGTGCCGGCAAAGACCGCCTGGGCCAGCCTGGTGGTCCGGCCGACCTCGCGCGGCGTCCGGTACCGGGCCAGCCACGTCAGCGGGACGATCGCCAGGTAGGAGAGCACGAACGCCACCAACGGCGACAACAGCAGCGGCAGGATCAGCTGGCCCCAGATCGGGTTTTCCGTGGCACTGATGTTTTCGCCGCCCAACAGGGTGGATGCCGCCCCCGCCCCGATCAGGCCGCCGAGCAGCGCATGCGTGGACGACGACGGCATCCGCTGCCACCACGTGAATACTCCCCAGGCGCAGGCGCTCAGCAGCCCGGCCAACAGGATGCCCAGCCCGGACCGGCCTTCGGGCAGGCCGATCCATCCGGTACTGATCACCAGGGCCAGGGTGCTGGAGATCAGCGCACCGGCCAGGTTGCAGACAGACGCGAGCACGACGGCGACACTCGGGGTGAGCGCGCGGGTGCGCACCGAGGTGGCCACAGCGTTGGAGACATCATGGAAGCCGTTGATGAAGGCAAAGCAGCCGGCGAAAGCAACCACCAGCACCAGGAGGAACAGCTCCACCTACGATTCCTTGACCAAGATCTGGCCTACGTGGTGGGAAGCCTGGCGCAGTGTCTTGGTGGCGGCTATCAGCTGGTCGGCCACGTCGCGGTGCCGGGCCAACGTGGCGCCCTTGTGCTCGGACAAAAGCTCCGAGACCCACACCCGGTGGGTGCGTTCGGCCCGTTTGGCGAGCCGGACCATCTCGATGCAGTACTCGTCGAGGTCCTCCAGGGAGTTCAGCCGCGGCATGGCGTCGCGGGTCATCTCCGACATCCGCGCGATGACCTCCAGCTGCTCCGAGGCCCGGGTAGACAGGCGCTTGACCCGGTTGAGTGCGATCAGTTCCGCGGCGCCGTCAAGGTGTTCAAAGGTGTGCACCAGATGCAGCGAAAGCTGGAACATGTCCTCGCGGGGGAGCGGATTGACGAAGCTGGTACGCAGCGTGGTCAGCAGTGCAAAGCGCAGCCGGGAGACGTTGGCGTCGCGGTCGTGCAGCTCTTCGGAGAGCTTGTCGTAGTCGTCCGCAGGCGCCCCGAGGATCTCCGAGAGGGTCTTGACTCCCGCCATCAGCTCGGATGCTGTCTGGGCGAGCAATTCGAGGCTCTTGGTGTCCTGGGGGAAGAGGCTTAGCTTCATGTCACCGGCGGTTTTCTCACTGGTCCGTACGGCGGAAGGGAAGCATCCGCCGTGCCTAGATTAGCGCCTCTTCGCGAACAAAAATTAATGGTGCCGAACTGGGAGCGCCTCTCGGCGGAAGGCCGCTCGAGGCGGCTAAGAGTTGGAGCCCGGGGCTGCCACAGTTCGACACCACCTTCAGTTTTCTACGCCTCACAGCGGATGTCAACAGCCCCGAAAAACCGTGGAAAAACGTGTCAGCACAAGATATCTGTGGTACACGCGCGCGTCGTTCCGGGCGGGTCTTCTCCGGACGGGCCTGCCGTATCCGGGGGCGCCGCTGCGGGCGCCAGGGCGACTGCGGAAGGCTCGTTGGCGGTAAGCCCCGAGATGCCGCACCGGCAACCAGCCGAGCCCGCCGCGCAGCCAAGGCGAAGGCGGTCAGGCCGAGAGGTACCTGGGGCACCTAGTCCAGTTCGCTCGCGCCCCAGGTGAAGGCGCCGGGCCGTGAGGCGTGGCAGGCCGCTAGTCGAGCTCGCCGCGCCGCCAGGCGACCGCGGCCGCTTCCAGATCCTCGGCGGTCTTCACGAGCCGGTGCGAATTAAGCGTCAGTTTGGTGGCATGGTTCTCGTTGGCAGACTCGGCAGAGTCGGCGTGGTGGGTCTGACCCAGCGCGACGATCCGGCAAAAGGCCGCCGACCGGTCAAGGGCCACGTCGAAATCACCGTCGAAGGCGCCGGAGAGAATCGTGTCGGCCATGACGCGGACCTCGTCGGCGCCGGGCGGTTCAGCCACGCCGGCGATGACCTTGGACACTTCTGCCGATGCCGTCCCGGCCTTGAAGTAAGCCGCCAGCTTGTCCGGGTGGGCCTGGGCCGCGGCGCGCAGGGCGTAGAGCCGCCAGAGCGCGCCGGGCAGGGAGCGGGCAGGGCTTTCGGACCACATTTCAGCAATGGCCTCGAGCCCCTGTTGGTCTGCCAGCTTGACCAGCCTCTCGGTCACCTCGGGATCATCGGAGCCGCGCCCGCGGTGCACCAAGGCCTGGGCCGCGAGGTGGGCGGCCTCGGAGACACGTGCCGGGTCGGCGCCCCCGGCGAAGTCCTCAAAATCCAACGGGGCAAAAGGCTTCGGCTTATGCGGCCGGGGGACATCGTTTCCGTTGTTCGGGCTCATGTCTCGACCTTACTCCCGCCTCAGACGCCGGTACAGAGAGGGGTTGCTGCCCGGCCCTGGGACGTTCCGGGGCAGCCAGCAAGGCGGCACCTGAGCGGATTCGGGTGCGCGGTGGTGGGTGCGATAAACTGGGAACTGGCCAAATCCGACCTCGTCAGGGTTTTAACCTTGGGCAGAGCGGACTGGCTGGCGGGCCTTTAGCTCAGTTGGTAGAGCATCGGACTTTTAATCCGCGGGTCGCGGGTTCGATCCCCGCAGGGCCCACCGCGAAAGCGGCTTCGACTGGTTGTTTGCCGGTCGGAGCCGCTTTTTCCATGGCGTCCCGGCTTACAGGCTGAGTCAGCCGCCCACGTCACGCAAACTTGTCCACGTTCAGGCCAAACTGTCCACGTCTTGGCTATCCACAGGCGCGTCCTGCGCTTATATCTACAGGCGCTCCAAAACATGGACAACGGCACGACGGCGCTTCTTCCCCGGCGCCCTAAATGGCTGCAGCCTGCTCGACTGACCGGATCGGGGGGCCTCCAGTCGGCGCGCCGGGTAACTTGCCTCCGGGGCTTCCCGTACGGCGTGGAGAAGCCCGGCCGCGGGCTCGTGCCGAGGCGTGGATAACGGCTTTTCGGGCGCTCCTTGCACGCCTGGTGCCACAGTTTTGGCTAGCCGTCACAAAGCAAATGTCACGAAATGGTAACGATGAGACGGCGCCCGGGCACCGCCGTCGTTGTTCCGCCGAAGCGCAACTGGCACAAGGGATCCGGCGGAATCGGGCCTGGACGGCACAGCCCGCGAAAGCGTCCCAATCCTTGTCAAGTCGGGGAATGTCAGGTTGATAACGTCTCTGATCTCGTTACGTTTGAGGGGATGGTTGAAGAACTAGCAGAAACCCAGACCAGACCGAGGATCGAAGCAAGCTTCCGTAAACCAACCCTGAACGACGGGCAGTCCCTGTGGCGCATGGCCAGGGATTCCCAGGTCTTGGACCTGAACTCGTCCTACTCCTACCTGCTGTGGACCCGCGACTTCGCCGAGACGTCGATTATCGCCACAGTGGACGGCGAACCGGCCGGTTTCATCACCGGCTACATGCGCCCCGGCGAACCAGGCACTTTGATGGTGTGGCAAGTGGCCGTGGACCGGCGGTTCCGCGGCCGCAGGCTGGCGGCGGACATGCTGGACCGCCTGGCCGGACAAGTCTTGGCCGAGCGGGTGGAAACCACCATCACAGCGGACAATGAGGCCTCCGTCCGGCTGTTCGCCGGCTTCGCGTCGCGCCGCGAGGCGCCAATGGAACGCGAACCGCTCTTCACCGAAGAGCTCTACCCGGACGGGCACGACACCGAGTACCTGTTTCGGATCGGGCCGCTCAATTAATCCTGCCGGCGTTCGCCGCCGGCCAAGCACCACCTCCACCAACGCACATCCGCATGAATCGACCTGCGGCTGCTGCGGCGCTGTCCCCTACCCGGGCCGTCCGCTGCCGCACTGAGGAAGGAAGCGTATTCCATGACTGACATTTTCGAGACCCTTGAGTCCGAGGTCCGCGGTTACTGCCGCAGTTGGCCCGCCGTGTTCACCCGCGGCGAGGGCAGCACCCTGACCGCCGAGGACGGAACCACCTACCTGGATTTCTTCTCCGGCGCCGGTGCGCTCAACTACGGCCACAACAACCCGAAGCTGCTGCAGCCTCTGCTGGAGTACCTGGCCAGCGGCGCGGTCGTGCACTCGCTGGACATGAAGACCCCCGCCAAGCGCACGTTCCTGGAAACCTTCCAAGAGGTCATCCTCGAGCCGCGAAACCTCGACTACAAGGTGATGTTTCCCGGCCCCACCGGCACCAACACCGTGGAGGCCGCCCTGAAGCTGGCCCGCAAGGTGACGGGCCGCCAGCACATCCTCTCCTTCACCAACGCGTTCCACGGCATGACGCTGGGTTCGCTGTCGGTGACCGGAAACTCGATGAAGCGCCGGGGCGCGGGCATCCCGCTGACCAATAGCTCCAAGATCCCCTACGACGACTACTTCTCCGGCGAAACCACCGATTTCCTGTGGCTGGAGCGGGTGCTGGAAGACAGCGGCTCGGGCGTGGACAAGCCCGCGGCCATCATCGTGGAGACGGTCCAGGGCGAAGGCGGCCTCAATGCCGCCCGGGCCGGCTGGTTGCGCGGCCTGGCTGACCTGTGCAAGAAACACGGGATCCTGCTGATCGTCGACGATGTGCAGGCCGGCTGCGGCCGCACCGGGACGTTCTTCAGCTTCGAGGAAGCCGGCATCACCCCGGACATCGTCTGCCTGTCCAAGTCCATCTCCGGCTACGGCCTGCCGATGGCGCTGACGCTGTTCCGTCCCGAGCTGGACGTCTGGGGCGCCGGCGAGCACAACGGCACCTTCCGCGGGCACAACCCGGCCTTCGTGACGGCTACCGCGGCGCTGGAGACCTACTGGCGGACCGGCGAGTTCCAGAAACAAATCCAGGCCCGGGCCGTGCAGCTGCACGAGGGCCTGGAGCGGATCGCGGGCCTGGTGGAGGGCGCCAGCGTGCGCGGCCGCGGCCTGCTGGCCGGGGTCAAATTCCCGGATGACGAGACCGCCGGGAAGATCGCCGCGGTGGCCTACGAAAACGGCCTGCTGGTGGAAACATCCGGCCCGGAGGGCGAAGTGGTGAAGCTGATGCCGGCCCTGACCATCAGCGCAGCCGAACTGGACCGCGGCCTGGATCTCCTGGTCGACGCGACCCGCGCGGTGACCGCTGTGCCGGAGCTGGTCGGAGCCCTCTAGGGCCCGTCGGCCGCACGCTGGCGCGCGCCGGCCGCACCCTGGCGCCCGCCGCGCCGTGTGGCCAAGCCGCCCCTGCACACCTTTAACGAAACTTCCTGACCCCACCTGAGGAGTACCGATGCTTGTTACCAACCTGAACGACCTGAATGACACCGACCGCGACGTAAAGTCCGAGACCTGGCGGAGCCGCCGCATGGTGCTGGCCGGGGAGGGCGTGGGCTTTTCGTTCCACGACACGGTGATCTACGCGGGCACCACCTCCACGTTCCACTACGCCAACCACATCGAGGCCGTCTACTGCGTCCAGGGCGAGGGCACGCTGACCAACGAGGTCACCGGCGAAGTCCACGACCTGCGGGACGGAACCATGTACCTGCTGGACGGGCACGAGAAGCACACGGTCCGCGCCACCACCGAGTTACGCATGGCCTGCGTGTTCAACCCGCCGGTCACCGGCCGCGAAGTCCACGACGAGAACGGCGTCTACCCGCTCATCGAGGCCGAGCCGGCCCACTGACTCCGGCAGCAGGCGGGCCCAACCGGCAACCTTGCCGTCCGCTTCATCGGCGCGCCGGAATTCACCCGGCCGGCCGGTAGCACCGGGATGCCGCCAGTGAACTGACGTGATGCAACGACGGCGGTGGCCCGCCTTCCGCAGCAACCCTGCGGACGGCGGGCCACCGCTTTTTGCACGCCCGAGGTGTTGCCGGGGAAGCCTGGTGCTAGCCGGCCAGTTGCGGGAGATCGTCAGGGAGGTCGCCGTGGCGGGCGTGGCGGAAGTCGGACGCCGCCAGTCCTGCCGCCACCAACACAAAGCAGGCAGCCGCCACCCAGATGATCGGCGAGTAGCCCCACGCATCGGCTGCCAAGCCGCCTAGCGGCGCCCCAATAACGATCATCGCGCGGTTCATGGACCGTGTGGTGGTGTTCATTCGCGCTTGGAGCCGGTCCGGTGTGAGGGCCTGCCGATAACCCATCTCGTTTGCGTTCTCGGCACCCATGGCGAGGCCACACAGTAACTGTCCGACGGCGACGATGAAGATTGCCTGGCCCGGTCCCTCCATGAATGAGGCCATCGCGATGATCGCCCAGGAGACAGCCATCGAAGCCCGGCAGACGATCACCACGAGGCCGGCTCCCCAAGACAGGCCCCACCGGCTGGAGAATGACGCACCAATCAGGGCGCCTACCCCGGCGCAGGCCAGCACCGCACCGAATTCGAAGGGGCCGAGGCCCAAGCCAAGCAGCGCATAGGGAACGAAGACGGTCACTAGCACGCTGTTGGCAAGGAACCAGCCGTGTGTTGAAAGAGTCAGCGGCCCGAGCATCCGATGCCGGTAGGTGAAGCGCAGCCCTTCGACGATGTCGGCCCACAGGCTCTGGCCGCCAGTGGTGGCGGGTGGGGCCGGTTCCGGAGTCTTCAACAGACCCACCACAACTGCCGAGTAGAGATAAGTCATCGAGTTCACCAAGACCGCCAGCGGCGGTCCCAGCAGTCCGACCAATCCGCCGGCCAAGGCCGGTCCCGATGCCTGGGCCACGGACGCACTCTGGTCCAGCCGGGCGTTGGCCGCGAGCAGTGCCTGTTGCGGAACCAACCGCGGCAGGAACGATTGCGATGCAGAGTCATTGAGCAGCGACAGTACGCCGAAGCCGGCCACGAAGGCGACCAGGACCGGCAGCTCCAGACGGTCCAGCAACCAGAGCAGCGGAATAAGGCCCAGCAGCAGCCCGCGGCCCAGATCCGTGCCGATGAGTACCGGGCGACGTCGGCCCCGTTCCATCAGCGCCCCGACCAGAAGGCCCAGCACGGCGTACGGCAGCCAGCGCGCGGCGTTAACCAGGCCCACTTCCACCGCCGTCCCGCCGAGCGTCAGGACCACCAGTACCTGCAGGGCCACGGTGGTGAAATACGCGCCGAACTCGGAGACGGTCTCGGCGGTCCACCACGCGAAGAAGCCGGGGAGCCGGAAGACGTCCTTGCCGCGGCCTTCGGGGGTCATCCGAACAGTCTGCCAGCGCCGCCGCCGGGCTCGCCAAAGGACCCGCCGATCTCAGCTTCCGGCAGCCAGCACTTTACCCAGCACGAGTTTGGTTCGACCGCGGCCCAACCCACACCAGCAAGAAGCCTGCGCACCAGGTAGCCGGGAATCCTCGGGACGGAGATGTGCACCAACTCTATAGGGGGTGGGATTGGTGGTTAATGGTTGCCGCGTCCGCGAGGTGCAATGCACAATGCAGTAACGGCAGCGGTCGACGGGGACGGGGCATACCGATGGCAACAAATTCACGGACCGAGCCAAAGCGAACCGTGCTGAAGGAAAAGTCGGGCACGTGGACAGCAATCCTGATCTGGGTCTCCGCTGCAGCGGCGCTCGTGTTGCTGTTCGCCCAGTCGCAGGAAGAATCCCTCCTGCGGTGGATAGTGTGGCCTTTGGTGGCGGCTTCGTTCGCCTACATCTTCCTGTGGCTTCCACGCCTTGCCTATGATGACGACTCCGTTCTCATCACCAATAGCTTTCGGTCCCATGCCATTCCCTTTGCCGTCGTCGATGACGTCAGCGTTGGCAGTGCCTTGAAGATCAGGACCGGGGCCAAGACCTACACAAGCTGGGGTGCGCCCTTTCCTCAAAATGCGCGGGCCGCCGGCAACCAGCACAGTGCGTCAGTGGGACCGGCCACGATCACCCCTTGGGACCGAACTACCTCTTCCGGCCAACGGCAGGGGCTGGAGCAGCATCCGCTAGTCCGAGCGTGGACAAGATCCAGGTCCAGCCTCCTGAATTCCGAACCGCCACTCGGACCTGCAGTCGTCACCAGTTGGAACACAGCGGCCGTTGCGGTGGCTGTCCTGTGCGTCCTCTTGCTCTGCGGACAGCAGGTCGCGCTCGTGGTACTCAACAGCTGAGAGCAGTTCTGCCACGCTGCCCTTTGCTACGGAAACCCCTCGCGATTTCGCTACTCACCGGCATTCAGCTCGATTGCAGTGGCAGAATGCATTAACTGCTACCGATCGAAGGGGACCGAGTGGCCATCAAGGACAAGCTGGCAGGCGCACGGCGCAAACTGAAAAGGATTGCGGCGCGGGCCGGGCAGTTTCGCGTGCGCGAGAGTGACTCCGGGCCAACGGCCAGTGCGCAGACCGCGCGGGTGGCTGTGGTGATCCCGGTGTTTAACGCGCTGCCCTACCTGAAGGAACTGCTGGAGTCGCTGGCTTCACAGGACATGGACCCGGCGCTCTTCGAGGTCATCGCCGTGGACGACGGCTCCACCGACGGCGGAGGCAAGCTGCTGGACGAGTACGCCGCGCGGCATCCGAACTGGCGGGTCATCCACCAACAGAACAGCGGCTGGCCGGGAAAGCCCCGCAATGTGGGGATCGCCGCCAGCAGTTCCGACTACGTTTTCTTCTGCGATGCGGACGACAAGCTGGGGCCCGAAGCGCTGCGCCGGATGGTCGAGTTCGCCGACAAGCACCAGGTCGACGTGCTGGCCCCGCGCATGGTCGGAATCGGTGGCCGGCGCGTACAGTCCTCGCTCTTCGCCGAGACCGTGCCGGACGTTTCGGTGCGCAGAATCCTGGGCACGCTCTCACCGCAAAAGCTGATCCGGCGTGAGCTGCTGGATACACACGGCATCCGCTTCCCGGAAGGCAAAATTCGGCTGGAAGACGGCATGATGCTCACCCGCTGCTATCTGGCCTCCCGGAGGAACGCGATTGCGGCCGACTACGACTATTACTTCATCCGCACCCGCGACGATGGAACCAACATCAGCTCCGAGCGCGCCATCCCCGAGGGGTACACCGGATCCGTCGCGGAAATCGCGCGGATCATCAAGGAGAACCATCCGGACCCCGAGCATGCCGAGCTTCTGGTGCTGGACCTGTACCGGCGCAAACTCCTCCGCTTCTACGTGCCCGCCCGGTACCGGTCTATGTCCCCGGGCACGCGGCAGCGGTGGGTGGCGGCCCATGCTGCCTTCGTGGACCAGCACATTCCGGAACGACTGGAAGAACAGCTGACATTTCCCTACCGGCAGCGCTCGCAGCTCATCCGCAGCCGGGATGCGGAAGGCCTGTTGAAGCTGACGGCCACCGAGGAAGCGCTGAAAGCGATTCCGCGGGCCCTGCTGCCCCAGCTTGACGGGGAGTCGGTGTCATTGGGGCTGGTGTTCGAGCCGGCGGCAGAGTACGAATCGGTCAGGCTGCTGGCACGCGCCCGCGGGACCGAAGACGAGGTCGGCTTTGCGGTCAGGCACGACGGCGGCGCCTACCGTGCGGTAGTGCCTCGGAGTGAGCTGGCCGGCCTGGGCGCGGTGCTGGTGGATCTGTTCGTGCAGCTCCGGTTGGACGGCATAGACGGTCCGGCCCGCAGGATCCTGGCACCGGAGCAGGGGCTGCCGCTCATTTCCGGAGGCCTGCGCGCCTACGCCACAGTCCATGGAAACCTCAGCTTGGACCAGCGCCGGTAGCACGCGGCGCCGGGGGAGGCACCGGGGCCAAGACTCAGGCCGTAATCTCCCGTGCCGTTGCCTCCAGGACTTCCCGGAACGCCAGGATGGCCGGCCGGTTGGCAGAGCCGCGGCGGACTGACGTGAAGACCGTGCGCCGCGGAAGGCCCGGCAGGTCCAGCAGCTTGCACGTGGTGTCCCGGCCGGTCCACACCAGGTCCGGCATGAACGCCACCGCATTGCCGGACTCTATCAGCCGGATCTGCGCCTGCAGGTCGGCCGTTTCAAACCGCACATCCGGCTCAAATCCGGCCTGGCGGCACGCCTGCTCCGCCCAATGCCGGGAAGCTGCGCCGTGCGGCTCCATCACCCACGGCAGCCTCCGGGCGTCGTCGACGGAGGCGACGGTGGTTCCGGCCAAGGCGGAGGGCGGTACCGCGAGTCGGATGGCGTCGCTGGTCAGTTTCTGGCGGTCCAGTTCCGGATGGTGCGGTGCCGCGTGGCCGGGGTATTGCTCGGCCACGACCAGGTCGAAGTCGCGCGCCCACGTTTCGTACAGCGCCGTCTCCGGTTCGCGCTGGACCATCTCGATCCGCACATCCGGGTGCCGCTGCCGCATGGCGGTGAGGGCCTCCGGCAACAGGGCCAGTGCCGCGGATTGAAACACCGCCAGCCGGACGGTTCCGGTCACCGTGGTCAGCGACGCCGCCAAGTCCGTTTCGGCCCGCTCGAGGGTGGACAGCAGCGACTCGGTGTGTCCGACGAGGATCTCGGCCTGCGGCGTGAGCTGCACGCGGCGTCCGGCTTTTCGCAGCAGCGCCACCCCGGCTTCCTTTTCCAGCAAGGCCAGCTGCTGGGAAACGGATGACGGGCTCAGGTTCAGCGCGGCGGCCACCTCGGCCAATGTTCCGCGGACTTTGACCTCGCGCAGCAGCCGCAGTCTCCGGACATCCAGCACGGCAACTCCATCCATCAGGAAAACCAATGATTATCAGTCGGAAAAGATCGCTTTTACTTCACGAAGTCTAGTCCCATACTGGTCCTGACTGAGCATTGCAATTACGTTGAAGGGACAGATGCTGCCGTGACCGATTCCCTGAAGGAGGCTCCGGTGCAGACCACTCACCTGGCCGAAGAGCAGATGGCAGACCTCGCCGCCGACTCCATCAAACTGGTCCGCCACTGGCTGACCGAGGCCGAGAAGGTCCCCGCCGACGCCTCCGCCCGACAGCTGGCCGGCGTCCTGAATGACCCGAACGGGTTGGATTTCACCGTGGGATTCGTCGACGGCGTGATCCGGCCCGAGGACCTGAGTGTTGCCGCCCGGAATTTGGCCGCGCTGGCACCGAAGGTTCCGTCCTTCCTGCCCTGGTACATGCGGGCTGCCGTGCGCGTGGGAGGCACCGTGGCCCCGGTCCTCCCGCACGTGGTGATTCCGGTGGCCCGCCGGGTGCTGCGCGAAATGGTGGGCCACCTGATCGTGGACGCGACCGACGCCAAGCTCGGCCCGGCCATCGCGAAGATCCGCCGGGAAGACGTCCGGTTGAACATCAACCTGCTGGGCGAGGCCGTCCTGGGAAGCCGGGAGGCGGAGCGCCGGCTCGAAGGCACCAAACGGCTGCTGGCCCGCGACGACGTCGACTACGTGTCCATCAAGGTTTCCTCCACCGTGGCACCGCATTCGCACTGGGCCTTCGACGAGGCGGTGGAGCACGTCGTCGAAAGCCTGACGCCGCTGTACCGGCAGGCCGCCGGGTCCCCGAAGCCCAAGTTCATCAACCTGGACATGGAGGAGTACAAGGACCTGGAGATGACCATGGCGGTCTTCACCAGGATTTTGGACAAGCCGGAGTTCGAGCAGCTGGAGGCCGGCATTGTGCTGCAGGCCTACCTGCCGGACGCGCTGAAGGCCATGATCCGCTTGCAGGAATGGGCCGCCGCCCGCCGTGCCCGCGGCGGCGCCGCGATCAAGGTGCGCGTGGTCAAGGGCGCCAACCTGCCCATGGAGCACGTGGAAGCGTCGCTGCACGGCTGGCCGCTGGCCACCTGGGGAACCAAGCAGGATTCGGACACCAACTACAAGCGCGTGATCAATTACGCCCTGCATCCGGACCGGATCGGCAACGTGCGGATCGGCGTCGCCGGGCACAACCTGTTCGACGTCGCGTTCGCCTGGCTGCTGGCCAAGCAGCGCGGCATCGGACACCTCGCGGGGGCCATCGACTTCGAGATGCTGCTGGGCATGGCCCAGGGCCAGGCCGAAGCGGTGAAGAAGGACGTCGGGTCGCTGCTGCTCTATACCCCGGTGGTCCACCCCGGCGAGTTCGACGTGGCCATCGCCTACCTGATCCGCCGGCTCGAAGAAGGCGCCAGCAACGAGAACTTCATGTCCGCGGTCTTCGAGCTCAGCAAGAACGAGCACCTCTTCGAGCGCGAGAAGCAGCGCTTCCTCGCCTCGCTCGAGAATCTCGACGACGACGTCCCGGAACCGAACCGGCAGCAAGACCGCACCAAGCCGGAACCCGCCCGGCCCGTCGATTCCTTCGACAACATCCCGGACACCGATCCGTCCCTGCCCGCCAACCTGGCCTGGGGCCGGGAGATCCTGTCCCGCGTACCCGGCTCAAAGCTTGGCATCGACACCGTCGCCGCCGCCGAGGTCAAGGATGAGGCGCAGCTGGAGCAGGTGATCGCCACGGCCGTCGAGCAGTCCAAGAGCTGGGGCGCGATGAGCGGCGCCGAACGTGCCGAGGTGCTGCACAGGGCCGGCGACAAACTGAATGCCAACCGCGCCCGGCTGTTGGAGGTCATGGCCGCCGAGGCCGGCAAGACCCTGGACCAGGGAGACCCGGAGGTGTCCGAGGCCGCCGACTTCGCGCACTTCTACGCCGAGTTGGCGCGCATGCTGGACACGGTAGACGGCGCTGAATTCGTTCCGTCCAGGCTGACCGTGGTCACCCCGCCGTGGAACTTCCCGACGGCGATCCCCGCCGGAGGCGCACTTGCGGCGCTGGCCGCGGGCTCCGCCGTCGTGATCAAGCCTGCCAAGCAGGCGGCCCGCACCGGGGCCGTGATGGTGGAAGCGCTGTGGGAGGCGTTGGACGAAGCCGGGGTGCCGCGCGATGTCCTGCAGCTGGTGCAGCTGGGCGAGCGCGAACTGGGCCGGCAGCTGATCTCGCACCCGGACGTGGACCGCGTGATCCTCACCGGCGCCTACGAGACCGCAGAGCTGTTCCGCTCCTTCCGCCCGGACCTGCCGCTGCTGGCCGAGACCTCGGGCAAGAACGCCATCATCGTCACGCCCAGCGCCGACTTCGATCTGGCCGCCAGGGACGTTGCCTACTCCGCGTTCGGCCATGCCGGGCAGAAGTGCTCCGCGGCCTCGCTGGTGATCCTGGTGGGATCCGCCGCCACCTCGCCGCGCTTCCGCAACCAGTTGGTGGACGCGGTCACCTCCATGAAGGTGGGCTATCCCCAGGATCCGGCCACCCAGATGGGCCCGGTCATCGCCCCGGCCGACGGCAAGCTGCTGGACGGGCTGACGACGCTGGGCGCCGGCGAGAGCTGGCTGATCCGGCCTGAACAGCTGGACGGGACCGGCAAGCTCTGGAGCCCGGGCGTGCGCACCGGGGTGAAGCGCGGCTCGCGCTACCACCTGACCGAGTTCTTCGGACCGATCCTCGGGGTGATGACCGCCGAAACGCTGGAAGAGGCGGTCGCCATCACCAACGACATCGAGTACGGCCTGACGTCGGGCCTGCATTCGCTGGACCGGGACGAGCTGGACTACTGGCTGCAGAACATCCAGGCCGGCAACCTCTACGTGAATCGCGGCATCACCGGCGCCATTGTGCGGCGCCAACCCTTCGGCGGCTGGAAGAAGTCCTCGGTGGGGGCCGGAACCAAGGCCGGCGGTCCGAACTACCTGATCGGACTCGGCGACTGGGAGACCGCGCCGTCAACGGCCACCCCCGACATTGAAGGCGCGGCGGCGAAGCTATTGGAGGCGGGCCGGCGTGCGGGCAAGGCGCTGTCCGCGGACGAGCTCGCCGTGCTGGAGCGCTCGCTGCGTTCCGATGCGGCGGCCTGGGCCGCCGAATTCGGCGTGGCCAAGGACGTGTCCGGCCTGACCGCCGAGCGCAACGTGTTCCGCTACCTGCCGGTGCCGGTCACGGTCCGGCTCTCCGACGGCGAGCCGCTGGCCAAGCTGGTCCGCGTGCTGGCCGCCGGCGTGCGGGCGGGATCCGAGGTAACGGTGTCCACCGCCGTCGAGCTTCCCGCGGCGTTGCAGGCAGTGGCCACGGAGTTGGATCTTGCCGTGGCGGTGGAGGACGACGACGCCTGGCTGGCCCGGGTGCCGCGGCTAGGCGCCGGGCGGATCCGGTTGATTGGCGGGGATCCCAAGGCGCTCGCCGTCGCCACCGGCGGGCGGCCGGACGCGGCGGTCTATGCCCACGACGTCACCGAAGCCGGCCGGGTGGAGATGTTGCCGTTCCTGCACGAGCAGGCCGTCAGCATCACCGCGCACCGCTTCGGAACGCCCAACCACCTGGCCGACGGTCTGATCTAGCCGGTGGCAGCCCACCCGGGCGGCGGTGTATTTGCACCGCCGCCCGCGTGTGTCAGGCTCGGGCTATGGCTGACAACCTCTCTTTCCAGCTGAACGAGGATCTCAGGCGCTACGAGGTGCTGGCCGCCGGGTCCCTGGCCGGGTACACCGAGATTCAGGCACACGGCGGAACCGTGGCGTTCACCCATACGCGGGTGTTCGATGAGTTTGCCGGCCGGGGCCTCGCCGGCAAGCTGGCACGCCATGCGCTGGACGACGTGGTCGCCGACGGGAGGAAGATCGTGCCGTACTGCGAGTACATTGCGGATTGGCTGCACAAGCATCCGGAGTACGAGCCGCACGTCGAGTGGCCCGAAAGCCCCGAATAGGATCCGGCAGACGCAATATGCCGGGTTCCCGCCGCCTGGCGGGTGCGGTCAGGGGTGCCGGCGCATCCAGCTGACGGCGTGCAAGGTCAAGGTGCCGGCGACGGTGAGCAGCCCGGCGATCAGGACCATGGGGGCGATGGAGGTCAGGACGAAAATCCACGGCGGCCCGTAGATGCCGGTGGGGCCGAGCATGGCGTCCATCTCGATGAAGTGCGGTGCGATCGAACCCCAGACTCCGAACCCGGCCAGCCCCAGGCCCAGCACCCACATCGCCGCCAGGAACGGATTGACCTTCCAGCGGTTCGGCGCCGCTGCCGTCCCCGCCGTCACGACGGCGTCGGGCGGAATGACTTCGGCAATCCCGGTCGCCTGGGCTGCGCCGTCGGCGCTCAGGTCCGTCGCAACGGTCGAATTCGTTGCGGCCGTGGAGGATGCGGGGTTCAACCGGACCTCCGGAGTGGTGACGGGCTGGGGAAGCCGGGCCGCGGCCGGCCGGGCCGCCGTCCGCGGAGTGCCGGCCGCTTCACCGCCGCGCTGGTAGATCGCGTCGTACCGCTGGTCGAACTGTGATGCGGACATGGTCCCCCTTCTCGCCGGCCTTTGCTTGAATCTACCGGACGCCGGGCGGCGCTGTTAGGCTGTGCGCCATGGGAATTCTGATTTTCGAGTAACCAGGTCTTGGACCGGTCAAGCCGACAACCAAACAAGGCTTGCTGAGGCTGTACCTCGCGAGTGGTTCCCTGATCCCACCCCCGCTCTCACCCGGATGATGCTCCGGGTATTGTGGCGTCTCCAGTCTCTACGACTGGTGCGGCGGACCAGTTTCCAGCAGGCTCCTGAAATATCGAAGGAGAGCCATGACTGACATCGATCCGCGGGCGCATAAGCCCGCCGAATCCCGTGAACTAAACATCCACCTCGCTCCGGCCGCCGCGGCCAAACTGACCGAGGAGCAACAGGCGAGGCTGGCCTCCCGCCGTGCGGCGAATGCCGGCGACCTGGCTGGCTGGCACAGCATCGGCAACAGCCACAAGCCGAAGCACGCCAGCGGCCGGCAGGGACCGCCCGAGAAAAAGGTCCGCTGGTAACACCTGCCGGCAGAGCGCCGACCAGTGCCCCGGTGGAAGATTCCGCCGGGGCACTGCCCTGTTTCAAGGTGCGCCGCCTGTTCCAAGGTGCGCCGCCGTGTTGAAGGCAAGCCGGTCCTGCGGATGGCGCCCGGGGAACCGGGTGCCCTGTGCCTTATATAGGGTGGCAGGAGGGCGCCCGAGCGGGCGGAGCTAGGGGAGGAATACGCTATGAGGCCCGACGTGCGGCGGATGTTGCTGATCCAGGCCGGCAACGTCCTGCAGTTCGCCATCGCCGCGGGCGTCGTCGTCGTGGCCGTCGACACCATGACAGCCTTCTCACTGGGCTTGCGGCAGGCCCCGGAGGGCGGCGGCACCTTGGCGGGCTTCGCCCTGGCCGGCGCCATCGCCGTCGTCGTCCTCGCGGTTTTTGCCTACCGCTGGACGGCCCGCGGCGAGCGGTATGCGCCGTTGTTCGCGGTGCTCGGCTGGGCCGTGCTCTGGCTGCCGCTCAGCCTGACGCTGGGCATGGGCGGCGAGGACGGTGTGGGCCTGGCCTACCTGGCCACGCTGGTGTGCGGGGCGGGCATTGTCCTGTCCCTCGTGGCGCTGGGCAGCAAGAAACCCCGTTGATCGCCGACGGCGGGCCTGCCCGCGGGCCGTGGGGCGCGGGCAGGCCGTGCCTCAGCCGGAATGCTTAGAGGCCGCGGGTTTCGTCCCGCCGGACGGTCTCGCCCGTGTTCGGATCCTCGACGCGGCGGCTTTCCGTCACGCGGTGCTCGCGGCGTGGAATGGCCATGATGATGGAGATGATCAGGCCGAGCACGCCGACACCCATCAGGATCCAGCCGATCAGCGTCAGGTCGATGAAATCCACGACGTCAGCAACGGCGAAGGCCAGGATTGCGCCGATAGCAATCAAGGCAATTGATGATCCGATTCTCATAGCCAGCAACTCCTTTGGGTTGGGCGGCCGGCGCAGCAGGCGCTGCCTCCGGCCGTCGTACAGGAAGTACGCGGTGCTTTGTCAGCATACTTGGTGTTGGGAGGAACGTCCCGCAACCGGTGACTTACGCTTAAGGCCGGAACACCATCACGGTGCTGATTGCTCCAGGAGGGTTTGTGGCCAGAGGACGGAAGATCAATCCAGCCATGCGCGTCGCCGCCGATGCGGCATTCGACAAGCACGGCAACCCAAAGCCCGGCGTAACGACCGGCATCATGAAGGCGCTCGACGTCCAGCGGCCGCTGGTACTGGCCCACTTGGACCGGCTGCGGCGCAAGAACCCGGACGCAACGCCGGCCGAGCTGGCCGCGAAGTTGGAAAAGAAATACCTGGCCGCGGTGACCACTGGCGGTGCCGCGGTTGGGGCATCCGCCGTCGTACCGGGCGTCGGCACGGTGGCGGCACTGGGCCTTTCCGCGGCGGCAACTGTGGGCTTCCTGGAAGCCACTGCCCTGTTCGCCCAGTCGATCGCCGAACTGCATGGCATCGATACGGAGAACCCGGAGCGCTCCCAGGCCATGGTGATGGCCATCTTGATGGGCGACGAGGGCAGCTCCCTGATCAAGGAGTTCGCCGGGCAGGCCGGCGGCCGCGGCGGAAATCCGTCGCGGGCCTGGGGAAACGCGGTGGGCAGCAGCATGCCCTCCGGCATGGTCAGCTCGCTGGTGGACAGCATGAAGAAGCGTTTCCTGACCAAACTGCTGGCCAAGCAGGGGACGGCGATGCTCGGCCGGGCGGTTCCCTTCGGCATCGGCGCTGCGGTCGGGGGTGCCGGCAACCACGTGATGGGCCGGCGCGTCATCGACGCCACCCGGACCGCCTTCGGGGAGCCCCCGTTGGTGCTGCCGATGTCCCTGGTGGAGGATTTAACCGACAACCGGTACCGGCTGGGCGAGCTGCCGGCGGTGCCCGGCCGGGTCGCCGCCGGCATGCTGGAGAGGCTGCCCGGCCGCAGGCGGAAGGCGCCGGCGGCCCTCGAGGCGTCCGCTGACCAGGACGGCGACGCCCGCGGCCGCTCCGCCGGCGGACCCGTCGAGGAGGGAACCGGGCCGTGACAGCATCCGGCAGCCGACCTGCCGGCGGCGGCGATGCGGTACGCGGAGCTGAATCGGGGGGCCGGCCGGGCATCGACCTGAACAGCGATCTCGGTGAATCGGTCGACGGGCGGCTGATGGGCGACGACGCCGCGATGTTTCCGCTGATCACCAGCGCGAACATCGCCTGCGGCTACCATGCCGGCGATGACGAGACGATGCTGGGCAGCTGCCGCCGCGCCCTGGAACACGGGGTGGCGGTGGGCGCACACGTTTCCTACCGGGACCGGGCCGGATTCGGCCGCCGGACCCTGGACGTCGCGGCGGCCGACCTGACCGCCGACGTGGCTGCCCAACTCGCCGCCCTCGACCGGATCGCCCGGAGCGCGGGAGCACGTGTGGCTTACGTGAAGCCGCACGGCGCGCTCTATAACCGGATAGTCCACGACCGTAGCCAGGCCGCGGCGGTGGTGGAAGCCATCGGCGCCTTCGACCCCCGGCTTCCCCTCCTGGGGCTGCCCGGATCCGCGGCGCTTGAGCTGGCGGCCGCCGCCGGACTCCCGGTGTTCCGGGAGGCGTTCGTGGATCGCGGCTACCGGGCGGACGGAACGCTAATTCCGCGCGGCGAGCCCGGCGCCCTGCTGGAAGACCTGGAGCAAATTGCCGACCGGGCCGTGGACTTCGCCCGTAGCGGAGCCGCGGATTCGCTCTGCGTCCACGGCGATACCCCGGGCGCGGTGGCGATGGCGCGGCTGGTCCGGGAACGGCTGGCCGCGGCCGGGATCCCCCTGCGTCCCTTCACGGGTGCGGCCCGCAACGGGGCCGGCCACCGCCCGCCCGACGCCGGCGATTCCCGTGCCGCCGGCGCGGCACCCGTTCCCTTTCCCTCCGCGCCGCCCACCCCTGGACGGTAGGGTGCGGATCCTGCCCTTCGGCGCGGCCGCCCTGCTCGCCGAATTCGACACCCTCGACGACGTCCTCGCGCACTACAACGCCCTCAAGGTTGCGCCGCCGCCAGGCGTGACGGAGCTGGTTCCCGCGGCCCGCACCATCCTGGTGACCTTCGACGAACCGGCGGCCGCCGACGTCGTCCGCCGCTGGCTGGAACACACCCCACCGCACGACGGCGGCGCACGCACCACCGGCGACGAGGTCACGGTTGAGGTGGACTACTCCGGGGAGGACCTGCCGGAGGTGGCGCGCATCCTGGGCGTGAGCGAGGCCGAGGTAATGCGGCGGCACCAGCAGTGCGAATGGAGTGCCGCCTTCACCGGCTTCGCGCCGGGCTTCGCGTATCTGGTGGCCCCCGGGAACCCGCTGCAGGTACCGCGGCTGGCCGAACCGCGGACCCGGGTGCCGGCCGGATCGGTCGGCCTGGCGGGCGAGTTCACCGGCATCTACCCCTCCGCGTCGCCCGGTGGATGGCGGCTGATTGGCAGGACCGATGTACGGATGTGGGACGCCGCGCGGGAGCGGCCGGCGCTGATTTCGCCGGGAACGCGCGTGCGGTTCAGGGCGGTGTAGCCGGTGATCACCGTGGTCACGGCGGGACCGCAACTCCTGGTGCAGGACCTCGGCCGGCCGGGCCATGCCGCGATCGGGCTGAGCCCGTCCGGCGCACTGGATCACCGGGCACTGCGCACGGCCAACCGGCTGGTCGGAAACCCCGAAACCGCGGCCGGGCTGGAGCTGCTGCTGGGCGGCGCTGTCCTGCAGTTCGGCGCCGACACGGTGGTGGCGGTGACCGGGGCCTCGGGCAAACTTTCGGTGGCGGGTTCGGCGGTCCCGGCGGCGAAATCCCCGGCAGCGGGCCGGCCGCGGAAGGACCACCCGGATCTTTACCGGCCCTTCCGTGTCCGTGCCGGCCAGCGGCTGGAAATCGCCCCCGCCGCGTCCGGGCTGAGGTATTACCTGGCGGTGGTCGGCGGCATCGTGGCCGACACCCTGATGGGATCGGCGGCCACGGATCTGCTCTCCGGCATGGGGCCGGCTCCGCTGCGGGACGGGGACGTGGTGGAGACCGGGGCTGTTCCACCGGCCGAGGAAACCGGTTTGAACGCGCGGACCCGTTCGAACGTCGCCGCCGCGCTCGCCGGTACTGGCCAAGGACCCGCCGCGGGCGAAGCGCCCGTTCCCGGCCAGCGGCCCGCCGTCGATTCCCGCTGGACGCCGGTGCCGCTGCCGCCCGCCGCTGCCGTGACAGTGCGGCTGCGCCCCGGGCCGCGGTTGGATTGGTTCACCGCCGACGCGCGCCAGCGCCTGGTGCTGGGCCATTGGACGGTCAGCGCCGAGAGCAACCGGATCGGGCTGCGCCTGCTGGGCCTGCCGCTGCAGCGCGCGGTCGACCGGGAACTGCCCAGCGAAGGCATGGTCACCGGCGCGGTGCAGGTGCCGCCGTCGGGCTTGCCCACCGTATTCCTGGCCGACCATCCGGTGACCGGCGGCTATCCCGTGCCGGCCGTGGTGGAAGCGGCCGACCTCCCGCTGCTGGCCCAGACGCGGCCCGGCCAACGGCTCCGCTTTCTCTGGGCGGGCTAGGAGCCGCGCGGCGGACCTTGCGCTCCGTTTCGGGCTAGTGCTCCGGTTCAAACCGGAGCACTAGTCACGAACTGGAGCGGATGCTCCACAGGGAGCCTAGCGCCGGCTAGCCGAAGACGGCGGTGGCCACCGTGAAGATCGCCAGCCCGGCCAGGGAGCCGACCACGGTGCCGTTGATCCGGATGAACTGCAGGTCGCGGCCCACCTGGAGTTCGATTTTCCGCGACGTCTCCTGCGCATCCCAGCGCTCCACCGTTTCGGTGATCACGGCGGCAATTTGCGAACGATAGGTGCGGACCAGGTACCCGGCGGACTCCTCGATCCAGCCGTCGATCTTGGCGGCCAGCTCCGCGTCGGTGGCCAGCCGGTGGCCGAAGTCCCGGACCGCCCGCTTGAACGTCAGGCTCAACCCACTCTGGGGGTCCTCCACCGCCTCCAACAGGGCGGTCTTCAGCGTCTCCCATGTGCGGGCCGCCAGTGAACGCACTTCGGGGTCGCCCAAGGCGTTGTGCTTGATCGCTTCCACCCGCGCCATCATCTCCGGATCGTGCTGCAGGTCCTGCGCCAGGGAGTTCAGGTACCCGTCCAACTGCTGGCGCATCGGATGATCCGGGTCGGCCTGCACTGCGATGAGGAACTTGTACAACTCCAGATGCACCTTGTCGCCGACCAGCGAATCCAGGAACGGCGGGACCCAGGTCGGTGAGCGGTCCGATACCAGTCGCGCCACCGTGTCCTGGTTGTCCAACACCCAGTCGGCGGCGCGGTCCAGCAGCAGATCCACCAGCTTCAGGTGGTGTCCGTCGCGCAGCAGGTGCTCGGCCAGCCGGCCCAGCGGCGGCCCCCACTGCGGGTCGATCAAGTGCCGGCGGGCCAGTGACTCAATCAGTTCCTGCACGTCCTCGTCATTGAGGACCGTCAAGGCTCCGCGGATCGCCGTGGCGCCCTCGCGGGCAATCCGTTCGGTGTTTTCCGGCCGTTCCAGCCAGAGACCGGCCTTCGCAGTGATCCCCAGGGAGCCGATCTTGGCCTTGACCACGTCCTCGGCCAGGAAATTCTCTTCCACGAACTGGCCCAGGCTCGCGCCGATCTGGTCCTTGCGGCGCGGGATGATCGCGGTGTGCGGAATCTTCAGCCCCATCGGGTGTTTGAACAGTGCGGTCACGGCGAACCAGTCCGCGAGTGCGCCCACCATTCCGCCCTCGGCCGCGGCCCGGACATAGCTCAGCCACGGGTAGCGGTCCTGCAGCGCGAAGGACACCACGAAGACCACCGCCAAAACCAGCAGCAACCCCGTGGCGAGCAGTTTCATCCGCCGCAGGCCAGCGGCACGGACGCTGTCCGGCAACACGGAAACCTGGCTTGTACTGCCTCTCGGCGCGCTTCCCGGGATGTTTTGCGCCGCGTATCCGGCCGTCTGCCCTTCCACCGTTTCAGGTGCGACGCCGCCGCCCGTCTGAGTGCCCATGTTGCCTCCGAAACCGAATTGCCGAACGATCATCGTTCGTTCACCCATCAGTCAACCCTACGGCGGGTCCGGATGTCCGGTCATCGCGTACGGTGAATTTATGCACCAGAGGATCTACGCCCACCGTGGTTCCAGCGAGCAGTACGCGGAGAATACGAGGGCCGCTTACCTGCAGGCGATCGCCGACGGCGCCGACGGGATTGAGTGCGACATCCACCTGACCAAGGACCGCCGGCTGGTCTGTTTCCACGACTTCACGCTGGACCGCACCTCCACCGGTACCGGCAACGTGTCCGATCACACGCTGGACGAGCTGCTGCAACTGGACGTCAGTTCGTGGAAGGGCACGCCGATTCCGGCCGAGTACGGCGGCACCGCCGACCAACTGGTGACGCTGGACGACCTGGTGGACCTGATGCGGGAAGCCGGCCGGCCGCTGGGCTTGGCCATAGAGCTCAAGCACCCCAGCCCGTACGGGCAGGAGCTGGAAGACGAGGTGCTCAAGTACCTGATGGCGGAGGGCTGGGATCCGGAAACCTCCCGGCTAAACAACATTCAGCTGTCCTTCATGAGCTTCCACCCGGACGCCGTGAAATACCTGGCCGACCACATCCCCGGCCAGTATCTCTGCCAACTCCTGGACGACATCGACGCCGAGGAACTCAAGGCCAGCCTGATGATGGGCGAGTTGACCGTCGGCGCCGTCGCCGTACTGCTGCGGCGGGCGCTGTCCGAAGGCGAAGGGCTCATCGAAGCGCACCGCGTCGGGTGGGCCGGACCCGGCGTGGACTACGTGCGCTCGCATCTGCCGCTCATCCGCCGCTGGCTCGACGCCGGCACGCAGTTCCGCGTCTGGACGGTGGACGATCCGCAGGACGTGGAGCTGTGCCGGGAGTTGGGCTTCGGCGAAATCACTACCAACCGGCCGGCCGCGGTTCGCAGGCAGCTGCAGGCCGCGCCGGCCTGAAAAATTGCCGTTGCCGCAACCGGGGTCCCGTGTGATTGAGTGGAGAAATGGCATCTCCAATTGAGGACTACGCACTCATATCGGATCTGCACACGGGAGCCTTGGTGTCCCGGTCCGGAAGCATGGACTGGCTCTGCCTTCCCCGCTTCGACTCTCCCTCCGTCTTCGGTGCGCTTCTCGGGTACCCCGGGCACGGCCGCTGGCTGCTGGCCCCGGACGGTGCGCATCCGCAGGGCGGGGAACCGATGGGGGCGGAGGTGCACGGCAAACCGGGCAAGGACCCGTTGGAAGTCCAACGCAGCAGGCCGCCGGTGTCCACGCGGGAACAAGATGAAGCAGTGTCGGCAGCCCCGGGGAACCCCGGGCGGTCCGCGACGGACGAGGCCGGCAAGACTGCCGCGGTGAGGACCGGGGCCGCGGAAGCCGGACAAACCGGCGACGCGGCCGGCACCGCCGAGGCCGGCGCATCCGTGGGAGCCACTAGCGCCACGGAAACCGGCCCATCCCTGGCCGCCACCGGCGGCACCGGCGGCCCGACGACGGCAGGGCAGGGGACCGCACGCTCGACCATCACGGACACCTTGTCCCGCGGCGGCGTTGTGTCGGCACCGGCCCGCACCGAGGCTGCGGGAGACCGCAACGACACCACGGTTGCCGTAGAGGGCGCGGAGGCCGCACAGGCCGCACAGGCAGCAGAGGCGCCGTCCGCCGTCGTCGTTGAACGCTCGTATATTGAGTCGACGTTTGTGCTGCAGACCCGCTGGAAGAGCGACACCGGCGAGGCGCTGGTGACCGAGTTCATGCCGGTGGGCGACCGCCGGGCATCCCTTGTCCGCAGGGTTGAGGGCCTTTCCGGCGAAATGACCATCCGGCAGGAGCTGATCATGCGGTTCCACTACGGGGACGTGGTGCCGTGGGTGAACCGCGTGCACGACGAAACTACCGGCCGGGAATCGATCGTCGCCATCGCCGGCCCGGACGCGCTGGTGCTGCACGGGGAGCACCTGCCGCACGCCGCGAACCGCCGGCACGAAGGCGAATTTACGGTCAAGGCCGGCGAGACGGTCGACTTTGAACTGTGCTGGTTCCCGTCCCACCGGACGGTGCCGCCGGGGATCGACGTCGATGCCGCGCTGGCGGAAACGGTGCAGTACTGGCAGGACTGGTGTTCACGGTTCCCGCCCCAGGGGGACTACCACGGCATCGTCAAGCGTTCCCTGCTGGTGCTGCGCGCGATGACGCACGAGACGACCGGCGGGATCGTCGCCGCGCCGACTACCTCGTTGCCGGAGTCCTTCGGCGGGGAACGGAACTGGGACTACCGCTACGTCTGGCTGCGCGATGCGGCGTTGACGCTCGAATCGATGATGACCCACGGCTACGAAGACGAGGCGCTGCAGTGGCGCAACTGGCTGCTGCGCGCGGTGGCCGGCGATCCCGAAGACCTGCAGATCATGTACGGGGTGGCCGGGGAACGCGACCTGGAGGAACGGATCATCCCGCACCTGCCCGGCTATGAAGGGTCGGCACCGGTCCGGGTGGGAAACGGCGCGGTGGGCCAGTACCAAGCGGACGTGATCGGCGAGGTCATGGTCGCGCTGGAGAAGCTGCGCAACATGGGCGGCACCGAGGACCATTTCTCCTGGCCGCTGCAGAAGGCCATGCTGCACTACATCGAGAGGCACTTCGACCAGAAGGACCAGGGCATCTGGGAGATGCGCGGCGAACGGAAGTACTTCACCCACTCCCGGGTGATGATGTGGGCGGCGTTCGACCGCGGTGTGCGGGCGGTGCAGGAGCACGGCCTGGACGGCGAAGCCGAGCACTGGGCGGAGCTGCGCGACACGCTGCGCGAAGAGATCATGGAGCACGGCTTCAATCGCGAGATCAACTCCTTCACCCAGACCTATGACGGCACCGAGGTGGACGCCTCGCTGCTGGTGCTGCCGCAGGTGGGCTTCGTGAAGTACGACGACGACCTGATGCTGGGTACCGTCGCCCGCCTGGAGCGGGAGCTGGTGGATGCGGACGGATTGATCCTGCGCTACCGGACCGAGTCGGGGCTGGACGGGCTGGCTCCGGGCGAGCACCCGTTCCTGGCCTGTTGCTTCTGGCTGGTGGAACAGTATGCCCGCTCCGGGCGGATCGGCGACGCCCGCGACCTGATGGACCGGCTGGTCGGTTACGCGAACGACCTGGGGCTGATGGCCGAGGAGTACGACACGGTGAACAAACGGATGGCCGGCAACTTCCCGCAGGCGTTCTCGCACCTGGCGCTGATCCGTGCGGCGGACGCCATCAACGGCCACGCGCAGGAAGCCGTGTAGCCGCAGCCGCTTCCCCGGCCGTGTCCACAGTTTCCACAGAGGTATCCACGGCTGGGGGCGGGGCGCTGCGGCAGCCTTCCCGGCTACTGTAGACGGGTGAAGTTTCTCCAGTCCCCGGCCGTTAAAGTGGGGCTGTCCATCTCCATCGCCACAGGGCTGTACGGGGTGTCCTTCGGCGCGCTGTCGGTGGCATCGGGGCTCAACCTCTGGCAGACCATGGCGCTGAGCCTGCTGCTGTTCAGCGGCGGCTCCCAGTTCGCCTTCATCGGCGTGATCGGCGGCGGCGGTACCGGCCTGGCCGCCATGACGGCCTCCGCCCTGTTGGGTATCCGCAACGGCATCTATGGCATGCAGATGAACGCCCTCGTCTCGCCGTCCCGCTGGTGGCGGCCGCTGGCCGCCCACGTGACCATCGACGAATCCACCGCCACGGCGTCCGGCCAGGACGACCCCGGCGAGCAGCGGCGCGGTTTTTGGACCGCCGGCGTGGGCATATTCCTGCTTTGGAATCTATTCACCCTGGTGGGCGCCTTGGCCGGCAACGCCTTGGGGGATCCGAGGCAGTGGGGCCTGGACGGAGCCGCCGTTGCCGCGTTCCTGGCGCTGCTGTGGCCGAGGCTGAAAGGCAAGGAACCGGCTGCCATTGCGATTGCCTGCGCCCTGGCCACCCTGCTTGCCGTACCGTTCGTGCCCAGCGGCGTGCCCATCCTGGTGGCGGCGGCGGTCGCGGCTGCCATCGGCTGGTTCACCCACAAACCCATTCCGGCCGGCATGGCGCCGGACATCGAGCCCTACGAGGAGCCGTATTCCGAGCACGACGGCCCCCGCACGCTCGCCAGGTCCGAGCGCCGGGCCGCGGGACGCGACGACCCGGCCGGCACCGGGGACGGAAGGGAGACGCCATGAGCCTGTGGATCTGGATACTGGCCGCCTGCCTCATCTCCTACCTCACGAAGCTGGCAGGCTATCTGGTGCCCGCCAAGTGGATGAAGAACCAGCGGATGTCCCGGGTCGCCGCCACCATGACCATCGGGCTGCTCGCTTCGCTGACCGTTGTCAACGCCTTCTCCACCGGCCAGCAGTTGGCGTTCGACGCCCGGGTCGGGGCCCTGCTGGCCGCCGCCGTCGCCCTGCTGCTGCGCGCGCCGTTCCTGGTGGTGGTCATCGCCGGTGCCGCCGCGGCCGCGCTGCTCCGCCTGGCCGGCTGGGGGTAACCGCGGGCGGACCGCAACCGCGGAAAACGGCTTAAGGCAGATTGACGACGGCGGTGCGCACCGCCGTCGTCAATCTTGCAGCTAAGGGTCAGTCTGCGATCTTGGCGACCAGGCGCCCGACGACTTCGCCCTTCTTGAGCTTCTCCAGGCCCTCCGGGATCTCCTCGAAGGTGATCTCGGTGATGGTCGGAGTGAGCTTGCCGGTGGCGAAGTAATCGTAGACGCCCTGCACGTCGTCCCTGGTGCCGCCCTGCGAGCCGACCAGGGTGACCTCGGAAAGAATCAGGGCCTTGGTGCTGATGGTCGATTCCAGCCGGCCCATGCCGACCTGGACCACTCGGCCGCCGCGGCGGACCGTCTCGATGGCCTCGGCGGTGGTTGTGCCGAAGCCGGCAAAATCAACGATGACGTCCAGGCCGATCTCCTTGAACTCGGCGATGGACTTCGCCACGTCCTTGGCGCCGATCTCCTTGGCCTGGTCCCAGATCTTCTCGTTGACCTCGGCGATGTAGACGTCGGCGCCGGCCAACACGGCCACGCGGGCGCCAATGGAGCCCAGGCCGCCGAAGCCGATGATGCCGACCTTGTCGCCGGCCTTGACCTGACCGTTGGCGATGACGGCGTGGTGGCTGGTCATGCCGGCATCGGTGCCGGCCGCGCCCTGGGCGAAGCTGACGTTATCCGGGATGCGGACAAGGGCCTGCTGGTCGATGGCGGTCTTGAAGGAGAAGCCGCCGTCGAAGGCGTAGCCGGGAGCGCCGGCCGGGGTGGTCGGGCAGCAGCCCACGCGGTCGCCGACCTTCCAGTCGGTGACGCCTTCGCCGACCTCGGTGATGACGCCGGCAACCTCATGGCCGAGGGTGATGGGGCGCTTGGCCAGCGTCGAGAGCCAGCCCTCGTCCTCAAGCATGCCGACATCGGAGTGGCACAACCCGGCCGACTTGATGTCGATGACGACGCCGCCGGGTGCGGCGGTCGGCTCCTCGACTTCGTTCAGTTCAAGCGGCTCGTGGGTATTGGTGAACTGCCAGGCTTTCATGGGGTCTCCTTTGGCTTGGCGCGGATGGTGGCATTCCGCAGGCAACCGGCGGAACGGTGCGGCGGAACGTGCGGGTGCGAACCCGCACGTCCAGTTTAGCTCCAGGACGCGCCATTTTTTATGCATATGCATGTAAAGTGCGTCACGTACAGTGCTGCCTGAGGCCTCCCGGTTGCGGCAGGTGACACCGGACCTGTGCGCCGGCACGGGTGCTGTGGAAGACTGAGGCCATGCTTGTAGCCTTCTCTGTTGCACCCTCCGGGGTGCCCGTCGCCGGTCCCGCACCCCATGACGCCTCGGTCCATGACGCGGTGGCCGAGGCCGTCCGGATCGTCCGGGAATCCGGGCTGCCGAACCATACCGACGCGATGTTCACCACCATCGAGGGCGAGTGGGACGAGGTGATGGCCGTGATCAAGCGTGCCACCGAGGCCGTGGGCCGTCACGGATCCCGCGTGTCGCTGGTGCTCAAGGCGGACATTCGTCCGGGATACTACGGCGAGCTCAACGGCAAGGTGGACCGGCTGGAGGCTGCCATCGCCGAGCAGGAGCAGCAGTGACCGTCCAGCCGGGCATGCCGGACGTCGATGCGGCAGCGGCGTGGACCGCCGTCGAAGACTACCTGACCGTCACCTTGGTGGGGGAGGACCCGTCCCAGGTCGCGGCCCGGGAGGGGGCCGCACAAGAAGGCCTGCCCGCGATCGAGGTGAGCGCAACCCAGGGCAAGCTGCTGATGCTGCTGGCCAGGCTGACCGGTGCGCGCAAGGTGCTGGAGATCGGCACGCTCGGTGGCTACAGCACCATCTGGTTGGCCCGCGGACTGCCGGACGACGGCGAGGTGGTCAGCTGCGAGTACGAACCGCGGCACGCCGAGGTGGCGCAGCGGAACCTGGAGGCCGCCGGCGTCGCGGAGAAAGTCAGCATCCGGGTAGGCGCGGCGCTGGAAACCCTGCCGCAACTGGCCGACGAGAATGTCGGGCCGTTCGACTTGGTGTTCATTGACGCGGACAAGGAAAACAACCGGCACTACGTTGAGTGGGCCCTGCAGCTGACCCGTCCCGGCAGCCTGATTGTGGTGGATAACGTGGTCCGTTCCGGCAAGGTGCTGACCAACGGCGGCGACGCCAGCGCGGAGGACCGCGACATCCGCGGTACCCGCGATGCACTGGCGCTGCTGGGCTCCGACGAGCGCTTGGACGCCACCGCGATCCAGACCGTGGGCGGCAAGGGCTGGGACGGCTTCGCGCTGGCGCTGGTCAAGTAGCCGATGGCGCGGCGAAGCACCCGTGCCGAGACGGCACGGGAGCCGGAGGCGTCAGGCGGGCCCGCCGAGGGACGCTACGAAATTTCCTCCGGGATCGCCGAGCTGGTCCGCGAACCCGATTCGGCGGACAGCTGGCTGTTGAAGATCAACGGCGTCCAGTCCTCCCACGTGGTGGTCGGCGATCCGATGCGGCTGGACTTCGAATACATGCGCTGGATGGCGGCGCTGATCGCATCCCGCTGGGGCCCCGAGGCACGGCTGCGGGCCCTCCACCTGGGCGGCGGAGCGTGCTCAATGGCCCGCTACCTGGCGGCCGCCTACCCGCAGGCGCGGCAGGTCGTCGTCGAGATCGACGCGAAGCTGGCCGACCTGGTGCGCCAGTGGTTCGACATCCCGCGTGCGCCGTTGGTGCGCATCAGGGTGGGCGAAGCGAGGGCGGTCACCGAATCACTGAGCGAGGACAGCCGGGACCTGTTGGTCCGCGACGTCTTCTCCGGCAGCGAGACCCCGTACGGACTGACCACGCTGGAATTCACCCGGGCGGCGCGGCGCGTCCTCTCGCCCGGCGGGATCTACCTGGTGAACTGCGGCGATACGCCCCAGCTGGCCGGTGCCCGCGAGGAGGCCGCGACCATCGGCGAGGTGTTCGAGCATCGGGTGATCATTGCCGATCCGCCAATGCTCAAGGGCCGCCGGCACGGAAACGTGGTGATCGCGGCCAGCGACCAGCCGCTGGGAACCGGTCCGGGACTCGTCCGGGAGTTGCTGCACGGTGCCGTGCCGGCACAGCTGTGGGACGGGCCGAGGGTAGAGAAGTTTTGCAGAGGATCGGCGATCCGGCAAGACCGGCCGGCCAATTAGGGGCCTTTCCCGGAACGTTATGACTTCGGCCGGAAATTGTTTGTAAGATGGACACGAACGGCCGTGCAGCGGCCGTACTAGGCCCGGGAGTGAGCCGCTTGCGGCTGGCTCTCCGGAGGCAGGCATAGAAAGAACGGCTTCGACACTATGGATGGTGGCTGGAGCGCTATGTCTGCTCAGCCGGATTCGATCCGGCGCCGGATGCCGGGTGCTGACAACCTAATCCCCCCAAGTTAGGTCCAGTGCCCGGCATCTCGGTCATTAATCCTTTCACCGCGTTTGACCGCCGGTCCCCTTCCCCAGCAGCTCGGCTTCCCGGCTGCGGGTCTCGCGCCTGAGCGCATCAACGACCGCCGCCACCGCCGGCTGCCGCAGCGACTCCGGACGTGCCACCAGCCAGTAGCCGAGCCGCTCCTCCAGTTCCCCCGGCAGGATGCGGACCAGATCCGGGTGGCGGTTGGCCATGAAGCAGGGCAGCAGGCCGAGGCCGGCACCGGCGCGGGTTGCCTCTACGTGGACGAACACGTTGGTGGAACCCAGGGCGGTGGCCATCGCCGGCAGCAAGCGGCGCGCGGCGTCGAGATCGTCCACCTGCAGCATGGAGTCCACGAAATAGACCAGCGGGTGGTTCATGGCCGCGCGCACGCTGTCCGGTGCGCCGTGTTCCGCCAGATAGTCCCGGGAACCGTAGAGGCCCAGCACATAGTTGCCCAGCCGGATGGATCGGGCACGGATAACCTGCGGCCGCCCGACGACGACTTCGAAATCCAGGCCCGGCCGGTGTTGCGAGGCCTGGCGGGCGGCGGTAACGATCTCCACGCTGAGCCTGGGATGGTGCTGCTGCAGGCGGGCAATCGCCGGGGCGGCGACGAACGCGCTGAAACCGTCGGTGGCGGACATCCTCACGACCCCGGCCAACCGGTCGGCCTGATCCGGCGTGCGCCCGAGCTCCGTCAGCGATTCTTCGATCCGCTCGGCCACCGCTGCCGCCTTGCGGCCCAGGTCGGTCAGCTCCCAGCCGCCCGGCGCCCCGGAGAACACGCGGCCGCCCAGGGCCTTTTCGACGGCGGCGATGCGACGGGAGACAGTGGTGTGGTTCAGGCCCAGGTTTTCGGCCGCCGAGGTATACCGGCCGGTGCGGGCGACCGCGAGGAGGATGATCAGGTCGTCCGGCTTGGCGGACTGGGGCGCGGGAGGCATATCTGCATCTTTGCAGACCATGCCTGCAAAGTTTGTCATTGATGCACATGCGGGACCGGGGAATACTCGGCTACGTCTGATTGTGACCACACTCACAGCGTGCGGGGGGAGTCCGGCGGCAAACGCCGCAGTATCCGCACGCCATGCAAGGAGAATGATGAGCGCCCACGCTACCCCCACCGGACCCGGATCCGGCACGACGCACGAGTCGCCGCCGTCGGTCCTGCGCAAGGTCGTCACCGCTTCCATGGCCGGCACGGTCGTGGAATGGTACGAGTTCTTCCTCTATGCCACCGCGGCCACGCTGGTTTTCGGTGCCCTGTTCTTCCCGAATGCGGGCACCGAACTGGACGCGATCATCGCCGCCTTCGTCACCTTCGCCGTCGGCTTCATTGCCCGGCCGCTGGGCGGGATCGTGTTCGGCCACTTCGGCGACAAGCTGGGCCGGAAGAAGCTGCTGCAGGTGAGCATCATCCTGATCGGTGCCGCCACGTTCCTGATGGGCTGCCTGCCAGGGTTCGACCAGATCGGCTACTGGGCACCGGGCCTGCTGGTGGTGCTGCGGTTCGTCCAGGGTTTTGCCATCGGCGGCGAATGGGGCGGCGCGGTCCTCCTGGTGGCCGAGCACAGCCCGGCTGCCAAGCGCGGCTTCTGGGCGTCCTGGCCGCAGGCGGGTGTGCCGATGGGCAACATGCTGGCCACGGTAGTGCTGTGGGTGATGTCCGGCATCCTCTCTGAGGCCGAGTTCCAGGCCTGGGGCTGGCGCGTTGCCTTCTGGCTCTCTGCAGTCATCGTGCTCGTCGGCTACTACATCCGCACCAAGGTCACCGAGGCGCCGATCTTCCTGGAAGCCCAGGCCGAGTCTGCCAAGGTGAAGTCCACGTCCTACGGCGTCGTGGAAGTGATGAAGAAGTACCCGCGCGGCGTGTTCACTGCCATGGGGCTGCGCGTGGCGGAGAACATCATCTACTACATCGTGGTGGCCTTCTCCATCACGTATCTGAAGACCGTTCACGACTTCGATGTCACCACGGTGCTGGGCCTGCTGATCCTGGCGCACGCCTTCCACTTCGTCGTGATCCCGTTCTACGGGCGCCTGTCGGACAACATTGGCCGCCGCCCGGTCTACATGGCCGGCGCCGTGCTGTCGGGGGTCTGGGCCTTCGTCGCCTTCCCGATGTTCGACACGCAGAACCCGATCATCATCCTGGCCGCGATCTTCCTGGGCCTTGCCGTGCACGGGCTGATGTATGCGGGGCAGCCGGCCATCATGGCCGAGATGTTCCCGACCCGGATGCGCTACTCCGGTGTCTCGCTGGGCTATCAGGTGACGTCGATCTTCGCCGGTTCGCTCGCCCCGATCATCGCTTCCACGCTGCTGAAGGACTTCGAGCACTGGCTGCCGGTTGCCTTGTACCTGGTGGTCGCTTCGGCCATCACCGTCGTGGCAGTGATCTTCACCCGCGAAACGAAGGGCGCCTCCCTGCGCGACCTGGACCGGGCCGACCTGGCACGCACGGAAGCAGAAGTGCGGGCCCAGGCCTAGACGCGACGGCGCAAGCCAAGCGAGTAAAACCGAAGGGACCGGTGCCACCCGTTGCGGGCGGTACCGGTCCCTTTCGCCTCGGCTGACCTGCGGTCAGCGGAAACCGATGAGCTGCTCGACCGGGCCCATGCAGAAGAAGAGCACGAAGGCCGCGGCCACCGCCCACATCAGCGGGTGGATGTCCTTGGCCCGGCCCTGGAACGTGCGCACCAGCACATAAGCGATAAAGCCCGCGCCCAGGCCGTTGGCGATCGAATACGTGAAGGGCATGAGCGTGAACGTCAGGAAGGCGGGGATGGCCACGCCCCAGTCGGACCAGTCGATCTTGCCCACCTGCGACACCATCATGAAACCGACGACGACGAGGGCCGGCGCCACAGCCTCGAACGGCACCAGCGAGATCAGCGGCGTGAAGAACATGGCCACCAGGAACAGCAGGCCGGTGACAACGTTGGCCAGGCCGGTGCGCGCGCCTTCGCCGATCCCGGCGCCGGACTCGACGTAGATCTGGTTTGAGGAGACGGATCCCGCACCGCCGGCGATGGCCCCCGCGGCGTCGACCAGCAGCACGCGGTCAACATGCGGGATGTTGCCCTCTTTGTCGGTCAGCCCGGCCTCGTTGGCCAGGCCGACCATCGTGCCCATGGCGTCGAAGAAGATGCTCAGCAGGATCGCAAACGCCAGCAGGGAAGCGGCCGTGACACCCAGCGTCCCGAAGGCACCGAAGAGGCTGGCCTGGCCGATCAGGGACAGGTCAGGCAGTCCCACCCAGCTGCCGCTCGGCAGCTCGGGCACCACCAGGGACCATCCCAGCGGATTGGGGCCGTCGGGACCCATCGACGGGCCGACGTCGGCTACTGCCTCGATGACCACCGCGAGCACGGTCGCGGCGATGACGCCGATCAGGATGCCGCCCTTGACCTTCTTGACCACCAGGGCGATCGTCAGGATGAGGCCGAAGACGAAGACGAGGATCGGCCAGCCCAGCAGGACGCCGTCGAACCCGAGCCCAACCGGAACGGTGGTGCCCGCTGCGTCGGGAATGCGGCGGATGAAGCCGGCGTTGACCAGGCCGATCAGGGCAATGAACATGCCGATGCCCACCACGATGGCGGTCTTGAGGCTTTGCGGCACGGCGTTGAACACCGCGGTCCGGAAACCGGTTAGGACCAGGATCAGCATGGTGATGCCGGAGAGGATCACCAGCCCCATCACATCGGGCCAGGTCAGGCCCGGGTTGGTGGCAACGGTGATGGCGATGAAGGCGTTGACGCCCAGGCCCGTAGCGAGGGCGAACGGGTACTTGGCCCACGCCCCCATCACGATCGTCAGCACGCCGGCCACGAGGGCCGTGACCGCCGCGACGCGTTCGGCGCCGAGCATGGCGCCGGTTGAATCGGCGCCGCCCAGGACCAGCGGGTTCAGCACCACGATGTAGCTCATTGCGAAGAACGTGGCCAGGCCGCCGCGGATTTCGCGCGAATAGTTGGAACCGCGCTTGGTGATCTCGAAGTAACGGTCGAGCACCGAAGTCTTGGCGGCTACTGCTCCCTTTTGGGGCATAGGGAATGTCCTCCACAGGTAAGTGGTATGGTCGGGAATTTCCCCAAAATTCTAGCCCCTACGGCACGCGGCGGCGTACGACGCCGCTGTTCCCCGCCTTCCCGAAGTCAGGCGACGGCCGGCCGGGAGGTGGAAGCGATGGCATTGCCGGCCACTTTCGCCTGCCGAATGATCTCCCGCGTGCTCGGGGCCAGCAGGTCCGCCACGCCGACCAGGTAGAGGCTGATCGCTTTCAGGACGGAGGCAAGGTTTTCGCCGGCCGCGATGCCCAGGCTTCGGAGCAACCGGCGCATCTGGTTTTGCGCGCAGCCCGTCAGGACGATGGAATCGGCTACGAGCAAGCCGTTTTCGGTGCGGATCACCCACTTCTGGTCCTTGTCCCTGCTGATCGCGGGGGCCGCGCGGGTATCCAGCGGCGTGGACGCATCCGCCGGTGCCGCGGGCGCTGTTTTTTCCGACGTCTTGGTGACGCCGCAAACGTGGGTGCTGTGGCGGATGTCCAGCGCGTGACTGGCGGCGTACGCCTGCAGCAAGCGCAGCAGGTCGTTGCGTTCGCTCCGGTGCGCCGAATCAGCCAACGGGGACCGGCGGCCGTGGTCGGCCGGCTGGGGGAGCAACCCCTCCACGACGATCGATGACACGCCCTGGCGGCTCAGTTCACTAGCCACGGCCAGCCCGGGCAGCCCGGAACCGATGACCACCGTGGTGGTGTATTCGGTAGGCACTTCTGGTACGGAAACGCCACTCACTGCACGGACTCCTTGGACGGTAGGGAGAACCTCGGACGGCGACGGACCGCCCGCAAACGCATTGTGAAACTGTTATTTAACACAATTTTCATCGAAGCCTACATAACTTTTCGGCCACTGAGAAGCACCTTGTTGCAGAGTAAGCTGAGGGTAACGGGCGAGGAGGCCCGCGCGACGTTGAGGGAGGCGGAACTAATGACAGAAGCCACAGGTTCAGACGCCGGACAGGGCGCCGCACCCCGCGGCATTGTCGTCGGAGTCGATGGCTCCGATCAGAGTATCTGCGCGTTGGTTTGGGCTGCGGAGGAGGCGCAACGGCGCAGGACCCCGCTGCACGTCGTGACCGCCTACACCGTTCCGGTCTTCGCTGCCTCCAGCATGGATGCCGGCTATGCCACGCTGGATGATTCGGTGATCCGCGAAGGCGCCGAAGCCGTGCTCGAGCAGGCAGTGTCCAAAGTCACCGGTTACGGCTTGGATATCGATGCCCGGGTGGAAACCGGCGACGCCGCCGGGGTCCTGCTGGAACTCTCCGAACAGGCCGAGCTGGTCGTGGTCGGTACGCGCGGCCGCGGCGGCTTCATGGGCCGGTTGTTGGGCTCGGTGAGCAGCGCTGTCCCGGCCCACGCCTCCTGCCCGACGGTGACGATTCCGCTGGCCTGCGCGCCGCGTCTCGGCGACTTGGACATCGAGGTTCCACGGTCGAAGGACCAGGCGATCCGCCCCGAGGACGTCCAGAAGGTGGTCGTGGTCGGGGTCGATGGTTCCGAGCAGGCACGCAACGCCACCCTGGTGGCCGCAGAGCAGGCCGAGCGGCTCGGCTATCCGCTGAAGGTCATATGCGCCGTGCCGCCGTTCACCGGCTCGCTGGCCTGGGTGCCGGCACCGCTGGACCGCGAGGCGCTCTATGCGGACATCCGTGAGCAGCTCGACGCCGGCGTGGCATGGCTCAAGAGCCACTTCCCCGGGCTGCACGTCACCGGTGAAGTACAGGACGGCTCCCCGGTGGAACTGTTAATTGAGGCGTCACGAACCGCCGAACTGCTGGTGGTTGGCACCCGCGGCCGCGGCGGCTTCGCCGGCATGTTGCTCGGCTCCACCAGCCAGGGTGTGCTGCACCATGCCAAGGGTCCCGTCATGGTGGTACCGGACAAGCACGATCCGCGCCTGGACGACCGCCGGAACTTTGGTCCCCTGCCGGACGTCGAATAGCAGTCCCCTGCCGGACACCGGATAGCAGCAGCTTGGAAACGGGCCGGGCCCGGAACCCCAAAGGTTCCGGGCCCGGCTCGGTTAAGCGGCGTCTGCCTTAGACGGCCCAGCGGGCACCGAACGTGTGCAGCTTGCCGTACATGTGGCTGATGTTGGTGACGGTCAAGCCGACCTCTGGATTCAGGGCGTGGACCACCTGCCAGTTGCCGACGTAGATGCCAACGTGCCAGAGGGCGTTCGGCTCGCCCCAGAAGACCAAATCGCCCGGCTGGAGCTGGGCAAGCGGCACCTTGTACGGTGCGTAGTCGAACTGGGCCTGGGCAACGCGGGGGAGACTGCGGCCTGCATTGGCGAACGCCTGCTGCGTCAGACCGGAGCAGTCGAATCCGACCGGACCGTTGCCGCCCCAGACATACTTTGCTTTCGGGTCGGCCTGCCGGGCCATCGCGTAGTTGATGGCAGCGTTGGCGATGCCCGCGTTGCTGCCGGGGGCCGGAGCCGGTGCGGGCGGTGCCGGGCTCGGCTTGGGCTCCGGGGCCGGTTGAGGGGCCGGCGGCGGAGGCGGGGCCGGGGCGGGCGTCGAGGGCCGGGACGGCGCAGGCGCCGCGGGACGTGACGCCGGTGGCGGAGTGGACGGAGCCGGCCGGGAGGTTGCCGGCGGGGTGGACGGAGCTTCCGGCCGGGAGGTTGCCGGCGGGGCAGCCGGCCGGGCCGGCGAGATGTCTTCACTGGCCGCCGCAACCGTGGAGTCCTGCGCGTTTGAACTGCCGCCGGAGGGCCGCTGGGCCGCAGCGGCCTCCTGCGCCGACTGCTCGACCAGGGCCTGGAGCGCTCGTTCCTGCTCGGCGCGCTCCAGAGCGGTGATGCGTGCGTCCTCTTCGCCGGTGCTGGTCCCACGCAGTTCGGCCAGATGCACCAGGAGGGCCTGCCGCTGTTCCTCGTAGCGCACGACGAGCTGCTCCTGTGCGGCGCTGGCGGCCTTCGCGTCCGATTCCGCGGCCTCCGCGGCTACTGCCGCGTCCCGCGCGGCCTCTTCGGCCTGCGTGACGTAGAGCTCCCAGGATGCCCACAGCTGGGCGGCCTGCTGGGATTCGCTCAGCGTCTGCGAGCGGTTCGTCGTCAGGGCGTCGAGAGTTGAGGCCTTGTACAGGACGTCGCCGGCTGCCCTGCTGTCCAGCAGCGAGCTGAGGGCGGGGTTGACGCCGCCGTTCCGGTACAGCTCACCGGCCAGCTGTCCCACCTGATTCTTGACCGACTCGAAGTACTCCGCGGCTTGCGACGCCTTGGCCTTGGCGTCATCGAGTTCGGCGGTCCGCTCCTGCTGCTTCAACAGCGACTCGCTGTAGGCGTTTTGCGATCGCATTGAATCGAACTGCGCGTTGGCAAGATTTCCAGAAGCTGCCCTGAGCTGCTCTTCGAT
Organism: Arthrobacter sp. Y3221048; assembly: GCF_059092685.1. Taxonomy (NCBI): domain Bacteria; kingdom Bacillati; phylum Actinomycetota; class Actinomycetes; order Micrococcales; family Micrococcaceae; genus Arthrobacter; species Arthrobacter sp. Y3221048. The sequence goes on along the minus strand of NZ_JBNHHX010000001.1, from coordinate 447,296 downwards.
CCGGTCCACAAGGGCCTGGGTGGCCGCTGCATCGCCCTTGGCGTCGTCGATCTCCTCGCCGGACGGCAGCGTGGGTGCCGCCGGCAGGATGATGCGCTGCGACGTCACCTGCGGCAACTGTCCCGCCGGTGCGGCTACGGCCGGCGCCAGGGCCGGAACGCAGATTAACAGGGCGGTAGCCGAGAAGAGCACGACGGCGCGCATCGGCCTCGTCGATCGATGCGGGGCAGGACGCCCCGCGGGAAGCAGCCTCATCCGAACGGGTCCTTACTAGGAGCGCTGTAAATGCACGCGCCCTTTCAGGACGGCCGGCCTTGGGACCGGAGCGGTCAATGTGCGAACTGGTGGCACCCCAACTAGACCGAACTGCATTCACACAGCACGTTGAGGATATGCAACTTCATTCACAGTTGCAACATTTGTCCCAGCAGTAACATAAACAACATCAGTGTCATTTGCGGTGTATTGCCGAGAGATCGGCGTGTCGGCCCCTCGTTTCCCATAGCAGTTGGATTGCAGGGCGGCGGAGGCCGGGCGCGCATGGTCCACCGAGGGAGTGTGGCCCTCCGCGCAGGTGCTGAGCCGCCGCGGTCATCCGAGTAGGCGTCGAGCCAGGCGGGTCGGCAGGCGAAGAAGCCGGCCAGCTTTCGCCGGCCAGCTGCGTTCAACTAGGCCGCGCGGCGGTCAGCCCCAGCCCAGTTCGTGGAGACGGTCGTCGTCGATGCCGAAGTGGTGGGCAACTTCGTGGATCACGGTGACCAGGACCTCGTGGACCAATTCTTCGCGGGAAGAACACATTCGTTGGAGTGGACCCCGGAAAACGACGATTCGGTCCGGCATGGACCCGGCGTCCCACCAGTGGTCCCTCTCGGTGAGCGGAGTGCCTTCGTAGACGCCCAGCAGTTCCGTCTCCGGGTCCTCCCAAGGCTGCGGGAGGTATTCCTCTTCGACGAAGATGCCCACGTTGGTCATCTCGCGCATGATGTCTTCCGGGATCTGGTCGATCGCGTCGTTCACCGCGTCCTCGAATTCCGGCAGGGACATCTCCATCGGCATGCAGCCGACTTTACCTGCGGGCGGCGGGCTTAAAAGTTCCCAGGCGTCGGCCGCGGCAGGTCACGGTGGCCGGTTTTGGTTTTTCCCCAGACAGGCCCTATAGTTTTATAGGTCCACAGCGGGGAAATGAATCCCAAGTGGTCCTGGCCCCCATCGTCTAGCGGCCTAGGACACCGCCCTTTCACGGCGGCGGCACGGGTTCGAATCCCGTTGGGGGTACGCGAGACGTCATGAATGGCAGCCGCTGGAGTGGTCAGAACCGCTTCGAAAGGCTGGTAGGATTGAGTCTCGTAAAAAATGCAAGGCCCTGTAGCGCAGTTGGTTAGCGCGCCGCCCTGTCACGGCGGAGGTCGCGGGTTCAAGTCCCGTCAGGGTCGCTTTGGTTTCCGGAGCGATTCGGAAGGCCATCGGTGATCATCGCAAGATGTTGCCACGGCTCTGTAGCTCAGTTGGTAGAGCGTTCGACTGAAAATCGAAAGGTCACCGGATCGACGCCGGTCGGAGCCACCAGCACAAACGAAGCCCCGCAGTCCTGGTTCAGGATGCGGGGCTTCGTCGTGTCCGGCCACTCTGTCCACCTCCGGCTTCGTCGGGCACCATGGGTGCATGAACGAAACCGCAATCACCCACATTGGCGGTCCGACAGCGTTGCTGGAGTTCGGCGGCTGGACGTTCCTGACCGACCCCACGTTCGATGAACCCGGCGAGTACCCGGGAGCAGCCGGAACGCTCGTGAAAACCGCCGGGCCTGCCGTTCAAGTCGCAGACCTGCCGGTGGTGGACGCCATCCTCCTCTCGCATGACCAGCATGCGGACAACCTGGATGCGTCCGGTCGGCGTCTGGTGGAATCCGGCGGAGCCAAGGTCCTCGGCACCCTGGAGGCGGCAGACCGGCTCGCGACGGTCACCGGCATGGCCCCGTGGGAGCGGACTGTACTCGAGGCCGCCGATCGGACCACGATCACGGTCACCGCCGTCCCGGCCCGGCACGGACCGGAAGGATGCGAACCGGTGACCGGTACCGTGACCGGATTCGTCCTGACAGGATCCGACCTGCCGACTGTCTACATCAGCGGCGACAACGCCTCGCTGGACGTGGTCGACGCCGTCGCGGTACGTTTCGCCCCGATCGGCACGGCGGTGCTCTTCGCCGGGGCCGCCCGCGTGGGAGCCTTCGATAATGCCGCGCTAACCCTCACCGCCGAAGCCGCGGTGGAGGCGGCGCGCAAACTGGACGCGGCCACCGTCGTGCCGGTCCATGCAGAGGGTTGGAAGCACTTGAGCGAAGGCCACGAAGAGCTCCGCGCCCGGTTCTCCGCCACCGGCCTCGAAGACCGGCTCCGCATCCCCACTCCGGGACGGACAGTGGCCCTGTAACCCGGCACGCCGGCGGCCGGCCCGCCCGCGGCGGCCGCTCCACGTTCCCAGTCTCCACTCAGGGTCACTGGCCTACCATGGAAGGGATTCCCGTGCCGCCTGCACCTGATGAGGCACCGGACGAGGGGGACGATTGGAGCGAGGAGCATAGTGCAGGCCCTTCTGAAGGCGACCGCGATCGGCCTGGCAACCGCCGTCCTGCTGACGTCCTGCAGCGGCGCGGACCCAGCGTTGGAATCAACGACGACGGCGCCCGCCCCCACTGCTTCGTCAGCCGCCGAAGCGACGGCTCCGGCGGAAACACCCCCCGCGGAACAACCGGCCACGGCACCGCCCGGCCAGGCGCCGCTGCCGGACTCCGCTGGCCCCGCCGACGGAAGCGGGGCAACCGGCGGAGGCTCCACCCACTGGGGCAGCTACGAAAGCAGGGACCACGCTTGCGCCGCCGTGGCCGCAAACGTCGCCTCCCTGCTGCTGGTCCCGCTCGGCTTCATGACCGGCGTGGAGGACTCCGACCTGAAGGCGCTGCAGGAGGAGCTGGACGAATTCAGCCGCGGCGTTCCGGCCCAGCTGGGCGACGACCTGGCCCGGGTGGAGGACCAGCTGGACCACGCAGCTGCAACCGGCCACCTCGACGCCGCCGGGTTTGCCGGCGCCCTGCAACCGGTGGAGGACTGGCTGGCCGAACACTGCGGGGAATGAGGCGTTAGGCTTGCCCTGAGAGTCATCACAGCGTCAGGGGAGAACAGATGCACAACGAGGATCGGCCGGCTGCCCCGTCCGCCGGAGTATCGCCCGGGGCACGCCCTGTCACCGCACCTGTCGACGTCCCGGGCGGGCCGGCGTCCGAGCAGTCAGCGGTGGACCTGAACCAGCCTGCAGCCGTTGGCATCCCGGACGCTCCCGGCCGTACCACCATTTCCGAGGCCGCCGTGGCCAAGGTGGCGGCGGTTGCCGCCCGCTCCGTCCCGGGGGTCTACGCGCTGGGCAGCGGCACGGCCCGTGCACTGAGTGCGCTACGCGATGTCGTGGGCGGCAGCGATGCGGGCCAGGGCGTCCATGTGGAGGTCGGCCAGACGCAGGTTGCCGTGGACATCAGCCTGGTGGCCGTTTACGGCAAGCCGTTGCAGGAGCTGGCGGGCGGCGTACGCGCGGCGGTGTACACCGCCGTCGAGCAATTGGTGGGGCTGGACGTGATCGAGGTGAACGTGGAGATCAATGACGTCCACGTGCCCGGCCTGGACGCCAAGGCGCCGGCCGAGAAGCCGGTCCGACAGGGCGCCCAGTAACAGGATGTTCGGGACGGCGAGAGGAGCAAGGATGAGCTACACGGTAGTCGGCATGGCCGTCGGTGCGGTGCTGGCGTGGGCCGCGCTGGTATTCAACTTCTGGGGCTTCCTGCTGATGGCGGTCTTCCTGATGGTGGGGGCCCTGCTGGGCCGGGCCGCGGAGGGCAAGCTTGACTGGCGCAGCATCCGCGATGCGCTGACCGGACGCCGCTCGTCTTCATGACGGACCCCGTTGTGGACGCCGACGAGATGCCTCCCCGCCCGGAGGGACCGCCGCTCGCGGAGCGCCCGGACTCACCGCCCCCGGCGTCGCTCCCCGCCGGGCCGCCCGGGCGACGCTACGCCGGACACACCCGGGTCAGCACGCAGGCGTTGACCAGCACCGCGCAGGGGGTTGCCGCAGAGCTGCTGGGAATTTCACCGGGCCTGATCCGCGCGACGTGGCGCGACGATGCCGGTTCCCTGGCCTTGTCCCTGGCGCTTCCCATGGGCATTCCTTCGCTGAACCGGGTGGTGCGGGACCCGCACCTGGTGGACGGCTTTGGCGGATCGGTCTGGGACCGGGCACACGCCGCCAAGGGAACCATCCTGGATAAAATCTCCCGGATCAGCGGTTCGAAGTTGAGCCGGGTGGACATCAGGGTGACCGGCATCCGCGTGCAGGAAGGAGGCCGGGTCCGGTGAGCAGCACCAACGTGAAAACCGGCGAGCGATCGGCTGACCAACGCCCCGCCGACGAGCGCCTGGCCAGCCGCGAATTGCGCAGTTCCCGCGCTACCGCAGCTGTGATCGCCGCGGTTCTCGTCGCACTGGCCTGCCTCTACCTGCTGCTCGAGGCGGCGTTGAAGGCGATCGGGCAGCGCCCGTGGTTGGCCTCGCCGGAAGAGATGGCGGGCTGGATCCACCAACTGCCGGGGAACATCGCGCCCACCGTCCTGGGCGCCTCCGGTGCGCTGATCCTGTTCCTGGGTTTGCTCTTCTTCCTGCAGGGCGTGCTCCCCGGACACCTGCACCGGCACCGCATTCCCGGCCGGCGCGGCGTGGTGGTGGTGGACGATGAAGTCATCGCCGCATCGCTGGCGCGGCGTGCCCGCATCGAGGCGCAAGTGACGCGCGAGCAGGTGCTGGTGGTCGTCTCGCGCGGCGTGGTGGACGTCCGGCTCCGGCCAACCTCCGGCCAACCGGTGGACGCCGATGCCGTCCAGGCGGCGGTGGAGGACGAGGTCCGCAGGGCGCGGATCAGTCCGGTTCCGCAGGTGCGCGTCTTCGTTTCCAGCTCCGGGGTGGTGGGACAGTGAACCAGACGCCCCGGACACTAAACCGTATCCTGATCACCCTTCTCGGGCTGCTGCTCATGCTGGCCGGCGGCACCGCGTTGGCGCTGGCGCTGGTTCCCGCGCTCGCCGGCTGGTGGCACGCCGCCACGGAGCAGGCCGGCGCCAACCTGCGGACGGTGCTGGACGCCGCCACCTTGCCCGGACAGCGGGACAGCTGGTTGTGGATTGTGGTGGCGCTGGTGCTGCTCCTGCTGGTGCTGCTGATGATCGCGTGGGCCGCCCAGCAGGGCAAGGGCCGCACCGGTACCATCGCCGCTGATTACGACGGCGCAGGCGAACCCGGCGCCGTCTGGCTCAGTGCCGCCGTGGCCGAGCAGGCGCTGCGCGACGCACTGCGGGAACGCGACAGCATCCTGCAGGCCACGGTCACCGCCTACGACTACGAGGGCGGCGGAGGCCTGCGCGTCCGGGTGGTTCCGCGCCTCGGGGTATCCCCGCAGGCGGTGGCGGACGAAGTCTCCGACCTCGTCGAAGCGCTGGACCTGACCCTCGGAATCAGCTTCCCGGTGGTCATCCACCTGGTGGCCGGCGCGCGCTCGCGGCTGGTCCGCGCCGACCGCGTCCGCTAGGCGGACTGCCCGTCGGCGGCAGGCGTCAGCCAGACGGCCCCGTTGGGCTGCAGCAACCCGTCGGCGACTGCGCCCTCCTGCGACGCCAGCACCAGGGAGGCGCCCGCGGGCAGCCGGATGGCGGAGCTGCCCAGGTTGGCCAGCACCTGAAGTGTCCCGTTGCGGTAGCTGAGGATTCCCGACGCCGGATCGTGCTCCGCGGCCCACTCCAGGCTGCCCTGGCCCAGCTTCTGCTCCGCACGCAGGCGCAGCGCCGCCCGATACAACTCGTAGGTGGAAGCGGCTACTCCCACCTGCTGGTCCACCGCATAGCGCGCGAAGCTCTCGGGCTGCGGCAACCATGGTTCGTGTTCGGTGGAGCCCCAGCCGCAGCCGTGTGCCTCCGCGCGCCAGGGAATCGGCACCCGGCAGCCGTCGCGGCCCCGCTCTTCGCCGCCGGTGCGGAAGAACGCCGGGTCCTGGCGCACCTCGGCCGGCAGGGTGGTGTGCTCCGGAAGGCCAAGCTCATCGCCCTGGTAGATGTAGGCGGAGCCGGGCAGGGCCAGCATCACCAGCGCAGCGGCGCGACCGCGGGCGTGACCGAGCTCCTCGTCGGGCTGTTCGTCGCCGGAGCCAATGCCCTTGGGAAACGTGGTGGGGTCGGTCAGCCCGTAGCGGGTGCTGTGGCGGACGGTGTCGTGATTGGACAGCACCCAGGTGCTCGGCGCACCCACTGAAGCTGCAGCGGCCAGCGAATCCTCGATGCTGCGGGCCATCCGCCGGGCATCCCAGCCCGCGAGCAGGAAATCGAAGTTGAAGGCCTGCTGCATTTCGTCGGGGCGGACGTAGGCAAAGAGCCGCTCGACCGGCTCGACCCAGGCTTCAGCCACCAGCATGCGGTCGCCGTCGTACTCGGCCAAGACCTTGTGCCACTCGCGGTAGATCCCGTGTACGCCGTCCTGGTCGAAGTAGGGCGGAGTCTCCGGATGGACGCCGGCCTCCGGCAGCGCAGCAACCTGCTGTGCCAGGGCTCCGGGGGCATCCGCCCCGGCTGGTACCAGGACCTGTTCACCGGAGGCACGGGCATCGGGGGTGGGCGAGGCGCCGGCGGGTTGGCCGACCGCGGCCCCGTCGCCGCCGGGCAGCGCGTCTTCGCCCGGGAGCCGCTCGTTGCCGGCCACCATCGAGGTCTTGGCCGCCCAATCCGGCAGACCCTCGGCCTTGACCAGGCCATGGGCCACGTCAATCCGGAAGCCGTCCACGCCGCGGTCCAGCCAGAACCGCAGGATGGAGACCATTTCGGCCCGGACCTCCGGGTTCTCCCAGTTCAGGTCCGGCTGCGTGGAATCGAACAGGTGAAGGTACCACTGGCCGGGCGTGCCGTCGGGTTCGGTGATCCGGGTCCAGGCATCGCCGCCGAATACCGACTGCCAGTTGTTGGGCGGCTCATTGCCGTCCGGGCCCCTGCCGTCGCGGAAGATGTAGCGGGCACGTTCCGGCGATCCCGCCTCGGAGGTCAGCGCGCTCACGAACCATTCGTGCCGGTCGGACGTGTGGTTTGGCACCAGGTCGACAATCACCCGCATGCCGAGCTCGTGGGTGCGTGCCAGCAGCGAGTCGAAGTCGTCCAGGCTGCCGAACAGCGGGTCGACGTCGCGGTAGTCGGCAACGTCGTAGCCTGCATCGTTTTGCGGGGAGACGTAGAAGGGCGACAGCCAGATGGCGTCCACCCCGAGGTTTTTCAGGTAGGGGATCTTGGCGCTGATTCCGGCCAGGTCGCCCATTCCGTCGCCGTTCTGGTCAGCGAAGGAGCGCGGATAGATCTGGTAGATGACGGCGTCGCGCCACCAGGGAACGGTTGCTGCGGTCATTGGCTCTCCTCGACTCGGGGGGTCAGGACCACTTCCAGCCTAATGATCATTCCCGCCGAACAGGCAGCATAGGCCGCGGATGCGGCGCAGATCACGATTCGGCATCGAAGGCCACCGCCCCAAAAATGTGCCTTGCGACACACTCCGTAAGCGTTTACGTTACGAGTTATCAGAAGGGTACTTGGTGGCTGCACTCTGACCTGTTCAGCTCTCTCGGAGCCACCGGACAAAGGAGTCACATCATGCACTTTGCACGCTCCAGAAAGGCCGTCCTGCCGGTGGCAGCGCTCGGCGCCATGGCACTGACACTTTCCGCCTGTGGGGGAGGGACAGAATCCGAGGAGTCGCCGGCGCCCGCCGCAGACTGTGCCGCCTACGAGGCCTACGGCACCTTTGACGGCGCCGAGGTCAGCGTCTACTCCACCATCACCGATGCCGAGCAGGATCTGCTGGAGAACTCCTGGGTGGACTTTGAGGAGTGCACCGGGATCGACGTGGTGTACGAGGGATCCAACGAGTTCGAGACGCAGATCGGCGTCCGCGCCCAGGCCGGCAACCCGCCGGACGTGGCGATCTTCCCGCAGCCCGGCCTGCTGGCCGCCCAGGCCGAGGCCGGGTACCTGAAGCCCGCGCCGCAGGAGGTATCCGACCTGGTCGACGAGAACTGGTCCGAGGACTGGAAGACCTACGGCACGGTGGACGGCACCTTCTACGCCGCCCCCATGCTGGCCAGCGTGAAGGGCTACATCTGGTACGTTCCGGCTACCTTCCAGGAAAAGGGCTGGGAAGTTCCGCAGACCTGGGACGAGATGATGGAACTCACCCAGACCATCGCCGACGAGGGCACCATGAAGCCCTGGTGCGCCGGGTTCGAGTCCGGCGAGGCCACCGGCTGGCCGGGCACCGACTGGATCGAGGACGCGCTGCTGCGCCAGGCCGGACCGGACGTGTACGACCAGTGGGTCAACCACGAGATCCCGTTCAACGACCCGCAGGTGGCCGAGGCGTTCGACGCCGTCGGCGACATCCTGAAGAACGAGGACTACGTCAACGGCGGCATCGGCGACGTCCGCTCGATCATCTCCACCTCGGTGGACGACGGCGGCATCCCGGTGATCGACGGTACCTGCGCCATGCACCACCAGGCCACGTTCCAGGCCGCCAACTGGCCGGAAGGCACCAACGTGGCTGAGGACGGCGACGTCTGGGCGTTCATCACTCCCGGCCAGGAGGCCGGCGCCACCGCCATCACCGGCGGCGGCGAGTTCGTGGCCGCCTACACCGAAAGCGAAGAGGTCTCGGCCTACCTGCAGTTCATGGCCTCCGCCGAGTTCGCCAACAACCGGGTGGAGCAGGGCGCCGCGATCAGCGCCAACAAGGGCCTCGACCCGGCGCTGGCCGCCAGCGACCTGGACCGCCAGTCCATCGAGCTGCTGCAGTCGGAGGACACCACCTTCCGGTTCGACGGCTCGGACCTGATGCCGGGCGCGGTGGGCGCCAACTCCTTCTGGAGCGGCATCGTGGAGTGGATCAACGGCAAGTCGACGCAAGAGGTCGTGGACTCCATCGAAGCCAGCTGGCCCAAGGACTAAACCGGTACCGGTAGCCCGGCCGCACCGCCTGTGACCCGATGCAGGCGGTGCGGCCGGGCACGGTCTGTCCCTTCCACGCACCAAGGAGGCAAGTGCCATGGAGGACGTTGGCGAGAAGCTCATGCAGGTGGCGATCGCCCTGGCGGTCTTCGCTGCGATCATCGCCGTGATCATGCTGTTGGTGGACCGGGCTCCGAAGTCGTTCCGCGATAAGGCGACGATCATCGGCTTCCTGGCCCCCGCCGTCGTACTCCTGGCCATTGGGTTGGTGTGGCCGGCCATCCAAACCACGTACCTGGCGTTCACGGACCGCACCGGAACGCCTAACGGCCTGGACAACTTCGTGTGGATGTTCACCCAACCCGAAGCGCTGGTCACGCTGCGCAACACGCTTTTGTGGGTCGTCCTGGTGCCGCTGCTGTCCACCGGCATCGGCCTGGCTTACGCGGTGTTCATCGACCGGGCGCGCGGCGAGAAGGCGCTGAAGGCGCTGGTGTTCATGCCGATGGCCATCTCCATGGTGGGCGCCGGCGTGATCTGGAAATTCATGTACACGTACCGCGGCGGCGAACGCGAACAGATCGGCCTGCTGAACCAGGTTTTGGTTTGGTTCGGCGGCGAACCCAAGCAGTTCCTGCTGGACGCGCCGGAGAACACGTTCTTCCTGATCGCGGTGATGGTCTGGATCCAGACCGGCTTCGCCATGGTGATCCTCTCCGCGGCGATCAAGGGCATCCCCACCGAAATCGTGGAGGCGGCCCGGCTGGACGGGGCCAGCGCCTGGCAGCAGTTCCGCTCCATCACCATCCCGTCCATCCGGGGGGCGCTGATCGTCGTGGTCACCACCATCACCATCGGCACGCTGAAGGTCTTCGACATTGTGCGGACGATGACCGCGGGGAACTTCGAAACATCGGTGGTGGCCAATGAGATGTACACCCAGGCGTTCCGCGCAAATGAGCCCGGACGCGGCGCCGCGCTGGCCTTGATCCTGTTCCTGATGGTGCTGCCGATCGTCATCTACAACGCCCGGCAGCTGAAGAAGCAGAGGGAAATCCGATGAGCGCAACGCCTGCCATCCCGACCGCTCCCGACGCCGTCCTGGCCAGCACCACCGAACAGCAGATCCCGATCACCCGGCGGGTGAAGCAGCGCCTGACCTCGCGCGGGGCCACCGCTGCGGCGATCATCATCGCCGTCATCTGGACCGTGCCGACCTTCGGCCTGTTCATTTCCTCGCTGCGCCCGGAGGACAACATCCAGGCCAACGGCTGGTGGAACATCCTGGGCGACCTGCAGTTCACCACCAAGAACTACACCGACGTGTTGGACTCCCAGGGCGGTTCCGCGTCCAACCTGGGCCAGTACTTCATCAACTCGCTGGCGATCGTCATCCCGGGCACCCTGATTCCCCTGGTGATCGCTTCGATGGCGGCCTACGTCTTCGCCTGGGGCAGGTTCCGCGGCAAGGACACCTTGTTCATCGTCGTGTTCGCGCTGCAGATCGTGCCGCTGCAGATGGCGCTGATCCCGCTGCTCTCGCTGTTCATCAACCTCAAGATCGGCGAGCTCCAGGTGCTGCCGGCCGGAACCTACGCCCAGCTGTGGATTGCGCACACCATCTTCGCGCTGCCGCTGGCCATCTTCCTGCTGCACAACTTCATCTCCGAGATCCCGGGTGAGGTCATCGAGGCGGCGCGGGTGGACGGCGCCGGGCACGCGACGATCTTCTGGCGGATCATCCTGCCGCTGTCCGTGCCGGCGATTGCATCCTTCGGCATTTTCCAGTTCCTGTGGGTCTGGAACGACCTGCTGGTGGCGCTGGTGTTCTCCGGCGGCACGGCCGACGTCGCCCCGATTACCCAGCGGCTGGCCGAGCTGACGGGCACCCGCGGCGACGAGTGGCACCGGTTGACCGCCGGCGCGTTCGTTTCCATGATCGTGCCGCTTGCGGTGTTCTTCGGCCTGCAGCGCTACTTTGTCCGCGGCCTGCTGGCTGGTGGCCTTAAGGGGTGAGCGCACCGTGACCGGGATCGACGACGTCGCGCGGGCCGCCGGCGTCTCGACCGCAACGGTTTCCCGTGCCCTTCGCGGATTGTCCGGGGTGTCCACGGCCACCCGCGACCGCGTGCTGGCGACAGCCGACTCGCTGGGCTACGTGCCGTCGTCGTCGGCGGCCCACCTGGCCTCCGGCCGCACGAGGGCCATGGGCGTGCTGCTGCCGGTGATCGACCGGTGGTACTTCGCGTCCGCCCTGGAAGGCGTGGATCGTGTGTTGCGGGCGGCCGGCTACGACCTGATCGTGTTCAGCCTGGGCGGCACCGGCACCAACCGCGAACGGGTGTTCCACCGGTCCATGCTGCGCAAGCGGATCGACGCGCTGCTGGTGATGTGCATGCAGCTGACCCCGGACGAACTGGCGGCGCTGCAGGCGCTGGAGTATCCGAACGTGATCGTGGGCGGGCAGGTGGACGGATTGCGCAGCGTGAGTGTGGATGACAACGCCGCGGCCGCCGACGCCGTCGAGCATCTCATCGGGCTGGGGCATACGCGGATCGCGCACCTGCAGGGCGGCGGCGCCTACGGGATCGACTTCGACGTGCCGCGCCGGCGGGAGCTGGCCTTCCGGGACACGATGGCCCGGCACGGGCTGCGGGTGCGGCCGGAATGGCTGGCCATGGGGGACTTCCGGTTCGCCGGCGGCAGGATGGCCGCCGGCACGCTGCTCGATACACCGGGGGAACGGCCGACGGCGATCTTCGCCTCCGCGGACGAGATGGCCTTCGGCGCGCTCAGGGCCGCGCAGGAGCGCGGACTGCGGGTCCCCGAGGACGTTTCCGTGGTGGGCATCGACGACCACGAGTTCGCCGAGCCGATGGGGCTGACGACCGTGAGGCAACGGCCGGACGAGCAGGGGGCCTACGCGGCGCGGCTGCTGCTGGCCGAACTGCAGGGGAAGGCCCGGCTGGACGTGCCGCGGATCCAGCCCCACGAACTGGTGGTCCGGGCCTCGACCGCGCCGCCGTCGTCGTAATTGTCGGCCGGCGTCATGCCGGCGGTCAGGACGCGCGGGCCAGCTGGCGGATCTTGATCCAGCGGCCGGCGAGGCGGCGGTACGCGGCGGCGGCGCCGGTCATGTCGCCGTCGGCCAGCGATTCGATGCCGGCGTGCACGTCCGAGGGGGATTCGTCCGGGTAGACCAGCTCGGCCACGCGGCCGTAATCCAGTTCCACGATGCCGTCCGCGGTGAAGGTTTCCAGCCATTCGGTCAACTCGGTCAGTTCTTCCAGCAGGTCCAAACCCGGGGCCGCGAGGGCCAGGGAAGCCGCTGCATAGCGGGCCCGGTCGATGCACTGCGGAACCGGGGCGGCCAGGCGGACCGTCTGCAGCGTGTGGTCGCTCTCCACCTTTTCGGTATGGTCGTCCTCGCGGAACAGCACGAACCAACCGAACGGGATGCCCCAGGTGGAGCTGCGCGTGTGCAGCTTGGCCAGTGCGTCCACGAAGTTGTCCGGGTCCAGCCGGGACTGCTGGGCGTCCCGCGCGGCTTCGGGCACCAGCAGCCCCAGCAGCGGATCGCGCAGGCTGCTGGAGAGCGATTCGGCGGCCAGGGTGCTGCGGACGGCCAGCTGGTTGGGGCAGTACCGCGGCGTGGTGATGCCCTCGGGCGTCGGATAATGCAGGACCCGGATCAGGTCGTCGCTGGAGTGCGGGAACGGGTCCGACACCGTGCGCGTGATCCGGCGCAGCGAGTCACCGCGGTCCATATCCTCCGTCACGTCCCGGCCGCGGCCGCGCTGGCTCATGATGAGCAGCTGCTGGTCGTCGTCGAACACATCCAGTGGTTCGAAGACCCGCAGGTAGGAGACGTACGGGAACTTCATCTCAGTCCAGCTCCGCGATGACCGGTGCGTGGTCCGAGGCGCCCTTGCCCTTGCGCTCTTCGCGGTCGATCATCGCCCCGGTGACGCGGGCGGCCAGCGCCGGGGAGGCCAGAATGAAGTCGATGCGCATGCCTTCCTTCTTGGGGAAGCGCAGCTGCGTGTAGTCCCAGTAGGTGTAGACGCCGGGCCCGGGCGTGTGCGGGCGGACGACGTCGACGAATCCGGCTTCTTCGAACGCGCGGAAGGCGGCGCGCTCGGGTTCGGTCACGTGCGTGGCGTTCTGCGCGCGGAACCAATCGATGTCCCAGACGTCGTCGTCCGTCGGGGCGATGTTCCAGTCACCCATAAGCGCGAGGTTGAGCGTCGGGTCCTCCTGAACCCAGCCGGCGGCCTCTTCCTTGAGGGCCTTGAGCCAATTCAGCTTGTAGGGCATGTGCGGATCGTTGACCGCCCGGCCGTTGGGCACATACAGGCTCCACACCCGAACACCGCCGCAGGTTGCCCCGATGGCACGGGCCTCGGCGGCGGTGCTGTCCTCCGACTTGCCGAAGTGCGGCTGGCCGTCAAAGGTCCGGACCACGTCATCCAGGCCCACGCGGGAGGCGATGGCCACGCCGTTCCACTGGTTCAGGCCGAAGTGAGCCACCTCGTAGCCGTTCTTCTCGAACAGGTCCCACGGGAAGTTCTCATCCTTGGCCTTGGTCTCCTGAATGGCCAGCACGTCCACGTCGGAGCGCTGCAGCCAAGACTCAACGCGGTCGGCGCGGGCACGAATCGAGTTCACATTCCAGGTAGCAATCTTCACAACAGCTACGTTACCCAACGGCGGCAGGCTGTGCTCGCCGTTCGGGGCGGCTGGGCTCGCCGCTCGGTGCGGTTGTGCTCGCCGTTCGGGGCGACCGGGCTCGCCGCTCCGGGCGGCTGCGCTCGCCGTCGGACCTCCAACGGCGTTCTGGCTTCAGGGTATGTTGGACAGATGTTTGCCGATAAGCCGCAGTCTTTAGCAGATCCACTCGAACGGCAGCGGCGGCAAGCCATGCTGTCGTCGGAGCCGTCCATACAGAAGCTTGAGGAATGGCGGGACGCCTACGCGCAGACCCGCACGGAGCCCGTTCCGCATTTTGACCCGGCGGATGCAGGCGTCGAGGCGCGGGTGCTCTTTCTGCTCGATAGTCCCGGGAGCCAAACGGTCCCCGCCGAGGGGCCGGGATTCGTTTCAGTAGACAACCCCGACCAAGCGGCCGAGCGGTGCTGGAACGAACGCCGGGAAGCGGGGCTGCACGAGGGGGTTCTCCTCTGGAATACGGTGCCGTTTTTCCTCGACGGCGCCGAACCGACAGCCGTCCAGACAATCGCCGGCGTCAAGGCACTGAAGTCCGTCCTGGGGCTGCTGCCTCGTCTCCAAGCCGTCGTGCTGTGCGGGACCTTCACCAAGACCCAGTGGGCGAAGCACATGGGTGCATTCACCCGCCCGACCGTCATCAAGGCGCCCAGCCCCGGCGGCAGGGCGATGATCAGCAGGAAGAACCAGGAAGAGTTCCGGAAGGCAGTGATGCGGGCGAAGAGCCTGGTCGGCTGACGGTTTAGCGGGTCGGCCGCACCTTACCTGGCCGGGTGACGGTTCAGCGGGCCGGCTGCGCTTTACCTGGCCGGGTGACGGTTCAGCGGGTGCCCGGGCCAACGGTGTCAAAGGCTTCGGCCAGCAGCGCCTCGCCGGCTGACGCTTCAGCCTAGCTCCGCCACCATTTGTCGAGGATTGACACCGGCGTGGTCCGCTTGTGCCGGGTCATCAGGTAGCGCTGCTCGATCTTTTCGGCGACCTCGTCGGGGATCGCGCGTCCCTCAAGGTAGTCGTCGATGTGGTCGTAGCTGATCCCCAGCTCGTCCTCGTCGGTGCGGCCGGGCGTGGTGTCCAGCAGGTCTGCCGTCGGGACCTTGTGCGCCACCTGGTCGCTGGCACCAAGGTGCTCCAAAAGCTGACGGTTTTGGCGCTTGTTGAGCCCGAACAGGGGCAGCACGTCGGCAGCGCCGTCGCCGAACTTGGTGAAGAAGCCGGTGACCGACTCGGCGCCGTGGTCCGTGCCCAGCACCAGGTAGTTGTGCTGGCCGGCCAGGGCGTACTGGGCCATCATCCGGGCCCGGGCCTTGATGTTGCCCTTGTTGAAGTCGGTGATCTCTTCGCCGGTCGTCGTCGTGAATTCGGCTTCGAAGCCGTCGACCGCCGACTTGATGTTGAACGTCCACGAGGTTTTCGGCCGGATGAAATCCATGGCTGCCTGCGCGTCGGCTTCATCGTGCTGGACCCCGTAGGGCAGGCGAACCGCGACGAAGTTGGCGTCGACGCCTTCTGCTTCGAGTTCGTCGACCGCCAGTTGGGCCAGCTTGCCGGCGAGGCTGGAGTCGACGCCGCCGCTGATGCCCAGCACAAAACCTTTGGTGCCGGTCGTCTTGAGGTAGTCCTTCAAAAATCCGACGCGCCGTGCGACTTCCTGCGACGGGTCGATGGAGGGCTGGACGCCCAGTTCGTCAATGATCGTGGCCTGAAGTTCGCGCATGGCCACAGCCTACTAAAGGATCCTGGCCAGCTGCAGAGAATCCGGCGGGCAGGTCCGCACGGCTCAAGCCAGAGGCCCCGGTTGTCCTTGTTTTGGGCGGCCGTTCGGCATCCTCGCAGGTCAGGGCCGCAGGTCCCTCCAAAACATGGACAGTTCCGGCTGAACTTGGACAGCCAGCGTGTTCGGGAGGCAGGGGGCTGGCAGCAGGCAGGGAGCACTTTCGCTCCCACGTCTTGAATAGGCTTCCGGCATCGCCGCAGTCAGCGGCTTGCGGGGTTCTTAGACGTGGGAAGTTAGGCCCATACCTGGGAGCGAACGGGTCGGCCACGGTGCCACCCGGCGCCGCCCCTACTGCTTGAACGCGGCGTCGAAGGACGACTGCGGCGGATCGAAGTCGAACCGCTTGAGGAACCGGAGGGCTTCCGGCGCCCCCTGCAGCCGGTCCATTCCGGCGTCTTCCCACTCCACCGAGATCGGCCCGTCGTAGCCGATCGCCGCCAGGGCGCGGAAGCTGGCCTCCCACGGCACGTCACCGCGCCCGGTGGAGACGAAGTCCCAGCCGCGCCGCGGGTCGCCCCACGGCAGATGCGACCCCAGCCGCGTGTTGCGCCCGGTGATCCGCAGCTTCGTGTCCTTGCAGTCCACGTGGTAGATCCGGTCCTTGAAGTCCCAGATCAGCGAGACCGGGTCGATGTCCTGCCACATCATGTGGCTGGGATCCCAGTTGATGCCGAACGCCTCGCGGTGCCCCAAAGCCTCCAGCGCCCGCACCGTGGACCAGTAGTCGTACGCGATCTCGGAGGGGTGGATCTCGTGCGCGAACCGCACCCCGCACTCGTCGAACACATCCAGGATCGGGTTCCACCGGTCGGCGAAGTCCCGGTAGCCGGCGTCGATCACATCGGCGGAAACCGGCGGAAACATTGCCACGTACTGCCAGATCGAGGACCCGGTGAATCCCACCACGGTCTTCACCCCAAGCCGCTGCGCCAGCCGAGCGGTGTGCTTCATCTCCTCGGCCGCCCGCGCCCGCACGCCCTCCGGCTCGCCGTCGCCCCACACGCGTGCCCCGACGATCGCCCGGTGGCGGAAGTCGATCGGGTCGTCGCACACCGCCTGGCCCTTCAGGTGGTTGGAGATCGCCCACACCCGCAGCCCGCAGCGCTCCAGGATGCCAAGCCGCTCGGCGATGTAGTCGTCGTCGTCCCAGCGCCACGCATCCAGGTGGTCCCCGGACACCGCGATCTCCAGGCCGTCGTAGCCCCAGCCCGCGGCCAGTTCCGCGATCTTCTCCAGGGGCAGGTCCGCCCACTGCCCGGTGAACAGCGTGAAATTACGTGCCATCTGTTGCTCCTGCGTAATCGGCGCGGGTGTCGGTTTCGGCAAGGACGACGGCGGCGCCCGCCTGCGCGGAGCTGCGCACCATGGCGTCCAGCACCTTTTGCACAGCCAGGCCGTCCTCGAAGCTTGGGCTGGGCGCCCGGCCGGCTGCCACCGCGGCCAGGAAATCGGCGGCCTGGCTGGTGAACGTGTGGTCCCAGCCGAGCACGTGCCCGGGCGGCCACCAGGCCTGCAGGTAGGGGTGCGTCTCCTCGGTGACCAGGATCCTCGCCGCACCCGCGAGCCCCGGCGGGGCACCGGCGTCGTAATAGGAGAGCTCGTTAAGCCGCTCCAGGTCGAAGCCCAGGTGCCCGGCGGACCCGTAGACCTCGATCCGCAGCGCGTTCTTGCGGCCCGCGGCCATCCGGCTGACCTCCAGGCTGGCCACCGCGCCGGAATCGAGCCGCAGGGTCGCCCACGCGGCGTCGTCGACCGTCACCGGTTCGGGCCCGCCCGGTCCCTGCCGGGTTTCGACGAACGTGTTGAGCGTTGCGGAGACCGACGTGACCCGGGCGCCGAGCAGGAAGTGGATCTGGTCCACCGCGTGCGAAGCCAGGTCGCCGAGCGCCCCGGAGCCGGCGGTCTCCCGGCGCAACCGCCAGGTCATCGGGGCGGTGTCGTCCGCCAGCCAGTCCTGCAGGTAGGCGACGCGCACCTGCCGCACGTCGCCGATCCTTCCTTCGGCGATCAATTGACGCGCCAGCGCCAGCGCCGGGACCCGCCGGTAGTTGAAGCCGACCATCGACCGGACGCCGGCCGCTCCGGCGGCGCGGGCCGCGGCCGCCATACGCTCGGCTTCGGCCACCGAGTTGGCCAGCGGCTTCTCCACCAGCACGTGCTTGCCCGCCTCCAGCGCGGCCACCGCCAGGTCGGCATGCAGGTGGCCGGGGGTGCAGATGTCCACGATCTGCACGTCGTCGCGCTCGAGCACGGCACGCCAGTCCGTGGAGCCCTCCGCCCACCCGTACCGGGCCGCGTCCGTGGCCACTCCGTCTGCATTCCGGCCGACCAGCACCCGCCGGGCCACCGCGGGCCCACCGGGATAGAAAGCGGACACGTTGCGCCAGGCATTGGAGTGCGCCTTGCCCATGAAGGCATGTCCCAGCACCGCCACCCCCAGCGGCGGCGACTCCGGATTGGCGGTCATCGTCTTCTCCTTCGTGCTCGTCGGTCGGTGGTGCGGCGGGATGGGCTGACGTCCGGGTCCGGGCTGCACCTCGACGCCGGGACGGGCTAGAGGCTGCGCAGGAATGCCAGCCCGTCCTCCGCCAGTTGATTCTGGCTCGGCGCCAGCGGCCGCCAGATCGATGCGGCGGTCGCGATGGCCGCGTTGTCCGCGGTGAAACTTTCGATGTTCAGTGGGCCGGCGTAGCCCACGTCGTCCAGCGCCTTGACCAGCGCCTGCCAGTCGGTCTGGTCGCCGCCGGGCGCCCCGCGGTCGTTGCCGCACACCTGCAGATGAACCAGGTGTTCACCGGCGGCGCGGATGGCGGCGGCGCTGGAGCGTTCTTCGATGTTCAGGTGGTAGCTGTCCAGCGCCAGCCCCACCCCGTGTCCGAGCAGCGGTCCCAGCGCGTCGAGCGCCTGTTCCACGGTGTTGAGCAGCGAGGTCTCGTACCGGTTGAGCGGCTCAATTCCCAGCACGACGCCGGCCGCCTCGGCTTGGGCGGCCAGCGGCGCCAGGTTCTCCCGCAGCTGGCGGTACGCTTCGGCGCGGTCTTCCGCGTCGATCCGCCACACCCGCCCCGTGCTGGAGTAGAAGGGACCGCACACCGCCCGCGCACCGACGTCGTGCGCCAGGTCGATGCAGGCCGCCAGATAGTCCTGGGTTGCCTGCACCGACCCGGCGTCGGCCAGGACCAATTCGCGGCCGGGTGCCATGGCGCCCACGATGTAGGGCTTCAAGCCGGCAGCCGCGAGGGCGTCCCGGGCGGTGCCGGCGGTGAAGTCGCCGACGTTCTCCAGCGGCAGTTCGACGCCGTCAAAGCCCATGCCGGCGATCTTCGCCAGCAGCCCGGGCAGCTCGGCGTCGCGCAGCGGCGACTGCCACACCCAGGTGTTGACGCCGATCGGCCGGTCCATTGATCCGTCTCCTTTGTCTGCGGCTGCTGGTGGCACCTCGTCCGGTTGCCGCCGGACGCTGTCGCGCCGGCCCTACGGGATCCCTCGGGAACGTGCCGGGCCCGCGCCGGCGGCCCGGGCTCGCGCCGGGCTCCCGGCGGACATGCGTCCGAACGGGAAGTTGCGGGCCGGCCGGGCACCCTCCCGGGCCCGGCCGGCCCGCAAGTTCTACGGAATCTGGCGTTGCTGCCAGACCTCCGGGTAGCCCGGCAGGTCCTCGCCGCCGAACTTGGCGTAGTGGCCGTCAGGCATGCCGTCGTTGCGTTCCAGCCAGTCGTCCAGCTCGTCGGCCGGGATCGGAACCTGCGGCAGCACCCACTCGGCCGGGATTTCCTCGCCGGCAAAGATCTTCTGCACGGCCAGCAGCGGCGTGCGCCACTGGAAGTTGGAGTAGACCGGAGCCAGCGCCTCGATGCCGGTGTCCTTCCACTTGCGCAGGAAGCTCAGCTCGTCCTCGCCGGTCATGACCGGCAGGTCCTTGCCGGCGTCCTCGAACGCCTCGATCGCAGCCACCGCGCCGTCGCCGGCATCCATCCAGACACCCTGGACATCGCCGGTAGCGAGCTCGTCGGAAATGATCTTCTTGATCTCGGTCGGGTCGGCGCCGGTGAAGTAATCGGTGGCTTCGATGCCGTTCTCCTCGAAGATCTTCTCCGCCGCCGCCCAGCGCTGCTCCAGCACATCCACGCCGGGCAGGATGCGCAGCGCCACCACCTTGTCGCCTTCCTGCAGCCGTTCGGTCAGGAAGTTGGCGGTGTCGATGCCCCAGGCGAACCCGCCGATCGGGTGGATGAACGTGGTGGCGCAGTCGGTTTCCACGCCGCGGTCGAACACCACCACCGGCTTGCCGGTCTCGCAGGCGCGCTCCACCGCCGGCGTTAGCGCCGCGGTAGCGTTCGGCGAGATAATGAACGCGTCGCAGTCGCCTTCACTGATGAAGTAATCGATGTCGGCAATCTGGGTATTCGAGTCGTCCTGCGCGTCGCGGGTTTCCATCTCGGAAATCACGCCCTCGTCCTGCAGCACCTGCAACTGCTGGTTCATGGTGATCCAGCCGGTCTGCCGCCACGGGTTGGAAATCGACGCGTTGGCGAAGCAGACCTTCTTGGCGCCCTCGGAGGCGAAGTCGGCGGTGTCGGTCATCTCGCCGTCGATGTACTGAAGCCACGGCTGCTCCGGATCGCCTTGGAATTCCGCCGTCCGCTGTTCGAACTGTTCGTCGTAGACGGCCTGGTCGAACCATTCCGTGGAAGCCTCGGTGGTTTCCGCCGGTGACGGGCTGGCCGCGCCGCCGGGGCCGCCGGTCTCCTCGGTGATGGACGGATCGGTGGTGCAGCCGGTCATGGCCATTAACGACGCGGCCGCTGTGAGCGCGACCGCGGTACTTAGACGTTTTCCCGTCATGTCAGTTCCCTCCCTTGTCGGTGCCCTCAGCGGGCTCTGGTGCCGCGATGATGTGTTGTTCGGAATGCGCGGCCGCAGAGCCCCCGCGCCGCTTGCGCTGCCAGGACTGCGCGGCGGCAGCAACAGCGACGATGATGATGGCGCCCTGCACGGTGTCCCGCCAGGTGGACGCCACGCCCAGGAAATTCAGCAGCGTGAACAGCAACTCCAGGGCGAACGCACCGGCTGCGGCAGAGAGCACCCAGCCGCGGCCGCCGCCCAGCACCACCCCTCCCAGGACGACGGCGGTGATCGCCGTGAACTCGTAGCCTTGGCCCACCGACGGATGGACCCCGGCATACCCGACGAGCAGGATCCCCGAGACGGTGGCCGCGAGCGACGAAAGCATGAAGGCCCGCGTGCGCACCCACCAGACCCGGGCGCCGGTCAGGGCCGCGGCCACGTCGTTGTCGCCGACGGCGACCAGCGTGCGCCCGTAGGGCCGGCGCATCATCCAGACGGCGAGCACGGCGACGGCCGCCAGGATGATCACCGGATAGGGGATGACCTCCAGCACCGGCACGTTTTCGATGCCGCCGCGGCCGATTTGCCGGAAGCTGTCCGCCGGGTTGCCCTGGGCGGCGCCGCCGGTCCAGTTGAGCACCAGGCCCAGCAGCGCCAGCATCATGCCCAGGGTGACAATGAAGCTGGGGACCTTGAGCAAGGTGGTGACCAGGCCGTTGATCAGCCCGATGAGCGCCCCGAGGACAAACATCAGCACCAGCACGGGGAGGACCTTGGCGTCGTCCTGGCCGATCAGGTTGCCGGCCACGATCACCTGCATGGTCACTACCGATCCCATGGACAGATCGAACTCGCCGGAAACGATCACGAAGTACTGCCCGATGGCGGCGATCGCAATCGGCGCGGTCCGGCCGATGAAGCGGATGAAGGACCCGGGCTCGCCGAACGACGGGTTCAGGATGATGATGGCGACCAGCAGCGCGGCCAGGAGCACGAAGATGCCGCCGCCGGGAGTCCGCAGGCCGCGCAGGAAGCGTTGGCCGAGGCCGGCCCGGTTGTGCTGCAGGACCCTGCCGCCCGCCTCCGAGTCCAGAACTGTGCTCATGCCTGCGCCTCCTGCTGTTGGCCGCCGTGCCCGTAACGCGGCGGCCGGGCGACGATGGTTCGGCGGGCATAGACGGCGACGGCGACTACGATCACCACGCCGCGGACCACGTCCTTAAGGAACGGGTTGATCTGGAGCACGGACATGATGTTGTCCAGCATGGCGAAGATCAGCACGCCGCCCAGGGTGCCGGTAACGGAGCCCTTGCCGCCGGCCAGCAGGGTTCCGCCCAGGACGACGGCGGCGATCGAGAGCAGGTCATAGCCGCCTTGCGAGCCCACGGTGGGGCTGCCGACGCCCAGCCGGCTGGCCAGCAGCAGTCCGGCCATGCCGGAGAGTGTGGAGCAGATGACGTGGGCGGTGATCACCGCTCCCGGGACGCGGATGCCGGACATCCGGGCCACGTTGCTGTCGCCGCCCACGGCGTAGATGTGATGCCCCATGCGGGTGCGGTGCAGCATCAGCAGCACGAGGGCGGCGCAGGCGAGCATGATGAGGGTGGAGATCGGCACCGGCCCTATGCCGGTGGCGCCGATCAGCCGGAAGGAGAACGGCGTCTGGCCGAAACTGCCCTTGTAGTTGGTGCCCAGGTAGCCGCTGATCACCAGGCCCATGCCGAGCGTGGCGATGAAGCCGTGCACCTTGAGGCCGGCAACAATCAGTCCGTTGGCCAGACCGATGACGGCGGAGACACCCAGTGCCAGCAGCACGGCGGCCGGCACGTTTTCGCTCCGGTTGGCCATCACCCCGGCAGCTATCAGGCTGGCCAGGCTGGTCACGTAGGGCACCGAGAGGTCCAGGCTGCCGACCAGGATCACCAGGGTCTGGCCGATGGCGATGAAGCCCAGCACGCTGGTGCCGGTCAGGATGGCGGAGATGTTGCCCGGGCTGAAGAAGTTCCGGCCGGCCGTGGCCACCAGGATGCTGCCGGCGATCAGGGTCAGCAGGGCCACCAGGTACACGATCTGGGTGGAGGTCAGCCGCGCGAAGATGCCGCCGCCGGCCCGTGCCCGCTTGGTTCGGGCCGGGGTTTGCGTGGTCGTCATGGTGTCCCTCCCGTGGTGCCGCGGTCCTCCGCGAGGTGTGACCCGCCCTCGTGCCCTGCGTCCGCCAGGCGGGCACCGCCGTCGTGCCCCGTTTCCGCGCGGCGATCCCCGCCGTCGTTCCCCGCGTCCGGAAGAGGGGCGCCGCCGTCGTTATCCGGAGCCGGCGGCGGGCCGTCGGAGGCCGCGCCCGGTACCCGCGCGCCGGTGGCCAGCCGCAGGATCTCCTCCTCGGTGGCGCCGGCCGGCAGTTCGCCGGCAATCTGTCCGTCGCGCATCACCAGGATCCGGTCGGACATCCCGATCACCTCCGGCAGCTCGCTGGAAACCATCAGGACGCCCTTTCCCTCGGCGGCCAGCTGGCGCATCAGCCGGTACACCGCCACCTTGGCCCCGACGTCGATGCCCCGGGTCGGTTCGTCCAGCAGCACCACGCCCGGGGACACCGCCAGCCACTTGGCCAGCACGATCTTCTGCTGGTTGCCGCCGGAGAGGTACTGCACCTCCTGATCCAGGTCCCGGGCCACGACTTCCAGCGCGCTGAACGAGCCGGCGACGGCGCGGCGCACCGTGGCGGTGCGCTTGGGGAACACGGCGCGGACCACGCCCAGCGCGTTGTCCAGCAGGGACTGGTTCAGGCTCAGGCCCTGCGCCTTGCGGTCCTCGGTGATCAGCGCGATGCCGTGCCGCACCGCTTGGCGGGGAGAATGCGGACGGACCGGACGGCCGCCCAGCCGCATGTTGCCGCGGTTGAACGGCGCGGCGCCGAAGATCGCCTGCAGCAGTTCGGTGCGGCCGGAGCCTTGCAGGCCGGCGATGCCGACGATCTCGCCCGGCATGAGGCGCAGGCTGATGCCGTCCAGCTGGTCGTTGCCGGCGTCGGCGAGTTCGAGCAACGGGGCGTTGGTATCGGGGCTTGGTGCCGCGGGCGCGGGCGGAAGCTTGTCCGGGAAATAGGCGGAGATGGGGCGGCCGACCATCATCCGCACCAGCGAGGCGTCGTCGAGTTCGGCTGCCGGTTTGGTTCCGACGATCCGCCCGTCCTTGAGCACGGTGATGGTGTCGCAGAGGTCGAAGACCTCGCGCAGCCGGTGCGAGACGTAGAGGATGGCGGTGCCGCGTTCGGCCAGCCTCCGCACGATCCCGTACAGCAGGGACACTTCCGGCCCGGACAATGCGGCGGTCGGCTCGTCCATGGAAATGATCCTGGCGTCGTAGCTGACGGCCTTGGCGATCTCGACGATCTGCTGCTCGGCCACGGAGAGCGACCGGACCAGCGCCGTGGGTCGGATGGAGCCGATGCCCAGCGACTCCAGCAGTTCCGCGGTGGCGGCGTTCATCTTGGCCCGGTTGACCAGCAGGCCCTTGCGGGGCTCGCGGCCCAGGTAAATGTTCTCCGCCACCGTGCGGTCCGGCAGCAGGTTGAATTCCTGGAAGACAGTGGACAGGCCGGCTTCGTGCGCCTGGGTGGGATGGCTGAACTGGACGCTTTGGCCGTCCAGCAGCACCGTTCCCGAGTCGCGCTGGTACACGCCCGCCAGGATCTTCATCAGGGTCGACTTTCCTGCCCCGTTTTCCCCGACGACGCCGTGGACCTCGCCGGCATGCAGCGTCAGTGACGCGTCCTGCAGCACGGGATTGCCGAAGAAACTCTTGGTCAGGCCGCGGACTTCGAGAACGGGTTCCCCCCGTCCGGCGCCGCTGTCGGCCACGGTGTTGCTCGTCTGCTCCACCCACTCACTGTGGCACGGGTCACATAGTTTTGTCGAGAGTCAGGCAAAAGTTGTTTGAACACGAATTGTTAGTTTCGCTAGAGACAAACAGAAGTGGTGCGTGCTGTACTGAAAGCGTGTTGAAGTCCGATGTCGCCCCGCCGCAACGCCTGGCCACCCAGCCGGCCGCCGGAGCAAGCGAGGTATTCCAACTCCTGCGCGACGGCCAGCCGCGCACCCGCGCCGAGCTGGCGCAGTTGACCGGCCTGGCGCGGTCCACGGTGACCGCCCGGGTGGATTCGCTGATGCGGCTGGGGCTTATTGCCCCCATTGGGGGGGCGACCTCCACCGGCGGAAGGCCGCCGTCGTTGTTTGCGCTCAACCCGGCCGCCCGCCTGGTGATCGGCGCCGACCTCGGCGCCACGCACGCCCGGGTCGTCGTGGCCGACCTCTCCGGCGACGTGCTGGCCGAGGAGCGCGCCGAGCTGAGCATCGCCAGCGGCCCGGACATCGTGCTGGGTTGGCTGACCGACGCCGTGGCGCGGCTGCTGCACGAGGCCGGGCGGAGTGCCGCTGACCTGGGCGCGTTCGGCATCGGGCTGCCGGGACCGGTCGAGCATGACACGGGACGGCCGATCAATCCGCCGATCATGCCCGGCTGGGACCGCGTGGACGTCCCGGCGCTGGTGCAGCAGCATTTCGCCGTGCCGGTGTTGGTGGACAACGACGTCAACATCATGGCGCTGGGCGAGCAGGCCATGGCCTGGCCCGACACCGCCGACCTGATGCTGATCAAGGTGGCCACGGGGATCGGGGCCGGCATCATTTCCTCCGGACAGCTGCAGCGCGGCGCCCAGGGCACCGCCGGGGACCTGGGGCATGTGCGCGTGTCCCGGGGCGACGACGTGGTGTGCCGGTGCGGGAACACCGGCTGCCTGGAGGCGCTCGCCGGCGGGCCGGCGCTGGCGGCCAGGCTCTCGGCCCAAGGGAAGAAGGCCGAAAGCAGCCAGGACGTGATCGATCTGGTCCGCGCCGGCGACCCGCAGGCGATCCAGGCGGTGCGCCAGGCCGGCCGGGACATTGGGGACGTGCTGGCAACGTGCGTGAACCTGGTCAACCCCTCGGTCATCGTGATCGGCGGGCGGCTGGCGCAGGCGGGCGAGCACCTGTTGGCCGGGATCCGGGAAGTGGTTTACCGGCGCTCGCTGCCGCTGGCGACCGAGCATCTGCGGATCGCCCCGTCAGTGGCCGGGCAGCGCGCCGGCGTGCTGGGGGCGGTGGCGCTGGCCATCGGGCACGTGCTCTCGCCCGAGGCGATCGAAGCGGCCGCGTCCGCCTGACTGCGAAGTTATCGCTTCGTAACGGGGCGAGCCTCCCGGGCGCGTGCCAGCGCGGCTAGCGTGGGACAAAACGTCTATCGAGGGGGCTGGGGCGCCATGCGCAGATTAACCACATTGGCGGCCGGTGCCGCCGTCCTGCTATCGCTCGCCGGCTGCGGGGGACCGACGTCCGGAATCGGCGCGCTGGAGGCCCCGGCCGGCCCGGATGACAAGCTGGTCGGCGGAGCCGAAGTCCTGCGCGTAGCGGCAGGCAGCGTCCGGTCCTTGGCGGAAACGAGCGATTTCGCCTTCTATGCTGCCGTCCCGGACAACCCGGCCGAACGCGGCGTGTGCGTGATCATCGTGGATGTGGAGGCTGCCGGGGCGTCAAGCAGTTGCGGCGGTACTGGGCGGGAGCCTGTTGAACTCGGCACCTCCGGAGTGTGGGCCAAGCTGGTCCAGGACAACTACGACGCCGGCAAAGACCTCGCCGAGGGCTGGGAGCAGCTGCACCCGAACCTGCTGGTCCGCGGGCTCTAGCCGGCTCAGGCGCCTCCCGACGGCGTCCGGTCTGGGGGCCGGCGGCGTCGGGTCTGGGGCCAGCCCTGGGCCCGCACGACCTGTCATGGATTCCGGGTGCGGCGGGGGCAACCCCATAGACTAAGAGCCATGACCCAGACTCCTGCGGCCGATCCAGCGGCCGACCGCGCCCGCCTGCTCGAACTGATTAAGGAACTGGCCGTGGTGCGCGGCAAGGTCACCCTCTCCAGCGGCGCCGAAGCCGACTACTACATCGACCTGCGCCGGGTCACCCTGCACCATGAGGCGTCCCGCCTGGTCGGCAGGGTCATGCTGGCGATGCTCGACGAGGCCGGAATCCAATTCCAGGCGGCCGGCGGCCTGACCATGGGGGCCGATCCGGTGGGGACGGCGCTGATGCACGCGGCCGGAGACGACGGGCGGGCCGTTGACGCCTTCGTCGTGCGCAAGGCGCAGAAGTCCTACGGCATGGGCCGCCAGGTGGAGGGCCCGGAGGTGAAGGATCGCCCCGTCGTCGTGCTGGAAGACACCTCCACTACCGGCGGCTCCGCGCTGACCGCGGTGGAAGGCGTGCGCCAGGCCGGCGGGCAGGTCAAGGCGGTGGCCGTCATTGTGGACCGCGACACCGGCGCGAAGGAACGCATCGAGGCCGAAGCCGGCGTGCCGTATCTCTTTGCTTTCGGCAAGGACGAACTGGAGCTGGACTAGCCGCCGGTGGCCGGCCAGCTCACATGATGGATGTTCGCAGGAACCACGCCTTCCGCCAGCTGCGCCTGGCCAGCAGCCTGCACCGGGTTTCGCGCCGCTCGTTCCTGATCGGTGCCGCCTTCGGACTGGGCACCGCCGCGGACCTGGCGGCCACCCGGGTCATCCAGGAGATGCGCAACGAAGCGCAGATCCTCACGCTGGACGACGAACGCGCGGACCGGCGCTTCCCCCGCACCAGCTGGGTGCTCTTCCCGGGGTACAAGACCAGCTGGGAAGAGGGCCTGTGGATCTTGAACTCCTTGCGTGGCGGCCTGGTGGACCGCGGCCGGCTGGCGGTGGCGGGGTATTCGAACCGCGGCCTTGACCTGGCCGAATTGACCGAGGTGCTGCAGAAGCACATCCAGGACAACGACCTGCAACGGCTCTACTTCTACGGGCACAGCTTCGGCGGCATGGTGGCCGTGGAAATGACCGCACGGCTGCGCGCCAAGGGCTTCCCGGTGGAGCTGATCCTGATGGATTCGTCCCCATACAGCCGCTTCGATGTGCTGGACAAGACCATGTTCGAAGGCGTGGTCTTCCTGTACGAGGCCGGCTACCGGGTGCCCAGCTACCTGCGGGGCGGATACGAGCTGGGCGAGCGGATCGTGCACAAGGACGAGCGCACCTGGCGGCAAATCGTGGAGCAGACCATGGAGCAGCTGTCGCCGCTGGCCGTGTCCAGCACGCTGATCCAGTCCCAGTCCTCGTACATCTATCACTTCGACGCGCATCGCTTCCGCCACAGTATCGGCGACACCCGCATCGCTTGGATGGGCAACCCGGGAGACCAGACGGTCAACTATTCGACCGCCCGGCGCAGCTGGCAGGTGAACTACGAGGCGAACTTCCTCACCAACAATCTGGTCACCGAAGGCGCCCGGCCGGCGCATGCCAGCCCGCAGTGGAATTCAGCAATCTACGTGCCGATCATCCAGCAGGTGGCGGACGAATTCTTCCCGCTGCCGGTGGTCGGCGCCCGCAAGCGCTACTACTGACAAGAGCAGCGGCGACGGCGAGGTTCCACCGGCCGAGCGTCACGGGAAGCGGGGCGGCAGGCACGCGAAGGGGAGCGGCGCCGCTGGAAGCTGAGGGGCCGCCTCGGGCAGCGGAGCGGCAGACACGCGGAGGGGAGCGATGCCGCAGGCACGCGAAGGGGAGCGGCGCCGCTGCACGGCTCCGCTCCCCTTTGGTATGTCCGCGTGGGCCGGCCGGGTTAATTACGTGCCGGCCGCGTTATCCGTGCGCCGACCCGGCCCTCGCGCTTCCCGGCCTGCCTACTTGGCGACGGCTTCCTGGGCGAGCTTCCGGCCGAACTCGGTCAGCTTGTCCCGGGTGCTCTCCTCCTGGCCCAGGATCTGCTGAAGCAGCTCCACGACTTCGGTCTGGCCCTGGGCCTCCGCGGAGGTAATCAGCGTGGTGTAGCAGGCGACCTCATGGTGTTCCGTGTCCAGCGCCCCGGCCACGATGACCATGTCCACCAAGCTGGGGTCCACCTTGTCCAAGGCGGCCTGCGCTTCCTCGGCCAGGCCTTTGCTCACCGGGGAGCGCTGCTCCTTGGCCTCCAGGCCCAAGACCTTGAAGCACTTTTCGATATACGTGATCTGTTCGCGGGTCTCGTCCTGGTGGTGGCTGAGCATTTCCTTCAGCTCTTGGCTCCGTGCAACCTTCTGGTTCTCTTCGAGCATCTTGAGCACGTCATGTTCCGACCGCAGGGCGACGCCCAGCTTGAAAGCGAAAAGTTCCTCGGGGGTGGTCAGTTCAGCCATTGAAACTCCTTTTCCGATGAATCGTTACTCAGCATGCTTATCATCCCCGATTGAT
Source organism: Arthrobacter sp. Y3221048 (assembly GCF_059092685.1). Taxonomy (NCBI): domain Bacteria; kingdom Bacillati; phylum Actinomycetota; class Actinomycetes; order Micrococcales; family Micrococcaceae; genus Arthrobacter; species Arthrobacter sp. Y3221048. The sequence continues at coordinate 418,589 of NZ_JBNHHX010000001.1, read as the reverse complement.
CGTGCACAACCTGCCGCAGGCCCGTCGGGCGGCTCCTGCCGCGGCCCTTCCGCGCCACGGTGCATGGGGCTGCGGTCTGTCCCCTAGGCTTGTGGGGTGGAAGAAAAAGCAGGTGAAACCGGGGGTGGACCGAGGTTGACCGGCGGTTCCGGCGAACGGCCGGCCGCCCCGGAGGCGGCCCCCAATGACTCCGAAACCGACGGGCCCGAGGCTGCCCCGAACGGCTCCGAAACCGGCGCGCGCGAAGCCGCCCCGAACGGTTCCGAGACCGGCGCGGGCGAAGCCGCCCCGAACGGTTCCGAGACTGGCGGGCCGGAGCCGGCCATCGGCGTCGGACCGTGGGACGGGCCGTTGCCCGAAGGCGACCATTGGGACCCACAACTGCTGGCCGAAGGCGACCGACGCAACGTGACTGACCAGTACCGCTACTGGAAGCACGAGGCGATCGTCGCGGACCTGGACACCCGCCGGCACAACTTCCACGTGGCCATTGAGAACTGGCAGCATGACCTCAACATCGGCTCGGTGGTGCGGTGCGCCAACGCCTTCCTGGCCAAGGAAGTGCACATCATCGGACGACGGCGGTGGAACCGGCGCGGGGCAATGGTCACCGACCGCTACCAGCACGTCCGGCACCATCCCACCGTGGAGGACTTCGTGGCGTGGGCGCAGGGCGAGGGCCTGCGGATCATCGGGATCGACAACTTCCCCGACTCGGTGCCGTTGGAGACCTACGACCTGCCGGAGAACGCCGTGCTGGTGTTCGGGCAGGAGGGGCCCGGGCTGACCCCGGAGGTCCACGCCGCAGCCGATGCCACGCTGTCCATCGCGCAGTTCGGCTCGACACGATCGATCAACGCTTCGGCCGCCGCGGCCATCGCGATGCACGCGTGGATCCGGCGCCACGTTTTCGCCCAGCCGGTGGTTCCGACCGCCCCTTAGCGTGCAGGTCACGCGTCCGGCCTCGGGTAGCCGGCCCCAGCGGTCGGTCCCGCGGCTAACTTCCCAGCTTTAGCCGTATCTGCCCATGTTTGGGGCTGTCCATCTGTCCCTGACGTGCGGAAACGTTCTGGGGGCCGTCCGAAACGTGGGAGCGCAGGGAGCGGGTGCGGGACGTGCCGGGTGCCGCTGCGGGAAAGGCCCCGCAGTCAGCCGAGCAGGTCCAGCAGCGCTCCGGCGCCGACGGTGCGCGCCCCGAGGCTTTCAGCCCGACCGCGCAGCCCGCGGTCCGACGTTGCCACTGTCACCGGCGCCTCGGGGTCGGTGCCGAACGCCTTCTCCACCTGGGCCACAATCTCGTCGTCGCCGGACCCGGCCGCGTGCACCACTTCCAGTTCCACACCTCGGCGGCGCGCGGCCGAGGCCTGGGCTGCTGTCTCGCCGTCCTGAGCCGTCGCCGGGGAGTCCGCGGCGACGCCGGCCCGTGCCCGGTCCGCCCCGCCGTCGTGCCCATCCTGGCTTGCTAATTCTGCCGGACGTGTCTGCCCGTCCGGGTTCCCCGCCCCTGCGGCAGCTGCAGCACCGGCCGGAGCCGCCGGACCCGCCAGCCCCGCCGGGGCGGCCTCCTTCGCGGCGCCTTCCAGCACGACGACGGTGCGCGGCCACACGGTGCCGGCGGGCACCTCCAGCAGGTCGGCGGGAAGCCCCGCCTCCAGGGTGGCGTGCAACGAGGCGAGCAGCCGGCGCGCCGCGCCGGGGCGGTCCTTCCACCAGCCGTCCGGCCGGGAGCCGACCACGTTTGCCGCGTCGACCACAAGCACCGGCGGGTGCTCCAGCAGCGTGCGGAGCCGGGGCCACGCCTCGCCGAAGTGCGGATGCAGCGGCAGCTGGTCCACCTCATCCAGCGGGACCCAGGCCAGGGCCAGGCTCTCGGCGTCGGTGATTTCCGGTTCAAAGGGGCGAACGGTCCTGGCGGCGGCGGTTGTGTAGGACCAGAAGCCCAGGTCCAGGACCGAAGTGAACAGCGGCGCCAGCGCGTCGACAGGGACGTCGGCTTCTTCGTTTGCCTCGCGCAGGGCGGCATCAACGGCCGGCTCGTCCTGATGCCGGGCCCCGCCGGGAATTCCCCAGGTGCCGCCGAAGTGGCTCCACTGCGCGCGGTGCTGGAGCAGGATGCCGCGCTCGCGATCCACCGCCAACAGCCCGGCGGATCCGAACCGGCCCCACATCCGCGTGCCGTCCGGCCCCTCCACCCAGGCGTCGCCGGGATCGCGCGGACCGTGGAATGGCGGCGGGGTTTCAGTCATGATTCCAGCTTGCCACGGTCGGCGGCGCCACGTGGAGAGCGAGGAACGGCCGGGCGGAGAGTGAGGAACGGCCACACGGAGCCTAGGAACGGCGAGGTGGAGGGTCGGCACGGCCGAGGTCGAGACCGAGGAACGGCCACATGAAGAACGCGGCACGGCCACATGAAGAACGCGGCACGGCCGAGGTTGAGAGCGATGCAAGGCCCGCCGGCTCCACCAGGCAACGGGTGTAACCCCGCTTCACAGTCGCCGCCGCCGCTGCTGCCCGGACACGAGTCGATAGGATGGGCTCAGAGGCAACGCCTTCGAATCCGTATCGCTAGCCAAGGAGTCAGCATGCCCGTTGCAACCCCTGAGATCTATGCCGACATGATTGACCGCGCCAAGGCGGGCGGCTTCGCCTACCCGGCCATCAACGTGACCTCCTCGCAGACCCTCAACGCAGCCCTGCAGGGCTTTGCCGACGCCGGTTCCGACGGCATCATCCAGGTCTCCACCGGCGGCGCCGCCTACTGGTCCGGCGCCGGGGTCAAGGACATGGTCGCCGGCTCGCTGGGCTTCGCCGCCTTCGCCCGCGAAGTGGCCAAGAAGTACCCGGTCAACGTGGCGCTGCACACCGACCACTGCCCGAAGGACAAGCTGGACGGCTTTGTGCTGCCGCTGCTGGCCGAGTCCGAGGCTGCCGTGAAGCGCGGCGAGGACCCCATCTTCCAGTCGCACATGTGGGACGGGTCGGCGGAGACGCTGGAGGAGAACCTGCGCATCGCCGAGGACCTGCTGGCCCGCACTGCCGCGGCCAAGATCATCCTGGAAGTGGAGATCGGCACCGTCGGCGGCGAGGAAGACGGCGTCGAAAACGAGATCAACGAAAAGCTTTACACCACTGTCGACGACGGCCTGAAGACCATCGAGGCGCTTGGCGCAGGGGAGAAGGGCCGCTACATCACCGCGCTGACCTTCGGCAACGTGCACGGCGTGTACAAGCCGGGCGGAGTGAAGCTGCGCCCCGAGCTGCTCAAGCAGATCCAGGCCGAAGTCGGCGCCAAGATCGGCAAGACCAATCCCTTTGACCTGGTCTTCCACGGCGGCTCCGGATCCTCCGAGCAGGAGATCGCCGACGCCGTGGCCTACGGGGTCATCAAGATGAACGTGGACACCGATACCCAGTACGCCTTCACCCGCCCGGTCGCCGGCCACATGTTCAGCAATTACGACGGCGTGCTGAAGGTGGACGGCGAGGTCGGCAACAAGAAGGCCTACGACCCGCGTGTCTGGGGCGCCGCCGCCGAGAAGTCGATGGCCGCCCGGGTCGTGGAGGCCGCCGAGCGCCTGGGCTCGGCCGGAAAGTCGGTGAAGTAAATGACCGAGCCCTTCCGCACCAACCTGCTGGGCCCGGAGCCGACCTACCTGCCGGAGGAGACCGACGTCCTGGCCCGGCTGGAGGCCGGCGACGAAGCTCTGGACCTGGCCGCGAAGTTCCCCACCTCCTCGCTGGTCTGGGCAATCCTTGCCGACGAGGCCTACTCCGAAGGCCGGACCATCGAGTCGTACGCCTACGCCCGCGTGGGCTACCACCGCGGTCTCGATTCTCTGCGCCGGGCGGGCTGGCGCGGAGCCGGCCCGATCCCCTGGGAGCATGAGCCCAACCGCGGATTCCTGCGGGCGCTCTACGCCCTGGGCCGCGCCGCCGGCGCCATCGGCGAGGCGGAAGAAGTGGACCGGATCGGCAAGTTCCTGGCCGACTCGGACCCGAACGCCAGGGCGGCCATCGAAGGCGCCTGAACCGCAATAAATTCCTCGGGTGGAAACGGGAGCTCGCCGCACGGCAGCTCCCGTTTTCGGTGCCGGGGTGGTGGCTGTCCTGCGTCCCCCCGCCCGTCGGGCACTTTCCTGTCGACCCGTTGTTGGGCATGATGCAGACATGGGAGCAGGCAGCAGCGGCACGGCCGCTGGATCAACGGAAGGAGCCGGGGCGTGAGCGGATCGGAGACCATCGACGAGTACCTGGGTCGGCTCGGTTCCAACCAGCCGACGCCCGGCGCCGGAGCGGTCGGCGCGATCCACGCGGCGCAGGCAGCGGCGCTGATCGGCATGGTGACGCGGTTTACCGAGCGGAGCGCGGCGAAAAACAACGACGGCGGTGCCTCCGCAAGTGCGGCGCACGACGACGGCGGTGCCTCCGCCGACTCCGGCCCGGGTCCGGACCTGGACGCCATACTGGCCGAGGCCGGCGAACTGACCCGGGCGGCAGTACACGCGGCGGTGTCCGACGAGGAGAAGTTCCGCAGGGTCGTCGACTGCTACAAGCTCCCGAGCACAACAGACGACGAACGCAGTCGTCGCAGCGCGGCCATCCGGGAGGCGCTCGTGGAGGCGACGCTCCCGGCGAGGGCGCAGCTGGACCTGGCTTCGGCCGTCGTGCGTCTCGGGACAGAGCTGGTGGGCGTGTGCAATCCGAACGTCCTGAGCGACATCGCCGTGGCCGCGGAGGCGGCGCGGGCCGCCGCCGCCACCGCACGCATCACGGTGGAGGCCAACCTGGCGTCGATCCGGGAGGAATCCATCCAGGAGTCGCTGAGAGAACACACGCAGAAGGCGGACGACATGGTGCGCCGAGCCGAAGAGCTCTCCGCGTCGGTCCGGCGCCGCGTCCTGGACTGACCGGGCGCGGGGGACGGAGCTCGACCCCGCCTCGCGCTTGACGGAGCGGGCCCCGGCTACGCCTCCTTCGTGCTGGCAATCTGAATGAGGTTGCCGCAGGTGTCGTCAAACACGGCCGTGACAACCGGTCCCATGTCGGCCGGCTCCTGAACGAACTGCACTCCCAGCGCGGTCAGGCGCTCGTATTCGGCGTGCACGTCGTCGACCCCGAAGCTAGTGAAGGGGATGCCGTCGGCGACCAGGGCTTCCTTGAACGGCTTCACCGCCGGATGGCCGGACGGTTCCAGGAGCAGTTCCACGCCGTCCCGGGCCGATGGTGAGACAACGGTCAGCCAGCGGTCGTCGCCGACGGGCACATCGTTCTTGAGCTGGAACCCCAGCTTCCCGGTGTAGAACTCGAGGGCCTTCTGCTGGTCGTCCACAAAAATGCTGGCGGTGGTGATGATCATGGTGTCTCCTTCGAAGAGGGCGGGAGATTGGCGAGCCATTCCCTCGCATTGCTGAGCGGGGCAGTATCCAGATGGTGGATGGTGGTGCGCCCACGGTTGCTGGCGGTCACCAGGCCGGCCTCACGCAGAATCGCGAGGTGCTTGGTGACGGCCTGACGGGTGATGGCGAGATGGTGGTTGTTGATCAGGCGCACGGTCAGCTCGAACAGCGTCTGGTCGTTGTGCGCGGCCAGTTCGTCCAGCAAGATCCGCCGAGTCGGATGACTTAGGGCCTGGAAAACCGTGTCCACGTGTCCATAATAGGCAACCTTCAGGTTGCCAATCAAGCGTCGGGCGATCTTGCCTTCGATCCGCCGCGTGGGCTTTCGCCGCCGCATCCGGGCAGGCATGATGCAGGTATGGGTGCGAACACGGCATTCACGGCCTCCGAGCAGATTTATGTGCCGCCGGCGCGGGCGTGGGCGCTGTTGACGGATTGGGCCGCGGCGCCCGCATGGATGCCCGGCGTGAACGAGATGCACGCCGAGGGGCCGCTGGCGGTCGGGCAGGCCATCAGCTTCCGCTCCCAGGGCCACGACCGCAGCAGCACGGTGACCGAGCTCGACGTCGGCCGCAGCATCACCATTACCTCGTCGCAGGGGGACGTGCGGGCTGACTACCGCTACGTATTGGACGGCGACGGCGGCGCGACCCGGCTGACGCTGACTGCCGATGTCGTCGTCAGCGAGGAGCTGGCCGCCATGGCAGAACAGATCCGACGGGCGATCGCCGAGGCCGATGCCGGCCAGCTGGCCAGCTTCAAGCAGTTTGCGGAAGCTGCACCGTGATCCCGCCAAGGCGCTTCGCGGAAGCCACGCTGATCGCGGTCGTGCGCTGCACGTAAGCCGCCCTGATCCCGGTCGTGCGCTGCGCGGAAGCCGCGCGCCGACCCTGCTCCCGCCCACCCGGCTACCGGCTCAGTAGAATCGACTGCTGGGACCGCTTGAAAGGACTGCGTTGGCCAAGCTCTACTTCCGCTACGGGGCGATGAACTCCGGCAAATCGACCGGACTGCTCCAGGTAGCCTTCAACTACGAGGAGCGCGGGCAGCGCGTGTTGCTGGCCAAGCCGCAGATGGACACCAAGGGGGACAGCAAGATCGTCTCCCGACTGGGCATGGCCCGGGACGTGGACTTTATGATCCGACCGGGTGAATCCGTTCGCGACCACTTCGGCCGGGTGGCCGCCGGCGAGGATCCCGAAGCCCTGCTGGAGCATGTGGACGTGCAGCCGGTGGCGTGCCTGCTGGTGGACGAGGCGCAGTTTTTGGAGCCGGAACAAATCGACGACCTGTTCCGCATCGCGGTGATGGACAACGTGCCGGTGCTGGCCTACGGCATCCGCACCGACTTCCGCACCCAGGCCTTCCCCGGTGCTCGCCGGCTGCTGGAAATCTCGCACTCCCTCGAGGAGCTGAAAACCATCTGCCGTTGCGGACGCAAGGCGGTCTTTAACACGCGCCGCGTGGGCGGGGAGATTGTGTTCGACGGCGAGCAGGTCGCCATCGACGGCGAAGACGTCTGGTACGAATCGCTTTGCGGCACCTGTTACCTCGAGGCCTCCGGCGGCACGCTCTAGCTCTGAGGGCGGCACGCAATAGGTTTGACGGCGGCGCTTCCCCCGGGTCACGGGCCGGTAGGCAGGCCCAGCCTTTGCGCCAGCCCGATCGCGTTGAACGGCGCGTGGACCTTGACGTCGTTGTCGAAGTACACGTAAGCATCCCGGCCCGCGCCGTCGGGGCAGCCCGAGCCGTCCAGCCATCCGGCGACCGTCGATGCCAGCCTGTCCAGGTCGCCGTCCGGGTAGCCGCCAACGTAGAGTTCGTCCTTTCCGTGCAGCCGCACGTAGGTGAAGTCGGCCGTGATTTCGTCCAGCATCGGCCACTTGTCCGCGCTGTCGGCCAGCACCAAAGCCGTGTTGTGCCGCCGCAACTGGTCGTAGAACTCCTCGTTGATGAACGTGGTGCTGCGGATCTCGAGGGCGTGGCGCAGCGGCCTGTCGGCCCCGTCGTCGGGGATCCAGGTCCTGTCCTTCATCAGGTCGGTGTGCCCGGCGGCCAAGGCGGCTGCGGCGTGCGTGCTGCGCGGCAGTTGGACCAGAAACTTTTCCATCACCTCGGCGTCGTAGTTGGCCCGCTCGGGCAACTGCCACAGGAACGGTCCGAGCTTTTCGCCGAGACCGAGGACCCCCGAAGCGTAGAAATTCGCCAAGGCGTCCCGGACGTCCTTCAGGCCCTTCATATGGGTGATGTACCGCCCGCCCTTGACCGCGAACACGAAGTCCGGAGGCGTCTCGGCGTGCCACTGCCGGAAGCTGGAGGGTCGCTGCAGCGAATAGAACGTGCCGTTGATTTCGACTGAATTCAGGTGGCCGGAGGCATACTCCAGCTCGCGGCGCTGGGGCAGGCCCTTCGGGTAGAACGTGCCGCGCCAGCGCGGGTATCGCCAGCCGGAAATGCCGATCCGTGCCATCGGTTGAGAGGCGGCCATGTTCCGCAGGCTACCCGGCTCCGCCGGTACAGGCCAGAGCAGGCAGCGCTCCGCCGTCGTGCTGTGGGGCGTTGCGCAACCTCTAGAGCGCTGCCGCATCCGGGCGCGAGAGCCCTCGCTTTTCGAGTGGAGAGAAGATGTAGGTTTACGCCCGGTTTCGCTGCATCTTCTCTCCACTCGACGTGCCGTCCCGGTTCCGCCCCGGGATCGACGTCGCGGGTGCGGTAGTTGGAGGGGCTGCAATAGCTGAGGGGCTGCGACCGCTTTCCTGTTCAGCCCGGGATCGATGTCCCGCTCCGGGAGCCGGAGGGCTGCGATCGCTTTCCGGCTCCCGCCCCGGGGAGCGACGTCCCGCCTCGGGCGTCTGAGGGCTGCGATCGCTTCCCGGTTTCCGCCTTGGAACCAATCAGGCGGCGCGGATTCCGGTCGATTGAGGCCCATCCGCTAAACTTGGCGGGTAAGAGCCCCAAATACTCCGCCCGGAGTGAGGGGCGTTCTCATGCGCGGCAGCGGCTCCTTGATGTGCAGTCTGTCCGGGGCTTCCGCCGCATCGAATGGGGGAGGATCCCATGCCAGCAATTGTGATCGTCGGAGCCCAGTGGGGCGACGAAGGAAAAGGCAAGGCTACCGACCTGCTCGGCGGCCGCGTGGATTACGTGGTCAAGCCGAACGGCGGCAACAACGCGGGGCACACCGTCGTCGTCGGCGGGGAGAAGTACGAGCTGAAGCTGTTGCCGGCCGGCATCCTGTCCCCCAACGCCACTCCGATCATCGGCAACGGCTGCGTGGTCAACCTTGAGGCCCTCTTCGAGGAGATCGACGGGCTCGAGGCCCGCGGCGCGGACACCTCGCGGCTGCGCGTCTCCGCCAACGCACACCTCGTTGCCCCGTTCCACCAGACCATGGACAAGGTGACCGAACGCTTCCTGGGCAAGCGCGCTATCGGCACCACCGGCCGCGGCATCGGCCCCGCCTACATGGACAAGGTGGCCCGGCTGGGTATCCGCGTGCAGGACGTGTTCGACGAATCGATCCTGCGGCAAAAGGTCGAAGGGTCGCTGCGGCAGAAGAACGAACTGCTGGTCAAGGTGTACAACCGCCGGGACGTGCACGTGGAGGAGGTCGTCGAGTACTTCCTGTCCTTCGCCGAGCGGCTGCGCCCGATGGTCATCGACTCCACCTACGTGCTGAACAAGGCGCTGGACGAGGGCAAGGTCGTGCTGATGGAGGGCGGCCAGGCCACCTTCCTGGACGTTGACCACGGCACCTACCCGTTCGTGACCTCCTCCAACCCGACGGCCGGCGGCGCGTCCGTGGGCTCGGGCATCGGCCCCACCCGGATCAACCGTGCCGTGGGCATCATCAAGGCGTACACCACCCGGGTGGGCGCCGGGCCGTTCCCCACCGAACTGTTCGACGACATGGGCGAGTACCTGCAGAAGAAGGGCGGGGAGTTCGGCGTGAACACCGGCCGGCCGCGGCGCTGCGGCTGGTACGACGCCGTGCTGGCCCGTCACGCCGCCCGGGTCAACGGCTTCACGGACTACTTCGTGACCAAGCTGGACGTGCTCACCGGCATCGAACAGATCCCGGTCTGCGTGGCCTACGACGTGGACGGCGTCCGGCACGACGAAATGCCGATGACCCAGACCGAGTTCCACCACGCCAAGCCGATCTTCGAGTACTTCGAGGGCTGGACCGAGGACATCACCGGCGCCAGGACCCTGGAAGACCTGCCGGAGAACGCCCGCAACTACGTGCTGGCGCTCGAAAAGCTCTCCGGCACCCGGTTCTCCGCCATCGGCGTGGGCCCCGACCGCGACCAGACCATCGTGGTCCGGGACCTGATCAGCGAATAGCAGGACTAACGACGGCGATGGCCGGCTTAGCCGTCGGACCGTCACCGATGGAGTACGACGGCGGGGGCGCAGTTCGGCCGTCGGACCGTCACCGATGGATGACGACGGCGATGGCCGGCTTAGCCGTCGGACCGTCACCGATGGATTATGACGGCGGGGCGGGGGCGGCGATGTCCGCGCCCCGCTGCGTTCCCGGCCCCGCGCTTAAACCTTTTCGTGTCCGGTGCGCGCCATGGGTTAGACTCGTGGGCAACACGGGAGTCCGGTGAGCCGGGCTGAGAGGAAACTTCTCAAGTTTCGACCGTCGAACCTGATCTGGATCATGCCAGCGCAGGGACGTTGACTCTTTACTACCCGTGCCCCGTTTAACAAACCTAAGGGCGCGAAAATGCGAACATCAGACTCGATCGTCACAGCGACGAACACCCCCACTGCTGCCCCCGGCAGCGATAAGTTCACCGCCACTCCCCGCGAGTTCGGCGTGGGCGCGAGATTGACCCTGGCGGTGATGGCCGACAACTATGCCGACTTCATCCTGGCGGCACTGGACGAGGCCGACGCCACCGGCCTTGAGGTGCAGACCGGTGAGGTGAGCACCTACCTGACCGGCGCCGAGCAGGACGTGCTGCGCTACCTGAGCCAAGTGATTGCCGCGGCGGGACGCACCGGGGCGCATGTCTCGGCTTCCGTGCTCTTGTCCCGGGGCTGCCCCGGCGGCGTCAGCTGCGAAATACCCGAGGGAGGCGCCGCCCTGTACTCGGAGATCCCGGAGCTGGAGCCCACCGGAATCGAGGCCGCGGCCGACTGGGCGCTGTATCCACTGGCCGACGCCGGTACCGGCGGCGCCTCAGCCGACCACATGCGCGATATCTACGCCGCCATCGACTATGCAAAGTCCACAGGTGTTGCCGTGCAGGCGGAGCATTTTGTCACCCGCTTGGACGGCGATGTTGCCCAGGTGCTGCAGGCCGTTGCCGCCGGCTGGATACTGGTGGGCCGTTCCGTCCAGCACGTCACCACGCACGCGACGCTGTCCATCAACAGCCCCAGCGCCTCCTGAAGCGGAAGGACCAGTCATGTCATCATCGTCTTCGCAGCAGCATGCCCTCCCGCGCGGTGCCTGGACCCTGAAGGACCTCGTCCTCCTGGTTGTCCTCGGCGTCGTCTTCGGTTTTCTCTACTGGGTCTTCGTCCAGGCCTGGACCGCCCTGTCCCTGCTGATGGGGCCGGCCGGAGACCTGTCGCAGCACTTCCTGGCCGGAAGCTGGCTGCTGGTGGCTCCGATCGCCATCGCGATTGTCCAGCGTCCCTTCGCCGGCGTGCTGGCCGAGGTCCTGGCCTCGGTGATCGAGGTGGTGTTCCTGGGCTCCGCCGTCGGTCCGCTGCTGTTCGTGGCAGCCGCGATCCAGGGCATTGGCAGCGAGATCCCGTTCGCGGCCACCCGCTACCGTTCCTACGGCTGGCTTACCTACGCCCTGTCCGGACTGTTCGGCGCCGGCCTGGTCTTCTTCTATTCGGCCTTCCGGTCCGGCTGGTACGGACAGGACTTGTTCTGGACCCGCCTGGTCATCCACCTGATCTCCGGCGTGATTTTGGGCGGGCTGCTGGGCAAGATCATCGTCGAGGGGCTGGCGAAGACCGGCGTGGTGGACAACTTTGCGATTGGCCGCGCCCGGATGGGCACAACCGATGCGCACCGCTGACCCGGTCCTGGAGCTCGATGACGTATCCGTAGGCTTCCCCCGGCGGGACACAGCCGTGCTGCGCAACGTCATGCTGCGGCTCAAGCCCGGGGAACACCTGATCGTGTTTGGTGCCTCCGGATCGGGAAAGTCCACGCTGCTGCAGGCCGTCACGGGGGTGGTCCCGCACTCGGTGGTCGCCACCCTCACCGGCACGGTGTCGGTCAACGGCTTGGCCACGACCGATTCCTCGGTCGCCGAGCTTTCCCGCCACGTCGGCGTGCTGGCCCAGGATCCCTCCTCCGGGGTCTGTCTTCCGGACGTCGAACAGGAGTTGGCGCTGCCGCTGGAGAACCGTGCGGTGCCTCCGGAGGAAATATCGGCACGGATCGACGCAGTGCTGGCTTCGGTCGGTGCCGCCGGCCTCCGCGGCCGCCCAACGGCCCAGCTGTCCGGCGGAGAAGGCCAGCGGGTGGCGCTGGCTGCCGGCCTCATCGCCGAACCGGACCTGCTGCTGCTCGACGAACCCACCTCCATGCTCGATCCGGCAGGCCTGGCCGCTGTGCGGGACGCCGTCGCCGCTGCCACGGCCGCCTACGGGCCGGCAGTGGTTTTGGTCGAACACCGGCTGGACGACTACGCCGGTGAAGCGGGCATAGCCGGCCTGCCGCACCGGGCGGTCGTCCTGGGCGGTGCAGGCCAGGTCCTGGCCGACGGCGTGACCGCCGAAGTGCTGGGGGCCCATGCCGTACGGCTGAATGAGGCCGGATGCTGGCTGCCGCTGGAGACGGAACTGCTGGCCGTCACGGGCCGGACCGGCGGTCTCGACGCGCCCGACGTCTGCTCGGCCTTGCGGCAGCTGGCAGCGCCGGACCACGCCCAGGATGCCGCGGCGCCCGCGGTCGGCGAGACGGTGCTGGCCGCGGAGAGTCTCTCCGTCTCGCGGACGGTACCCGGGCGGAAAAAGCGCCGGAACGCGGGGGATGTCCGGCCGGAATCGGCCATTCTCCATGATGTGACCCTCCGGCTGAAGCGCGGCGAAATTGCAGCCCTGCTGGGAGCCAACGGGGCCGGCAAGACCTCCTTGCTGCTCACCCTCGCCCGGCTCCTGCAGCCGGCGGCGGGAACCATCCGCGGGGAACGTCCGGGGATGGTGTTCCAGAACCCCGAGCACCAGTTCGTGGCACACACCGTCCAGGACGAAGTCCGGCACGGCCTTCCCGACGCTCCCGCCGAACGGTTCGGCCGCCTCCTGGCGCAGCACCGGCTCACCCATGTGGCGGACCAGAGCCCCTTCCGGTTGTCGGGCGGCGAAAAGCGACGCCTGAGCGTGGCGGCCATGCTGGCCCACGAGTGGCCTGCGCTCCTGGCTGATGAACCCACGTTCGGCCTCGACCGGCGGGACACGATCGCCACGGTGGCAGCCTTCAAGGAGGCCGCCGCCGCTGGCCGCGGCATCCTCTTCTCCAGCCACGACCTGCGGACCGTCGCGACGCTGGCTGACCGAACCATCGTGATCGCGGACCGCACGGTAATTGCCGACGGCCCCGTCTTCGACGTCCTGCGCGACCCTGAGGTCCTGCAGCGTGCCGGCCTGCGGCTGCCGCCGCTGATCGAATGGCTGCTGGCCGAGTTCGCCTCGGCCCACGAGATCCGGCGGGTCCTTGACCGGCTCGATGCTGCGGTATCCCGCGCCGGTACGGTTCATCCGCAGATCGGAAGCCGGGCATGAGCGCCGCCTTCGCCCCCGGCCCGGTTTCCGCCGTCGCCGGCGGCGTCCTGGCGCGGCGCAATCCGACCATCAAGCTCGCGCTCCTGTTTGTGGTGTCGCTGACCCTGATCTTCATCTTCGATCCGGTGACGCCTGCCGTCCTCTACCTGGTCGCCCTGGCCGCTGTCGCTGCCTCCACACGCCTCAGGCCCAGGACCATGGCGCTGGCGCACGTACCCTTCGTCGCCTTCGGGCTGGGGATTTTCATGGTCAACGCGCTGAGCCGGCCCGGCGAGGTGTTATGGGAGTCCGGGCCGCTGCGGATTACAGTCGAGGGCCTCGCCGTCGGCGGTTCCCTGGCCCTGCGCACCCTGGTCATCGGGATCCTGGCCATCGGTTTTATTGCCTCGACCGACGGCGTTGCGCTGATGGGCAGCCTGCACCAGCACGCCCGGCTCGGGCCCCGGATCACCTACGCCATCCTGGCCGGGTATCGGATGCTGCAGGAAATGCCGCGGGAATGGCTGACCATCCGGCAGGCCCACGCCGTCCGGGCCCGGCTCCGTCCGGACGGTTCCTTGCCGTGCGGCTTGCGCGCCCACGGGAATGCGGCGTTTGCCCTGCTGGTCGTCTCTGTGCGCAAGGGCGAACGGATGGCACAGGCGCTGGAGTCGCGGGGCCTGGGCCTGAGTCCGCGGACTATTTGGCGGAGGATCCCGCTGACCGGCGCGGACTGGCTGATGGTCGCCGGCGTCCTGGCGGTCCTAGCGGCCGTCCTGCTCACCAGCCATGCCCTGGGGTACCTGGCGGGCTTTGAAGCGCTCGGCAGCTGACAACCCTTACGATCGGCGGCCATCCCGGACCCCTGGTCGACCCCCGACGCTGCTGGAACCTGCCGCCAGCAAGAGCGTGCCGGCCCTTCCGCCTGTCGCAGGGCAGGGTCCCGGCGTAACATGCTCGTCATGGGGGACGACGAACTTCTCCGCCGGACGGCCGAGCTGGCCGCAAAATACCTGCAATCCCTGCCCGGGCGCCCGGTGAAATCGGGGCTGGACGTGGCGGCCCTGCGCCGCGAGCTGGCGGGAGAGCTACCGCGGCGGGGCGAAGACCCGCAGGCGGTCATTGAGCATCTGGCCGACGTAGGCGGGCGGGCTGCCGTGGCCATGGCAGGTCCGCGTTACTTCGGCTTCGTGATCGGCGGCGCCCAACCGGCCGCGCTCGCCGCGGACTGGCTCACCTCCACCTGGGACCAGAACGCCGGACTGTATGTGGCCGGTCCGGCCGCCTCCGTGGTGGAAGAGGCAGTGGGCGCCTGGCTGCTGGACTTGTTCAACCTGCCCGCGGATTCCGGCTTCGGGCTGGTCACCGGCTGCCAGATGGCCCACTTCACCTGCCTGGCCGCGGCACGGACGGCAGTGCTGGAACGCACGGGCTGGGACGTGGTCAGCGACGGCCTGTTCGGCGCGCCGGACATCGCCGTCGTTGTGGGGGAAGAAGCCCACAGCACCGTGCTGACCGCGCTGCAGTACCTGGGCCTGGGCCGCCGCAGGATCTATTCGGTGGACACCGACGCGCAGGGCCGCATCACGCTGGACTCGCTCGACGCCGTGCTGGACCGGATTCCCGTCCACCTGCCGCTGATCGTTAATCTGCAGGCCGGCAATGTGAACACCGGTTCCTGCGATCCCATCCGGCCGGCGGTGGAACGAGTACGACGGCGGGACGGCGCCTGGGTTCATGTCGACGGCGCGTTCGGGCTGTGGGCCGCCGCCAGCCCGGATTACCGGCACCTGGTGGACGGCGTGGAGCTGGCAGACTCCTGGGCCACCGACGCGCACAAGTGGCTCAACGTTCCGTACGACTCCGGCGTGGCCTTTGTCCGCGACGCCGAGGTGCACCAGCGCACGATGTCCCCGCCGCATGCCGCCTATCTGGAGTACGGCGCCGAACGGGACGAGGTGGCGTGGGTGCCGGAGTTCTCCCGGCGTGCCCGCGGCTTCCCGGCCTACGCCGCGCTGCGGACGCTCGGCCGCGAGGGGGTGGCGGACCTCGTGGGGCGCTGCTGTTCGCTGGCGTCCCGGATGGCCGGGCGGCTGGCCGAGGCGGACGGCGTGCAGATCCTCAACGACGTGGTGCTCAACCAGGTGCTGGTCCGGTTCACGCCGCAGGACGGCTCGGACCCGGACGACTTCACCCGCGAGGTGGTGCGCCGGGTGCAGGAGGACGGAACACTCTGGCTCTCGGGGAGCACGTGGCACGGCCGGGCCGCCATGCGGATCAGCGTCAGCAACTGGTCCACTACCGAAGAAGACGCCGACCGCTCCGTGGAAGCCATCCTGCGCTGCGCCGGTAGCCGCTGAAGCCGGCCGGGATTGCCGGGGCACTCCGCAAGTCGGCCCAAGGATTGGCGCCGGTAACCACCAAAGCCGCCCCCGGGATCGACGCCACTAACCACTGAGCCGGCGCGCCGCCGTCGGGCGGTGAATCCACTGCGCCCGCGGAAGCGCCGGGCAAGTTGGTCTTAGGTAGGCTGGAAGGACACACACCGCCATCAAGACGGGAGCGCATTATGAAGATCAGCGTCGGACAGCTCAACCCCAGCGGGGACGTGACGGAGAACCTCCAGACGGTGCGCTCACTCGCGGAAGAAGCCAAGGCCGACGGCGCCGAGCTGGTCGTGTTTCCCGAGGAATCGATGTTCACCGTTCGCCACGTCGAGGGCGACCTGGCGGCGGCCGTCGACGCCAACTGGACCAAGTTCGTGCAGCAGCTGTCCTTCATCGCCGCTGAAGTCGGCATCGCGATCATCGCCGGCGGCTACGAATCCAGCGGCGAGGAACGGCCGTACAACACGCTGGTGATCGTCGATGCCACGGGCCGGATCGTCGACACCTACCGCAAGCTCCACCTCTACGACGCGTTCTCCTACCAGGAGTCCAAGCGGATCAAGCCCGGCGACGGCGGCCTGAAGATCGTGCAGCTGGGCGACCTGAACATCGGGGTGCTCACCTGCTACGACCTGCGCTTCCCCGAGCTCGCCCGCGCGCTGGCGTCGGAGGGCGCCGACTTGCTGTGCGTGCCGGCCGCCTGGTTCAAGGGAGACCACAAGATCGAACACTGGGAAACGCTGCTGCGCGCCCGTGCCATCGAGAACACCTGCTGGGTGGCCGCGGCCGGAACGTCGAGCACCAACACCGTGGGGCATTCGGCCATCCTGGACCCGATGGGCATTCCGAAGGGCTTCCTGGACGATGAACTCCGTGGCGTGGTCACCGTTGACGTGACCAGGCGCCGGATCGACGAGGTGCGCGAGTTCCTGCCGGTGCTGAAAAACCGGCGGCTCGCCAGCAGCGTGGAGATCGTCGCGGCGCACTGATGGTGCCCGCGGCCGGCGGCGGCCGAAAACTCTTTCAAAAAGTTTCGCCGAACCCGTAACTTTTCCGTACCCGGCCGCGATTACGTAGATGAGGAAGCCGCGCCACAGCTTATCCCCCCAACAAGCTGTGGCGCGGCTTCTGTCATCCCGCCGGACGGGGACGCGGCGGCTAGCGTGAGCCCCCGGCTCCCGGCACGCAAGAGTCCAGGCCCCGGATTTCTCCGAAGCCTGGACTCTTCCTGTTTGAGCGGTTATTTACCGTCCGGTCCGGAAGGACCAGCTGGTGGCCGACAGCCGGTTGCCCGAGGCATCCTTGATGCTGGTGCTCAGCCGAACTGTGTAGCTGGCATTAGCCTTCAGGTTGCCCGACGGATTCAGGGTTGCCGTCCGGGTCCGCGAGTTGTAGCTGACCTTGGCTGAAACCGTTTTGCCCTTGCTGTCGACCAGCTTGAGGCTGGAGCCGCTAACACCGGAGACTGCCTTGCTGAACGTCACCGAGACGTTGCCGCTCCGGCTGACCGACTTGGCTCCGGCTGCTGGCGTCCGCTTGGACACCCTGGGCCGGCTCTCCGTCGTGAAGCTCCAGCTGGAGGCCGGCAGGCGGTTGCCGCTCATGTCGGTGATGCCGTTGGTGAGCCCGACCGTGAAACGGGTGCTGCTCGGCAGGATCGCCTTGGGCTTCAGCGTGGCCGTGCGCTTCGCAGCGTCGTAGCTGACCGTCGCCGGTACGAGCGTGCCCGCGGCGGTCCTCAACGTCACCGTGCTGGCGCTGACGCCCCGGACCGGTTCGCTGAACGTCACCGCCAGATTACGGTTGGTGGCCGTATTGGCGGCGTTCACCCCCGGGGTCCGTCCGGCGATGGCCGGCGCGGCTTCGGTGGTGAAGTTCCACGTGGTGGCCGTGATCGGGTTACCCGTTGAGTCCGTAATGCCGTTGGTCAGCCGCACGGTGTAGGTGCGGCTGGTCAGCAGGTTGGCGTTCGGGTTGACGGTGGCCGTCCGGGTTGCAGCGTCGTAGCTCACTGCTGCAGCCACTGCCGTGCCTGCCGAGTTGGTGACCCGGAAGGTAGTGGCGTTGACTCCGATGACCGGTTTGCTGAAGGTGGCGGTGATGTTGCTGTTGGTGGCCACGTTGGTGGCGTCCACCGCCGGCATGCGTGCGGTGATAACCGGCGCGGCTTCGGTGGTGAAGCTCCACGTGGTTGCCGTGATCGGGTTACCCGAAAGGTCCCGGATGCCGCTGGTCAGCTGCACGGTGTAGGTGCGGTTGGCCAGCAGGTTGGCGGGGTCGAGGGTAGCCGTCCGGGTCACATCGTCGTAGCTGACGGTTGCGGTCACTGCCGTGCCGGCCGCGTTGGTGACCCGGAAGGTGGTGCCG
Source organism: Arthrobacter sp. Y3221048 (assembly GCF_059092685.1). NCBI lineage: Bacteria > Bacillati > Actinomycetota > Actinomycetes > Micrococcales > Micrococcaceae > Arthrobacter > Arthrobacter sp. Y3221048. Next base: position 400,699 of record NZ_JBNHHX010000001.1, on the reverse strand, counting down.
TTGACTCCGGTGACCGGTTTGCTGAACGTGGCGGTGATGTTGCTGTTGGTGGCCACGTTCGTGGCGTTCACCGCCGGGGTCCGTTCGGTGATGACCGGTGCGGCCTCGGTGGTGAAGTTCCACGTAGTGGCCGGCAGGGCATTGCCCTGCAGATCCCGGATGCCGCTGGTCAGCTGCACGGTGTAGGTGCGGTTCACCAGCAGGTTGGCGGGGTCGAGGGTAGCCGTCCGGGTCGCGTCGTCGTAGCTGACGCTAGCGATCACTGCCGTGCCGGCCGCGTTGGTGACCCGGAAGGTGGTGCCGTCGACTCCGGTGACCGGTTCGCTGAAGGTGGCGGTGATGTTGCTGTTGGTGGCCACGTTCGTGGCGTTCGCCTCAGGGCTGCGCCCGGTCACCGAGGGAGCCGGTCCGGCTGTGGTGAACGTCCAGCTGGTGGCGGCGAGCGGGTTGCCCGCCGCGTCCCGGATGCCGTTGGCGAGCGCAACGGTGTAGACCGTGTCGATCGCCAGGTCCGCCACGGGGTCGAGCGTCGCCGTTCGGGTCACCGGATCGTAGGTTACGGTGGCCGCGGTCGGTGCCGTTGCTTCCGCGGCCGTCAGCGTGGCCGTTGTCCCGGAGATCCCCTGGACGTCCTCGCTGAAGGTCGCCGTGATGTCGGACCCGACTGCCACATTAGTTGCCCCGTCAGCCGGAGAGCGGTCCGTCACCGTAGGTCCCTCGGTATCTTCCGGGGCGGTGAGGTCGACGGTCCGATCGGTAAACCGGAGGCGCTCGACGTTGGTGATGGTGTCGGTGCCGTCGTCCCCGGTGCCGCGGACGTGGGCCACAGTTGTGACTCCGTTGGCGGTGGTGATCTCGTATTCATCGCGTGCGCCGGAGAAGTTGGCGGTGTCGATGTCAGTGGGAGCCGCGCTATTGAGGATTTCCCGCACGATGACCACGTCGCCCGGGTCAATCCGGCCAGCCATGATGTCGGCCTGAATGCTCTTTAAGGTGGTGACAGACCGCAGTTCAGCGCCCCGGGCGTCGCGGACGCTTAGCCGCACGTTCAGCCACTTGTCGCCATCGATGATGTCATCCGCGCCGTTGCCCCAGATCTGGTCGCTGCCGGAGCCGCCGATGATGATGTTGCCGGCGCCGAAATCGGTAGCACCGGCGGGTAGCAGGTCGGCCAGGCCGGCGATCCGCTTGATGCCCTCGGCGTCGAGCGTGTTTGTGAGGCCGGGCACTTCGACCTCATTGTCCGGATCGGCGGGAACGACGTCGTCGCCGCGCAAGACGTCGTCCTTGTCCCAACCGGAGAGGGCCTCGACCAGCAGGAACCGGTCCTTTAGCGCTTTGGGGCCCTCCACGATGACCATGCGCATATCGGAATCGGCCGCTTCCACGGACCGTGCATGGGTCACCCAGTCGAAGCCGTAGACGCCGTGATTGCGCTCGATCCCGGGGCCGGCGACCATGATGTCGTCACCGCCCTCGGCGTCGTAGTCGTCCTCGCCGCTGTCGCCGATGAGGACGTCGTGGCCGGGGTTGTTGATGTCGTCGAAGAACGGTGCGCCGCTGTCGCCCTGGAGCAGGTCGTTGGCGTTGCCGCCTTCCTGCCAGTCATCGCCGCCGCCGCCGAACACCGTGTCCGGTCCGTCGCCGGCTATCACCAGGTCATTGCCCTCGCCGGCGAAGGTCTGGTTGCCGTTGAGCCCGCCGTTGGAGAAGTCGTCTCCGTCGCCCGACATGATGATGTCCAGGCCGGGACCGGCGTCGATTGCGTCGTTGCCCGGCCCGCCCTTGAGCACGTCGTCCCCGTGGGAGTCGGTGATCCGGTCGTTGCCGGCGCCGCCCAGGAGGGTGTCCGCGCCGTCGTTGCCTTCGATGATGTCATCGCCGCCGTTGCCCCAGACGGTGTCGTTGTCGACGCCGCCCCAGATCCGATCCGTCCCGTCGGCGCCGCCGGCGTCGTCCTTGCCGTTGTAGGTCGCCTGGGCGTTCAGGCCCGGACGGTCCACGCTGTTGGAGACGCGGTAGCGGATGGTGCCGTCCGCCATCCGGAGCAGCAGTGCCGACTCGTCACAGGCAGAGGTGGGATCATCGGCCACATTGTTGCCCGTAGTGTGGACGATGTTGCGCATCTCGAACTCGCAGTCGGCGACGCCGAAGACATCCGCCTTGAGCGAAGCGGCGTCGGTATTGCGCATCACCAGCTCGGCCATGGAGTTGCCTTCGAGCTGGGCCCGCAGGTTGAGGCCCGAGGTGCGGGACAGGTAGTAAAGCCGGTCCCCGTCCTGCAGGTCCGTCATCTGGCGTTCGAAGATGTAGTTGAAGGTGGAGCCGAGCAGCCCGCCGAAGAGGTTCTGCGCCTCGGCCAGGCCTCCCACCCACAGATCAACCGTGTCGAGCCCGGTCTTGGAGGCGGCGCCGTCGTTGTCCCAGTCCCCGTTGCTGTTGACGAAGTCGTAGGCATCGGCCGGAGTTTCCGCCGCCGGGTCGGGGCTCATGTCGAAGAGTTTCTGCGCCGCCGCGCGCTTGGCATCAATGCTCGTCGCCCCGGTGATGCTGGGGTGCGTGCCGTAAGTGGCCATGAAGTTGACCACCGAATCCGGATGCTTCAGCGCCTGCCCGAAGTCCACCCAGCTGCTGTAGGGCTTCAGGGACGACTCGCTCGTCTTCGCGTAGAGGTCCTTGCGGAAATTGTTCAGCGACGGGACGCCGGTCTCCCGGCCGCGGGCGATGTTGAGCGCGGCCAGGTCCAGGGGCAGGCCCAGAACGCTGTTGCGCAGCGTGTCGGTGACGAACTCGTCGAGTTCAGCGCCCACCTGGTCGGTCATGCCCATCGCGATCGCGCCTGCGGCCTGCTCGGGAGTCATTGTGCTGTCCCCGTTGGCGTAGTAGGCCGGTGGATTCAGGAACGCGTCCAGCAGCGGCAGGCCGATGTCGGCGCCGGTGTTGGTCTTCCGGTCCACAGTCTCCGTCAGCATGGAGTGTCCGAAGCGGTAGGTCGCGTGGGCGAACTCCGCCTCAATCGCCGGGTCAATTGCCGTGTCCGCCTGGGTGAAGACGTTGAACGGATTGATGCCCGGTTGGATCTTGCGCGCGAAGTCCTCGAAGACGATGTGCTGGTACTCCATCTCCGTGACGAACCGTGCGGCCTGGAAGAGACGCTCCCCGTTCCATTCGCCGTTGGGGAGCTTCCACTCGTTCAGGTCCAGGTTCAGGGACGTCAGCAGTTCTTCCATGTAGGTGACCAGCCGGTTGTGCTCCGAGTGGAAGACCTGGTGGACGGCGGTGAGTCCGATGTTCTCGTTCACGCGGCCGTCGCCGGCAACGAAGTGCGCGTTGAGCATTTCGTCGTCGTAGGTGCCCGGGTCCTGCCGGCCGCTGGTGGGGGTGATGCCGTCGTCTCCGTCGGGTGCCAGCGCCGCGCCGCGCGAGTCGAACGGTGCCGCAAAGTGGGAGATATCGTCCAGGAACGCGATGCCGATCCGCTGGACATTCTCCGGCGGCGCAACGGGGCTTTCCACGTTCCCTTCCACGAACTGTTTGTCCTGCGTGATGTACTGCGGCAGCCCGTTGGGACCGCGCAGGAAGCGCCCGTACTGGTCGGTGGCCAGCATCGGGATGTTGACGACGTCGGCGTCGGAGAGCCTCAGGCCGAGCATGGTCTCGGCCTGGGCCTTGATGTCCGCCCAGGTGGCCATGCCGCCGGGGGCGCCTTCGGCCAGTTCGCCGGTCGAGACCGGGTCGCCCTCCTCGTTGAGCTCGTACTCCCGGAGGAAGACATGGTGGGACGGGTTCGAACCGTAGGTCTGACTCTGGTCGACCCACGGAGAGTCCGTGTTCGTGGCGTCCTGGATATCGTCGGCGGTGCCGAGTTCACCGTCGGGGCCGGGCTGGTTCTCCGCCCGGTTGAGCAGCATGAAGTTCGTGGGCGAGCCCTCGACGTACAGCGGGTCGTCCTTCGCCAGGGGCATCATGACGACGTTGCTGGTCTTCTTGGTGAAGTCTATGCCGTGGTCGAAAAACTGGCCGAACAGGGCAAAGAAGCCGTTGTATGGTGGCGAGAGCCCAAAGTCGGTGGTGACATTCGGGATGTCAAGGGTCTCGCCTTCGGGCACGCAATTCAGGGGCCGGCCCTCGGCGTCGCAGGGAACCGCCGTCGGGCCGTCGTTCACCGTCCGGTGCGCCTTGCCGGCCGCAGCGATCGCGGCCGGATTGCTGGAGGTCTGGTCGACGATGACGTTGCTGACGAAGCGCGGGTCCGCGTCCCGGATCATCGGAACGTTGACCGACTTGTACGACTGGCCCCCGGCGGTGGTCCGCCATTCCGGTTCTGCCAGTCGCGGGAAGGGCAGGCTGGCGGCGCCGAAGTGCCCTTGGTTGGGGACCAGGTTGTTGTCGGACCCGTCCACGGTGCGCAGCCCGTAGGGCAGCAGCGGATTGGCTATCTGGTTGGGGCCGGGGCCGAGGAGCGGCTGACCCGGCACGGGCTTGCCGTCGGCGTCTTCCTTGGTTGCGTGGTTCTCCGCGATCTTGATCTGCTTCAGGATGAACCTCATGTCCCCGGCATTGAGGGTCAGGCCTTGGCCTACCGGCGCTGCCAACGCCGCGGGGGCGAGGGCGGAGGGCAGTACGCCCGCGCCCAACACCAGCGCGGCGAGCCCTGCCGTAACTTTTTGGGGGAAGGATGGCTTCCCCTTGTGGGCACGTTCGGTGCCCCTCCTCGGTTGTGGATCGGTTGGTGCAGTAAACACGGTGACTCCCCCTAGTCGTGTGATGTGTGGCTGGCCACAGCATCCGATGAGGACCTTGGGGAAATCCTTGGAGGCTTCTTCTAGCTACTTTCGGGCAGGAAAAAACCCGCCCCATGCTCCGGCCATCCACGTGGGAGGACGGGGACAAGGGGCGGGCTTTCGCTGCGATCGGCGGCGGCCTCGCGCCTGCCGGTCCTAAGCCGTCGACGGCGCGTCCGGGCAATGGCGACCACTCCGCCGTCGTTAGTACAGCGTGGCGCCGTCGTTGGGGAAGCGCCTCGCGCCCTAGGCGGTCAGCTGCCGCTTGGAGGAGATCACGCCGGTGTCGAAGCCGGCCAGGTGCAGGCCGCCGTGGAAGCGGGCGTGCTCGATCTTCACGCAGCGGTCCATCACCACGTTCAGCCCGGCGGCCTCGGCCTTGGCCGCGACCTCCTCGTGCCAGGAACCCAGCTGAAGCCAGAGGGTCTTGGCGCCGACGGCCAGGGTTTCCTCCAGCACCGTGGGCAGGTCGTCGTGTTTGCGGAACACGTCCACCAGGTCCGGTACCTCGGGCAGGTCCGCCAGCGACTTGTAGACCGGCTGGCCGAGGATTTCCTTGGCCACCGGGTTCACGAAGTACACCTTGTACGGCGAGCTGGAGAGCAGATATGTCGAAACGAAGTAGCTGGCCCGGCTCGGCTTGTCGGAGGCGCCGACGATGGCGATGGACTTGGTGTTGCGCAGGATGTTCAGACGCTCCGCCGCGGACGGGCCGATCCGGGTGCGTTCTGGTGTCGCGGTCACTTGGCGGCTCCTTCTTCGGCTTCGATCAGTTCTTCCACGGACTCGACTACGCGCGTTCCGGGCTCTGTCCGGGCGGCACGCGCTGCCGGGATCGTGCAGGACTCGCCGGCATAGCTGGGCGAGGCGAACTCGGAGGTGTTGAACGCGTCGTCCTCATGGTCACGGCTGGGGCCGTGCTCGGCGCCTGCTTGCTGCGAGGCGGCCAGCGCCTGGTCCAGGTCCCAGAGAATATCGTCCACGTCTTCCAGGCCTACGGAGATGCGGATCAGGTCCTCCGGCACGCCGGCAGCCACCAGCTGGTCGGCGGTCAGCTGCTGGTGGGTGGTCGATCCCGGGTGCAGCACCAGGGTGCGGGCGTCGCCGATGTTGGCCAGGTGGCTGGCCAGCTGCAGCGATTCGATGAACTTCTGGCCCGCGGCGCGGCCGCCCTTGACGCCGAAGCTGAACACGGAGCCCACGCCCTTGGGCAGGTACTTCCGGCCCCGCTCGTAATGCGGGTGCGCGGGCAGGCCGGCGTAGCTGACCCAGGAGACGCGCTCGTCGGCATCCAGCCACTCGGCCACCGTGCGGGCGTTGGCCAGGTGTTCGTCCATCCGCTGGGCCAGCGTTTCCACGCCCTGCAGCAGCTGGAACGCGGACTGCGCGGACAGCGACGGGCCGATGTCGCGCAGCTGCTCGGACCGGAGCTTGGTGAGGAAGCCGTACTCGCCGAAGTTGCCCCACCAGGACACGTTGCCGTAGCTGGGCACCGGTTCGGTCATCTGCGGGAACTTGCCGTTGCCCCAGTTGAAACGGCCGGATTCGACGACGACGCCGCCCAGGGTGGTGCCGTGGCCTCCGAGGAACTTGGTGGCGGAGTGGATCACGATGTCCGCGCCGTGCTCGATCGGGCGGATCAGGTAGGGCGTGCTCAAGGTGGCGTCCACGACCAGGGGGATCCCGGCGTCGTGCGCCACGGCGGCCAGGCCCGCCAGGTCAGCTATGTCGCCGGACGGGTTGGCCACGATCTCCGTGTAGACGGCCTTCGTGTTCTCGTTGATGGCCGCGGCGAAGTCGGCAGGGTCGTTGGAGTCGACGAACGTGGTCTCCACGCCGAACCGGCGCAGCGTCACGTCCAGCTGGGTGATGGTGCCGCCGTAGAGCTTGGACGAGGCCACGATGTGGTCGCCCGCCCCGGCCAGGGCGGCGAAGGTGATGAACTCGGCGGCCATGCCCGAGGACGTGGCCACCGCGCCGATGCCGCCCTCGAGCGAGGCGATGCGCTCCTCGAACGCCGCGACCGTGGGGTTGCCGATGCGGGAGTAGATGTTGCCGTACTTCTGCAGCGCGAAAAGGTTGGCGGCGTCGTCGGTGTCTTTGAACACGAACGAGGTGCTCTGGTAGATCGGTACGGCCCGGGCGCCGTGCTCGGCGTCGGGCGTGCCGCCGGCGTGCAGGGCACGGGTGCGGAAACCGAATGTGCGTTCAGCCATCAGGCAGCTCCTTCAAAACTTGGGTTCCCGGGCAATGACGGTCCTGGCGGCGCCGCGCGGGCGTCGTCCGGATCAAAGATTGCTTGCGCTCTCTCCATCGCTTCTGGCGGTAGCACCTTTCCGGTAGGCCGGATGGTTGCTGCGGTGTCAAAGAGCCAGATCTCTCAACCGCTCGGGATGGTCGCGTCCATTCTCGCAACCAACTGCCGCGGCGCCAAAAAATGTTGAGCCGCGTTGCGTCCGCCTAGCCTGCCGGTTGCGCCGACCTCCCGGCAAAGGTCCGCCTAGTTCCCGTAGATTGGGTCTATGGCTGAGCTCTCGGCGTTGCAGCGCCTCGCACAGGAACACGGTGTCGGCATTACCTTCCGCGGTTGGGACGGCGGCGAGAAAGAAGTCGGACCGGCAACCCTGGTTGCCGTCCTCACCGCGCTTGACGTCCCCTGCGCGACCGACGACGATGTCGCCGCATCCCTCCGCGCTGCCGAGCTCGAGCCGTTGCAGCGCACGCTGCCGCCCGCCGTCGTCCTTCGCCAAGGCGCCGCCACCGAGGTTCCTGTCAATGTCGCGGCGGGCCTCCGCCCGCGTGTCAGGGTCCTGTTGGAGGACGGGTCTTGGCGCGACGTCGAGGTGGTGTCCGGCAGTTCCGGCGCGGAAGGTGACCCCGGCGGCCGTTTCACGGCGGTTCTGCCGGCTGACCTCCCGCTCGGCTGGCACACGCTTGAGGTTGCGGAACGGTCGGAGGCGCCCGGAACCGACGCGGCCGCGGAACCATCCGGCAGCCTGGCACAGTGCGCGCTGGTGGTCACTCCGCGACGGCTCACCACCGCCGACAAGCTTCCCCGGACCTGGGGCCTGATGGCACAGCTGTACTCGGTGCGCTCGCGGTCCTCTTGGGGCATCGGTGATCTCGCGGACCTTGCCAGCCTCGCCGAGACGGCTGCCGCCAAGGGCGCCGGCTTCGTCCTGATCAACCCGCTGCACGCGGCACAACCCATGCCGCCGGTGGAGCCCTCGCCCTACCTGCCCGCAACGCGCCGGTTCGTCAATCCGCTGTACCTGCGGATTGAGGACGTGCCGGAATCCCGGGACATCCCGCTGGCCAACAACTTCCACGAGGCAAACCTGGACACCGGCATTCTGGACCGTGACCCCATTTTTGCGGCCAAGCTGCAGGCCCTGGAAGCGGTCTTTGCGGTGCCCCGATCCGCCGAACGGCAGCAGCGCTTCGAGGCCTTCCGCAGTCACGAGGGCGAGGGCCTGGAGCGTTTTGCCCTGTGGTGCGCGCTCGCCGAAACCCTTCCGCCAGGCGCTCCCGAGTGGTTGGATCCTGCGTTCATCGAGTCGCAGCGCAGCGCACTGAAGGACCGCATCGAGTTCCACCAGTGGCTGCAGTGGCTGTGCGACGAGCAACTCGAGGCGGCGCAACGCCGCGCCGTCGAAGCGGGAATGAACATCGGGGTAATGCATGACCTCGCGGTCGGCGTCCATCCGACCGGCGCCGATGCCTGGACGTTGCACGACGTCCTGGCCCCCGGAATCTCGGTGGGCGCGCCGCCGGACATGTTCAACCAGCAGGGCCAGAACTGGTCCCAGCCGCCGTGGCACCCGCGCCGCTTGGCGGAATCCGGCTATGCCGCCTACCGGGACATGCTGCGGACCATTCTGCGGCACGCCGGCGGCATCCGGGTGGACCATATCCTCGGCCTGTTCCGGCTGTGGTGGATCCCCGTCGGCGGCCCTCCCGGCGAAGGCGCCTACGTGTATTACGATCACGAGGCCTTGATCGGCATCCTCGCCTTGGAAGCGGAACGGGCCGGCGTCGTCGTGATCGGCGAGGACCTCGGGGTCTTCGAGCCGGGGGTGCAGGACTACCTGGCGGAGCGCGGCATCCTGGGCACCTCCATCCTGTGGTTCGAGTACGACGGCGGCAGCCCCCGCCCGCCGGAGGGGTACCGCCGCTCCTGCCTCACGAGCGTCACCACCCACGACCTGCCGCCCACCGCCGGCTACCTCGCCGGTGAGCACGTGGACCTGCGCGAATCCCTGGGCCTGCTGAACCGGCCGGTGGAGGAGGAACGGGCTTTGGACCAGGCAGCCCAGGAGGCAGTGCTTTCCCTGGTGCGCTCGCGGGTTCCGGCTGCCGAGCACGACGACGGCGCCGGCACCACCGCCGAACAACGCACCGTTGAGGCACTTCACGCTTACATCGCCCAGACCCCTTCGGTGCTGCTGGGGGTTGCCCTCACCGACGCCGTGGGGGAGAGGCGGACCCAGAACCAGCCGGGCACCGCGGACGAGTACCCGAACTGGCGTATTCCGCTGGCCGGGCCGGACGGGGAAGCCATCCTGATCGAGGACCTGCCGGGCAACGAGAGGTTCGACTCGCTGGTGCGCGCCCTGCGGGAGCGGTAGGCGGGTCCACGCGGGGCGCGCCGCACCGGCGCCGGCCGGGGTTACCTACCCCTGGACGGAAGCGCACCGTCGCCCGCGACGAGTGGCCTGACCCACCCTGCCAAGGAACGGGGGCGCTGCTGAAGGTGACAGTTGTCCACGTTCAGCAGGAACTGTCCATATCTTGGAGCGGGGTCTGGCGCTGACTAGGACAAAGGCAAAAGCTTTCCCCAAAACGTGGACAGTGCCGGGGGCGTGGCCGGGTCGCTACAGCCGGGCCAGCAGCGCTTCGCCGGTTTCGGCCCGCCGATAAAACACTTCGCGGCCCGATCGCATGGTGGCCGCCAAACCGCTCTCGGACATGACCTTGAGATGCTCGTTGACCGTCCCGGCGGCGAGGTCCAGGCAGCGGGCGAGCTGCGTCGTCGTCATCGGGACATCGAGTTGGGCGAGGATCTGCGCCCGGGTCTTGCCGAGCAGCCGCGCCACCGGGCTGTGCGTCGCCTCGCGGCTGGCTTCCCAGAGCCGGCCGACGCCGCGCGGCGCGTAGGTCAGCGTGGGCACGAACGGCCGCACGTTGAGCACCAAGGTGTTGGGCCAGACGAACGCGTTGGGCACCAGCAGCAGCCCGCCGCCGGGTTCGGGCACGTCGTCGGCCTCACAGCCGCGCATAATTTCCAAGCCGGTGGGAGTGGGACGGACGCTGGGGTGCAGGCTCTTGAACACTTCCAGGATGCCGTCGCGCGCCAGCTGGGCCAGCCGGCTGTCGATATCGGCCAACAGCAGGGAGCGCAGGCGCGGCCATACCGGCTCGACGGCGGTGCCCCAGTACCACTCAAGGGCGGCGGTGATGCGTGGGATGCCCGCGTCGATATCCTCCGCGAGCCGCTGCAGTTCCTCGCGGGCGTAACCGACCGGACTCTGGTTCAGCAGGTGGGCGACGTCACGCTGCCACAGCTCCGGCGGCACATCGGCGACGGCGGCGAGCCCCTCGGCGAACGTGTCTTGGTACCTCGGGGTGGGGGTGATGGAGTCAGCCAGGAAGCCCTTCGGTGGAACCAGCGCAGTCAGCAGGCGCAGGTGGCCGCGGGCCTGCGGGTCGGCCGACTCGGCGATGCGCCGCTTGGTGGCTTCGATCCATGGGCGGTGGATGGGAGTGCCCACCTGCAAGGCGCGCAAACTGGCGACGGTTTCGCCCAGCGGCGCCGCCTCAAACCGGACCTTGGTGAGGTCCTCGCTGCTGAGCGTAATGTGCATGGAAACAGCGTAAGGTTGCCGGTCACGCCAGTCGAGGATTCGGGCTGGACCGAATCCGGGAGGGCCGGGGGTGGCGTCGTTGCTTCGGACTTCCGGCTTCCTGTGGCCTTCCGCTCGCGTGCACCTTCCGCTTCCTCGATCCCTCGGCCCCATGGGCCCGCCGCTTCCCGGTTTTCTATCCACCAGGGCTCCCGGGATTATTCCCGGATTCGGGTTGTGCCGAATCGTGGCTGGCGATGTCCGATGGGCGGAATCTGAAGTCATGACTACCTGCACCCAAACCCCGCACCACATCCTCGACGCTGATGGCCGGTCATACCGCTCCAGCCAGTCCTCCACTGCCGCCTTGCTCCGTGCCACGACTGCAACGGGCCGTCCGGCCACTGCCACCGCTCGCCCTAGCAATGCAGGCGCGCCGTTGAGCCTGTCGCAGCCGGTGCACGCGGCTACACGGACTGGCGTCTTCAGCGCTACCGGGAATTTCGTAACCGCCACTTTCCATGGCCTGGCCGCGGCGGCCCGCTGGCTCCGTTCAGCCTGGCAAGCCGGGGCCGCGAAGGAAGCCTTGATGGAGGAGCACAGGGACAAGGTCCGTACGCAGATTTATCAATTCGGCGGCCGCTACTGACGCACACGCCTGGTGCGCCCCTCCTGTAAAGGCACGCCCACCTCATCTCAATCCCAAGGTCTGCCCAGGCCACCCAGCACGTTGTCCACAGGGAGTGCGGCCGTCTAGCTGTCCGCGGCCGCAGCCTACATGCTCGTGGATATGGACGAGGCGATAGCTGGTTACGTTGAACGGCGCGGTGGAACACTCCCGGCCAGCGAACTGGCCCGCTGCGGTTTCAGCCGAGACCAGATCCAGGCAGCCATCAAGAACGGCGTGATCACTGTGCTCCGCCAAGGAATCGTCGGTACGGAGAAGGCTGATGCGAACGTACGCGTAGCCGTGCTGGCCAACGGATTGATTACCTGCATTTCAGCGGCTCGGGAACTAGGGCTTTGGACGATCAAAGACCCGGATCGACTGCACCTGTGGACGCTCCATAGCCGGCAGCCGCCGTCCACCGTCAAGCACCGAGGCGAATTGCTGGGGAGGCAGCGGCCTGGGAGCTACGTGAGCATCCTGGACTGCGTACTGCACGCCATCCGATGCCGGCCTCGGCTGGAGGCGTTGGTCGTAGCGGAATCAGCCGTGCGCAGGGGTGTCGTCACCAAAGCTGAACTGGTGGAGCTGCTTCCTGGCAAACGCAACGGCATGCGTCGAGCAGTCGTTTTGAGCATCGGTGACGACGCCGATTCGCCGCTCGAGATTATCGCCCGCGACCTGTTCCACACGGTCGGGCTTCGGGTGGAAACCCAGGTACCGATTCAGGGGCTTGGACGAGTGGACATGGTGGTGGAAGGCCGAATCATCATCGAGCTCGATGGGTTCGACTTCCACTGGAACCGGGCGACTTTCAAGAAGGACCGCAGAAGGAACAACGCCGGCATGCTCAGCGGGTTTCCAACCCTGCGGTACGTGTACGAGGATCTTGTCTTCACGCCCCAGAACGTTGTCGCCGAGGTCATGACGATGTTGCGGCGTGTTGCCTGAGTGCCAGAGGTTTTCTCCGGAGCCATGCAGGCGGCAGGCCGGCTGTCCAAGTTCTGCAGCAACTGTCCATCTTTTGGAGCGGCCTCTAGCGCTGACTAGGGAAAACGCTCAGCGGTCCGCCAAGACATGGACAGCCCTGACCGGTGAAGGGGGTTTACCGTGCGTCGCAGATGGCCTGGATCTGCGCGATGCACGGCTCGTTCTGCAGGCTGGTGGTGTCGCCCAGCTCCGTCCCCTCGAACAACTGGGTCAGCAGCCGCCGCATGATCTTGCCACTGCGGGTCTTGGGTACGTCGGGCACAAACACCACGTCGCGAGGCTTGGCGATCGGTCCGATCTGCGTGGTCACGTGCTCCCGCAAGGCCGCAACCGCGGCGGCCCGCTTTGCCGCAAGCTCCGCCGGCTGTCCCTCGGACTGCCCGGCCGCCGCTCCGATCAGCGACTTGTCGCGCGGCACCACAAAGGCCGTGGCCGCGTGGCCGGTCTTGGCGTCGTAGGTCGGGCAGACGCCGGCCTCCACCACCGCCGGGTGCGAGACCAGCGCGGACTCGATCTCGATCGTGGACAGCCGGTGCCCCGAGATGTTGATGACGTCGTCGGTGCGGCCCAGGATCCAGGTGTCGCCGTCGGCGTCGAAGCGGGCACCGTCGCCGGCCAGGAACCAGCCCTGCGCCGCGTACTTTTCCCAGTAGGACGTGAAGTAGCGCTCCGGATTGCCCCACACCGTCCGGGCCATCGCCGGCCCGGTGCTGGTGACCACAATGTTGCCCTGCTCCCCGGCACCCACCCGGGCGCCGCCGTCGTCCACAATGTCCGTGGCCAACCCCGGCAGGGCGCGGGTGGCGCAGCCGGGCTTGAAGGACGCATCGGTCTGGCGCGGCGAGAGCACGGTCGCGCCGGTTTCCGACTGCCACCAGGTATCCACCATCGGCACGCCCGACGACGGGTCCCCGGCGACCAGCGAATCCCGCCCCACCTGGTTGCGCAGCCAGCGCCAGGCCTCCGGGTTCACGGCCTCGCCCACGGTGCCGGCCAGGCGGACGGAGCTGAGGTCGTATCTGGCGGGAATGCCGTCGGGGAACCAGCCCATCAGCGACCGGACCAGCGTGGGCGCGGTGTAGTAGCTGGTCACGCCGTAGCGCTCGATGACCTCGAAGTGCCGGCCGGGGTGCGGGGCGTTCGGCACTCCCTCGTAGATCACCTGCGTGACGCCGTTGCTCAGCGGCCCGTAGATCTCGTAGGTGTGCGCGGTGACCCAGGCCAGGTCCGCGGTGCACCAGTGCACGTCGTCCTCGCGCGCGTCCGGGTCCGGGTTGCTGAACAGGTACGAGTGGCTGAACGAGGCCTGCGTCAGGTAGCCGCCGGTGGTGTGGACCAGGCCCTTGGGCTGGCCGGTGGTGCCCGAGGTGTACATGATGAACAGCGGCGTCTCGGCGTCGAACGCCTCGGCCTCGTGGACGCGCGGCTGCGTCTCGACGACGTCGTGCCACCACACGTCGCGGCCTTCCACCCAGTTGATGTCCGTGTGTCCGGTGCGGTTGATCACCAACACGTGCTCGATCGCGTTCTCGCCGGAGACGGCCGCGTCCGCGTTGGCCTTGACCGGGACGGCGGTGCCGCGGCGGTACTGGCCGTCGGTCGTGACCAGCAGCTTGGCGCGGGTGTCCTCCACCCGGAACTTCAGGGCCTCCGCGGAGAAGCCGCCGAAGACCAGGGAGTGCACGGCCCCGATCCGCGCGCAGGCCAGCGTGATGACCACCGTTTCCACCAGAACCGGCAGGTAGATGACCACCCGGTCGCCCTTGCCGACGCCCAGCGCCAGCAGCGCATTGGCGGCCTGCGAGACCAGCTCCTGCAGCTCGCGGTAGGTCACGGTGCGGCGGTCACCGGGCTCGCCTTCGAAGTGCAGCGCCACCTTGTCGCCCCGCCCGGCGGTTACGTGCCGGTCGGCACAGTTGATCGCGGCGTTCAGCTTGCCGCCGTCGAACCAGCGCAACTCCGGTCCCCGCCGCGCCGCGGTGTCCACCGGGCTGGCGGAGTGTGCGGTGTGCCACGGCTCGGCCCACTCAAGCCGGGCCGCCGCGCGTTCCCAGAAAGCAATCCGGTCGGCCTCGGTCTGCGGCTCCGGCCAGTCGGTCACCTGGTCGCGGTACGGCGCCAGGCCCTCTTCGAGCACGACGGCGGTGCTTCCGGCGGTGCGGCGACCGCCGGCGGTTTCGGCTACTTCTATGCCCATCTCTTGACTGCCCATTTCTCCGCGACTCCCAGGAGCGCATCGGTGATCTTGCCGATGATGGCCAACAGGACGATGGCCAGCAGCAGCCGGTCGGTGCGGCCGTTGTTCTGCGAATCCGTCAACAGGAAGCCCAGGCCCATGGAGGAGGCGATCAGTTCCGCCGCCACCAGGAACAGCCACGCCTGCGCCAGGGCCAGCCGCAGTCCGGAGAACACGGCGGGCACCACGGCCGGCAGTTGCACGGTGGTCAGCAGCTTCACGCCCTTCAGCCCGAAGGCGCGGCCGGCCTCCACCAGGTTCTTGTCCACGTGGCGCAGCGCCAGCGAGACCGTCGTGAACACCGGGAAGAACGCGCCAATCAGGATCAGCGTGACCTTGGAGTCTTCGCCGATCTTCATCCACAGGATCAGCAGCGGCACCCACGCCAGCGACGGCACCGCACGCAGCGCGCCGATGGTGGGGGAGAGCAGCACATCGGCTACCTTGGACAGCCCGATCAGCGCGCCGAAGACCAGGCCGAGGGCGGCACCGAAGGCGAAACCGAGCAGCACACGCTGGGTGGAGATGGCCACGTGCTGGGCCAGTTCGCCGCGCTGGATCAGGTCGACCGCGGCGTCGATGACCGCACCCGGTGCCGGCAGCTGGACCGAGCTGAACAGGCCGGCGGATGTGCTCCACTGCCAGGCTGCCAGCAGGGCGGCGGGCAGCAGCAGGCCAAGGATCAGGCGGGCCCAGCCGTTGCCGAGCACCCCGGTCGGGGACCCCCCATTGGCCGGGGACTCCGGTGAGGGGCCGTCCTGATCCGGCCTGGGCGCGCCCGCGGTCTTGAGGACGCCGGCGGCCGCGAGGCCTTCCTGGCTGGCCGGGTAAACGCTGTTGCCGGATGCGCCGGGGTTGCCGAGGTGCGTCATCAGGATTCCTTGATGGCCGACGGATCGGCCTTCTTCACCAGCGAGTCGTCAAGCAGGGTGGCGAGGGCCTCGTCGATGTCGGCCTGACTCTTTACGTCGCCGGTCTCGACGAACGCCGGGCCGACCTTCTCCAGCACGGCGCGCTGCTTCTCGCCGGGGGCAGCCTCCACATTCAGGTTGCTGCGCTCGCTGATCACCTTGGTGGCGACCTCGAGGTCCAGGCCGGCAACATCGGCCAGGATCTGCGCGGTTTCCTCGGGGTTTTCGGCTGCCCAGGCGCGGGCCTTCTCGTAGGCGTTCACCACGGCCTGCGCCAGCTCCGGTTCCTCCTCGAGGAAGGACTCCGTGGCGTTCAGGAAACCGTAGGTGTTGAAGTCCAGGTTCCGGTAGAACAGTTCGGCGCCGTCCTGCTCGGCTCCGGCCATGATCGGATCAAGGCCGGACCAGGCGTCGACGGAGCCCTGCTGCAGGGCGGTCAGGCCGTCGGCGTGCTGCAGGTTCTGCACGGTCACGTCGTCGGCGGAGAGGCCGGCTTCTTCCAGGGACTGCAACAGGAAGAAGTAGGGGTCGGTGCCCTTGGTGGCGGCCACCGACTTGCCCTTGAGGTCCTGGACGGACTCGATGCCGGAGTCGGGCAGCGCCACGAGGGCCGCCCATTCCGGCTGCGAGTAGAGGCTGATGGTCTTGATCGGCGAGCCGTTGGCGCGGGCCAGCAGCGCCGCGGAACCGGCGGTGGAGCCGACGTCGACCGCCCCGGAGCGCAGCGCCTCGTTGGCCTTGTTGGAACCGGCCGACTGCAGCCAGTTCACCTCGACCCCGTCGTCGGCAAGGGTGGCCTCCAGCCAGCCCTTTTCCTTGATGATCAGGCTCAGCGGGTTGTAGGTGGCGAAGTCGATGTTGAGCACGCCATCGCCGGTGCCCTGGGCGGCGGTGGCTTCGGAATCCTCACCGGCAACGCAGCCGGTCAGGGCCAGCGAGGCGGTGGCGGCAACGGCGGCTGCGCCCAGGAGCGGGCGGCGGGAGAAACGGCTGGCAAGAGACATGGTGGTTCCTTTGAACGGTGTGCGGAACAGGAGAAATTCCGCGACGGATGATGTTGGGCGCGTACGGCCCGGGAATTGCTTGGCTTGATGAGGGGTGACGGCGGCCCTAATGGCCGTCGACGCCGAGGCTTTCGAGCAGCGAGCGGCGCATTCGGGCCAGCTCGACCGATCCGCGGTCCCGCGGACGGGCGCCGGGGACATCGACGGTGCGCACGATCGTGGCGCCGTCGTCCTCGCGGCCTTCTTCCTTGCCGAGCACGATGATCCTGTCCGCCAGTTGCAGGGCTTCGTCCACGTCGTGGGTGACCAGCAGCACGGTGGTGGGTTCAGCCGCGTGGATATCGAGCAGCAAATCCTGCATCTTGATCCGGGTCAGCGCGTCCAGCGCGCCGAACGGTTCGTCCAGCAGCAGCACGCCGGGGTTGCGGGCCAACGCCCGGGCCAGGGATGCCCGCTGGGCCATGCCGCCGGAGACCTCGCGCGGCCGGTGCTTGGCGAAGGTGGCCAGGCCGACCAGTTCCAGCAGCCGGGCGACCTTGGTCTTGCCCTGCTTGGCACTGGAGCTCTTGGGCAGGCCGATGGCCACGTTGGCCTGCAGGGTGTGCCACGGCAGCAGCCGCGGTTCCTGGAACGCGACGGCGCAGCGGGAGTCGATGCCCTGGACCGGCGTGCCGTCGATCTCCACGGTGCCGGCGCTGGGCGCGTCGAGGCCGGCGGTGGCGCGCAGCAAGGTGGACTTGCCACAGCCGGACGGGCCCAGGATGGCCAGCACCTCGCCGGGACGGACATCGAAGTTCACGTCGCGCAGCACGGTGTGGGCCTGGGCTCCCGTGCCGAACGTCCGGTTCAGGCCGCGGAAGGAAACGGCCAGGGCGGAGTCGGAACGGGCCGCGGGTGCAGCGGAAGCGGGAGCCGCGTGGCGGGACGACGACAGTACTGCAGTCATGGGATCACTCCATCGATCCTGGCAGTAGCACCCTACGGATCAAGCCGTGCGGCCCGGCTTCCGCCGGCCGTACCCGTGGCTTGTCACCTCGTTATCACCGGCAGTCTGGGTGGGCTTCCGGTGACCAGGGTTGCTGCGGCGTCGTCGATCCAGGTCTCTCGGCCGCTCGGGATGGTCACCACCAACTAAACGGCACGCGCGGGGCTCCCGGCAAACTGCCCGTAATAATGACCCGTAACAAACGCGACGATAATCTGCCGTAACAAACGGGCGATCCGCTCGTTGGGGAACCGGCCGGTGAAACAGCCACGCCCCG
The DNA here is from genome assembly GCF_059092685.1 of Arthrobacter sp. Y3221048. Lineage (NCBI taxonomy): Bacteria > Bacillati > Actinomycetota > Actinomycetes > Micrococcales > Micrococcaceae > Arthrobacter > Arthrobacter sp. Y3221048. The sequence goes on along the minus strand of NZ_JBNHHX010000001.1, from coordinate 383,002 downwards.
CCTATCCATGGACGCCGGTTGCCCGCCCTCTGAGGTCATTACGACGGCGATGCCTCCTGTCGGAAGGAGCCGCCGACGGCGCGGCCTCCTGTCGGAAGGAGCCGCCGACGGCGCGGCCTCCTCCCGTCCACGAGCCGCAGGCGGCGGCAGGCGGTCAGGCGGGCGGATCCGCCGGGATGAGGACCGTGGAGAACAAGCGGCGGTGCCGCCCCTCTTCCGGTCCGTTGGCCGCCACCTTCTGGGCGGCAGCCCTGATGGCGGAGGTGAATTCGTCGAACTCTTCGTCCGTCATCCAGAGGGCGGTCTGCCGGTAGCCGGCCCCGTCGCGCAGGAAATCCGGATTCTCCCCGGCGATGTACTGGTCGAAGGCCTCCAGCAGCCCGGCCGTGAAGGCCATGAAGCCGCGCCGGTGATCCTCGGCGGTCATGGAGGCCAGATCGTCCTCGGCCACCGAACTCTTGGCCACGTCCAGCCGGAAGGTGCGTTCGGTGGTGCCGCGTACCGGCCTTTCCTGGGCCACCGCCAGCACGCCCGCCTTGGAGAGCGTGCCGATGTGGCGGTAAAGCGTCGCCGTGGGAATGTCGGGGAGTTCGGCGGAGATCTCCGCCGTCGTCAGCTCGCGGTTGCCCAGCAGCGTCTGCACAATCCGCAGGCGTACCGGGTGCAGGATCAGGTCGGCGCTCGCTGAGGAGGACATGGCTCTACATTCTCACAGTTGACATTGTTCCCACAACTGATAATAATCGGACTGTCCGGCTACCGAAGCCGGGCTCGAACGGCCAAGACACGAGCAATAAACGACCCGAAGGGAGGCGCAGTGGCGGCGATAGTGGTGGAGAACAAGGAGGACGTTCTGCTGGAGTTGGACCGGTTTGAAAAGGTTGCGGGGCTGCTCGGCGACCAAAGTTTCCCGCTGTCTGCGGTGACCTCAGTCCGGGTGCTCGCGGACGCGTTCGACGGCGTCCGCGGCCTGCGGGCTCCCGGGCTTGCAATCCCGAGACGGACTCGGGTGGGAACGTGGCGCGGCCGAGGCAAGACCCTCGCCGTCGCCCGCCGCGGCACCCCGGCAGTGCAGCTTGACCTGGACGGGCAAAAGTACGCCCGAGTCGTTGTGTCGCTTCCCGATGCGGAGGACGTTGCGGCCCGAATCCGTGCCGCCGCCGGCCTGCCCGCCGGGCAATCGGTCACGGAAGAAGAGGTCCGCTTCCCCTCCGGGACCGTGCAGTTGGCGGGAACCTGGGCCGAGCCGGCAGGAACGGTCCGTGCCGTGGCGCTGATCCTGCCCGGTTCGGGACCGATCGACCGCAATGCCGACCATAAACGGATGCCTTTGGGCATCAGCCGTGACCTGGCAAACGCGCTGGCCAACCACGGGATCGCTTCGCTGCGCTACGACAAGCGCGGCACCGGCGCCTCGGATGGAACCTTTTGGGCGGCCGGTTTCCGTCAGAACACCGACGACGCCGCTGCCGCCCTGCGATGGATGGTCACGCAAAAGACAGGGGACCTGCCGGTGTTCCTGGTCGGCCACAGCGAAGGCAGCTACCACGCAGCGGCCGTGGCGGCAGATCCCGGCACGCGGGTGGATGGTGCGGTGCTGCTTTCGGCCTCGGCACAGACCGGCTTTGAGACAGGCAGGTGGCAGACAGCCCAGATCAGCGACTCGCTGCCCGCATTCCCGCGCTTGCTGCTGAAGCTCTTCCGCCAGAATCTGGTCAAGATCCAGGCGAAGTCGGTGGAAAAACTTCGGACCACCACCGAGGACGTGGTGCGCATGCAGGGCCGTAAAATCAACGCTCTCTGGCACCGCGAGTTCATTGACTTCGACCCCGTTCCGTACCTGGGGCGCTTGCAGCTGCCGGTGCTGGCCATCACGGGCGCCAAAGACGTGCAGGTGGACCCGGCCGACCTGGACATCATCGCGGCCACCGTTCCCGGCCCGGTGACCACGCGGAAGATGGAGGATCTGTCGCATCTGCTGCGCCGCGACCCGAAGGCTCCGACCCTCTCCGACTACAAGCGCCAGATCCGCGAGCCCGTGGACGCTGAGCTGCTGGAGCTGGTGGGACGTTGGATCTCCAAGCAGGCCGGCACCGCCTCCGGGGCGTCCGGCGGGGCTGGAACTTCTGCCCCCGGGCAGCTGGCTCGTTAGCCACTGAGTGCACGGAGGGCCCCAGAGCTGCCGGATGGCATTGGAGGCGCCCGAGACGGGATTGCCTACCTCTCGGTGAGGCGGCAGTTCGCGGGCGGTTCCGGTGCAGAAGAGTCGCGGGTAGGGTCGAGCCATGGCACACCAGAATGACCCTAAAGTCGTCCGGCGGCTGCTGGAAACCCCGGGCCGCTGGGCCGTCGTCGGCCTGTCCACGAACCCGCACCGGGTGGCCATGCGCATTTCCCGGTACCTGATGGACCAACTGGACATGGAAGTCGTCCCCGTCAACCTGAAAGGCGACGACGTCCTCGGCCTGACCGGTTACCAAAAGCTCGCGGACATTCCCGGCGAGATCGACGTGGTGGACTGCTTCGTGAACTCGCAGAAGGTCGGACCCGTGGTGGACCAGGCCATCGAAGTCGGTGCCAAGGCGGTGTGGCTCCAGCTGGGCGTGGTCGACGAAGCCGCCGCGGACCGGGCCAAGGCGGCCGGCCTGGACGTAGTCATGGATACCTGCCCGGCAATAGAGGCCCCGCGCTTCGGCCTCTAGCCCGCGGCGTCCGCCCGGCAGCCCTCAACATTCCGCCCGCCGGGCATCGCCGCCTTCACATGATGAGGCGCCCGTAACATTACGCCGTCGAACGTCACGGCCTGTCACGTGCTTCCCGGCGCCGGATCGGCCCCGGCATACTCAACTCCGAGATCAAGAGTCCCAACGACAAGCTCTGGCTGGTTGGGCGGCAACCCTCTCCCGTAGCGGGGTGCCCCAGATGAGGATCCGGCCGCGCACAACACCGTGCCCGGCAAGTACGGCCCCCGCCAAGCTGCGTCCCCAACCGTGATGGTTGCTGCGCCGCAGGCAGGCGGGAGCCCCGCCTCGAGGAGCGAACATGACCGCCGTCGTGACTGAAATCAACCCGCAAACCGGCCGATCCCCGTGGGCCGGGCAGGCTACCGCCGAAGAACTGGCCCACTGGCAGCAGATAGCCGAAGGCGTTGCCGCCGCACTGGCGCCGGACGTGCTGGAGCGCGACCGCCGCAATGCCGACCCGCACGCCGAGGTGGAGCTGCTGCGCAACTCCGGGCTGCTCAACCTGATCATCCCGGCCGAATGGGGCGGCGAGGGCGGGCACTGGGAAAGCGCGCTGCACGCCGTGCGCATCCTGGCCCGCACCGACGCGTCGATCGCGCAAATTCTCGGCTACCACTACGCGAACCTGGGCGCCGTCGTCTTCTACGGTGATGCGCAGGTCCAGGAACGCTTGCTCCGTCGCTCCGCGCTGGGCCGCTGGTCCTGGGGCGACTCCGTGAACCCCGTGGACCCGAATCTGGAACTGGTTCCCGACGGCGACGGCTACCGGCTGAATGGCATCAAGCACTTCTCTACCGGCGCTTCCGTCGGTGACGCCATCCTAGTCAACGCCGTGATCGCTGCCGGGCCGGAGCAGGGCACGTTCCTGGCCCTCGCGCTGGAGCATGACCGAACGGGCATCGAATACCTCGGGGACTGGGACGCGCTGGGCCAGCGCCTCTCGGCCAGTGGTTCGGTGAAGTACGACGGCGTGCAGATCACCGCCGCGGACATCATCGGCGAGGTAGGGGACGAGCCTTTCTCCACACTGGTCACCCCGTACATCCAGCTGGCCTTCGGCAACCTCTACCTGGGCATCGCGCAGGGGGCGCTGGAGCGCGGACGCCGGATCACGCTGGCGCGCAGGAACTCCTGGTTCCTCAGCTCGAAGGAGACCTATGCCCAGGATCCGCTGACCCAACGGGTCTACGGCGAGCTGGCTTCGCGCGTTGCCGCGGTGGAAGCCCTGGCAGATCGGACGAATGCAAGGTTCGACGCGGTCATCGCCGTCGGCGCGCAGCTGACCGCGGAATCTCGGGCGGACATGGCGATCGAGATCGCGCGGCTCAAGGTCGTGTCCACCGAGGTCGGTGTCGACGTGGCGAACCGTATCTTCGAGACCACCGGCTCGTCCTCCGCGAAATCGGAGGTTGGGCTGGACATTTTCTGGCGCAACATCCGCACGCACACGCTGCACGACCCGGTCGACTACAAGAAGGTCGAGGTCGGCGCCAACTACCTGCTCGGCGACGTCCAGCCGATTTCGCTCTACACCTGAGCCGCGCCTAACGCTGCCATTACAGCCCGGTGGCCCGCGGGCCCCATAGCGACTCCCGCCGACCGCGGGCCCATCATTACTACCCGCTGACAGGCGGGCCCCATCCCGACTACCCGCTGACCGGCGGGCCCCATCACGATTGCCCGCCGACCGCGGGCCCGTCACCCCCGCCCTCGCGACAGAACCTCCAGGAGAACCAGCATGACTGAAACCATTGACGACATCGCCACGGCCTTCGGCGCCGCAGCCGCCAAATACCGTCCGATCTTCGCGCGCGTCGCAGCCGGGGCGCTGAGCCGCGAGCTCACCCGCGAGCTGCCGTATGAACAGATCCGCTGGCTGAAGGAAGCCGGCTTCGGTGCCGCCCGGATTCCGGCCGAGTTCGGAGGCGACGGGCTGGACTGGGAAGAGTTAACCCAACTCCTGATCGAGCTGGGCGCCGCAGACAGCAATATTCCGCAGGCACTGCGTTCGCACCTTGCCTTGGTGGAGGAGAACCTGTACCACCACGGCCGCACCTCGGACCGCAGCGCCTGGCTGCGGCGCTTCGCCTCCGGCGAGCTGGCCGGCAACGCCTGGACCGAACCGGGTGCCGGGGGAACCGCCACCGTGCTGTCCGAGTCCACCGGCAAGCTGCTGCTGAACGGCCGCAAGTTCTACACCACCGGAACCATCTTCGCCGACTGGATCGATGTCACCGCCAAGCGCCCGGACGGCTCCGATGTCTCGGTGATCATCTCCGCCAAGACGCCGGGCGTGGAAACCTTCGACGACTGGGACGGTTTCGGCCAGCGGCTGACCGGCAGCGGCACCACTGTGTTTACCGACGCGGTTGTGGCCCCGGCCAACGTGTCAGCCTTCGCCGACCGCTTCCCGTACCAGACGGCGCTCTACCAGCACATCCTGCTGGTCACCCTGGCCGGCATCGCCCGGGCCGTCACAGCCGAAGCCGCAGACAACGTGCGGGACCGCACGCGGGTGTTCGGCCACGGAAACGCCCCGCTGGTCCGGCACGACGCGCAAGTCCTGCAAGTGGTCGGCGAAATCAGCGCCAAATCCTACGCCGCGACGGCGACGACCCTGAGTGTGGCCCGCAGCCTGGACAGGGCTTTCGAGGCTCGGCGCCTGGATGCCGACGCCGAAAAGTCGGCCAACATCGCCGTCGAACTGGAATCGGGCCGGGCGCAGATAGTGCTCAGCACCCTGGTCCCCGACGCCGCGGGCGCCCTCTTCAACGCGCTCGGTGCTTCCTCCACCAGCACGGACAAGGCGCTGGACCGGCACTGGCGCAACGCCCGCACCGTGGCGACGCACAACCCGTTCATCTACAAGTCCCGGATCGTCGGCGACTGGGAAGTCAACGCCACGGAACCCCCCTTCGTGTGGACCATCGGCGAGGCCAATGCCGACGCCGGCCGCCCGCCAGTCAACCCCGCCGCCCGTTCCGCGGCCGTCTAGGAAGAACCCACACACCATGTCTGTATCCACCCAAAACCCAACCCTCGCGGCACCCGAAGCCGCGGCCGGCGCTGCCGGCGCTCCGCGGCTCTCCGGCCGGCTGGGTGTCGCCAGCATTGTGCTCATCGTGCTGGCCGCCGCGTCGCCGCTGGGTGTCATCGGCGGAACCGTCCCGCTGGCCATCGCCAGCGGCAACGGCGCCGGCCTTCCCTTCATCTACCTGCTGGCCATGGCCATTCTGCTGTTGTTTGCCGTCGGCTTCACCACGATGACACCGCATGTGCCAACGGCCGGCGCGTTCTACAGCTACGTCGACAAAGGCCTCGGCCGCAGGGCGGGCCTGGGGGCGGCCTTCGTTGCCCTGCTCTCCTACCTCGCCCTGGAAGCAGGCGTCTACGGCCTCTTCGCCCCGGCGGTCGACGAAGTGGTCCGCGCCTACGGCGGCCCCGAACTGCCCTGGTGGGTGTGGGCCGCGGCCGCGCTGGCGGCCGTCGCCTGGCTGGGACACCGCAACATCGAGCTCTCCGGCAAGGTGCTGGCCGTGCTGCTCGTGGCCGAGGTGCTGATCGTGCTGGTTTTGGACGCCTTCATCATCTTTGGCGGAGGCGGTGCCGGCGGCCTGTCCACCGGGTTCGCCACCCCGACCACCGTCCTGTCCGGGGCGCCCGGCATCGCGTTGCTGTTCGCCATCCTGAGTTTCATCGGCTTCGAGGCCACCGCTGTCTTCCGCGACGAAGCGCGCGACCCGGACAAGACCATCCCGCGCGCCACCTATGTGGCCCTCATCGTGGTGGGCGCCTTCTACGCCCTTTCCAGCTGGCTGCTGATCAGCGTCTGGGGCGACGAGGGAGTCGTCCAAAAGGCCACGGACGCGCCGGGCACCTTGCTCTCGGAGACCACGATGCTCTATCTGGGCACGGCCGGCAGCCACATCATCCAACTGCTGCTGGCGACCAGCCTCTTCGCCTGCATCCTGTCCCTGCACAACATCGGTTCCCGCTACTTTTTCCAAGTCGCCGGGCAGGGCATCTTCCCGGCCAAGCTGGCCGGCACCCACGGCCGGCACCGCTCCCCGCATCTGGCTTCCGCAGCGGCCAACACGGTGGTGGCCCTGTTCCTGCTGGCCGCCGTCGTGGCCGGCTGGGATCCGATCATGCAGTTCTACACCTGGTTCGCGGGCTTCGCGTCGTTGGGAATCGTGGTGCTGATGACGTTGACCAGCGCAGCCGTCCTGGTCTTTTTCCGCCGGAACGGTGCGCCCCTCCGGAACTGGAAACGCACCGTCGCCCCGGCCCTCGGACTCATCGGGCTGCTGGGAATCCTGGGGCTGATCCTGCAGAACCTCCCGACCCTGGTCGGCAACAGCGTCCCGCTGGCGGTCGCCGTCGTCGTCCTGATCCTGCTGTGCTTCGCGGTCGGAGCAATAGCGGGGGCGAAGAGGCGGGAGGGCGCACCGGCGTCGTAATTCTTACCTCGCGTGACGGCGAACATTTCCCTCCGGGACGCCCCCGGGTGTCCAATGGAGGGGTACCCATCCAGAGCGGCCGAGAGACCTGGCTTGTTGACGCCGCAGCAACCCCCTCCTTCGAGGAAGGTGCTACCGCCAGGACCGATGGAGAAGCTCGATCTCTCGTTGGTCTTCCGTTGGCAGCCGCATGCCCAACGGAGGGCCGGCGCGGGCTCTTCTCATCAGAAAAGGAGCCTGACATGACCCTGAATAACCCGAACCCTAACCCCCGGCGCCAGATTCGTTTCAACGCCTTCGACATGAACTGCGTGGGCCATCAGTCGCCCGGACTGTGGCGCCACCCGCAGGACAAGTCCGCCACCTACAACACTATCGGCTACTGGACCCACCTGGCCAAGGTGCTGGAAAAGGGCCTGTTCGACGGCCTGTTCATTGCCGACGTGCTCGGCACCTACGACGTCTTCGGGTCCTCCAACGAGACCACGCTGCGCGCCGGCACACAGGTCCCGGTAAACGATCCGTTCATGCTGGTTTCGGCGATGGCCGCGGTCACCGAGAACCTCGGCTTCGGCGTCACCGCCGGCACCGCCTACGAGCACCCGTACCCGTTCGCCCGCCGCCTGGCCACGCTGGACCACCTGACCAACGGGCGGGTCGGCTGGAACGTGGTCACCGGTTACCTGCCCTCGGCGGCGCGCAACATGGGCCAGGAAGACCAGCTGGAGCACGACGAGCGCTACAACCACGCGGACGAATACCTCGAGGTCATCTACAAGCTGCTCGAGGGCTCGTGGGAGGACGACGCCGTGGTCAAGGACGTCGAAACCGGCGTCTTCACCGACCCGGCCAAGGTCCACGAGATCCGGCACGAGGGCAAGTACTTCAAGGTTCCCGGCATCGCGATCACCGAGCCGAGCCCGCAGCGCACCCCGGTCATCTTCCAGGCCGGGGCCTCCAAGCGCGGCACCGAGTTCGCCGCCGGGAACGCCGAGGCGGTGTTCGTGACCTGCCCGACCAAGGAGATGCTCGCGGCGTCGGTGAAGAAGATCCGCGACGCCGTGGAAGCGGCGGGCCGCGACCGCTACGACGTGCGCATCTACGCGATGCAGACCGTGGTGACCGGACCGGACACCGCCACCGCGCAGGCCAAATTCGAGGACTACAAGTCCTACGCGGACATCAACGGCGCGCTGGCCCTGATCTCCGGCTGGATGGGCGTTGACCTCTCCACCTACGGCCCGGACGACGTGATCGGCGGGAACGTGAAGTCCAATGCCATCCAGTCCTCGGTGGAGACCTTCCAGAAGGCTTCCGGCGACAGCGGCAAGCCGTGGACCATCCGCCAGCTGGCCGAATGGGTCGGCGTCGGCGGCTTCGGCCCGATTACCGTCGGTTCCGGCGCGGAGGTGGCCGCCAAGCTGGTGGAGTGGGTCGACGAGACCGACGTGGACGGGTTCAACCTGGCCTACGCGATCACCCCGGGCACCTTCGAGGACATCGTGGAATACGTCGTGCCGGAGCTGCAGAAGCTGGGCGCCTACCCCACGGAGTACGCGCCGGGGACCCTGCGCAACAAGCTCTTCGGCCGCGGCGACAAGCTGCCGGAGAACCACCGCGCCGCCGGCTTCCGGCTGCAGAACGCGCTGGTCGACTAAGCGTGGACAACAGCAGAACCTTCTGAACAACGACGGCGGTGGCCGCCCCTTGAGGGACGGTCACCGTCGTCTGCACAAACATCGCTAACGCCAGACGCTCCGAATTCCAGGAGAAAGCGGTTGTCCCGGGCTGAAGAGTTTTTCAAGGGGCCTAACGCGCAGCCTGACCGGCGTTGGTCGCTCTTCCCTGGCGGGTCGGACCGGACGTAGTCTGTGGATCGGATAGCCGGGAAGCCTGGTCGGCCCGGGGGTAACAGTGGGAGAGTTCCCGCGGAACGCCGTGGCAGCCTCGGTCGTCGTCGCTGGACCGAGGGAGCGGGCCCCACATGACATCAGCAGCAGATCCGGTCATTGACGTCACATGTCTCGCGAAGACCTTCGGCAGGACCCGTGCCTTGGGAGGCCTTGATCTGCGCGTGACTTCGGGCGAGGTCCATGGATTCCTTGGTCCCAACGGGGCCGGCAAATCGACAACCTTGCGGGTGCTCCTCGGTCTCATCCGCCCGACCTCAGGAACTGCGCGCGTGTTCGGGCTGGATCCTTGGCGGGATCCGGTCCGCGTCCACAAGGACATCGCTTACGTTCCCGGGGACGTGAGCTTATGGCCGAACCTGTCCGGTGGGGAGGTCATTGACCTGCTCACCGGATTGCGCGGCGGCCCCGAGGAGCGGCTGCGCCGGGAACTGATCGATGAGTTTGAGTTTGATCCCCGGCGCAAGGCCCGGACGTATTCGAAAGGCAACCGGCAGAAGGTTGCACTCATCGCTGCGTTCGCTCGCCCGGCCCGGCTCTACCTGCTCGATGAGCCCAGTGCCGGCTTGGACCCGGTGATGGACTCGGTGTTCCGTCGGCAGGTCCGGCGCGTCAGCGCTGACGGTGCGACTGTACTGCTCTCCAGCCACATCCTCAGCGAAGTCGAGCAACTGTGCGGCAGGGTGACCATCATTCGTTCCGGCCGGGCCGTGGAATCGGGGACCCTGGCGGAGCTGAGGCATCTCAAACTAACCCATTTCCGCATCGAGGGGTCTGATGCCGGGCTGTTGAGGTCCCTGCCCTGGGCGCAGGGCGTCCTGACCGACGGTGACGTTGTCGAGTTTGACGTGGACGCAGCCGACCTCGCACCTGTGTTGGAAGCGGTTACGGCGGCAGGGATCAGCGGTCTGCAAGTCTCCCCGCCATCGCTGGAATCCCTGTTCCTGAGCCATTACGGTGACTCCACCGGCCAGGTTCTCTGATGTCCGGCATCATGCGCCTGGTGTTGGTCCAGGCACAGCGGGACCGAATTATTCTGCCCGTCTGGATCCTAGGCATCGCCTTTCTGGGATTCGCCGTGGCAGGTGCGGTGGCCACGGAATTCGCGGACGAGGCCGACAGGGCGGCGATCATCGGTGTGGCGGCGGTGAACCCGGCGTTCCTGTTCCTCCGCGGCCTGCCCGACGGGACCGGTATCGGAGCAATGGTGTTCTTTCAGGGCTATGCCTTCACCGCCGTGCTCGCAGGACTGATGAGCACGTTCTTGGTCATCCGACATACCCGTTCCGATGAAGAGCTGGGACGCGCGGAGCTCATCGGCTCCGTGCCGATCCCGCGGGCCGCGTCACTGACAGCAACCCTGACGGTGGGGGCAGCCGCGAATCTGGTGCTGGCTGTCTGCGTGGCCGCCGGTTTCGCCGCCGCCGGGCTGCCCGGACCGGGGGCAGTCACGGCCGGGGCGGCCGTCGGCGCTGTCGGGGCTTTTTTCGTGGCCGTCTCTGCGGTCATCGCACAGGTCATGCCCTCGGGGCGGGCCGCCAACGGAGCGGCCGCGGGGCTGGTCGGTGCAGCATATTTCCTTCGCGGTATCGGCGATGCGTTCGGTACCCCGAGCGCCGATCTGACCCAGGTCACCAGCGGTTGGGTTTCGCTGCTCTCGCCCATCGGGTGGGGCCAGCGCTCCCGGCCCTTCTCGGCCGCCGATCCCGCGCCGCTGCTGGTCTTGCTGGCGGCGGCCGGCGCCCTTGCCGTTACCGCACTAGTGGTTAGAAGCGGGAGAGATCTGGGCGCCAGTCTGCTGACTGAACGTGTCGGCAGAGCGCGTGCCGGTGCCGGGGGTAGCTCGTTCCTTGGTTTGGCTTGGCGCCAACAGCGGCCCACCCTGATCGGCTGGTGCGTCTTCGCAGCCCTGCTGGGTGGGATCGCAGGGGGGCTCGGGCCGGTGGTCGGTGACGTGATTGGCGGCAACGAATCGCTCCGGGAGCTGATCCTCCGGCTCGTCCCTGGCAGCCGGGCGGAGATCATCGATGTGTTCACGGCTGCCCTGCTGGGCATCGCCGGTGTCCTGGCCGCGGCCGCCGGTATCCAAGCTGTGCTGCGGTTGCGCGCAGAGGAAGCGGAGGGCCGGGCCGAGCTTCTGCTGGCCACGCCCCGCTCCCGGGCACGGTGGCTTGGCGCGAACCTGGTACTTGCTACCGCCTCGGTGGTGATCGTGACCGTCGTCGCCGGGACCGCAGCGACCATCGGCCTCACCCTGTCCGGCGTGGTGAACGGCCCCCCGGGCCTGCTCGTGGCTGCTGCCTTGTCCCACGCCCCGGCCGCGGCCGTGTTCATCGCCGCAACGGCGTTTCTCTTCGCAGCGGCGCCCAGGTTAAGTATTCCGGTGGGCTGGGGCATGTTGGCCGGTGGCCTGGTCCTAGGGCAGTTCGGTGAACTGCTGCGCCTGCCTGCCTGGCTGCAGGATGTGAGCCCGTTCCGACACTCCGCGGCGATGCCGGTCGAGCCGTTTGACCCAGCAGCTGCCCTGATCATGTCTGGTATTGCCCTCGCCTGGGCAGGGGTCGCTGCCTATCTGCTCCGGCGCCGCGACCTCACCGCGTGACGCCGACCGCTCGGATAAGTGGTGCCCGCTGTATGCGCGGAGTAGCGGTGGAGCACGCTGCCCGGGCGCGCTACATCTTGGCGTAGCGTGCCCGGGCGCCCATGTACAGGCCGTAACAAATCAGGCCAACGGCGACGAGGGCGAGGGCGGCCGGGCCGAAGGCCTGGTCGCGCAGCGCCTTGAGCGCCCCGTCCAGCCCCTTGACCTCCTGCGGGTCGTGCTGCACCGCGGCCACCGCCAGCAGCAGCCCCAACACGAACAGTGCCAGCCCCTTGCCCACATAGCCCACGACGCCGAGCCACGTCACGGCGGTGCCGGTGCTGCCGCGGGGGAGCCTTTTGAGGTCGCTCAGGAACTTCTTCTTCAGGCCCTTGAACACGTAGTAGACGCCGGCGCCCATGATGACAGCGCCAATCAGGAACAGGACAACGACACCGCCGGGCCATTGCATCAGCCGGGTGCTGGCGTCCTGGGAGCTCTGGCTGCTGTCGGCGCCGGAGCCCAGCGCGAAGCTGCCGAACGACACCGCCACCACCGTGTAAGCGATGGCCAGTCCCACGCACTTGGCCCGGTAGCCCCATTTCTTCTTAGCCTGGCGGCCGCGTCCGCCGAACACCGCTTCGCTAATCTGCCACAAGGCCAAGGCCGCGGCGGCAAGCATGCCCGCCCAGAGCAGGAACATTCCGCCCGGGCGCTGTGCCAGGCTTGAGGCGGCCCCGGTCTGGTCCGCCTCGCCACCTCCGCCGAAGGCGAGCCGGAGCGCGATTGCTCCAATCAGCACGTGCAGCAGGCCGCTGGCCACGTATCCGAACCGCGCTACCCGCTCGAAAACCTTGGAATTGGCAGCGTCCTCGGTCTTGTCCTTCGCCCTGCCGGCCGCCCGCTTCGCTTCCCTGCCGGTGTCTGCCATGGGTCTCCTCTCTAAAGCCGTGGCCCATTCCGAAACCCGCCGGCGGCACGGAAGCCCCGCCGTCGTTCCCCGTGAAACAACTGTGAAACCATCCTGCCACCGAAGTTGCCGCCGCGCACCGGGGGGACTCGGGCGGGCGCGGGGCACGGGCGCGGGCGTACACCTGGTTCTCCCCGAACGGTGACGCGGACGGGTGCGGGACGGGCAGGCACCTGGGTCTCCCCGGCGGGCGCGGGGTACGGGGTGCGGGCGTACACCTGGTTCTTCCCCGGACGGTGGCCCGAGCGGGGCGCCACCGCGGTTCCCGCAGAACCGTGACCCGCGCGGGCGGGGAGCAGTAGGCTCGTGCCTATGGACGCAACCGCGCTGCGCGCATTCTGCCTGTCCCTGCCCGGGGCGTTCGAGGATTTCCCGTTTGGCCCGGAGGCGTCGGTGTTCAAGGTCCGGGCGGCGGGACGGGCCGGCAAGATGTTCGCGCTCTCGGACCTGCAGGCGCCACAGCTGAGCATCAGCCTCAAGTGTGAACCGGTGCTGGCGCAGCAGCTGCGCGCGGCGCATCCGGAGATCACGGGTGCCTATCACATGAACAAAACGCACTGGAACGGCGTGCGCTGCGACGGCGGGTTGCCCGACGACATGCTGCGCGACATGATCGAGGACTCCTACGATCTGGTGGTGGCATCCCTGCCGCGCCGCGACCGCGAGATGCTGGGCTGGATGGGCCTGGCCAGGGGCGAAGATGCGCGGCAGGGCTGAAGGATGAAGTCCAAGGACCTGGGCAGCGCCCCGCTGACGTACGACGGCGTGGGGCTGAGTCGGGAACGCACCTCGCCGCCGGGATACCGTGTCGTCGACCATCGGGTCGGTGTCGGTGTGGGGGAAGATGCTTTTCACCGGCTCGCCGAAGGGCTGGTGGGGTGGGAAGTGCATCGGCTGGCCGGGCTGCGGGTCGATGCCACGGAGCCGGTGGCCGCCGAAGGCGTGGAGGTGGTGTGCGGGTTCGGAGTCGGTCCGCTGCGGCTCGCCATCCCGTGCCGCGTGGTGTGGACGGAACGGACGCCAACGCGGACGGGCTTTGGCTACGGCACGCTGCCAGGGCATCCGGAGTCGGGGGAAGAAGGCTTCGCTGCTGTGCTGGAGGGGAACGGGCGGGTGGTCTTCGAGGTGTTCGCGTTCAGCCGGCATTCCAACTGGTTCTACCGGACAGGCGCGCCGGTGGCGGAAGCCGCCCAGCGGCTGGTCACGCGGCGCTATATTGCAGCAGCCAAGGCGCTCGCCGGCGGACAGGCCGGGCAGCGCCGCTAACTGACTGGCCGTCGACAGGCACCGGCGGGCTGGCGGACGGGCCGGGCAGCGACGCCAACTGACGCTGGGCCAATCCTGCCTGGCCGCACCTGACCTGACGGACCGCGCGGTGCATGGCAGGATGAAAAGACATCCCAAAGAAGAAAGGCTGATGCCGCGTGATTTTCATTGTGGTCAAGTTCAAGGTCAAGGACGAGTACGCCGACAGCTTCCCCGAACTCGTGCGCGAGTTCACCGAGGCAACGCGTGCCGAGCCGGGCAACCTGTGGTTCGACTGGTCACGCAGCGTGGACGACGCCAACACCTACGTGCTGGTGGAGGCCTTCCGGGACGACGCGGCCGAAGCACACGTGAAGAGCGACCACTTCAAGAAGGCCATGCAGGAGCAGCCGCAGTACCTGCAGGAGACGCCGCGGATCATCAGCCGGCAGGTCGAGGGCGAAGACTGGGACCTGATGGGTGAAATGACCGTCGCGTAGCGGTCCCCGGCGGCCGGAGGGGCTGGCAAGCGGCCGGTTCTTCGCCACAATAGGGCGCATGGAACAGTTCACGCCCCGCACAGCCATCGTCACCGGTTCCGACTCCGGCATCGGCCGGGCCACCGCCGTCGCCTTGGCCCGTGCCGGCATGGATGTCGGGATCACCTGGCATTCGGACCGGGACGGAGCCGAGGACACGGCGAAGGAGGTCCGCGCGCTCGGCCGCAGCGCCGCCGTCGCCCGCTTGGACACCACGGACCTGCCCGGCTGCGGGGACGTGGTCGATTCGCTCGCGGAGCAACTCGGCGGGCTGGACGTGTTCGTCAACAACTCGGGCACGGGCGCCTCGGAGCCGTTCCTGGAGCTGGACTACGAGACGTGGCGGAGAGTGGTTGCCACCGACTTGGACGGCGCGTTTGTCTGCATGCAGCGGGCAGCCCGGCGCATGGCGGAGGCCGGCCGCGGGGGCCGGATCATCGCCGTGACCAGCGTGCACGAGCACCAGCCGATGATCGGGGCCGCCCCCTACGACGCCGCCAAGCATGGCCTCGGCGGGCTGGTGAAGAACATGGCGCTGGAGCTCGGCCGGCACGGCATCACGGTCAACTCCGTCGCGCCGGGGGAGATCGCCACCGCCATGACCGGCAACGAGGACGAAGACCCGCACCGCATCGACCGCCCCGGCATCCCGCTGGCCCGCCCCGGCGACGCCCGCGAGGTCGCCGCCGTGATCGCCTTCCTGGCGTCCGCGGAAGCCGGCTACGTCACCGGGGCGTCGTGGGTGGTGGACGGAGGCATGCTGCAGATGGGGCCGCAGGCCGGGGCGGCCGTGACCGGCCACGACTGGCGCAAGGTGTAGCAGTAGCAGTACAACGGCCCGGACCGCTTCCGTCGTTAATTAGTTGGCGTAGTTGGCGGCGATCCGCTCCGTGGAGCCGCGCACAATCAGCGAGGCCTCCAAGGTGAGCTGGGGCTGCTCGAGGTCGCGGCCTTCGATCAGGCCGCGCAGCTGTTCGCCGGCCTTGAGGCCCAGGCGGGCGGCGGGAAGGTGGACGCTGGTGAGGCCGGGGTTGCTGGTGGCGGAGTAGGGCAGGTCGTCGAAGCCGGCGACGGCGAGTTGGTCCGGGATCCGCACGCCGGCAACGCGCGCTTGCTGCAGCACGCCGTACGCGTGGGTATCGGTGGCGCAGACGACGGCGGTGACACCGGACTGCCGCCACTGGGGCCAGGCGGCTGCAAACGCCTCGGTCGACGCGCCGACGTCGATCGTGCTGCTGATCAGGTGGGCCGGGTCCACGGTCATCCCGCGCGCGGCCGCCTCCGCCAGGAAGGCCGTCCGGCGAATGGTGAAGGTGGCTGTGCCGGTCACGCTGTCCAGGTACGCCACCCGCTGGTGGCCGGAGGCGGCCAGATGCGCCGCGAGTTCGCGGGCGCCGTGGGCCACGTCGAGGTTGACGGACGGCGCATAAGCCTCCAGCCCGGGCGCGTCGAGCAGCACCAGGGGGCCCGTGGCGGAGAGGTCCTCGAGGAACGCGGCATCGGGGGCATCCACCAACAGGCCTGCCGGGCGCAGGGCGAGGATCCGGCGGATGTCATCCGCGCGGGGGAATTCACCGGCTTCGGTGACGGAGAGCAGCAGCTGGAAGTCCGCGCCGAGGGATTCCCGGACGCCGGCAACGACCTTGGCGAAGAACGGGTTGGAAATGTCCGGCGCCACCAGAACCACAATGGAGCTGACCCCCTTGGCCAGCGAACTGCCCACGCTGTCCACCACGTATCCGAGTTCGGCGATGGCCTGGCTGACCCGGGAGATGTTGTCCGCGGAAACCCGTCCGCGCGTCTTGCCGTTGGCCACCAGGGAAACCGTCGCAGTGGAGACCCCGGCGCGTGCCGCCACCATCGCCGCGGTCACCCGCCCACCGACGCGCGGCGGGTGCTGAACGGGAGGGCGGGCGGAATCCATGAGCCCATGATAAGCACGGTCAAGCAAGACAAGGCATCAAGCGCTTGACGCATGTTTACGTCAAGCGTTTGACGTGAACCGGAAAGGGGTGTCACACTTCCTGAGACTGAATCCCCGCTGCGGCGGACCCCGATGACGTGGAGAGAAAAACATGGACGCCACTTCCGCGACGCCCGGACCGAAAAAGATCATCTTGGACTGCGATCCGGGGCACGACGACGCCGTGGCGCTGCTCCTGGCCCACGGCAACCCGGAGATCGAACTGCTCGCCGTGACCACCGTTGTCGGCAACCAGACCTTGGCGAAGGTCACCAAGAACGCTCTGGCCGTGGGAACCATCGCCGGCATCACCGGTGTCCCGTTCGCCGCCGGCTGCGACCGCCCGCTGGTGCGCACCATCGAAACGGCGCCGGACATCCACGGCGAGTCCGGCATGGACGGCCCCGCGCAGCCGGAGTCCAGCATTGAACTGGACCCGCGCCACGCCGTTGATCTCATCATCGACACGATCATGGGGCACGAACCCGGCACCGTAACCCTGGTCCCGACCGGCGGCCTGACCAACATCGCGATGGCCGCCCGCAAGGAGCCGCGCATCGTCGAGCGGGTCAAGGAAGTCGTGCTGATGGGCGGCGGCTACCACGTGGGCAACTGGTCCGCCGTGGCCGAGTTCAACATCATGATCGACCCCGAGGCCGCCCACATCGTCTTCAACGAGAAGTGGCCGGTGGTCATGGTGGGACTGGACCTCACACACCAGGCGCTGGCCACCCCCGACGTCGTCGAGCAGATCGAAGCGGTCGGCACCGGTCCGGCCCGCTTTGTCCGCGAACTGATGGACTTTTTCGCCCAAACCTACAAGGACGCGCAGGGCTTCGACCATCCGCCGGTCCACGATCCGTGCGCCGTCGCCTACGTCATCGACCCCACGGTGATGACCACCCGCAAGGTCCCGGTCGACATCGAACTGCAGGGCAAGCTGACCCTCGGCATGACCGTCGCTGACTTCCGCGCCCCCGCACCGGACGACTGCCACACCTCCGTGGCCGTGGACCTTGACCGCACCAAGTTCTGGAACCTGGTGACCGACGCGCTGGTCCGGATCGGCGAGGTAGAGATTGGAACCGCCGCCACCACAACAACGACGGCGTCACCCGCCTCCGCGGCGCCCCAGAACTCCGGGATGGCAGCGAAATGAGCGCCGTTCTCCACGAAGCCAAGGCAACCCGCCGCGGCACCACCGCCTTGATGGTTGCCCTGCTGACGGCCTGCGTGGCCTTCCAGCTCAATGCCTCCATGCTCAGCCCCGCCCTGGTCACCATGGGGGAGGAACTGCAGACAGACCAGGCCTCGATCGGCCTGTCCCAGACGTGGTTCTTCACCACAGCCGCGCTGTTCTCCCTGTTCCTGCCCCGGCTGAGCGATATTGTCGGCCGCAAGCGGATCCTCGTCGGGATGATGCTGCTGACGGCCGCTGGCTCCGTGATCGCAGCGCTGGCCCCGGACGTTACGTGGCTCTTCGTGGGCCGGATCATCCAGGGCGCCAGCGGCCCCACCGTGCCGCTGTGCCTCATCATGCTGCGCACCGCCGTGCCCAACCCGCGCACCTACGGCACCCTGATGGGCGTCATCCTCGCGGTCAACGGCGGCGTAGCCGGCGTCGATGCCTTCCTCGGCGGCTACATGGCCGAGCACTACGGCTTCCGCAGCATCTTCTGGTTCATGGTGGTCCTCGCCGTGATCGCCGCGGTTCTCGTCGCCGTCCTGACGCCCGAGAGCAAACCGCAGGCCGGGACGCGGATGGACTGGACCGGCGTCGTCTTTATTGTTGTCGCGGTCGGTGCCCTGCTCACCGCGCTGAACGAGGCGGCCAAGCTGGTCGGCGGGTTCTCCAGTGAAACCCTGGTCCTCTCGCTGGTGTTGATCGCCGTGGCCGCCGCCGCGTTCGCCGCCTTCTGGGTCACCGAAAAGCGCGCGAAGCAGCCGATGGTCGAGATTGTCCATCTGCGCCAGCGCTCCACGTGGGCGCCGCTGCTGACCACGGTCCTGACCATGACCGGCATCTTCGCCGTCATCAACGGGATTGTCCCCGCCTACGTACAGGCAGCGGCACCCGGCTTCGGCCTCGGCCCCACCGAAACGGCGCTGCTCATCTTGACCCCCTACGCGCTGCTGGGCTGGGTCTTCGGCCCGATCAGCGGACGGCTCGCCCCGGTACTGGGCTACACCAATGTGCTGCGCATCGGCATGATCGGCAGCATTATCTCCCTGGTGATCATTGTGCTGTTCGGCCTGAACAGCCTGCCGGTGATGGTCGCCGCCACTGCGCTGCTCGGCATCATGTACGCCGGCACCGCGAACATTATGCTCAACGGGCTCGGCGTGGTGCTCTCGCCCCCGGGCAACCCCGGCTTCCTGCCGGGCATGAACGCCGGAGCCTTCAACCTCGGCGCCGGGCTGAGCTTCCTGGTGCTGCCGGCGGTGCTCGTGGGCACTTCGGCGCTGGGCGACCGCGCCTCTTACCTCACGGTGGTGGTGGTCGGCCTGGTCATCACGGTCGCGGCCTTCGCCGCCTCGCTGCTGATCCCCAAGCCCGTCGATGCCGAGGTGGAACAGTGAATCCGCAGGCCGGACGCATCGTCGTCGTTGGTTCCCTGAACGCGGACCTGACCATCTACACCGAGCGGCTGCCCAACCCCGGCGAAACCCTCCGCGGGGAAGGGTTCGCCGTGAACCCGGGCGGCAAGAGCGCCAACCAAGCCGTGGCCGCTGGCCGGCTCGGCGGCAACGTCGCCATGATCGGCGCGGTGGGCGAGGACTCCAATGGAGACATGCTGCTGGCCTCCGTTGCAGGGGCCGGCGTGGACGTTTCCCGTGTGCGCCGCGCCGCCGACGTCGAGACCGGCGTCGCCGTCATTACCGTTGACGCCGCGGGGGAGAACAGCATCGTCATTTCCCCTGGCGCCAACGGCACCGTAGTTCCGGATGACGTAGTCGCCGCCAGGGACGTTTTCGATGGCGCAGCCGTGGTTTGCCTCTGCCTCGAGGTCGGCCTGGACGCCGTGGAGGCGGCAGCAAGATCGGGGCACGACGCCGGATCAACAGTGCTGCTCAACCTCTCGCCTTACGCGCCCGTGCCGCAGAGCCTGGCCGAACTCACCGACGTCCTGCTGGTCAACGCGCACGAGGCTTCGCAGTTCCTCGGCGGCGCCGCAATGCCCGGCGCCGATGCCGCCGTTGCCGACTGGGAGCAGGTGGGCTTGAAGTTTGCGGCGCAGGGGATGGAGCGCGTCGTGGTCACCCTGGGCGCCGACGGCTCCATCGTGCTGGATGCGCAGGCCGAGGAGGGGCGCTGTTTCACCCGGATCGCCCCCACCAAGGTTGACGCCGTGGACACCACCGGCGCCGGCGACGCCTTCACCGGGTCCCTCGCGGCACGGCTTGCCGCAGGGGAGACCTTGGCCGAGGCGGCGGCGTTCTCTTCGGTCGCTGCCGCTCTGGCTGCCACGAAGAAGGGAACCCAGGCCGCGTATCCGCGATTGGCAGACGTGGAGAGTCTGCGGCTAGGCGCCTGACGTCACGGCGCTGGTTCGTAGCCGACGAGCCAGTGAAGCCCGTGACGATCGATCACCTGGCCATCGGAGGCACCCCACGGCTTCGGGGCAAGGGGATCGACCACCCGGCCGCCAACGGCGAGCTTGTCGAACCATTCGTGCAGCACCTCGGGCTCGGCGGTCCCGAGCAACGAGAGCATGACGCCCTCGAGCCGGACGCTCTTCTCGCCGGGGGCCGCATCCGATCCGGCCAGGGCGACCACGCCGTTGAGCATTCCGTGGGCTATGTGCCCCGGCGGTCCCTCGCTGTTGCCGAAGTCCTCATTGGTGTGCAGGGAAAGCTCTCCGCCGAAGACGTCCGCGTAGAAGCCCAGTGCTTCGCGGGCAGTGCCGGGGAAACTGACGTAGATCTGGGGTGCCGTCATACGCACAGCATACAGATACGGATTTCCGGCAGCGGCGCGGTGCCGGTCCCCGAGGGGGAAGACGAAGAGGGATGTTCCCTGCACAGCGGTGCGGGGAACATCCCTCTTTCGTTTGCCCTGAGGCAGGGCGGAACCTACGCGAAGTGCTTCGGCAGGGTGCCCTCGTGGGCTTCCTTCAGTTCGGCCAGCGGCACGGAGAATTCGCTCTGGAAGTCCAGCGCGTCGTTCTCGGTGTCCACCACGCCGATGCGCATGAACGGGAAGCCCCGCGCACCGCACATGTCCTTGAAGCGGACCTCTTCGCTGCGCGCAACGGACACGACGGCGCGTGCCTGGGACTCGCTGAACAGCAGCGTGAACAGGTCCACGCCGTCGCGCTCGCAGACCTCGCCCAGGCCGATCCGGGCGCCGACGCCGAAGCGCAGTGCCATCTCGGACAGGGCGGCGGCCAGGCCGCCTTCGGAGAGGTCGTGGGCGGCGTCGATCATGCCGTCCCGGGAGGCATTGATCAGCAGCTCGCCCAGCAGCTTCTCGGCGGCCAGGTCCAAGACCGGGGGCTTGCCGCCCAGGTGTCCGCGCAGGTTGGCCCACTCGGAGCCGTCCAGCTCGTCGCGGGTGGTGCCCAGCAGGTAAATCGCCTGGCCGTCCTCGCGCCAGCCGGACGGGGTGCGGCGGCCGACGTCGTCGAGCTTGCCGAGCATCGCCACGACGGGAGTCGGGTGGATCGGGGTGTTGCCGGTCTGGTTGTACAGCGAGACGTTGCCGCCGGTGACTGGGACGCCCAGTTCCATGCAGCCGTCGGAGAGGCCGCGGATCGCTTCGGCCAGCTGCCACATGACGTCCGGGTCTTCCGGGGAGCCGAAGTTTAGGCAGTCGGACACGGCCATCGGCACGGCACCCACGGTTGCGACGTTCCGGTAGGCCTCGGCCAGGGCCAGTTGCGCCCCCTGGTAGGGATCCAGGTAGGTGTAGCGGCCGTTGGCGTCGGTGGCCAGGGCAACGCCGAGACCGGTTTCCTCGTCCACCCGGACCACTCCGGCGTCGTCGGGCATGGCCAGTGCGGTATTGCCGCCCACGTAGCGGTCGTACTGGTTGGTCACCCAGTCCTTTGAGCACATGTTCGGGGACGCCATCAGTTCCAGCACGGCTGCCTTGAGGTCCTCGGCGCTGGCCGGGGGGTTGGCGCCGGCCGCGGAGGCGCGGAAGCTGTCGGCCTGGACCCTGTCCTGCCATTCCGGACGGGCGTAGGGGCGGTTGTAGACCGGGCCGTCGTGGGCGACGGTGCGCGGATCGACGTCGACGATGGTCTCGCCGTCCCATTTGATCACCAGGCGGCCGGTGTCGGTGACCTCGCCCAGCCAGGAGTATTCCACGGCCCACTTGGCCATGACGGCCTCAAACGCCTCGACGTTTTCGGGGGAGACGACCGCCATCATGCGTTCCTGCGACTCGGACATCAGGATTTCGCCCGGCGTCAGGGTCGGATCGCGCAGCAGCACCGACGTCAGCTCAACGTCCATGCCGCCGTCGCCGTTGGAGGCCAGTTCCGAGGTGGCGCAGGAGATGCCGGCGGCCCCCAGGTCCTGGATGCCCTCGACCAGCGAGCCCTTGAACAGTTCCAGGCAGCACTCGATGAGCACCTTCTCTGCGAACGGGTCGCCGACCTGGACCGCGGGGCGCTTGGAGGGCTTGGTGTCGTCGAAGGATTCCGAGGACAGGATGGAGGCGCCGCCGATGCCGTCGCCGCCGGTGCGCGCGCCGAACAGCACCACCTTGTTGCCCTTGCCGGAGGCGTTGGCCAGCCGGATGTCCTCGTGGCGCATGACGCCCACGGCCAGGGCGTTCACCAGCGGGTTGCCCTGGTAGACGGAGTCGAAGACGACCTCGCCGCCGATATTCGGCAGGCCCAGGGAGTTGCCGTAGCCGCCGATGCCGGCGACCGCACCGTGGACCACGCGGGCGGTGTCCGGGTGGTCGATCGCGCCGAAGCGAAGCGGGTCCATCACGGCCACCGGACGCGCGCCCATGGAAATGATGTCGCGCACGATGCCGCCGATGCCGGTCGCGGCGCCCTGGTACGGCTCCACCATGGTCGGCGAGTTGTGCGACTCGATCTTGAAGGTCACGGCCCAGCCGTCACCCAGGTCCGTCACGCCGGCGTTCTCGCCGATGCCCACCAGCATGTGCTTCTTCATGTCCTCGGTGACCTTGTCGCCAAACTGGCGCAAGTGGACCTTGGAAGACTTATAGGAGCAGTGCTCGGACCACATCACCGAATACATGGCCAGCTCGGCGGCGGTCGGGCGGCGGCCCAGCACCTTGACGACCTCGTCGAACTCGTTGCGCTTCAACCCCAGCTCTGCCCAGGGCAATTCCGTGTCCGGGGTCTGCGCGGCATGCTCCACGGTGTCGATGTTGAACTGGCGTCCCTCGACGCGTTCGACGGCGTCGGCCGCCCCGCCGTAGCTCTGCACGTGCTCATTGCGTGCCTCGGCCTCGGTTTCCAGCCGGGTATCCACTGATGCGCTGGTCGAATTGGTCTCGGTCATTTACTTGGCACCTGCCACAATCTTCGTCAATACGGAGGTGAAAATTCCCAGGCCGTCGGTGCCGCCGCGCAGCGCGACGTCGCCGAAGGCGGAGGAGTCCGGGCCGAAGCCGGCTTCCACGGCGTGCTCGGGGTGCGGCATCAGGCCCACCACATTGCCTGCGGCGTTGCTGATGCCGGCGATGTCGCGGCGCGACCCGTTCGGGTTCCCGTCCGCATAGCGGAACACCACGCGGTTTTCAGCTTCCAGCTCGTCGAGGGTCTTCTCGTCCGCGACGTACTGGCCGTCCTGGTTCTTCAGCGGCACCACAATCTCCGCGCCGGCTTCGTACTGGCTGGTCCAGGCGGTGGTGTTGTTCTCCACGCGCAGCCTTTGGTCGCGGCAGAGGAAGTGCAGATGGTTGTTCTTGATCATCGAGCCGGGCAGCAGGTGTGCCTCGGTCAGCACCTGGAAGCCGTTGCAGATGCCCAGCACCGGCAGCGGATCGTGCTGCGCGTTGGCGGCATCGGCGATCTGCTCCATCAGCGGGGCAAAGCGGGAGATCGCGCCCGCGCGCAGGTAGTCGCCGTAGGAGAAGCCGCCGGGGATGATCACGCCGTCCACGCCCTGCAGGTCGTGGTCGCCGTGCCACAGGCTGACCGGCGTG
Source organism: Arthrobacter sp. Y3221048 (assembly GCF_059092685.1). Classification (NCBI taxonomy): domain Bacteria; kingdom Bacillati; phylum Actinomycetota; class Actinomycetes; order Micrococcales; family Micrococcaceae; genus Arthrobacter; species Arthrobacter sp. Y3221048. Next base: position 359,455 of record NZ_JBNHHX010000001.1, on the reverse strand, counting down.
CCGCCGGCAATCCGGACGGCACGGGCCGCGTCGCGATCGTCCAGCGTGCCGGGGAAGGTGACGACGCCGATGCGCGCGCCTGAGAGGCCGGCGTCGGGGGCGGGCGAGAAATCGCCGATCAGGGGAGTCTCAGTCATTATTTGCCGGCCCCGATGGTCGCCTCGGTGATGACCTCCACCCGGGTAACGTCTTCGATCACGGGGTTGGAGAGCAGCGTGGCGGCAGCATGCCGGGCCTGTTCCAGGAGTTCCTCGGTCACCTCGCCGTCAACCGTCAGTTCGAAGCGCTTGCCCTGGCGGACTTCGCTGAAGCCGGTCAGGCCCAGGCGGTTCAGTGCGCCGGCAATGGCTTTGCCCTGCGGATCAAGGATTTCGGGCTTGGGCATGACATCAACAACGATCCGGGGCATCCGGCCACTCCTGTGCTTGGATTGTGCTCTTCAAACGAAGCGAGGCGCGCGGAACTCAGTGCAGTGTCAATCCAACAATTGGTGCCGTCTCACGCTGACCCAGCGCTCCGCGAGCTTGCAGCACCATTCTACCGGCATCACGGGGTGCTGATTTTACGGGACGACGACGGCGGATCCCGGCAAAACCGTGCCGTTGACGAGCGGGGCTCGTAGCATGGCTCTATGACTGAAAAGCCGCAGTCCATGCTGCTGCCCATCCTGGCCGCCGTCGTGCTGGGCGGTCTTGGGCGGATGGTCATCCAAAAGAAGCGCGAAGACCGGCGGACCGCCCGCGCCGCAAGCGAGGATCTTGGCCGCCGGGTGAGCGACATCATGCGCGACGGCCGACGCTGACCTGGTCGAGGCTGCGCTGGCCGACACCGCCCCCGTCGAACATCAATACGTCGAGCCGGGTTTGGGCGGGCAGCCGGGTGCCGCTGCCGGGCTCAGGCTTCGCCGGCGCGGCTGCCCAGCAGGGCGGCCATGGCGTTCCACTCGGAAATCTTGCACCCGTCGGTGAGGGAGAAATGCTTGTTCACCTCGCGGCCGTTGAAGGTGCCGGTGACGTGGGCCTGCTGCGGACCGCCGTATTGCTGGGTGCAGAGGCGGTTGGGATCGGGCAGTTCGAAGAAGACCTTGTCCCCGTGCTTGGCCAGCGCCGCGCACGCCGCCTCCGCGTCGCTGACCGTGGAACCTGCGGCGGGGCGGGAATCCCGGCAGACCAGCAGTTGCTCAAACCGGGCGGTGCTGTCCGCGGAGGTCAGCATGATGGATAGTTCTGCATCCACGGCTACTCCTTTCTGGTCGTCTGTCGGGGCGGGTTCCGACGGGCCGGGTTCCGACGGAGCCGGTTTCGAGGGTGCGGGTTCCGACGGAGCCGGTTCCGATGGGTCGGGTTCCGACGGGGCAGGCTTCGAAGTTGCGGGTTCCGAGGGGGAAGGGGTGTCGCCGTCGCCGGGGGACGCGGGAACCGCGATGCCGGGGGAAGGTTGCGGCTGGCCGTCCTGGGCGCAGGCCGCCAGCCAGGGCAGGAAGAGCAGGCAGGACAGGAGCACGGCCGCTTGACGGGGTGCCCGCCGAGGTCCCGGACGCTCCGCTTCAACCGTCATGATCAGTCCTCCGTTCGGATGGTTTCCGGAGCGGTGTGCCGCGCGCCGGCACGGTGCGACGACGAGTCCCCCTCCGTCCCGCGGTCCAGCCCGTCAAGCGCTTCCAGCGCGTCCAGAGCTTCCAGGAGCCGCAGGCGCAGCGCCTGGGCCTCGTCGGCAAACGCCCGCTGGGCCGCCACGTACTGCGCGCGGCCCTCGGTGGTCTCGATCCTGACCGGTTCGTAGCCCCAGCCCGACAGGTCGTAGGGCGAGGCCCGCATGTCCAGCTCGCGGATCCGCCAAGACAGCTCGAAGCAGTCCATCACCAGTTCGCTGGGCAGCGCCGGGGCCAGCTTGTACGCCCACTTGTACAGGTCCATGTTGGCGTGCAGGCAGCCGGGCTGTTCCATCTGCCGCTGGTTTTCACGGGTGGGCCGAAGCGTGTTCAGCGGTACGGCCTGCGGCGTGTAGAACCGGAAAGCATCGAAGTGCGAGCAGTTGATCCGGCTGCTGTCCACCACGTGGTCCGTTCCATCGGCGCCGAGCCGCAGGTCCAGGTAGTCGTGGCGGACGCCGTTGAGCCGTGACTTGTAGGCCATGGCCCACTCGTGCAGCCCGAAACAGCCGAACCGGGCCGGCCGCGACGCCGCACCGGCGAGGATTTCCCGCGAGAACGCCACCGCGGTTCCCCGCGCCGCAAGGAAAGCTTCCGCGTCGAAGGTGACGGCACCGGCGTCGTGCTCCACGCCCGCCGTGCGGCACTCCGCGGCGGTCAGCGCCCGGTAGAACTTCCACCCGTGGCGCTCGCCGGCGTCGGCGCCGGTCAGCACCACGCCCGCGCCGGGATGCCAGCGCACCAGCTGGCCCGGCTTGAGGCTGTAATAGGTGAAGAGAAAGTCTTCCACCGGGTGTTTCAGCCCGGCCGAACGGCGCTGCAGGTACGGCTGGGTGAAGCGCACGGCGCGCTCGCGGTGGGCCCGGGCGCGCGGCAGCCACTGCTCCGGTTCGAGCACCCGGAGCCGGTCGAGGAGAACCTGCGGCGCCATGGTTCCATTGTTCCAGCCGCCGGGGCAGATTGGCACCCGGCTTATAGCACCGCCGGCCTCGGCAGGGAAGTACCCGCAGGAGATTTCCGCCGCGGCGCAGAAAACTAGGGTGAAACGGTTCTTTCAGACCTCCCGGTGCGGTACTTTGATCCCACAGACGCACCAATGTGGCTGTTGTCACAGTTGGGGATGGGGCCGGCCTCGCACGCCGGGGAAATCCAATACCCTGCGGGCCGTACGGCCCGCAGGATAGGCATTCGGCTGCGTCTGCGGGCCGGCCAAAGCGGTCGGGCCCACCGGATGAAAGGCATTTCCTTCTCATGACACAGCAAAGCAGCAGCTTTGTGCACCGGCAGGGATTGCGCTCTGCCGCAGCACTCGCACTGGGGATACCGCTGATCCTCTCCGGGCTTGCCGGCCCGGCGGCGGCCGCACCCGCCGACCTTACCCGCACCATCACCTCGAATCCGGACGGGCAGCAGGCCGTCTACGAGGACGGCCGTTACATCGTGATGCTCTCCGGCGATCCGCTGGCCACCTATGAGGGCGGCGTGTCCGGCATCGCGGCAACGAAGCCCGCGCCCGGCGAAAAGCTGAACGCAAACAGCGCCAACGCCAAGAAGTACCGGGCACACCTGCAGGAGCAGCAGAACGACGTCGCTGCCTCCGAGGGCGTGAAGATCGGGAAGAGCTTTACGACGGCGGTGAACGGCTTCGCGGCGGAGCTGACCGGGCTGCAGGCAGCCGAGCTGGCCAAGAAGACGGGCGTGGCGGCGGTAGCTCCGGACGAGCAGCACCACCCGGACTACTCCAGCACGGATTTCTTAAACCTGCCCGGCGGCAACGGCGTCTGGGCCGAACAGTATGGCGGCGCACAGAACGCCGGCAAGGGGACCGTGGTCGGCGTGATCGATACCGGCTACTACCCGGACAGCGATTTCCTGGCCGGCGAGGAGGTCAAGCCGCTGAGCGGCAAGGCCAAGGTCGGCGAACCCTACCTGACGCCGGACGGCAGGATCGCCATGCTCAAGGCGGACGGCAGCACGTTCCTGGGCGAATGCCAGCCGGGCCAGGAAGGCTCCGGCTTCGACGGCTCCGAATGCAACTCCAAGGTGCTCAGCGCCCGCTACTACGCCGACGACTTCCTGGCCTACGTCCCGCCGGAAGACAGGCACCCGCAGGAGTCCATCTCCCCGCTGGACATCTCCAGCCATGGCACCCACACCGCCACGACGGCCGCCGGCAACAGCGGCGTGACGCAGACGGTGGACGGCCGCGACTTCGGCACCGGCAACGGCGTGGCTCCGGCCGCCAAAGTCGCCGTCTACAAGATCTGCTGGGAGGACAACGACGCCGCCACCGGCGGCTGCTACACCTCGGCCTCCGTGTCCGCGATCGAGCAGGCCATCCTCGACGGCGTGGACGTGCTGAACTACTCCATTTCCGGCAACAACAACTCCGTGCTGGACCCGGTGTCGGTGGCGTTCCTGAGCGCGGCCGAAGTGGGCATCTTCGTCTCCGCCTCCGCCGGCAACTCGGGCCCGGCCCCCGCCACCGTCAACCACAGCGCGCCCTGGGTGACCACGGTGGCCGCCAGCACGTTCTCCAACGAACTGCAGGGCACCGTTGAACTCTCGGACGGCACCAAATACCGCGGCACGTCCATCATGAACCGCGAGGTTCCGCAGACGGCGCTGATCCTTTCCGCCCAGGCGGGGGCGGCCGGGGCCACCGGGGACGAGGCACGGTTGTGCTACCCCGGCAAGCTCGATCCGGCCAAGGTCGACGGCAAGATCGTCATCTGCGACCGCGGCGTGATCGCCCGCGCGGACAAGTCGGTGGCCGTCGAGCAGGCCGGCGGTGTGGGCATGGTGCTGGTCAACGTGGCGCCCGGGTCCCTCGACCTGGACCTGCATGCCGTCCCCACCGTGCACATCGACGACCCGTCCATCAAGGAGAAGGTTGCGGCAGATCCGTCGCTGACCGCGGCGCTGCGCGACCGTGACACCACGGGACTGCCCCAGAGCCCGGTCCCGCAGGTCGCCGAGTTCTCCTCACGCGGTCCGTCCACAGCGGCGGACTCGAACCTGTTGAAGCCGGACGTTGCGGCCCCCGGCGTGAACGTGCTCGCCGGCGTTTCCCCGGTGGTTGGCGGCGAGACCAGCGGCTTCATGTCCGGTACCTCGATGGCCGCACCGCACGTGGCCGGCCTCGGCGCGCTGCTGCTGGCCAAGAACCCGAAGTGGTCCCCGGCCACCGTGAAGTCGGCGATGATGACCACCGCCGGCGACCTGGTCACCGAGGACGGCTCGGTGAACGAAGACCGCTTCGCCACCGGCGCCGGCCACGTGGATACCGCGCGCATGGGCGATCCCGGCCTGGCCTACGACGCTGATGTCAGCGACTGGCTGGGCTTCATCCAGGGCACCGGCGTGGACCTGGGCCTGAAGAAGCGGGACACCGTCGAATCCAAGGACGTCAACGTTCCGTCGTTCGCCCTCGGGAAGCTGGCCGGCCAGGTCACCGTGGAGCGCACGCTCACCGCCCTGGAACCCGGCACCTACACGGCGGACGTGGACCTGCCGGGCGTGAACGTGAAGGTCTCGCCCGCGAAGCTGACCTTCAAGAAGGCCGGCCAGGAACGCACGTTTAAGGTCACCTTCGAGAACGCCGATGCGCCGCTGGATCAGTTCACCATGGGCGAGCTGGTCTGGACCGAAGAGGGCAAGGCCGGCAAGCCCGGCGCCCGGGGCGGCGGGCAGCACGTGGTTGCCTCACCCATCGCCGTCCGGCCGGTCACCGCGGTGGCACCGGCCAGCGTGGCGTTCGCTTCCGACGGCGGTGACGGCACCGGCTCGATCGAGGTCACCTCGGGCACCAACTCGCCGATCGACCTGGCGGTCGAGGGCCTGGCGAAGGCCAACGCCACCCAGGTGGAGAAGGTTCCCGGCCAGCCCGCCGTGATCGGTTCCAACGGCAGCACCGGTTATGCCCCGCAGGCGGTGCCGGCAGGTGCCACGCTGGCGCAGTTCTCCATCACCGCGGCCGACCCGGGGGCAGACTGGGATCTGTACGTCTTCACGCCGGCGGGGACCGTGATCTCTGCGGCCACGGCCTCGGCCAGCGAGTCCCTGGTCATCAACAATCCGGCGCCGGGCACCTACTATGCCATCGCGCATCTGTACAGCAGCCCGGACGGCAAGGCGAGCAAGGGGACCATCGACACGGTGGCGCTGAGCGGTGACGCCGGCAACCTGGCGGTCAGCCCGGATCCGCTGGAGCTGGCCAACGGCGAGACCGGCACGGTAACCGCCACCTGGTCCGGCCTGACCGCCGGCAGCTGGGTTGGACTGGTGAAGTTCGGCGAGGGGTCCTCCACGGCGGTGACGGTCAACGTCTCCGGCAACGGGGCCGCGGCGCAGGCGCCGGCAAGTGAAGGTGCCGCTGTGATAGTCGACGGCAGCGCCTCGCCGCAGCCCGGGCAGCGCTCGGGTCGCTAACGGCACACGCGGTCCTGGCCGCTGACAACACCTGAACAAGCGGGAGGGTGGCCGGTGGAAACGTCCACCGGCCACCCTCCCGCCGCATCTACCGGATCTACCGGCGGTACCGTGCCTCGGGCTAGTCTGTGGCTGCCCGCGCGGCCTTGATCAGCGCATGCATCGAGGCGTTCAGCTCGCGCAACTGCTCCCGTTCAAGCCCTAGACGCGCCAGCATGGTGCCGGGCACGGCCACGGCCTCCTCCCGCAGCGCCTCTCCGGCGACGGTCAGGCCCACGGCCAGCGCCCGTTCGTTGCCTTCCACGCGCTCCCGGGTCACCAGCCCGGCCTGCTCCAGCCGTTTGAGCATGGGGGACAGGGTGGCCGGTTCCTGCTGCAGCGCCTCGGACAGGTCCTTGACCATCCGCGGGCTCTGCTCCCACAGCGCCAGCATCACCAGGTACTGCGGATGCGTGAGGCCCAGCTTCTCCAGCACCGGCTTGTAGGAGGCCACCACGCTGCGCGATGCCACCGACAGCGCGAAGCACAGCTGGTGCTCCAGCAGCAGGTCGTCCGTCGTGCCCGCTGTCGCCGTCACGGCCATCACTCTCCATTAGTTCGTGCGCTAATTGTTCATGCCCTATTATGGGGTTGAGCGCCCGCAGAGTCCACCGGGCACCGGAAGAAGGATCACGCACATGGCCGAGAAGAAGTCCCGCGTCAACGCATTCATGCGGGCGACCGGCAAGTTCCGCATCGTCTTCGGCCCGGCCCAGAAGAGCGGCGTGGACCATCCCATGACCGAGGAGAACAAGGCCCTGCTCAAGCAGCGTGAGGCCGAGGCGTCGCAGTGGGAAACGGTCACGCGGGCGGACGGCAGCACCTACATCGTGCCGAAGAAGCCGGCCTAGCCGCGCTCTGTTCTTGCGTACCGGTCCTCGTTAAACTGATGCCACGGATTCTTCTGAGCAAGAAGGTGATTCAGATGGCTGGAAATGGGCGTTTCATGGACCGCTTTATGCGCGCCACGGAGAAGGCCGCGAAGGTCTGGGGCCCTGCCGATCGGATCGAGGCTGACTCCCCGGTGGTGCACCGGCACGACGCGGCCGAGAAGGCGTCGGAGGAACAACTGGCAGAGATCGAAGTGGAGCGCGGGCCCGGCCACGCCTACGCATACCGCAGGCCGCGCAAGGCCTGACACACGGCGAAGGGGCCGTCAGCTAACTGCTGACAGCCCCTTCCCGATTCCGCCCGTACGGCGTCAGCGGCCGGTGCCGCCGTAGACCGTGGCTTCCTCATCGGTGTCCAGGTCGAAGGCCGCGTGCACTGCGCGGACCGCGGTGTCCAGCAGATCGGCGTGCGTGACAATCGAGATGCGGATCTCGGAGGTGGAGATCATGTCCACGTTCACGCCGGCCTTGTGCAGGGCTTCGAAGAACTTGTAGGAGACTCCGGGGTTGGAGCGCATGCCCGCGCCAATCAGCGAGAGCTTGCCGACGTTCTCGTTGTAGAGAATGCCCTCGAAGCCCACCACGTCCTGGGCCGCGTTGAGCGCTTCGAGCGCTTCCTTGCCCTCCACCATGGGCAGCGTGAAGGAAATGTCCGTCTTGCCGGTACCGCGGGTGGAGATGTTCTGCACGATCATGTCGATGTTCGAGTGCGCGCCGGCCACGATGCCAAAGATTTCCGCGGCCTTGCCGGGGATGTCGGGCACGCCCAGGATGGTCACCTTGGCTTCGGAGCGGTCGTGGGCAACGCCGGAGATGATGGGCTGTTCCAAGGGTTCTCCCTCTTGAATCTTGATCTTGTCGTCGGGGTTGGGCAGTACCCAGGTTCCCTCGTTCGTGCTGAAGGACGAGCGCACGTGCAGCTTCACGCCGAAGCGGCGCGCATACTCGACGCAGCGCAGGTGCAGGATCTTGGAGCCGGAGGCCGCCATTTCCAGCATCTCCTCGCTGGAGATGGTATCGATCTTCCGGGCGCTGTGCACCACCCGCGGATCGGCGGTATAGATGCCGTCGACGTCGGTGTAGATTTCGCAGACATCGGCGCCCAGGGCGGCCGCCAGCGCCACCGCGGTGGTGTCGGAACCGCCGCGGCCAAGCGTGGTGATGTCGTTGCTCTCCCGGCTGATGCCCTGGAAGCCGGCCACGATGGCGATCTCGCCCTTTTCGATGGTCGTCATCACCCGGTGCGGCGACACGTCGATGATGCGTGCCCTGCCGTGGATGGCGTCGGTGACCATGCCGGCCTGGCTGCCGGTGAAGGACTGGGCCTTGGAGCCGAACTCCTGGATGGCCATGGCCAGCAGCGACATGGAGATGCGTTCGCCGGCGGACAGCAGCATGTCCATTTCGCGGGCGCTGCTGTTGGAGGAGACTTGGTCGGCCAGGTCAAGCAGTTCGTCGGTGGTATCTCCCATGGCAGACACGACGACGACAACTTGGTTGCCGGCGGTCTGGGTGTCGACGACGCGTTGTGCCACGCGTTTGATCCCCTCCGCGTCCGATACTGAGGAACCGCCAAACTTCTGCACTATCAGGCTCATGTGTTCTCTAAACAACTCCTGGGTTGGGGCCCGGACCGCGGCCGCTCGGGGCGCGCCGCCGGGCTCATGGATTGCTGCCGCGGGTCCCGGCTGCGCACCGCGCGGCAACCGCCATTCTAGCGCCGCAGTGGGTGCGGCGGAGAATGCGGGCGGGCAGTATGACTGGTCAGGGTAATAACGACGACGGTGCCGGGCGGGTGTCAGGTGAGGGCGCGGCGGCCTTCGAAGGCGCGGCCCAGGGTAACCTCGTCCGCGTACTCGAGGTCGCCTCCGACCGGCAGGCCGGACGCCAGGCGGCTGACGGGGATGCCGATGGTCTTGAGCATCCGGCCCAGATAGGTCGCCGTCGCCTCGCCTTCGAGGTTCGGGTCGGTGGCGATGATGATTTCCTCGATCTGCCCGTCCGAGAGGCGGCTGAGCAGCTCACGGATGCGCAGTTGCTCCGGGCCGACGCCGCCGATCGGATTAATGGCGCCGCCGAGCACGTGGTAGCGGCCCTTGAAGGAACGGGTCCGCTCGATTGCGATGACGTCCTTGGACTCTTCTACCACGCAGATAGCCGTCGGATCCCGGCGCGGGTCGCGGCAGATGTTGCAGGTGTCCTGTTCGGAGACGTTCCCGCAGATGGAGCAGAACTTCACCCGCTCCTTGACGTGGGTCACGGCGTCAACGAGCCGCTTCATGTCGGCCGGATCGGATTCCAGAATGTGGAACGCGATTCGCTGGGCGGACTTCGGGCCGATTCCAGGCAAGCGGCCGAGCTCGTCGATCAGCTCCTGGACAGCACCTTCGTACACTGAACCTTCAATCTCCGCGGGCGGTTAGGAACCGTCGAGGCTTCGTTCTTCGATCAGGCGTCCGCCGAGGAGCCTTTCAATGGCAGCGCGGCCCACCAGTCCGGAATCTTCGATGGCCTCGTCGTCTTCGCTCGGGATGTCCTCGACGTACTTCAAGTTTAGGTCACGGGCTGCCGGGGACGGCGCCGCGGCGGCCGATGTCGCCTGCGTGGCCTTCGCCTGGTCCAGCAACTGCTGGTAGCGGCTGCGTTTTTGCCCGGCCATGTGCCGGTCCGGCGTCGTTTCCCATTCCTCGGCAGGCGGTTCGTCGTTGGCGTATGGGATGTCGTCGTACGGAGACGGCTGCGCCGGGGCGGAGGGGGCGGACGTGCCTGGGTGTGCCGACAGGGTTCCGGTGGGCTGGCTGTTCGGTTGGGCGGCGGCCCCGTGCACCGCCGCTGCGGGAGCTGCGGAAGCTGCTGGGACTGCGGGGGCGGGGAAGCCGGCCAGCGCCGGGCCGGAGTGGTTCGAGGCCGATGGCGCACCGGCTGCCACGGGGACGGCGACGGGAGCCCCCGGGGACGCCATCCGCTCGGCCAATTTTGCAAACACCGGCTTTTCCCCGGGCAGGGCCGGCGGTCGCTGGCCATTGCCGGAGGCACTGTTCGGTGATTCGGCCGACGGCGCTGATGCAGCGGTGGCCGCGGACATGCCGCTGGGGGCTGATGCCCCCGACGCGGCTGAGGTAGCGCTGGGGGCTGAAGCGGCGGTGGGCGCCGACATCCCGCTTGCTGCTGAAAGCCCCGTAGGCGCGGAGACCCCGCTGGGCGCAGACGGACCGGAAACAGCCGAAGCAGGGGACACGCCCGATCCCCCCGACAATGCAGAACCACCCGAGAAGCCGGACGCGGAGACGGCCGGAGCGGCCGGGGCAGCCGGCATCGCCGGTCCAGCCGAAGGCGCAGAAGGCACAGAGGGCACAGAAGGCGCATAGCCGGGGCTGGCCGTGGAGCCGGTCATCCCGGCAGCGGCAGGTGCAGGCTGCTGATGGATAGCTTGCCCAACCGGTTCCGAAACCGGCGCGGGCGCACCTACCGTAGCGGTGTTGGCGGACCAACCTCCGTCTGCCGGCTGCGGCCGGCTAGTAGGTACTTTTGGGTTTGACTCACCCGCTGTCACCGACGCGTCTTCGACGGTTTGGATCTGCAGGTCAATGCCGAGCACTTGCTGGATGGCCTGGCGCACGTTGTCCGCGTGGTCACCATTGTTGAAGTTGGTGGCAGAACCTTGGTTCTTGAAACCGAGCGTCAGCGCCGTGCCGTCGAGGCTGAGCGGCGAGGCATTGGTGCTGACGTTCATCCACGTCACCTTGCGGATGCCGCTGAGCGTGTTCAGGATCTCCGGCCAGGCGCGGCGGATCATTTCGATCTGCCCGGAGGCCTGCGGGCCGGTTTGGCTCTGGCGCGGAGCCTGCGCCGGTGGCGCGGCCTGTTCGGGGCGCGCCGGAGACTGTTGGGCCGGCGCCTGGGCCTGTGGTGCAACCGGTTCGGGCCGTGCCGGTGGCTGCTGTTGGGCCGGCGCCTGCGCGTGTGGTGCAACCGGTTCGGGCCGTGCCGGTGGCTGCTGCTGGGCCGGGGCCTGCGCCCGTGGTGTGACTGATTCCGGTCGCGCCGGAGCCTGCGGTGCTTCCTGTGTCTGCCGCTGCGTTCCGGGCTGCTGCGCCGGGGACTGGCCCTGTGCCTGCGGCCGCTGGTCGGATGCTGCTGCCGGCGCTGCCGTGGTCCGGGGAGATTGAGCCTGCTGGCCCGATGCAGGAGCCTGGCTTCCAGCCGGCTGAGCGGGTCGCCGGGCTTCGGGCGCCGGAGCCGGCTCCGGCATGGCGCCCCAGCTGCCGCCCCAGTCGGCCGAGCTTTCGCCCGAGGAGCCGCCAGCAGCTTCCTGCGGACCGGCCGCGTCGGACGTGACCTGCACGCCGGCGTCCTGCCTGCCGCCGTCCCGAGGGTTTCCGAACACCGACGACGGGACGGTCGGACGGTTGGAATCGGCGTCAGCTGCCGGAGCGGAAGGCGCCTGGGCGGAAGATGCTTGGGCCGCGGAGCCGGCTGCGGCGCCGGCCGCATCCGGAGATCCGGAGGTTCCGGCCGCCGCAGGTGCCGTACCCCCGGAGCCAGCGGGAGCTCCGCCGTCGTGCTGTTGGGCAGGCTGGCCTGCGGGCTGGGAGTTGTTGGCGGAGGGAGCAGCGGTACCCTGCTGGTCTTCCCGGGGCCAGTCGGTGGTGCTCACCCGCGGGGGAGTGAGGCGCTCGGCGTCCGGGCGGGCGGGCTCGGCCTTCTGGGCGTTGGATCCCCGGAGCGCGGCGCGCGCAGCCTCGGGCCCGGAGAGCGGGGGCTCCGTGGCGGCATGCACGGCGGGCGCCTGCCCCTGGCCAACTGCCGGGGAGGGAACCGGGGCCCCGCCGTAGCTGAGCCGGCGCTCGATCCGGTCCACCCGTGCCGCGACGCCCTGCTCGCCCTGGTCGGCGGCAGGCAGCAGGATTCGTGCGCACAGCAGTTCAAGGTGCAGGCGGGGGGAGGTAGCGCCCGTCATCTCGGTCAGCGCCTGGTTGGTGATGTCCGCGGCCCGGGAGAGTTCGGACGCGCCCAGCTGGTTGGCCTGGGTCTGCATCCGGGCGATCTGGTCCTCCGGGACGCCGCGCAGGATCGCGTGGGCGCTTTCCGGCATGGCGCGCACGATGATCAGGTCGCGGAAGCGCTCGAGCAGGTCCTCGACGAAGCGGCGCGGATCGTGGCCCGTCTGTACCACGCGGTCCACCGCGCTGAACACGGTGGAGGCGTCACCCGCGGCGAAGGCGTCGACGACGTCGTCCAGCAGGGAGGCGTGGGTGTAGCCGAGCAGGGAAACGGCCAGTTCGTAGTCCAGCCCGTCCGGTCCGGCGCCGGCCATCAGCTGGTCCAGCACGGAGAGCGAGTCGCGGACCGAGCCGCCGCCGGCCCGGATCACCAGCGAGAGGACGCCCGGGGCCACCGGAACGTTCTCCTGCCGGCACAGCAGTTCCAGGTACTGCATCAGCGGTTCCGGCGGGACCAGCCGGAAAGGATAGTGGTGCGTCCGGGAGCGGATGGTGCCGATGACCTTGTCCGGCTCCGTGGTGGCGAAGATGAACTTGATGTGTTCCGGCGGCTCTTCGACGATCTTGAGCAGGGCGTTAAAGCCGGCCGACGTGACCATGTGGGCCTCGTCGATGATGAAGATCTTGTAGCGGTCGCGCACCGGGGCGAAAGTGGCCCGCTCGCGCAGGTCGCGGGCGTCGTCCACGCCGCCGTGGGACGCGGCGTCGATCTCGATGACGTCAAGGCTGCCGGGTCCGCCGCGGCCGAGTTCAACGCAGGAGTCGCAGGTGCCGCAGGGGGTGGGCGTGGGGCCCTCGGCGCAGTTCAGGCAGCGGGCCAGGATGCGGGCCGAGGTGGTCTTGCCGCAGCCGCGCGGGCCGGAGAACAGGTACGCGTGATTGACGCGGTTCTTCTGCAGCGCCGCCATCAGCGGGTGGGTTACGTGTTCCTGCCCGATAACGTCCGCGAAAGTGTCCGGGCGGTAGCGACGGTAAAGGGCTGTACTCACGATCAAACCCTATCGGTTGAAACTGGGCCCGTGCACGCCGAAGCGGCCGGGCTGGGGATAGGCGGCATGGGGGTAAGTAAAGACCCCTCATGCACCTGACAGAGCCCGCTTACCCTTGCTACCTTCCGGTCCTGGGGGAGTTCACAGGATGACACCGCATGAGGGGCCGACGAACAGTCTACCCGACTTCAGGCGGCGGCCCGAAATCACCGCCGGGGCTCGTCGGGGAGCCGACGGCGGTGTTGGGGGCGGCGTCGGGAGCATCCCACCAGCGCAGCACGCGGGAGCATCGCAGCGTGGCCCAACGGCCGATGTCCTCGGCCGTCCAGCGGAACCACATCCGCCCCGGATACGGGCGGTACCCGCCCCAGTTGCCGGGGCTGCGCCGTCCGTGGGCCACTACTTTGATGGCGGGCGTCATCCGGTCATCGTGCGGGCAGCCCTCGGCCCGGAAGTACTCCAGGCCGCGCAGGATGTCGTAGTGCCACTGCGGCGGGAACCGGAACTGGGACAGCGAAGGATGCGCCACAGCCCCGGTCCGGTGTGACCGGTAGAGCGAGTGCATCAGCAGGAATTCGCGGCCGCGGGCCTCGGCAACGTCGACCCTGATCGAGCCGCCGCTGTGGCGGTAGGCCGCCAGCGCCTCCAACGTGCTGATGGTGGTGTGGAACGAGGCGTGCTTGGCCCGTGAGCTGTGGGCCTCGCAGTTCCAGCCGCCGTCGTCCAGTTCCTCGGCCAGCAACCAGGACACTGCCTTGTCGATCCGCGGATCGCCGTCGAGCCGCCGGCCCAACTCGGCGCCGACCAGCACGGCCATGGCAGTGATGCAGTTCTCGGCCCGGTCCTGATGCCGGCCGAAGGTCAGCCCGCCGTCGAAGTACTCTGCCCCGTCCAGCAGCCTACGGCAGCCGGCCACGGCCTGCGGGTGCCCCGGTGGCAGCCCGAGCCAGTGCAGCAACAGCAAGGTGAACATGGTGGAGGTCCACTTGGGGTTGTAGAGGCCGCCGCCCCAGCTGCCGTCCGGGTCTTGCGCCTGCAGCAGCAGTGCGCCCCAGCCGGAGCCGGCGATTTGGCTCTGCGCGTCCGCCACTTCGCCTTCCGGCGCGTCGCAGAGATCACGCAGGGTCTGGAACCGGATTGACGCATCCCCGGCCAGCAGCCAGTCCAAAATGTGTGCCGGTGGCACGCTTCCTACCGCTGACTCTGTACCGGTGGCCATGTTGTTCAGTCCCCTTGGAAAAGGGCCTGCCCCCAGCCCTTCACCTCACCCATGGCGTAAGTTTGCCACTGCCGGTCGCAGCCTTCCAGAGCTAAACCGCGGAGGTGCCCGCCGGGTCTCGGATTCAACTTTTGAGCCCTACCCGGTGCGGGTGGCGACGGTCTCCGGAGGGCTCCGATCGTCCAACCTCAGCCCCTTGGAGGCCTGCGCCTCGGCTCCTTGGACTCCCGAGCCCCGGTTCCCTGGGCTCCCGTGCACCAGCCGCTGGAGTCCTCGGCCCCAGCCGCTGGAGTCCTCGGCCCCAGCCGCTTGAACTCCCGTGCCCAGCCCCTTGAACCCCTAGGCCCCCGCCCCTTGAAGTCCTAGACCCCAGCGCTTGGACTCCTGCCCGATTCGGCACATGGGCCCGGTTTCGGGTACTCTGGTATCTGCTCTTGTGAGCAAGCATCTGGAGGATTCGCCTAGCGGCCTATGGCGCACGCCTGGAACGCGTGTTGGGTTCACGCCCTCGGGGGTTCAAATCCCCCATCCTCCGCCAGCAAGAAAGCGGCTCTGACTAGTGAAAATCTAGGCAGGGCCGCTTTCGTTTTGCCTCGCAAGCAACAACCTCTGCAAATGCGTGAGGAAAGCAGCTGACCCAGCCTGTCCAGAGCATCCGGCTGCATAGTCGCCGTGACGTGCGAATAGATGTTCATGGTCGTGAGGCGGTTGCGTCACTTTGCACTTCGCGTTCAGTTGGCAGTGCCTACTATTTCCCTCAGTGCACGCACGTGCCCGTCGAAGGCGTTCCGCCCGACCGGGGTGAGAGTCACCCAAGTCAGGCGGCGGGCATCCTTGCGCGCCGCCGATGCGGCCTTGGTCAGGCTGACGTATCTGGCTTCCACGAGGGTCTTCAGGTGCTTCGAGAGGGTGGCGTCCGAGACGTCCAGCGTGTCGCGCAGCACAGCGAAGTCCATCTGCTCCACCGGCCGCAGTACTCCGCAAATCCGTAACCGTAGCGGCGCGTGGATGACGTCGTCGAACCGGGCCCTAATCACGACGCAGCTGATCCAGCGCCGAGCGGTAGACAATTCCTGCGAGCCACGTAACCAGACCAAAGGCGCACAGGCTGGCCAGCACTACGGCCCAGCGGGCGCCTAAGGAAACCAGACCGAGTGAGACCGAGAACAGGGCTAGGCAAACCAAAAGAATCGCGATCGCAGCCATCACGGCGCGTGGGCCCATCTTGCGGAATCGGATTCCGGTTTCGCGGCGGATCAGGTGAACTATCACTAGAACTGCGACCAAGCCCAACCATCCGGAAGTCGGGGGCTCGTAGTTCTCCCCAGGGGTGGCCGTCGCGGCTCCTGCCACCCACCAGGCCGCCACGCCCCCCAGCGCGGCCAGCAGTGTTTTGGAAACCTGCACGCCGTCGGCCAGCGCCTGACGGTCGGAAGCGAGGTTGCGGAGGCTGGCGGCGGCATCCTCGACCGACGGGCGCCCTTCAAAGTTATTTTCCATATCGGAAAGTCTATAGACTGACTTTCCGCACCGGCAAGTGATGTGCAGTGACGATTGAGTATCCGGATGGAGCAAATGCCGGATCCGAGCAATCGTTGGGGTGGCGACTACATCGGGCAGCATCTGCCCATGTTTAGCCCTAACTGTCCACGTTTCGGAGAACGACAGGCCCCTGACCTGCGGGTTTGTTCGAGGGCGTTTTAAAACGTGGACAGTTGCGTCCCGTGAGTCGCGACGTCAGGCCTGCTGCCGGAGCCGGGCGAGGCGGCGGCGCGCTGCGGACTCGCTCGGCCCGGTCTTGCTCAGGCCCAGCCGGACGACGCCGAGGACGATCTGAGTGGCGGGCTTGATAAGGATGCGTAGCGGCAGGGGAGTGTTCGGGCGCAACCCCAGCAGGCGGCGGTACTCCTCGGGCAGCGTTTCGACGGCGGCGGCGAACAGGACGCTGTAGCCCAGCCGTTGGGAGCGGGGCAAGGGTGGATGGCGGACGAACTCTACTGTTTCCTGCATGGCGGCCGAGGCGGTAAGTTCCGGCCGGTAACTGTCCAGCTGACCGCGCAGTTCGGCGAAGGTGCGGGGCGGGTCAGCAATCTGCATGAGTTCGCCGGCCTTGGCCCATTCGGCGACGTAACGGTCGGGACCGCCGGGCAACCGCCTGCCGTACGTGAGATAGGAAGTCACAAAAGCATCGGTAAAGGTCAGGTGCACCCAGCGCAGCAGATGCGGATCATTCGCGTAGTATGGCCGTTGCTCGCCGACCGAGTCAGTGTACGTGCCGCGGACACGTTCGTGCAGTTGCAGCACCAAGTCGCAGGCAGACCTGGCCGCGGCAGTGTCGCCGTAGGTCACGGTGAAGATCCACCGGATGGTGTTGGCCAGCCGGGCTAGCGGAGCAGCACGGTACGCGGAGAAATCATCAACACCGGCCAACGCCCCAGGGTGCAGCGTCTGTGTGAGCAGCGAGCGGATGCCCGCCACCAGGGTGGTCATCGAGCGGTGGACCGTCCAGACCGCGGAATCCGGCGCGAAGTAGCCCGCATCGTCGCCGTTCTCCAGGTCCAGCTCCCACTGCGGGATCGTGTCGCTCTGGCCGGAAAATGTGCCGCGCAGTTCGTCGCGCCAGCGGGTCAGGATGTTCGCCACACAGCCCATTATGGGCGAGCGGGAACGGCCGCGCACGGGGTGAGCAGAGCCTGCACCACGAAGAATGGTGTGTGCGACGTCGAACGTCGCACACACCATCGGGGCAAGCAGCCCGGATGCGCGGAAGCTCGGGGGCCCGGAGCCTTGGAGGCGCGGAAGCCCCGCAGCCGGAGACCCGGACCCGGAAGCCCGAGCCCTCCCGGAGAGAAGACTCGCAGCCCCGAAGCCCCGAAGCCCCGGAGCCAGGGAAACCCGGACCCCCGGCGAGGTTGCCCGCTTACTTCTTGGCGAGCAGCTCCGGGTAGAACTTCTCGGTTACGTCCGGGTGGGCGCGCAGCCGGCCCTTGAGCATGTTGGCGCCGAAGCTGGAGAGCATCGGGTTGGTCGGGTCGTCGGTGCGGCCGCGGGAGCTGGCCTTGAGCTCGTCGGGCAGCGGGACCGGGTCGATCACGGCATCCAGGCGCGGCGACCAGAAGAACGGCACGGAGTAGCGGTCCACGCCGGGCGGCGGAGCCTGCACGCGGTGGACGGTGGCGGTGATGTAGCCGTCGGTGGCCACCTCCAGCATTTCGCCCAGGTTCACCACCAGGGCGCCCTCGATCGGCTCGACCGGCAGCCACTCGTCGGACTCCGGCGGTCGCACTTCAAGCCCGCCGACCATGTCCTGCAGCAGCAGGGTGACGAAGCCGTAGTCGGCGTGCACGCCCACGCCCTGGTCGCCGGCCTCCTCGACGACGCCGCCCACGTAGTGGACCAGCTTGCCCATCCAGTGCGGGGTGCCGGCGAACGGCTCGTCGAAGTAATCCTCCGGCAGGCCCAGCCCGACGCCGATGGCCGAGAGCAGGTCATGGCCCACGGTGGACATCAGCTCGGCCCAGGCCATGGCCTTCTCGCGCAGGTCCGGCTGCACGGCATCCGGCCACTGGTTCGGGCCGCGGAGCAGCCAGTACTTCTGGTCCTCGGGGTAGTCGGCGACCGGCTCGCTCTCGGGCGAGTAGTCCAGCTGCTCGCGGGCGTCGGCGCGGCCCTGGGTCCGCTCGGTGCCCATGCGGGTGTAGCCGCGGAAATGCGGGGAGTTTCGGTTGTCCAGCTTCAGCCGTTCTTCCAGCGGCAGCTCGAAGAAGCGCTTGATCGCGTCGAAGAGCTCCGCCACCTGGCCCTCGGCCGCGCCGTAGCCGGTGATCTGGAAGAACCCGACGCGGTGCGCGGCGTCGCGCAGCTGGTCGATGAAGTCCGGGTTGAAGCTGCCGTCCGCCAACCGGGCGGTGCTCATGTCGAGTACTGGAATGCTCCCCTGAAGTGCGTTCATGGAAGGCAGACTAGCACCGGGCCCGGAGTCAATTGTTACGGACGTTACGTTTTGCTGCGGCCGCACGGTTTTGCTTGACTCGCGAGAGAAATGGGCGTGGAATGCGCCCCGTATTTCGCCGTGTTACGCGCCTACAGCGTCTGGGCGATCGCCGCCCACGTCCGCAGGAACGCCGCGCCGGCCTCCTCGTGCACGGCCTTCGGGAAGCCCAGGTGCGCCGCGGTCAGCACCGGGTACGGCTTCTGCGGGACCCCGTCGTCGGGGCGGACGTCCACGTGCAGCACAGCATGCCCGCTGTGGTGCAGCAGGTCGGACATCGCGTAGTCGGTGCGCGAATCGCCCATCGTCCGCCAGGCGTGCGGCACCACGCCGTCCGCGGCCAGCATTTCCAGTGCCCGCTCGGCGCCCAGGTCCTTGCCCAGCTGCACCGATTCGATGTCGGTGGCGATGATGTTCGGGTCCACCCGGTAGTCAATCCGGTCGTCGCTGTCCGGCAGGTGCTGATCGAGGCGGGTGGCACCCATGCCGAACCGGCCCATCAGAGCCAGGACCTCGGCGTCGAACTTTTCCTGCACCTGGCGGTACTCCCGGTTTTCCGTTCCCACCACCTGCTCCACGGAGACCATGGCCCGCTTGCTTTCGTCGAAGAACATGTGGGTGGAGTAACCGGAGCTGACCAACTTGCGCACCTCGGCGGCGAACTCCTGCGGCGGGGCCAGCGAATGGTCCACATGGATGGTGCCCGGGCCGGCCGCCGTGAAGCTGAACCAGACGGCGCCCTTTTCGCACACCGCATAGCAGCGCACGCCCGGCGGCATCCCCACGGCCAGCATCGGCTCCATCACCTGCTCCCGGATGAACTGGTCCGACCGTCCGGTGTTGAACACGATCGGCCAGCCGCGTTTGGCCATCACCAGCAGCGAGTGGATGATTCCGGACGGCACCGTGCGGGTCACCGGCGAGGAAACCGGGCCGTCGACGTCCAGCAGCAGGCCGATGGGCGGCTGGTCCGGGCGGGCAGGGAGACCGGCTGTGAGGCTCATGGTCCCAGTATGACGGGGCGGCACGGCGGTTTGCATCCCACCAGTTTTTCCCAAGCCCGCCCGGCAAGGATGAGTGCCTACAGGCATGGGGATGGGAAGCGGTAAAGCAATGACGACGCTCTACGGGGATAGCGCGGTCGTGCCGGGGCCGGACAGCAGCGCGAGCCTGCCGTCCGGCCTTTCGCGCCGTGTTTTTGGGGTACTTGTTGGAGCCGGCGTCGCCGGCGTGGCGGGAGGCGCAGGCCTGCTCACGGCCAGCCATCTGCGGGCGGGCAACCTGGGTTCGGGCGGCGTGGAAACGTCCTTCGGGAGGGTGAAGCTGGTGTCCGCGGAGCGCCAGCATCGGTTGGCGTACGACGGCGGTGTTCCCGCCACGGGTGCGGAGTCCTCCGCGGCGGGGTGGCCGGCAGCGGCCGGCGCCGCTTCGGGTCGGGGCACTGCTTCGGCTGGATCCGGTCACGCCGGCCACGCCGGCCACGGCGCCATCCTGACGGCGGCGCCGCAGCCGGCGAACATGACGTGGGGCGACCACCTGTTGGTGGAGCTGGAGGTGCAGAACGCTTTGGAGGACGAGGTGTTGTTCGCCCCCGGGCAGTTGCGGCTGAAGGTCGGCGACGGCGGTCCGACGGTGACCAACCGGGAATCGGGGGACGCCGTGGCGCTGGCGCCCCTCAGCGCCGAGCGCTTCTGGATCAGCTTCCTGGTGCCGGCGGACGCGCAGCGCTTCTCCGCGGAGTTCACGGATCCGTGGCTGCACGCGGCGCCGTTGCAGCTTGACCTGCCGCGGGTGGCGCTCCGACCCGGGTGGCTGGACGAGAGCGGCCATCATGACTGAGCACGTGCCCGAGCCGGACCGTGGCGCCTTGGGCCGGGACAGCGTGGGCCGGGACAGCGTGGGTCGGGACAGCGTGGGCCGGGACAGCGTAAGCCAGGACAGCTTGGGCCGGGACAGTGCGGGGAAAGCCCACGTCGGGCGCTGGGATTTCGTGAAATACGGGGCAGCAGCCGGACTCGGCGCGCTTGCCCTCGGCGGGACGGGCAGTGCCGCCGCGGCACCGGCAGCGGCCGCTGCGCCGCTGGCAGGGGTGCGGCCCGCCCCAACCCGGCGCTCCGCCGTCGTGCCTATCCCGGGCGTGCTGGACCTCTACATCAACGAGGGCTACCTGAAGATGGTGGATGACTCGCTGGTCTACCACCGCGGTTTCGGCGACCGGCCCACCGGCCTGCGGGACGCCTCGCCGAGCCTGGCCGTGACGCCCAAGGTGTTCACCGCCGACGGGCGGCTGGTGGAGTCGCGGAGCTATCCGCTGGGCGCGGCGCTGCCGCCGCGCGGCACCCCGCAGCCGTACGGCCCGGACCCGGCGAACCCCGGGCAGTATTTCATCCGCCGCAACTACTGGGCCAGCTACTTCCCCGCGCGCACCATCATCGCCGAGGTCGGTTCGACGCTGCGCTTCCGGGTGCACAACCGGCTGGCCAAGGACCATGAGTTTGTCCTGCACGACGTCGGACGAGACCACGCGGACGCCCGGACCGGTCCGATTGCGCCGGGCGAGAGCGCACTGCTGGAGCTGCCCTGCCCGCCGGCCGGATCGTACATCTACAGCGATCCGACCAACGCGCCGGTCGAGCGGACCCTCGGCCTCTTCGGCGCGCTCGTGGTGATGGATCCCGTGCACCAGTGGGACATCACGCCCGGCAGGGCAACCTTCGAACGGCAGTGGGTGTGGATCTGCCACGCGGTGGAGTCGAACTGGGCTGCCACCGAGGCCGCCGGCGGCACCGTGGATCCGCTGAAAACCAAGGCCGTACCGCGGTACTTCACGCTCAACGGGCGCAGCGGCTACGAGTCGCTGGCGATGACCCGGAACGAGGCGCTCAACCTGGCCAGCGACGAGGAAACCCTGGTCTCCGGGTATCCGCGACAGCTCGATGTGCGCCAGTTTGGCGAAGGCAACACCGCCGGCACCCTCCGCGGCGGCCAGTTGGTGCGGCTGATCAACCCCGGAATCGTGTACCACCAGATCCACTTCCACGGGAACCACCTGTGGACCGTGCGGCGGAACAACTACCACTGGCCGCGCCGCGACGGGTACGTGGACAAGCAGGGCCACGTGGTGCTGCAGCAGTGGGAGGACGTGGTGGAGCTGCAGCCGATGGACCGCAAGGACTGCATCATGCCGGTCAAGCGGCCGCCGGATGCCCTTGATCCGGTCTGGTACGCCCGGACCACCGACTGGGAGTACCCGATGCACTGCCACGCCGAGCCCTCGCAAACCGCCGCGGGCGGAATGTATCCGGGCGGGCTGGTGGCGCACTGGAACCTGAAGGCACCGATTCCCGGGGAGGGATGATGAGCAACCTGAGAGTCCCCTTGCGCTCCGATAACCAAGCCGCGAAACGGGCCGAAGAGCAGCGCAAGCGGGCCGAGTCCGAGCGGAAGCAGGAGGAAGCTGCCCGTCGGCGCGAGGAGGACCGGAAGAAGCGGGAAGCCGAACAACGGAACAAGAAGACGGCGGATAACCGCAAAGGCGGGGCCAGGTCCACACCCAGCGCGACGCCGAAACCGAAACCGACCGCGACACCGAAACCGAAAGCGACCGCGACGCCGAAACCGACCGCATCCCCAAGACCCACCGCAAAGCCCAAGCCGTCGGCGACGCCCCGGCCCACGGCGACGACGGCGCCCACGGTGGAACCGACCACCTCGCCCACGGGCAATCCCACCGCCGCACCGACGCCGAAGCCCACCAACGAGCCCACGGAGGCACCGACGTCGTCCCCCACCGCGGAACCGACCCAGCCGACCGGGCAGCCGACGCCGAGCCCGCGTCCCACCAGCGACGACGACCGCCCGCGCCACCGCTTCCGGAGCCAGGTGGACTTCAGCTCCGACCAGTTGGACCTGGACCGCCCGGTCACGGAGTTCCGGCAGACGCCGCATTCGTCTGTCTACCTGGAGGTCTTCAACCGGGACCTGCGGTTCGACGACGGCGCGCAGTTCGAGATGTGGAGCTTTGACTCGCGGGAATCGGGCCGCGGCTTTCCCGGCCCGCTGATCCGGCCGCTGGAAGGGCAGATTTTCCACGCCACCGTGCATCCCTCGATGGGGCCGCACACCATCCACTGGCACGGGCTGGAACCCGACCCGCGCAACGACGGTGTCGGCCACACCTCATTCGAGATCGGCGGCACGTACACGTACCAGTGGGCGCCGGAACCGGGCCGGCCCGGAGATCCCAACTACGGCGCGGCCGGCACCTACTTCTACCACTGCCACGTCAACACCGTGCTGCACGCGCAGATGGGGATGTTCGGCCCCGTGATCGTGGATCCGGTGGTGCACCCCGACTATCCGGTGACGCCTGGGGCGCGGCGGGCGTTCGTGGACGGGCCGGAGTACGACATCGACACCGAGTCCATGCTGATCCCGTACTCGGTGGATCCACGCTGGCACGAAATGCACCACGCCGCCGGGCTGTCCGGGGAGGACGTGGGGCTGAACCGGTACGAGCCCAGGCACTTCTACCTGATGGGCGGCGAGCTGATCCGCCGGCGCTCCGGCGACAACCGGGTGTGGAGCCTGTCGGCGCTGCGGGCCAACGTTGCCGGCGGTGAGAAGAAGCCAACGCTGCTGCGCATCCTGAACGCCAACTACCTTCCCAACCGCATGTACTTCACGGCCGTGGACGGGGAGCCGGTGCGGATGGCCGAGCTGGTCGCCCACGACGGCCGGCCGTTCCGTGACACCTCCGTACCGGGTGCGCCGTCACCGACGTGCCGGGAGGCCGGGTACCCGCTCATGACCGACGTACTGGCCTTCGGCGCGGCCGAGCGGTACGACGTGATGCTGCATCCGCCGGAGCGGGGGGAGTACCGGCTGCGGGTCGAGTGGGAGGACTGGATCACCGGCGAGACCGTGGGCGTCCGCGAAGTGCCCATCACCGCGGCCTGACGGCGGTAGGCGCGGACACCGCAGCCTCCCAGGCGGGAGACGCCAGACACCGCGGCCTGCCAGGCCGGAAGCGCCAGACACGCCCAACACGTGCGCCCCCCCCGGACAGTAACCTTTTGGCTACGGGTCCGCGGCACGCTGGGGCGCACGTTTCCTTCGTGGGCCGACTTCCTTAGGCTGGGTTCGTGATCTTCAAAGCCGTGGGCGACAGCCGCCCCTACCCCGAACATGGCCACGTCAGCCCCAAGGATTGGGCCGAGGTGCCGCCGCGCCAAGTGCGCCTGGACGAGCTGATCACCACCAAGTCAACGCTTAACCTCGATGCCCTGCTGGCCGAGGACTCCACGTTCTTCGGGGACCTGTTCCCGCACGTGGTGCAGTGGCAGGGGAACCTTTATCTGGAAGACGGGCTGCACCGCGCGGTCCGCACGGCGCTCCACCAGAGGGCCGTGCTGCATGCCAGGGTCCTGGTGGTCGATGACTGAAACCAGCGTTCCGCCGCCACCCCGACGCAAGCCCAAGCAGATACTGAGCTGGCAGGGCCAGCGCGTCATCACCGAAGAGGATCTTGACCGCGTCTTCGTCGACGACGGCAATGTGGAGAGGCCGCACATTTACCACCGGCGGATCCTGCACGGTGTGGTGTTGGTGCTGCTGGTCGGCCTGGTCATCGCCGCGGTGCTCGCCGCCCTTGCCGTCGCCCGCGGCGATCTGAAGGTCCCCGGCTGGGGTCCGCCGCCGCCCCCGGAACCGGTCACCTGCCCCACCGGCACCTACGACTACCCGGACAACGGTTCGTTCCGGCTTAACGTCTACAACGGCACGCAGCTGGAGGGCCTGGGCAGCAAGGTGGCCGCCGCGTTGTCCGACCGCGGCTACGACATCGGCTCGGTGGGCAACAAGACCTTGAGCATCTACGGGATGAGCGCCGTGGTCGTGTCGGGCAAGGCCGGCGAAGCCAACGCCTTCAATCTGCAGCGGAACATCCCTGACTCGGAATACGTGGCCGACGACCGCACCGACGACAGCGTGGACGTGGTGGTCGGCGCCGGCTACAAGGAACTCGTGCCGGCCAACCGGGTGGACCAGACACCGGGGACGCTGAGCTGCCCGCGGCTGTCGCCCACTCCCAGCGAACCGGCGGAGCAACAGTAGCGCTTCCAGTACGACGGCGGAGCCTGGCCGGGGTGCCCGCCGCACCGCCGCGAGGGGTGGTTTAGGCGCCGACTGTGCCGGCGGCGCCCTTCCGGCGGCCGTGCGCGAAGTAGTAGAGCACGGTGGTCAGCACCATCACCACGGCCAGCAGGGCGTACATGCCCGGGTAGTCGAGAACCGGAACCAGCGTGCCCAGGATGATGGGTCCGAGCCCGGAGCCGACGTCGAGCATCAGGAAGAAGGTGGAGGTGGCCGTGCCAATGCGTATGGACGGCGACACCTTCACCGCGATCGCCTGCGCGCCGGACATGACGGTGCCGAAGCCGATGCCGCTGAAGATCGCCGAGCCGATGATGGTCAGGAGGGTGGGGTCCGGGATCAGCAGCGCCAACCCCAGCACGAAGGAAATCAGTGTGGGGTACATGACGCTGTTGTCGCCGCGGCGGTCCTGGATCCGGCCGGCAAACAGGCGGGTGACCAGTACCGCCCCGGCGTAGACCAGGAAGAAGACGCTGGCCGCGGCGGTGGAACCCCGCGACTCCGCGTAGGAGGTCAGGAAGATCAGGATGCCGGAGTAGGAGGCCCCGGCCAGCAGGATGATGCAGGAGATGGGCAGGGCCGCCGTCTCGAAAATATCGCTCAGGCTCATCCGGAACCGGCCGGACCGCTTCGCCGCGGGCAGCTCCGGCACCCGCAGGAACAGGGCCACCACCAGGGCAACCACGGAGGAGGCGGCGCAGAAGTAGAACATGGCGTCGTAGTTGCCCAGCCCCGCCAGCAGCACGCCCACGAACGGGCCCACCGCCGTCGAGAGCGTGGTGGACAGGCCAAAGTACCCGGTTCCCTCGCCGCGCCGGGTGTGGGGGATGAGGGTCTGGGCCGAGGCCGCCACCGCGGTGGTGCCCGCACCGAAGGCCATGCCGTGCACGATGCGGAGCACCAGCAGCCAGGCCAGCGAGCCGGTGGGAATGTACAGCAGCGAGGCGGCCACGAACACCGCCATGGTCACCAGGATCATCTTCCGGCGGCCCACGACGTCCAGCAACCGGCCGGCGAAGATCCGCGCGATGACCGAACCGAGCACGAACGCGCTGGACGTGAAGCCGGCTGCGGTGTCGGAGGCCTGGAACCGGTCCACGGCGTAGAGCGCCATGGTGGTCATCAGCATGTAGAAGACCAGGGAGATGAACAGGTTGACGACGATGGCCAGAATAAAGTTCTTGGTCCAGAGCCTCGTCGGTTGCTGATCCATCCCGCTATCAGTCCTCTCTCAATCGGGCCGAAGCCTCGGCCAGCCATTGCCAGTACATGCACCTGCGCACGCGGAGGAACCGCAGGTGCGCAGCCAGGGGTGCTTCGCCGCGGTCGTCCAGGGGACGGCGGTCGCCACAGTTAAGGGAAGCGGACCTTCGCGGGCCGGCCGTATGCCGCCAGGCGATGCAAAAGGGTCCGTGGCAGAATCCTCGGCGACGAGGTGCCAAGCCTTTTCACTCTACTGCGGGTCCCTGTTTCACGCCGGTGGGCAGCGATATGAGCTTCGACACGGGAAACTCCGGGCTTGGGCGCCCGGCGCACACCCTTCAGCAACCTATCGCTTCGGGAGTAGCATGTCGGCCAAGCGCCGCCAGGGGACCAGCGGCGTGGGAGACCGGTCAGTCAACAGACCCGGGCCCGGTCGGTCAACGGACCTCGGTGGCGGCCGGGGAGCAGAGCGAGGAGCAGGCGATGGGCGAGGCCACTGCGCAGACGCAATCGGCGGAACTGATGGTCGACCTGATCATCTCCCTGGACGGGTACGCCTCGGCCGAGGGCTGGCCCGGCTGGTGGGGGCTGGAGGGCCCGGAGTACCTGGCCTGGCTCGAGCAGGAGGGGGAGAAGGACTATACCTTCCTCATGGGCGCGAACACCTACCGGCTGATGTCCGGCATGTCCGAGGAGGCCGCGTCCGGTGGCTCAAAATACTCGGAGGATGAGGGCGCCAGCCTGACCGGCCTCGCCGCTGTGCCCAAGGTTGTCTTCTCCTCCACCCTGCAGGCGCCGCTGGCCTGGCCAAACTCGGAGCTGGTCACCGGGGACGCCGTCGAGGCGGTGGCGGAGATGAAACGCACCGGGACCGGGCCGCTCAGCACCCTCGGCAGCGTCAGCCTGTGCCGGTCGCTGCTAACCGCGGGCCTCGTGGACAGGTTCCGGCTGGTCGTCTTCCCGGTCATCACGGGCCGCGCCGGCCGGGAGCGGATCTACGACGGCTACCCGGACGTCTCGCTCGAGATGGTGGACAGCAGGATCTTCGACGGCCGGCTCCAGCTGCTCGAGTACGTCCCTACTGTGCTCGACGGCCCGCCGGGCAACCGTCCGTCGTAGGACACAGAAAACCGGCGGGCCGCTCCGGGAAGCAGCCCGCCGGTTTCGCGTAAGTCAGGTCAGTTGCAGCCGTCCGGGCCGCACACCGCGCCGTCGTCGGTCTTCGACTGCGGCAGCACGGTCAACGGGCTGCGCTCGTTCCACGCCTGCCGGATCGCCTGCGCGAACGCCTCGGCGGGCTGCGCCCCGGAGATCCCGTACTTGCGGTCCAGCACGAAGAACGGCACCCCGTTCACGCCGAGCTCGCGCGCCTCGGCGATGTCGGCGCGGACCTCCGCGGCAAAGCGGTCGCCCGCCAGGGTTTCGCGGATCTCCGCTTCGGGAAGACCCAGTTCGACGCCGATGCCCACCAGGTACTCGGCGTCGCCAATGTCTTTGCCCTGCTCGAAATGGCCGGACAGCAGGGCTTCCTTGGCCCGATCCATCACGCCGTGCTCCTTGGCCAGGTGCAGGAAGCGGTGGGCGGTGAAGCTGTTGGCAACCACCACGGAGTCGAAGTCGTAGTTCAGGCCCTCGCCGGCGGCCTGCGCCGTGACGTGGCCGAACATCTGCTTGACCTGGTCCTGGGGCATGCCCTTGATCCGGGACAAGTACTCGGTCTCGGTGCCGTCATAGTGCTCCGGCAGCGTGGGGTCGAGCTGGTAGCTGCGCCATTCGACGTCGATCTGGTCCTTGTGTTCGAAGCCCTCCAGGGCCGTCTCGAAGCGGCGCTTGCCGATGAAGCACCAGGGGCAGGCAATGTCGGACCAGATCTCAATCTTCATGGACACGTCAACAAAGAGTGCGGGCCGGCTATTCCGCGGGGGCCAGCTCGCGGCTGATCCCGGGAGTGAAGGAGGGAGGTTGCGGCCCTTCGGCTGAGGCCGGACGGGGGATAAAGTGTGCTCACCGGCCGAGTGCCTGCTCGCCGGCCAAATACCTGCCCACCGACTCTGGATCAGGAGGGCGACATGGCATCTGACGCACCAGGCGGCACCGGCCACGTGGTGCTGCTCGGCGATTCGGTGTTCGACAACGCTGCCTATGTTGCCGGGGGCCCCGACGTCGTGACGCAGCTTCGGGGGCTGCTGCCGCGCGGGTGGCAGGCCACGCTCCTGGCTCTCGACGGCGCCGTCATCAGCGGGGTCGCCGGCCAGCTCCGCTCCCTCCCGCGGGACGCCACGCACCTGGTGATCAGCGTCGGCGGGAACGACGCCCTGGGATTCGCCTACCTGCTCAATGAACCGGCCGTGTGGGCGGCCGAGGCCCTGGCCATGTTCGCCGATGCCCAGGACAAGTTCGGCGCTGGTTATGCCGGGATGCTGGATGCGGTGGCGGCCACCGGCCTGCCGACGGCAGCCTGCACCATCTACGACACCCCGCCCTCAGGCCCCGACCAGCGGATCATCAGGGCGGCCGCCGCCCTGTTCAACGACCACATCACCCGGGCCGTCTTCTCCCGGGGGCTGGCGCTGGTGGACCTGAGGCTCATCTGTCCGGAAGACGACGACTACGCGAATCCGATCGAGCCTTCCGTCCAGGGCGGACGCAAGATCGCGCACGCCATCAGCGCCTACCTGTTCCCCGAGCAGGCCGCCCCTCGTTCCCTGGTGATCGGGGCCTGAGCTACTGCTCCGCCGGCGTCCGCGACGGTTCCGCGGCCACGTCCACGCCGGTCTCGTCCACCAGCTCCGCGCGGCGCCGCCCGGCGCCCTTGATGCCGAAGCGGTAGGCCACGAACAGCAGGGCGATCCACGCACAGCCCACCAGCAGCGCCACCCGGGTGTCCGGCATGATGCCCAGCAGCACCACGATGAACACCATGAAGCCCAGCGCCAGGTAGGACGCGACGGGCCAGAACGGCACCGGGAATTCCGACGCCGGCAGCCCCTTCCGCGCAATCTCCCGCTTCATCGCGATGTGCGAGAGCAGGATCATCATCCAGACCCACACGGTGGCGAAGGTCGCGATCGACGCAACGATCAGGAACAGGGACTCCGGCAGGAGCGCATTGAGCACGACGCCGGCCAGCAGCACCGCTGCCATCGTCGCCACCGTCATCCACGGCACCCCGTGGCGGGAAATCTTCGCGAAGGCCTTCGGCGCGTGGCCCTGCTCGGCCAGCCCGTACATCATCCGCCCGGCGCCGAACGTGTCGGAGTTGATCGCGGAAATGGCCGCGGTGATCACCACGGCGTTGAGGATGTGCGCGGCCGCCGGGATGCCCAGCATGTCGAAGATCTGCACGAAGGGGCTGGTGGAACCGTCGATCCGGTCCCACGGCGAGATCATCATCAGCACAGCCAGCGTGCAGACGTAGAAGAGCAGGATCCGCACCGGCACCGTGTTGATCGCCCCGGGGATCGCCTTCTTCGGGTTCTTTGCCTCGCCGGCCGTGATGCCGATGGTTTCAATTCCGCCGAAGGCGAACATCACAATGGAGAAGGAGGCCAGCAGCCCCCAGAACCCGTTGGCGAAGAAGCCGCCGGACCCCAGCATGGTCTCCAGTCCCGGGTTGGCGCCGTCCGGCAGCCCGAAGCCGAAGATGATGATCGCGGCGCCGCCGGCAATCATCGCGATGATCGCCGCGACCTTGACCAGCGACAGCCAGAACTCGGTCTCGCCGAACACCCTGACCCTGACCAGGTTGAGGGCGGCGATGAAGAACACGACGGCGAGGATCCAGATCCAGCGCGGCACCTCGGGGAACCAGAAGCCCATGTAGATGCCGAACGCCGTCACGTCCGCGATCGCCACAATGGCCATCTCGAACGCGAACGTCCAGCCGGTGATGAAGCCGGCGAACGGCCCCAGGTAGCGGCTGGCGTACTGGCCGAACGACCCGGAGACCGGGTGCCGCACGGCCATCTCGCCCAGCGCCCGCATGACCAGGAACACCGCGGCGCCGCCGATGGCGTAGGCCAGCAGCACGGCCGGGCCGGCGGCCTGGATCGCTGCGGCCGAGCCGTAGAACAGGCCGGTACCGATCGCGGAGCCGAGGGCCATGAAGCGGATGTGGCGGACAGTCAGGCCACGCGCGAGCGCGGACGCGAATTGCGGCATCGGAGAAACTACCTTGCTGGAGGGAGACGGCCGGTCAGAAAATGCGGCCAATCAATTCTACGCCCCGCCCGCAACCTGCGCGGGCCACCGCCGGTTCCACCCGCACCCCGCTTCGACGGCCGGAAGGGTACGGTCCTTTTGCAGTGGACGGGTCGGCAATGGCAGAATTATGCTGTCCACGACGTCAGGTCGCGGACTTTTTCTGTCTTTGATCTTGAGAGGATCTGATGTCCACTCCCGGTGACAGTCCGGGGCATAGTCCATGCCCCCTGCTGACCCTCGAAAATACTCCGAGAAACGCAGCAGGGGGTGTTTGTAAGTGGAACTAATGTCGATCCTCGGTGGCCTCCTCCTGATAGCTGGCTGTGGCTTGTTCGTTGCGGCCGAGTTCTCCCTGATCACGGTCAACCGCAACGCGGTCAGGGACGCCGCAACCGCCGGCGACAAGAAATCCGTCGGTGTCTTGAAGGCGATGAACACGCTGTCCACCCAGCTGTCCGGCGCCCAATTGGGCATCACGCTGACCAACCTCGGCATCGGCTTCCTCGCCGAACCGGCGATTGCCGTCCTCGTATTGGGCCCGCTCATGGATGCAGGGCTGGCGGAGCCGGCAGCCCGCTCCGTTTCCATCACTATCGCCTTGGTTCTGGCAACGGTCTTGACCATGGTCTTCGGCGAGTTGGTTCCGAAGAACCTGGCGATCGCCAAACCACTGGCCACCGCACGCGCCGTTTCAGGCTTCCAGCGCGGATTCAGTGCCGCGACCAAGCCACTGCTCGTGTTCTTCAATGGCACGGCCAACAAACTGGTCCGGGCGATGGGCATTGAGCCGCAGGAAGAACTCGCGTCCGCCCGTTCCGCCGAGGAGCTGACCGTTCTGGTGCGCCATTCGGCCCGGCAGGGTGTACTGCCGGTGGAGACCGCCGAACTGGTCCGCCGGTCGTTCGCGTTCGGGGCCCGCCGTGGCCACGACGCCATGACTACCCGAACGCGGATAGTTTCTGTCGCCCCCGATCAGAGCGTTCAGGAGATGCTCGACATCGCCGCTGCCAGCGGCCACTCACGCTTCCCCGTCATGGAGCCCGGTTCCCATGAGGTGCTGGGTATCGTGCATATCCGGCGCGGCCTGGCCGTGCCCTTTCCCGACCGCGGCCGCCGCACCGTCACCGAGATCATGGATGCCCCTACGCTGATCCCGGACACCGTTGAACTCGACGACCTGATGGACACGCTGCGGGCCGGCGGCCTCCAGATGGCAATTTTGATCGATGAGACCGGTGACGTCGCTGGTCTGATCACCTTGGAGGACCTCGTCGAGGAGCTCGTGGGTGAAGTCTTGGACGAACACGACCCCGACGACGGCAGTAGTGAACGGCTGCCCTTCGGTGTGTGGCGTCTCGACGGCGCGCTGCGCCCCGATGAGGCGACAGAGATCTTGGGTCACGCCATTCCGGACGGCACCGAGTACGACACCATCGCCGGCCTGTTTACCCTCCATCTGGGCCGTATCGCCGAGCCCGGAGACACCGTCGAGCTGGTGACGGAGCAGTCCCATGGCCGCCCGGCAGCCAAAATCGAGCTGCGCGTCGAGGAGATGGACGGTGCAAGGATTTCGAAGCTCCTGGCCACCGCCACGCCCCTTGGAACCGAAGAAGAGGGCCGCTAAATGGATGCCACCGGAATCATTCTGACCATCGTCCTGCTCGCCGCGAACTTCTTCTTCGTCGGCGCCGAATTCTCCCTCATCGCCGCACGCCGAAGCATTATCGAACCCCGGGCAGAGCAAGGCGGACGGGCCGCCAAAATGACCCTGTGGGCCATCGAGAACGTCTCGCTCATGATGGCCGGCGCGCAGTTGGGCATCACCGTCTGCTCCCTGGCGCTGGGCTACGTCACGAAACCCATGGTGGTTTACGCCCTCGAAGGGCCCTTCAGCGCCTGGGGAGTCCCGGCCGCCTTGATCGACCCGATCGCCTACGCCATTGCCTTGAGCGTCGTGACGTTCCTGCACGTGGTCCTCGCCGAGATGGTGCCGAAGAACATCGCCTTGGCCGGACCTGAGCGGATGGCCTTTGTCCTGGGCCCGGTGCTCGTCGTCGTCGTACGCATCCTGCAACCGCTGCTGTGGTGCATGAATGCCATCGGCAACGGGATTCTGCGCCTGTTCAAGGTGGAACCCAAGAACGAGGTCGCCAGCACCTTCACCCGCGACGAGGTGGCAGGCCTGGTCGAGGAATCACGCGAGGGCGGGCTGCTGGACAAGCAGGATGAACGGCTCCTGCTCGGCGCCCTGACGTTCGAAGAACGGTCGGTCGAGAGCATCGTGATCCCGCTCAGCAAGGTCACCACCCTTCCGTCCGGATGCACCCCGGAGCAGATCGAACAGGTTGCCGCCAACGGCTTTTCCCGCTTCCCGGTTCAGTCCGCCACAGGGGAACTGGACGGATACGTCCACGTCAAGGACCTGCTCAAGCTCGACGCCACGGCCAGGAACCGGCCGTTGCTGGCCAGCCTGGTCCGCGCCCTGCCGCAGGTGAACCTGAACGCTGCGCTGCGTTCCTCGTTGCACCGCATGCAGCGCGAAGGGGCACACCTGGCGCTTGCCATCGACGGCTCCGGCCGCCCGTACGGCATTGTGACGCTCGAGGACATGCTGGAAGAGCTCGTCGGACAGATCCGCGACGACAGCCGAAGCACCCGCGCCTGAAACGGCAGGGCAGCCGGGGACCTGAAGCTGCATAGGGGAGAGGCTGCTCCGGTCCGCGGTGGGCTCGCCGAGTCGGGCGTTGAGCCGGACTCGGCGAGCCGTGCTCCGACGTCCGCAAGAGAATCTACGCCAAACCCTTGACCCTATGTCCAAAGCAGGACTAACCTGCAACCAAATGGTTGTAGATCAAGTCAGTGACCTCGAGTTGGACCGCCTCTTCCAGGCGCTCGCCGACGCTACCCGCCGCGACATCGTCGCCCGGGTACTCACCGGCGAGTTCTCGGTGTCGGGTCTGGCGGCGGGGTACAGGATGAGTTTCGCCGCGGTACAGAAACACGTCGCGGTCTTGGAACGGGCTTCCCTGGTGGTTAAGGAGAAGCGCGGAAGGGAGCAGATGGTGCGGCCTCATCCTGAAGGAGTGCGGAGAGCGCGTCGCCTGCTCGACGAATACGAGATGCTCTGGCGCCAACGCGTTGACCGGATCCAGGACATTCTCGCCAAGGGATAGGAAGGACACCGACATGCCGATTACCGACACCAAACAGGACCTCGAGGGCCTGACATTCACCATCGTGGCCGAGTTCGACGCACCCGTCGAGCGGGTCTGGCAGCTCTGGGCAGATCCGCGCCAGTTGGAACGCTGGTGGGGACCGCCCGAGTGGCCCGCCACTTTCGACAAGCACGAGTTCTCTCCCGGCGGCAGAGCCAACTACTACATGACCGGTCCGGACGGCGAGACATCCGGCGGCTGGTGGAAAATCACCGCGATCGAGGCCCCGCACCGGCTGGTCTTCGAGGACGGGTTTGCCGACGACGACGGCGAGCCGGTGGCGGACATGGGCACCACCTACGCCACCGTGACGCTGGAATCCATCGACGGCCGCACCCGGATGACCACCGAGTCCAGGTTTGAGTCCGCGGAGCAGTTGGAAAAGATGCTCGAGATGGGGATGGTCGAGGGCGTGCAGGGGGCCATAGGCCAGATCGACGCCATCCTTGCCGAGTCCGCGTCCGTCTGAGCCCGGGCATCCCGCGAGCGAAAGGAGCACCCGTGTCACTCGTGCCATCCGGCCAGCCCGCCGTCCTGGCGTTGCCGACGGCGGACCGCCGCACATCGTTCGATTTCTACCGGGCACTCGGCCTGGCTGCCGTCGGTGAACCCGCCGACGACGGCATCCCCGAGCCCCTGCAGTTCGAGGTGAACGCCGGCCTGCGGCTGATGTTTGTGCCGCACGGAGGCTTCGGCTGGGTCACCGCCAACCGGCCGATGGCCGCCGGCGACCAGACGGAATGCCTGCTGGGCCTGCCGGTCTCCTCGCCGGAGGAGGTGGACGCCACAATCGACGCGGCACTCCATGCCGGGGCGAAAGTCGTCATGGAACCTGGCCGGCAGCCGTGGGGTTACTCGGCCGTCTTCGCCGACCCCGACGACCACCTCTGGCAGGTCACCGCCTCCTAGTCCGACAGAGGCAATGCCGGGTGTGGCTCCTGCTACGGGAGCCGCACCCGGCCTTCGTCCTGCGCGCCGACGGTGGCACCATCCGGGCGACGCCCCGGCGTCGTAGGCTACGAACATGGCCATCATCTACGACGCAGTGCTGAAACCCACCAAGCTCGAGCTTCTGGCCGCGTGGTTGCCCGGGCAGCCGTGGTTCCGGGAACTCGGGGCAGACGCCGCCGAGCTGGAGCACCTTGGTGCCTTCCGCTTCGACGATCCGGACGGGGAAGTCGGCATGGAAACCCACCTGGTCCGGGCCGGCGACGGTCCGGTGCTGCATGTCCCGTTGACCTACCGCGGCGCGCCCCTGCCCGGCGCCGAACAGTTCCTTGCCGGGACCATGGACCACTCGGTGCTCGGCGACCGCTGGATCTACGACGCCTGCGCCGACCCGGTTTATGCCGCCGCGCTGGCCACGGTCATCATCCAGGGCGGTGCCGGCGCGGAGGTGTTCCGCGACGTGGACGGGAAGCTTGAGCCGGCGACCGGCGCCCTCCCGGTGCGCGGCAGCGGCGGTCCCGGCGGCATCGTCCCCACCACGACGACGGCGGTGCCCACCACCGAGGGCAGCGTCACCACCATCGACGCCAGCCCGCTGACGCTGACCGTCTACCGCACTCCGGGTTCCGGGGAGCGGCCGGGCACCGCCCTGACCCTGACCTGCTCGCTGGCTGAGCAGCCGCTGATTCTCGCCTCGGCCTGGTAAACCGGCGGCGGGACTGGAAAATGCCTTCGTCAGAGAAGACCCGCAATACGTGGTGCTCGATTTGACCCGCGGGAGGCGCGCCGGATAGGTTTTCGTGGCGTAGCTCACCAGCCAGCCCGTACGGGCGAGGGGAGCCTGCAATCGGCCTGACCGGATGGCGATGGAGCCATTGCCCGGCCGTCCAAACGGAAACTTCCGCAGATGCGCAGTCCCACCCTAAGGAACACATGAGCACCGCGAGCACCACCAACGAACCGCACCTCCAGCGGTCCTTGTCCAACCGTCACATCCAGTTAATCGCCATCGGCGGCGCGATCGGTACCGGGCTCTTCATGGGCTCGGGCAAGACGATTTCCGTCGCCGGCCCCTCGGTCATCTTCGTGTACATGATCATCGGCTTCATGCTCTTCTTCGTCATGCGGGCGATGGGCGAGCTGTTGCTGAGCAACACCGAGTACAAGAACTTCGGCGACTTCGCCGGCGACATCCTGGGGCCGTGGGCGGCGTTCTTCACCGGCTGGACGTATTGGTTCTGCTGGGTGGTCACCGGCATCGCCGACGTCGTCGCGATCGCCCACTACGTGGCGTTCTGGTGGCCGGACCTGCCGCTGTGGATCCCGGCGCTCGCCTGCATCCTGCTGCTGCTCGCGCTGAACCTGCCCACCGTGCGGGCCTTCGGTGAGACCGAATTCTGGTTCGCGCTGATCAAGATCGTCGCCATCATGGCCCTGATCGTCGTCGGGCTGGTCATGATCATCACCGGCTTCGAACACGACGGCGCCCGCGCCTCCTTCGGGAACCTGTGGGAGCACGGCGGAATGTTCCCCACCGGCTTCATGGGCTTCGTGGCCGGGTTCCAGATCGCCGTGTTCGCGTTCGTCGGGATCGAACTGGTCGGCACCACCGCCGCCGAGACCAAGGACCCGGAAAAGAACCTGCCGCGGGCGGTGAACTCCATCCCGATCCGCATCCTGATTTTCTACGTAGGCGCCCTCATCATCCTGATGGCAGTCCAGCCGTGGACGAATTTCAACGCCGACGAATCCCCGTTCGTGGGCATGTTCGCCCTCGCCGGCCTCGTCGGTGCGGCCGGCGTCGTGAACTTCGTGGTGCTCACTTCGGCGACATCGTCGGCAAACTCGGGGATCTACTCGACGTCGCGCATGATCTACGGCCTCTCGCTGGAGGGGGATGCTCCGAAGCGCTTCGGCAAGCTCTCCAGCCGCGGTGTGCCGCGCAGCGCGCTGCTGTTCTCCTGCATGTTCCTGCTCGCCGGCGTGGTCCTGCTCTACGCGGAGGGCAGCGTTTCCGAGGCGTTCACCATGGTCACCACCGTCTCGGCGCTCTGCTTCATGTTCGTCTGGACCATCATCCTGGTGAGCTACATCGTGTACCGCCGCCGCCGGCCGCAGTTGCACGAGGCCAGCAAGTTCAAGATGCCGGGCGGCTCGTTCATGCCCTACGTGGTCATGGCCTTCTTCGCCTTCATCCTGTGGGCGCTGACCACCCAGCCGGACACGTTGGCGGCCCTGCTGTTCACCCCGGTCTGGTTCGTCGCGCTCGGCATCGGCTACCTGTGGCTGCGCCGCAACCCGGAGCACACCGCCATCCGCGCGGCCCACGACGCCAAGGTCGCCGAGGAAAAGGCGGCGCTCGAAGGCCGCGAGGACGCAATGGCCGGCCAGCGCTAGCGGAGCCGGCTGCCAGCTTCACAGAAACGTCCGTTCCCCGGGGAGCGGACGTTTCTGTTTCTGTCCCTCTGCAGCCCAGCCCCTGTCCCTCAGTGCCCGTCATGTCCGCAAGCCGGTAAAGGCGGCCACCCAAACGCGCAGCTACGATGGGCGCCATGGAAGATTCGATCACGCTGCGCTTTCTCGCCGCGCCCACCGATGTCGCGGCCGACGGCACCACGGTGCAGGCCGGGAGGGTCCTGGAATGGATCGACAAGGCCGGGTACGCGTGCGCCGTCGGGTACTCGGGCGGCTACTGCGTCACCGCGTATGTCGGCAATGTGCACTTCACCCGGCCGATCCACAACGGCGACCTGATCGAGGTCAGTGCACGCATCGCGCACACCGGCCGTTCCAGCATGCAGGTGGTCGTCACCGTCGACGCCGCGGATGTGCGCTCGCGGCAGTTCCGGCCCGCCATGGACTGCATCCTGGTGTTCGTCGCCATGGACGAGCAGCGGCGGCCCCGGCCAGTACCGGCGTGGGCGCCCACCGACGACGCGTCGGAGCGGCTGGCGCGCGGGGTCGCCGGCCGGCTCGAAGCCCGGCGCGAGATCCGCGAGGTGATGAGCGCCCAGGCTTACACGGACGCGGGCACCACTCCCTCCGAAAGCTTCCGTTTCCTCGCCGCCCCCACGGACGTGAACAGGGGCGGCCACGCCCACGGCGGGATCGTGATGCGCTGGATCGACGAGGTGGCCAGGGCATGCGCCATGGGCTGGTGCGGCGCCGACGCCGTGGCGGTCTACTCCGGCGGCATTCACTTCCTGAACCCGGTCCACATCGGGGACCTGGTGAAACTCTCCGCGCGGATGATTTACACCGGACCGCACTCCATGCACATCGCTGTCCACGTTCGGGCACGCGACCCGCGCGGCGGCGACTGGCGGGACACCACTCAGTGCATGACCGTCTTCGTCACCCGGGACGACGCCGGCCACGCCGCCAAGGTTCCGCAGCTGGTGCTGCGTTCCGATGAGGACCGGCGGCTGGCTGCCCACGCCCAGGACCTGGTCCGTCGTCGAGCCGCGCTGCCCCCGCTGGAGTTCGGCGTCGAGCGGACGTACTGACCATAACCTCGCGGCAAAAGTGCGGAGCACGATGAACGGTCCGAGGTTGGACGTTCCACTTTAAGGTCAGGTGCAGCCGTGGCCCGCCACCCCTTCCCGCGCGCGGTTCAAGGCGCAAGAATGAACGCGGCACGGAACGCGCCGCATCCACTACGGAAGGCAAACCCATGGCACTGGACCTTAACCCCTACCTGCAGTTCAGCGGCAACGCCGCGGAGGCGATCGAGTTCTATCACTCGGTTTTCGGCGGTGAGCTGCAAAAGATGACCTACGCCGAGGGAATGGGCGACGAGAACCCCGAGACCGGCGCGAACATCATGCACTCGTCGGTGTTCGTTGACCGCGGCTTCCTACTGATGGCCGCGGACGCGCCGCCCGAGATGCCCTCGTCCGGAAACGGCTCCATATGTCTCAGCTCCAGCGGAGAGGACCCGGGCGACGAGGCCAAGTTGCGGACCTATTGGGAGGGCCTGAGCGACGGCGCGACCGTCGACATGCCGCTGGAGAAGGCGCCGTGGGGTGACTACTACGGACAGCTCACGGACAAGTTCGGCGTGAGCTGGATGGTCAACATCACCGGTCCCGAAAACGCCGACGCAGCACGGTAGAGGCCAGTCGGCCGGGCAGTACGCCCGTCCGCTCCCAACTCCGAGTAGGGCCACCCGTTGAGCTGTGACCCTACTTAGTAACGGTGAGGGTCTGCGTCGACGTCTTTGTCAGCTCTTTCGACCACACCTTTTTCGTCTCTGCGAAAGTGGTGGTCTTGTAGACCTTCCGCTCCAGAGGGTAAACGTTAGTGCTGAACTTTGCACCGATGATTGGTCGGACAAAGGGCTGTTGGGGAAAGGAGTCTCCCCAGAGATTCGTGCCGGCCCAATCCATCCAGATGTTTTCCTCGGTGTACGGGAAATATCCTGCACGGGCATGGTAAACGCCATCGAAATTGCCCGTGCACTCAAGGAACATCAGTTCGATCTCGAAACCGTCCATGAAGTGGGTCTCAACATCTGCGACCTCGCAGTTCATCTTGACTAGCTTGCTGCCGTCAGAGACCAATGTTTTCTTCTTGAGCTTCTTGCCAGTCGGTTTATCCGTCCAGGTCTTGTATTTCACGGTCGTGGTGACTGAATACTTGCCGGGCTTCAGCGAGACAGTGGAAGCGTTCTTCGCTAGCGTCTTCTGCCCCTGCTTCACTGTGAGCTTAGCGGAGCTGAGTTTGGCCTTGCCGCTAGTTTTGACTGAAGGCTTGATGATCGCCTTCCCTGTCTTTTTCGAGGCTTTGACTGTCTTGAGCTTATTAATGGTGACAGTCGGCGCAGCGCTCTTTGAGGCCTGTACTGATACGACCGCGGGCGCGGAGGCGGTGGCCGCTGGCACAGCGCTGCCGGCCACAAGCCCTAAGGAAATGGACAGCACCACAAAGGGCGCAGCTAGGCGACGAAACATGTTTCCCCCAACGTAAATTTACTGTAAGCAAACAAAGCATATGTGCGCTGAGTCACTCGTCAAAATCCATAGGTTGTCCGTATATTTATGAGGGCTTGGTTCGCGGTGTCTTGCCTTCACGCTCGCCTACACCGACAGGCAAAGTGCGTGGTCATGTCGCCTCTGTGGGAGCTCGAAAATTCGGGCAAGCTTGCAATAACGGTGCAGCGTTGGAGATTGCGGATATTGCTGCCGCCTCTATCTGCCGGTCCCCGAACGGACAAGAATGGAGTCGGAACTGAGCTTCACCGACTTCGGACAGAACGAGGACCACATGGCCATCACGGATTTCGATCGCTACCCGCTCACTTTCGGCCCCAGCCCGGTCCACCACCTGCCGCGGCTCAGCAAACATCTGGGCGGCGCGCAGATCTGGGCCAAGCGGGAGGACGTGAATTCCGGCCTGGCCTACGGCGGCAATAAGACCCGCAAGCTTGAGTACATCGTCCCGGACATCCTCGCCGAGGGCGCGGACACCATCGTGTCCATCGGCGGCTTCCAGTCCAACCACACCCGGCAGGTGGCAGCAGTGGCCGCGACCCTCGGCCTGAAGGCCCTGCTGGTGCAGGAGAACTGGGTGGACTGGCCGGATCCGCTCACCGACCGCGTGGGCAACATCCTGCTCTCCCGGCTCATGGGGGCTGACGTGCGGCTCGACCCGGCCGGCTTCGACATCGGCATCCGTGACTCCTGGCAGAATGCCATCGCCGAAGTCGAGGCGGCCGGCGGCAAGCCCTACGCCATCCCGGCCGGCGCCTCCGAGCACAAGCTCGGCGGGCTGGGATTCGCCAACTGGGCCTACGAGGTACAGGAGCAGGAGAAGGAGCTCGGCGTCTTCTTCGACACCATCGTGGTCTGCACCGTCACCGGCTCCACCCACGCCGGCATGATCGCCGGGTTTGCCGCCCTGCAGGACGCCGGCGGCCGCCCGCGCCGCGTGCTCGGCATCGATGCCTCCGCCACCCTGTCCAAGACCCGTGACCAGGTCGGCCGCATCGCCCGCAACACGGCGCAGCTCATCGGGCTCGAGCGGGAGCTGCACGACGACGAGATCACCGTGCTGGAAGGCTGGGCCGGCGACCTCTACGGCATCCCGGTCGAATCCACCCTGGAAGCCATGCGGCTGAGCGCCTCGCTCGAAGCCATGATCACCGACCCGGTCTACGAAGGAAAATCCATGGCCGCCCTGATCGACCTGGTCAGCACCAAGCAGATCCCGGCCGAGAGCACCGTGCTCTACGCCCACCTCGGCGGCCAGCCGGCCCTCAACGCCTACAGCGGCCTGTTCCGGAGCTAGGAAACAACGACGGCGGCGCCACAGTGCCAGGGGTGTCCGGGTGCCGACCACCCGCCTTTATGGTGACGGGCAGAGGGTGGTCGATCGTGGGAGGGCACCTACGGGAGAAGATCGAGCATTCCGGGCCGCGCCTTTATCGCATCCACAGGGAGGATGCCGTGCTTGAGTGCGGAATCGTGGACCTTCACGCAGCGTACGCGGCCAGAGCTTCACGGATGACGTCGGAACGCGTCTTCCCTTCACGCGCCGCCCGGTCGTCGATAGCGGCGAGCTCTTCCGACGTGAGGCGGAGGGCGACGACCTGCGAGGGCTTCGCGCCGCGCCCCGGCCGTCCGCGGCCGCGCTTCTTCAATGCGTCGACGTTGTACCCAGCCTCGGCCTCGGCTGCCCATTCCGCGATTTGCTCCTCGGAGACCGGCACACCGTTGATCGCCTCGCCTGTACTCATAACGATATCGTAATACGTAATTGGCTGCGCATCAATGCCGCCACGCGAAGCTTGCTTGTTTCGGAGTTAGCAAACAACGACGGCGGCGCTCGCCTGAGCGCCGCCGTTCAGCGGGTCCCCGGCCGGCAGGGGAGCGCTAGCGGGCCAGCTGGATCAGGCTGATGTACAAAATGGTCACGGCAAGCGCAGCCAGCACCTGCCACAACACAACGGTTTTCCGGCCGGCGGGCCTCCGGTGTACCTCGTGCTGGTACTCGACGGCATCGAGGGCCAAGCCGATGAGGATGGCACCGCCAAGGTTCATCCAAAAACCGTTGCCGGCCATATTGAAAAGGGTGATGAACAGAAAGATGAAGGCAATGCCGAGCACATCGCGAAAGACCTTGCCGCCGCTGGAGAATTTCCACTCCAGGTAGCTTTTCGGCTTTTGCTGCGTTTCTGAAGTCGTTTGATCGTGGGTTGTCATGCATTTCCTCCGGGCTTAGTCTGCCGTCATTGTGCCATGACCGCGGACTAGGTCGAAGTTTGAGCCAGCTTTACGATCCACTCGGGGGTCTGGTGCCCTTGCTTCTTGTCTGTCACTACACGCAGCTTGGCCGCTTGAACTCTGATGTGCTCCTGCTGGAAATTCTCAGTAGCTATAGGGGACGGCGGCTCGATCTCCACGTCCTCAAGAGCCGTGACCTTTTGAACCAAAACGTCGGTTGAAGCGACCTGGAGGATCCTCGCCTCTTCTTCGCCGGCGAGATTGCTTTCGGCGAGGAGCGCCAACACGCCGAGCCCGACGACCTTGCGGTCCATGCTGGGCGACATGGACGCATCCAACGCCCACTCCGCCCTCGCCCACCACTGAGCACGACGATCGGCCTCGGCCTGAGCCCGCATGCTGCGCCAGCCTATGTAAGCGGCGATGAGGGCAGCCAAGAGGATAGCCAGCGGACCGAGGGACGCGAGGACATCCCAGACATCATGGGCGTCGTTGCGGACCACAACCTCGAGCGGATCCGGAGCTTGCAGCGGGATCATGGCTCCAACCTAGGGCATGCATCGGTTGATGTGGCTTAGGACATCGGGTTATTTGTGTGTTCGGTATTTGCTCAACACAGGAGGTGGCGTTCCGGAAAACGGAAACGGCGGCTGCATCTTTTCTCAAAGACTGGGATGATCAGGCCATGAGTAAGTCATCGATGATCATTCCTTCAGATCTTGCACGTGCGGCCCGCGCACTTACTCAGGTCTCGTCCAAGGTGATCGGCAAGGCAGCCGGTCTGGACAAGAAACAGGTGCGCGACTTTGAGAAGGGCAACCAGGCACTGACTCCGGAGCAGAACTGGCAATTGCGCCGTGCCTTGGAGCAGTTCGGCGTCGTCTTCATCGAGGACGACGACCACGGCGGCTACGGAGTGCGTCGGAAATTCAACGCTTCCAAGATTGCGCGTTTGGAAACCTGGGAAGGCGAAGGCGGAGCGGCTCACGAGGACGACATCTAGCTGGGCGCATCTTGTCAGCCGCTTGCGCTGACAAGTACGGGTGGTGCTCCCCGCTGTCAGAACCGGTCGCGCAGCCAGGACCGGCCCAGCCCGTCCTGGCGCAGAATGCTTAGCTAACTTTCCCTTCGGCGACGCGCACGATGTAGTCATCGGTCTTCTTGCCGGTCTTCTTGTCCAGCTTCACGATCAGCGCGGCCTTCATCTGGCGCACCTGACGCTCCAGAGACTCCTCGTTCGCCATGGTCGGCGAAGTGGTCTTCTGGCTCTTGCCTTGGACTGTCTGCCGCTCGCTCGTTGACATCATCAGCCTCCAAGTCTTCTCTCTCAAGGTTAGCTTTCGCTTCGTGCCCGGGAAAGGCATCGAACTTCAGGACGGAACTGATCATCTCCAAGTCCCGACTGGTTACCCTCCAGCGTCTGCGCCACGTCCATGGTTTGTGCGCAATTCGGGAATTTTCAGTAAGGTGATCGAGCATTTTCGTGCCGATGGCCTGAGTTTTCAGCGAGTCAGATTCAGATTTGCCGAGTGCGAATTGCACGCGTTTCCACCATTCGTCGCTGGCATCGGCGCGTGTCCGTTGCCGTACGGTGGCGAGGGCCGCCAGCGCTGCAAGGAAACCAACCAGTGGGAGCAAGAGCGGTGCGTAAGGCAGGAAGATATCAGCCCCTGGTTTTAGCCAGTGCAAGATCGCCTCGACAGCGTCTGAGAACCAACCCATACAAGGAGCCTATGCGCCGCTACTGACCGTATTGGGCGCGATGAAGCCCCACGCGCGTCAGCCGGTATGGGCCGGGGAGGCCAGCGATTCGATCAGGTCGAGCGAATTCTGCGGGCAACAGCATCCCGCGGGATCGCGCAGATTTTTGTGCGGAACGGTGGCGTCCGCAAGGATGCAGGTGATCCCCGTGCTGCGAAGAAGGAGTCGACGCGATGACAAAGTATTTGATTTCGTTTCCGAGTGCCGCCATGGTCGTTTCGAAGGAAGAGTTGCCGGCCGTTTCAGATGCGTCGCACGCTGTGGTTCAGGAGGCGAAGGATGCCGGCGTGTGGGTGTTCGGCGGCGGCATCGATAAGAGTATCCGGCCTGTCATGGTCGACGGCGATGGGACCGTGCGGGAGGGCACCTACCCGCAGACGGCGCAGCTTGAAGGCGGCTACTCGGTGCTGGAGTTGCCCTCGTATGATGCGGCCTTGGAGTGGGCCGCGAAGATCGCGGTCGCTTGCCGTTGCGCGCAGGTGCGGGCCTTCCACTACGACCCCGCCAGCTAGGACTCGGATGGACGGCCCGGCTCGCTCGGCCCGTGACCACACCGCTGGATAGGCTCGAAGTCCACCCAGAACATGCAACGAAGAACGCCGTGTGCGGCTCTCAAGGTAGAGCCGCACCCGGCGTTTCGTCTCACTATGCTTCCGCAGGGCCGCCGGTCCGCCCGACCGTCGGGCTGCTTGTGGCGAAAGATGCGTGGACCTGGCGGCCCTGCGGAAAGTTTTGGTGCCGGCGGCGAACCGGGAGCTGGCTATTGACCCGGGCCCGCCGCCGGACTGATCAGGCGGCCGCGGGCTCCCTGACCGACGACGGCTTCTCCAGCAGGTAGTTCTGGTAGGCCGGGATCGTCAGGAAGGCCGGGAACTCTTCGCCGAGGGCAACCTCTTCGAAGATCTCGCGGGCGTCGTCGAACCGGTCGCCGTCGAACCGGGGCAGGCCGGCGAACTCTTCCTCCAGCAGTTCGCGGACCCATTCGCGGGTGATGATCTCGCCGTCGTCGGTCACGGCGTGGGCGTGGATCCACTGCCAGATCTGCGAGCGGGAGATCTCCGCCGTCGCCGCGTCCTCCATCAGGTTGTGGATGGCCACCGCGCCGTTGCCGCGCAGCCAGGACTCGATGTACTGGATGCCGACTTCCAGGTTGGTGCGGATGCCGGTCTCGGTGATGGTCCCTTCGGTGCCGGCAACGTTCAGCAGGGCGGCGTCGTCGGGGATGACATCCTCGCGCTGGCGGTCCAGCTGGTTCGGCCGGGCACCCAGCACGCCGTCGAACACCTCGCGGCAGACCGGCACCAGATCCGGGTGCGCCACCCAGGAGCCGTCGAACCCGTCGGAGGCCTCGCGGGTCTTGTCCGCGTGCACCTTCTCCATGGCGATGGCGT
Source organism: Arthrobacter sp. Y3221048 (assembly GCF_059092685.1). NCBI lineage: Bacteria > Bacillati > Actinomycetota > Actinomycetes > Micrococcales > Micrococcaceae > Arthrobacter > Arthrobacter sp. Y3221048. The sequence goes on along the minus strand of NZ_JBNHHX010000001.1, from coordinate 315,145 downwards.
TGGCCTCCGGGTCGCGGCGGCTGGGGATGAACGCGGCCATCCCGCCGATGGCCATGGCTCCGCGGCGGTGGCAGGCGCGCACCAGCTGCTCGGTGTAGGAGCGCATGAACGGCGCCGTCATGGTCACCTGCGTCCTATCCGGCAGCACGAACCTCGGCCCGCGGGCCCGGAAGTTCTTGATCACCGAGAAGATGTAGTCCCAGCGGCCGGCGTTCAGCCCGGAGGCGTGATCGCGCAGCTCGTACAGAATCTCCTCCATCTCGAACGCGGCCGTGATGGTCTCGATCAGCACGGTGGCCCGGATGGTGCCTTGCGGGATGCCCAGCAGGTCTTGCGCCAGGATGAACACGTCGTTCCACAGCCGGGCTTCCAGGTGCGACTCGATCTTCGGCAGGTAGAAGTACGGTCCGCGGCCCTGACTGATGAGCCGCTGGGCGTTGTGGAAGAAGTACAGGCCGAAGTCCACGATGCCGCCGGCCACCGGTTCGCCGCCGATCAGCATGTGCTTCTCCGGCAGGTGCCAGCCGCGCGGCCGCACCACGATGGTGGGCAGGTCGGTCAGCGTCTGGCCGGTCAGCTTGTATTCCTTGCCGGTATCGGAGACGAAGTCGATCCGCCGCTCCAGCACGTCGGTCAGGTTCAGCTGCCCGTTGATGACGTTGGACCAGCTGGGCGTGGAGGAGTCCTCCATGTCCGCCAGCCACACCTTCGCGCCGGAGTTCAGCGCGTTGATGGTCATCTTCTTCTCCACCGGCCCGGTGATCTCCACCCGGCGGTCCTCCAGCCCGGGCGCCGGGGGAGCGACCTTCCAGCTGGAGTCCTCGCGGATGTGCCGGGTGCCGGGCAGGAACTTCGGGTCGTGCCCCCGGGCGATCGAGCGCCGGCGGTTCTCCCGCTGGACCAGCAGCTCGCGCCGCCGGGCCGCGGTGGCCTGGTGCAACCGGGCCGCGAACTCCAGCGCCTGCGGCGTCAGCACTTCCTCCTGCCGGCACACGGCCGGGCCCGTCAACGTAATCCCGTTCAAGGTAATCGGATCGTTCATCGCTCATTCACTCCTCAAGAAGTGCATCGACTGATCAGCTGGCGCCCTTCCCAGCCCTGAGAAGGGCGCCTGCTGACTCCTCGATGCGGCAAAAGATTTAGTGGAACTGGCCCTCTTCGGTGGAGCCGACCAGTGCCAGGGTGCTGCCGTTAGGGTTGAGGGCAGTGGAGATGGTGTCGAAGTAGCCGGTGCCCACTTCGCGCTGGTGCTTGGTTGCGGTGTAGCCGCGGTCTTCGGCGCCGAATTCACGCTCCTGCAGGTCCACGTAGGCGCTCATCCCATTGCGGGCGTAGCCGTGGGCCAGATCGAACATCGAGTAGTTCAGGGCGTGGAAGCCGGCCAGGGTGATGAACTGGAAGGTGAAGCCCATCGCCCCGAGCTCGCGCTGGAACTTGGCGATCGTCGCGTCGTCCAGGTGCTTCTTCCAGTTGAAGGACGGTGAGCAGTTGTAGGAGAGCATCTGGTCCGGGAACTCGGCCTTGACCGCCTCCGCGAACTTGCGGGCCAGCTCCAGGTCCGGGGTGCCGGTCTCCATCCAGATCAGGTCCGAGTACGGGGCGTAGGCCTTGGCCCGGGCGATGCACGGCTCGATCCCGTTGCGCACCTTGTAGAAGCCCTCGGGGGTGCGCTCGCCGGTGATGAACTCGGCGTCGCGCTCGTCCACGTCGGAGGTGAGCAGGGTGGCGGCCTCGGCGTCGGTCCGGGCGATGATCACGCTCGGGGTGCCGGCGACGTCGGCGGCCAGGCGGGCCGCATTCAGCGTGCGGATGTGCTGGCCGGTGGGGATCAGCACCTTGCCGCCCAGGTGGCCGCACTTCTTCTCCGAGGCCAGCTGGTCCTCCCAGTGCACGCCGGAGGCACCGGCGGCGATCATTGACTTCATCAGCTCGTAGGCGTTCAGCGGCCCGCCGAAGCCGGCCTCGGCGTCGGCCACGATCGGCACCAGCCAGTCCTCAACGGTCTGGATGCCCTCGGAGAACTCGATCTGGTCGGCCCGCATCAGCGCGTTGTTGATCCGGCGGACCACCTGCGGCACCGAGTTCGCCGGGTACAGCGACTGGTCCGGGTAGGTGTGGCCGGAGAGGTTGGCGTCCGCGGCCACCTGCCAGCCGGAGAGGTAGATGGCGCGCAGCCCGGCCTTGACCTGCTGCACCGCCTGGTTGCCGGTCAGCGCGCCGAGTGCGTTGGTGTAGCGGCCCTCGGCGGCCTCCTCGGTCAGCTGCTTCCACAGCTTCTGCGCGCCGCGCTTGGCCAGCGTGTGCTCTTCCTGGACCCGGCCGCGGAGGCGGACGACATCCGCTGCGGTGTAGTCGCGAGTGATGCCCTCCCAGCGGGAATCGGCGGCCCACTCGAGCTCCAGTGCCTTGGCCGCTTCCTCAGCGTTCATCGGGGCCGGCTCAAATGATGCAGTCATTGCTGTCTCCTGTTCGGTGTCGGGTCCGGCAGGTTCCGATCCTCGGTGATCGGTCCGGGCCAAATCCTTCGTGAAACCGACTATTCCGCACTCTGCAACACCCAAACCAGAGAAATTGCTGGAAAGATTTGCAGTTCTTCTCGTATCCTCAAGAAATGACAACCACCAGCTGGAATCGTCCCGCCAAGCACGACGGCGGTGCCTCCGCAGAGCCCGAAATCGACGTCATCAGCCTGGGCCGGCGGGTGCGGCACCTGCGCAAGGCCCAGGGCATGACCCTGGACGATCTGGGTGCCGCCGTCGGCGCCGCGCCCTCGCAGCTATCGCTGATCGAGAACGGCAAGCGCGAACCCAAGCTCGGCATGCTGCAGGCGCTCGGCAAGGCGCTGGGCGTGGGCATCGACCAGCTGCTCGGGGCCGAGCCGCCCAGCCGCCGCGCGGCGCTGGAGATCGAGCTGGAGCGCTACCAGCGCGGGCCGCTCTACGAGTCGCTCGGACTGCCGAAAGTCCGCGTCAGCTCACGGCTGCCCCTGGACGTGCTGGAGTCACTGGTGGGGTTGCAGCACGAGCTGGAGCGCCGGCTGGACGAGCAGGCCGCCACCCCGGAGGAGGCCCGCCGGGCCAACACCGAGCTGCGGGCGGAAATGCGCGCCAGGAACAACCACTACGAGGACCTCGAGGCCCAGGCCCAGGAGCTGCTCAAGGCTGTCGGTTTCAAGGGCGGCCCGCTGTCCCACCACGTGGCCGCGGACATCGCCGAGCACCTCGGGTTCAGCCTGCAGTACGTCGGCGACCTGCCGCATTCCACCCGGTCCGTGACCGATTTAAAGAACAACAGAATTTACCTCACCCAGGGGCACCGGTCCGAACACGACCCGCGTTCGGTGCTGCTGCAGGCCGTGGGGCACTACGTCCTGGGGCACCAGACACCCACCGACTACGCGGACTTCCTGCGGCAGCGCGTCTACACCAACTACTTCGCCGCCGCCCTGCTCATGCCCGAGCACGCCACCGTGGACTTCCTGCAGAAGGCGAAGGCCGCCAAGGAACTGGCCATCGAGGACCTGCGCGACGCCTTCAGCGTCTCCTACGAGACCGCCGCCCACCGCTTCACCAACCTGGCCACCCATCATCTGGGCATCCCGTGCCACTTCCAGAAGGTCCACGTTTCCGGCATCATCCACAAGGCCTACGAGAACGACGGCGTGAACTTCCCGGCCGACCACACCGGCGCCATCGAGGGCCAGCCGGTCTGCCGCAACTGGACGTCCCGCGCCGTGTTCGACGTGCCGGACAAGTTCCGTGCCTTCAACCAGTACACGGACACCAAGGCCGGGACCTTCTGGTGCACCGCCATCACCGAGCGGCACTCATCGGGGGAGTACTCGCTCAGCATCGGCATCCCGTACAAGGAGGTGAAGTGGTTCCGCGGCCGCGACACCACCGAACGCTCCGTCTCCAACTGCCCCGACGAATCCTGCTGCCGCCGCCCACCCGCCGATCTAGCCGCCCAGTGGGCCGGCAAGGCCTGGCCCAGCGCCCGCGCCAATTCCCACCTACTGGCCGCCCTCCCGCCAGGCGCATTTCCCGGGGTGGATGAGACCGAGGTTTATCGGTTTTTGCAGGTGCATGTCGGCAAGTAGCTGGTTTAACGCGTACCCGCATTCAAACGACTGATAGCCGCACAAACGTAGGCCCGAGGACACTTTGGCCTCTAATATCATGCTGCATACCCGTCGCATAGCCCTGCACCCGCGAGCCCACATTCTGCCTCGCGAGGAGCCGTGCGCGCTGGAAGCCGGAATTGCCTTGCGCTTCTGCTCGCATCATTTGCGTTTGGCTGAATGCCCCGGGGTTTTCGGAGCGTGGAGCCATAGCAAGCATATTCTGGTGTGGATTCGCCGTCTCCGGACGGCAAGTTCTATTGTCAGTGTAATCTGAACCGTGGATATCCGGCCGGGCGGGCGGCCGCGGTGTACCGCAAGCTCCCGGGCTTAGAATGTGCCCGAGCGGAACTGCGCGCCGCACGCCAGTAGTTCGCGTGACAGGCGTCGGCTTTGGTGCCGGGCGATCAAGTTATGAACCTATTTACGTCACGCGGTGGGTGTTTGCGTTCAAGCGCCTCCTTACAAGCCAGGCACCTCTTTACTCGGCGGTATCTGCGGCCTCGGAGAACAGGTAGATACGCTTCCGGGAGCAGCTGTGCGAGTGTACAGTCAAGGTCGACATAGTATGTACCTTGGAAAAGCTTCGACAATTTTGAGTGCGGAGCCGCAGCTGAATATTTAGGGGAGTTTTGGCTATAAATTTGAAAGGGCTGGTACCCAGTTCCACGGCTTCGATGATCGTGCCACGAGATATCTTTGACGCCTTACCTGGGAAACCGTGGCCGCGGCTGCGGCTTGAGCAGGGTGAGGTGCTTCAAAAGTGGTTTTTGAACCGGGACCGACGAGATAACGTCATCAAGCAAAATACGGGGGGCGGCAAGACCGTAATCGGCTTGTTGATTGCCAAGAGCAGCCTTAACGAAGGAATCGGACCAGCTGTCTATCTGGTTCCTGACACTTACCTAGTCGATCAGGTTGTTCGGGAGGCGAGCGCTCTGGGCATCGCCACCGCTATTGACGTTAACGATGTTGACTTCCGAGCCCAGCGCGCGGTCTTGGTGACCACTTTCCACAAGATGGTAAATGGTCGGTCAGTCTTCGGTGTGCGGGGGGATGACCGTGAAACAATGAGCGTCGGGACTGTGGTCGTCGACGACGCCCACGCAGCCTTAAATGCTGCCCGAGGTATCTTCACAGCAAAAATTGCCCGCAACCGTGAGGCCTACGACAAGTTATTGAACTTATTCAAAGGCAATCTCCGACAGCAGAGCCAGCGCATATGGGCGGATATTGCTGCTGGGGATTACTCGAGCTCATTGCGTGTGCCGTTTTGGGCCTGGTCAAGCCAGCAGGACGCCGTGCTCGAGATACTGCGCGATGAGGGTGGCGATAAAGAGAACAAGGACTTCTACTTCTCATGGCCCCTTATACGGGAAGCACTTGTGCATGCCGTTGTAACCGTCAACAGCCGGGCTATCGAAATGCGCATGCCTTGCCCCCAAATAGACCTGATTCCGTCGTTTGCTGAAGCCCAGCGAAGGGTTTACTTGACTGCTACGCTCGCCGACGATGGCGTTCTCGTCACTGAATTGGACGCCAGGCCTGATGACGTCCGAAATTCTTTGACACCTGACAGAGCGGCTGATCTGGGTGATCGGATGATCTTGGCCCCGCAGGGTATCAATCCAAACATTTCAGACGAAAATGTTCGTATCCTGGCTTTTCAATTCTCCAAGGGTATCCGGGATGGAGGTGACACTCCCACGTCCGATCCCGTAAACGTTGTTGTCGTGGTCCCGAGTGTGAAGAAGGCACAGTCTTGGAAGTCCTTCGCAAACGTAACCTGCGACGTGAAAACGCTCGCGCCTGTGGTAGAACGTCTTAAGAACGGCGAGCATCTTGGACTCATCGTTCTGATCAATAAATACGATGGAGTTGACCTTCCGGGTGACGCTTGCCGGCTCCTCGTTCTGGACGGCGTCCCGACGCCGCTGGACGCCTCCGAGACCAGGGAATCTGCTGCACTCTCGGGCAGTAACACTTTCTTGGCGAAAAAGATTCAGCGTCTTGAGCAGGGGCTGGGGCGAGGAATTCGGGATGCCCATGATCATTGCGCGGTACTGCTGATAGGGCACGAACTCGCAGTAGCCATCGTAGATCCATTGGCGAGGAATCTGTTTTCTCCCGCAACGAGGGCGCAAATCGAGCTCAGTCAGCAGATCGCCGAACAAATCGCGGGCGAAGACATCGGTTCGATACGTGAAGCCATGGATATTTTTCTGCGGCGCGAGCTGGATTGGGTGACTGCGAGCAGCCAAGCCAGGGCCGGCGTCGTCTACGACACTGAAGGGCAGGTCAGCGAACTCGCTATCGCCCGACGAACGGCCTTCGATCGCGCCACGGCCGGTGATCCTGGAGGGGCGGCTGGAACATTGCTCGCTTCCCTGACTCCATTATCCCCCAAGGAGCGAGGCTGGCATGGAGAGGAAGCGGCATCATTCCAACACCAGGTTGATCCAGCCCAGGCGCAAGCTATCTTGGGGCAGGCTCGGAGGGACAATGCCTCGGTTTTGATGCCTCTAGTGGCCACACCAGTAAGGCAAATCCGGCCAGCTGGCCTACAAGCTAAAGCCTGCGCAGCCTTCTTAACAGAAAGATACTCGAATCCAACCTTGTTGGTTTTAGGGATCTCAGCGCTCCTTGACCGTTTGATTTGGGATGAAGACGGAGCGGACGCGGCAGAACAAGCCATGGAAGATATTGGTTCACATCTCGGATTCTCTTGCCAGCGGCCCGACAAGGTCTACAAGACCGGGCCAGACGGCCTATGGGCTATCAATGATGATGTGCATGTAGTCTTCGAACTTAAGACAGAGGTTACTCGAGCTGAGAACCGGATCCACAAGAAGGAAATTGACCAGCTGGCTGGCCACTTGAACTGGCATGCGAATAATTACCCAGGCATCCCGAGAGTAATTCCTGTCATGGTGCACCCAAAGGAGTTCCTAGATACCGTTGGTTCTGCCCCACAGGGGTGTCGTCACATCGGACCCGAGGAGCTCATCTCAATGAAGAAGAGCATCAGTGATTTTGCCAAGGCCATCTCACTGGACCGAGGCTGGAAGAGTCACGAGGTAGTGGCGCGAAGGTTGGAAGAGTTCAAACTCACGCTCGATCACGTAGTGCTTAGGCATTCAAAGCCCTTGCGACAAGAGCAGAGTTGCTGACTTCTTTTATCTGATAGCGGCAGGGGGGTGGGGGGCCCACCCTGGCAAGCTCTAGCTGCGCCTGACGGCGAATGTAGGCCTGCCCATGCATGCACTACTTCTCTGACGCCAAGCGTCGCAGCTCTTCAGCAGACAGCTGTGCATAGGGATTCAGCGTCTGGTCCTTGCTCGTAGGTTCAATCTCTTGCCGATCCCGCCAGCCCCAGTTGTTCTTGAGGCTGAAGGCTGCACCGCTATTCGCCTTGCCGTAAAGCTGCTTCTCTGCGAACTCGTGGCAGCGTTCGCGAGCTGCCTCTAGCGTGTCCAGAAACTCGTCGCGTTGCTGTAGTCGAGCAAGGTCTGGCGGCTGATGCCTATAGCTCGTGCAAGTCCGGATACCGTGTAGGGCTGCTGCTCGGTCAACACGGCGCGATTGTTGTAGATCATCTCGCCGCGCTCGTTGACACCGGCCTCTACGACGCGCTGCTCAGTGTGCGGATCGCACATATCGAAGTAGGCCTGAATAGCTCGGTCAAGCTCATCTACCGTCTTGAACTTGAGCGGTCGTCCGCCCTTGTTCTTTTCCTCAGGTGTGTCTGGTGCTTCTAGGTCTGCCATGAAATGCCCCTATTTAAGCACAAAGGCAAAAAAATGAAAGAGCCCCATTGCTGGAGCTCTTTCATTACATGCTAGTCGTTCTTCTTACCCCGAGCTTTAGGAGTCGCCGCCCCCAGGAAAGCCGTTATCTTGTTCTTGTCGTCGGAACTGAACTGCGACTTTCGAATGGTCGACGGGATCTCACTCTTCGGTACCGCGTTGTATTTGGGCTTATCGTCTTTCTTCTTGTCAGCCATTACGGCCTCCTTCTAAATCCAGTTGAGTGTATCCAGGCCAACGATGACGACCATGGATGCCCACATCGCAAGAAGGATGCCGTACCCGATCTTCAGCCTGACAGCAATCTTATCGAGCAGGGACATCTCCCCCCTCATCGCTGCGAGGTTATCCTTCACGATGGTCCATTCGACCGAGTATGGGTCCTTGGTTAGGTACTTCTCGAAGAGGCCTGTGGGATCGCTTTCATCCCCAGGCCTAGGCAACATGGTCCAAAGACCCACCGCGGCGGCAACGACGGACAAACCAATGCTGATAAACATCCATCCGTTGGCCAAGCTTGTGGTCTGGATGGTGGCCAAGATACCGGCAGCGCCTACCAGGACGGCTGCTCTTGTGTGCATGGCGTTTCGTCGGGCAGCGAGAGCAGCACGTTGACGATCTACCTCGGAATGAACGATTTTGAGCTGTTCAGTTGGATGAGGGAGCTCATCAGGCTCTGTGGACAGCTCAATCCTAGGAGCCACGAAACGAAGGTGAAGTGAGGTCATCAAAGGGACTCTCGCCTAACCGCGACGCTTCAGTTCATCCCAGTGAACGCCGTAGATAGCCTCGATGATCTCTGTTGCGTCTTCCACTACGTACCTCCGTTGTCTTGAGTGACAGCTTTGATCGTAGCTGAAGGGGCGGTTTGATCCGCTGTTCTAAACCGAGCCGCTCCCTTATTTTGTCCGAGCCTTCTAATAGGGTCAGAGGCATGTACATCACCTCCAGTTACGACGACCCCTCGGTTGTCCCGCCCATCATCCGCGACCGCTACAAGTGGCTGGAGACCGGTAACGCTGCAGCCATCTTGCGCGCAGTTGCACCGGAGGAATTTGACGATCTCCTGCAGGTGCTTGATGAATTCGAGCTGACGCCGAACGAGTGGCTGGTGAAGGGCGGCAACAAGGGCGACATTGCCGCAAACTTGGACGGTCGGTTTAGGAAGCTTGGCTGGAAAGAGACCCGGATCGACACAGAGACCAGGGGTTACTTCTTCACCGACTTCCAGAAGAAGGGCAGAAGTTATGTGCCACAGACGGCAGAAGAGGTGCTTTCCGTCTACAGCAAAGGCTTCCGAGTGGACAACCACAAGGGTCGCATGATCGTTGACATCGAATGGAACGCCAAGGACGGCAACCTTGACCGCGACCTTGCGGCCTACCGCTCCTGGTACGAGTACGGACTGATCGACGGCGCGGCCATCATCACCAAGGATCGGCTGCCTCTCCTCAGGCTGGCTCGGAAAGTATGGAGCGATTTCCAGGAGACGCTTCCCCAACACAAGCGCAAGAAGGGACTGCCGATCGACTTGAGCACGTCCACAGTAACTGCCTTCGATAAGGCAGAGATTCGAGTCAACCGCGGCGGCGCCGGCAACTGCCCTGTGATCATCATTGGAGTGACGGACAAGACGTGGGATGGCACACAGTTTGATGCGTACGAGCATGACGAACTGGAGGATCCCGAGAGCCCGGAAGAGATGACCGACGAACAGTTCGCGGCCTTCCTCGAAGAGAACGAATAGAATCTACTGATCATGACTACTCCCCCGCGCCCTGCCCCGCTCCGCGCTGATGTTACACCTACACCGTTCACCCCGCTGCCCTCCGTTGAAGGCGGATTTCAGACCGTATTGGCTGACCCGCCGTGGCGTTTTCAGAACCGGACGGGCAAGGTAGCGCCGGAGCATCGCCGGCTAGACCGCTACGACACGATGACCTTGGACGACATCAAGGATCTACCGGTCGAGCCTCATCTGGCGAAGAACGCGCACCTCTACCTCTGGGTACCTAACGCGCTGCTTCCTGAAGGCTTAGAAGTCATGAAGGCTTGGGGCTTTAGGTACGTCAGCAACGTCATTTGGGCCAAGCGTCGCAAAGATGGTGGACCCGACGGTCGTGGTGTCGGCTTCTACTTCCGCAACGTAACCGAGATTCTCCTCTTCGGCGTTCGTGGTTCGATGCGGACGCTCCCTCATGCGCGCAGTCAGGTCAACATGATCGAGACTCGCAAGCGCGAGCACTCGCGTAAGCCTGATGAGCAGTACGAGTTCATTGAGAACTGCTCGCCTGGCCCTTATCTTGAGATGTTTGCTCGCTACCCGCGTGAAGGCTGGCATGTCTGGGGTAACGAGTCTGACCATGAGGAGACTGCGCCTCGTGGCAAGGTCCACAAGGGCTATGAGGGTGGCGCCATTGAGCGCCAGACCGAGGCTATTGACGACGAGCTGGTCGCGAGCGTTCGATCCGAATGAGTGCTACAGGTGTGGACAATAGGCCGGAACAGCCTCAATCCGAAACGATGCTCTCTCATGACCCTTTTTTCAACCGGGATTTTTGGAGAGGGGTAGTTGGGAGTGTCACGGCTGGCGCAATCATGGCCGTTGCCGGACTTATCGCTGCAGCAGTGATAACCGATTTGATCGATTTTCAAGCAGCTGTTGCAGCGGTGCTGATGTTCGTACCGATACTCTTCGTCGTGGTCGTTGCCTTCATTATTTTAGGACTGGTGGTAACTGCTCCGCGCTTCCTCCGAAGCAGCCGCAAGGAAGAAGTTCGCGTTACTTGGAATCAGTCCGGCGGCGTGCCCACGCCAGTGCTTGCGGTTATGGGAGTTATCAGTTCAGTAATCTTGGTCGTCATGTACGTCTTCGGCCAGATTCTTAATTCGTCCTGACCGTCGCTTGTCTGGATTGAACCACTGCTCCAGCATGGCATTCTCTTCATCCGTTACTGAACGCATCTCGCCGCGCCTGATATCGGCTTCTACACGTTGCCAGAACTCCATGGGCGCTAGGCTACTAGCAGCCAATCGGTTAAGGGGAGAACGTGTCACAAGATTCGAGGCTCACGTGCCTAGACAGATCGAAGACATGGTTGGATGGGAGGCCGCGGTAGCGACTGCGGGGATCACTGATGAGGCAGTGGATCATGCGGATAAGCGTGGTGATGAAGCTGGTAGCCAAGTACCGAAAGACTGTCGGCTCAGAAGAATCCTTCGTTTCCGTACCTGTGACGCATGTTCTACGATGCCTGAGACCGTAAAGGAACGGCTAGAGGCTGAGGGGACCAAGTAAAACCTCTCCTACCCAGCCCTTACGATCGCAGTCATTATGCGCTCCCTGTTCTGCGCCCATCCGCGCTCTGGGTTCCGGTCCAGCACCTCGACGCGGATTAGGTGCGGCATGCCAATAGTTGGAAGCACCAGGTCTTTTATTGCGTCGTAAAACGCTCGTTGCCTCGTTCGGCTCTTAGGCCCAAAGTTCGAGGTAGATTTTGAGGCCCACCCCGAGCGATCTACACGCGGACCATGGAGCCGGCAGAGCGTCTTGTACTCCTCCAGCTCATACCCGCAGTCGGATGGTTCGTAGAAGTCGAACGTCTTGAGGCGATGGCTGCTGAAGTGCTGGACCTCATCGATTTCAATGTGCAGGCCCGTAGGCTCGTGGAGCAGGTCAAAGCCCGCCCGACTGACCCGCTTCGGTGACCGCATAACATCGATCAGAGCATCGAGCTCAACCGCCATGGCTAGAACGGTTTCAAATAACGGTCCTGACTGCACCGGTAGACCGAACGGACCTCTCGTACCTATCCATTCGTAAGTGGGAGCAGGTACAAGCTCTAGGCCATCTTTTGCCGCAGCCTCCAGAAACCGTGCCTCGCACACTGATAGCCGTCTCATCTGTCGACCTCCTCCCGGTGACACTCAGAGGTTCTGCATCGCCCGCTGCATCATTGCGTTCAGCGCTTCGATCCCGCGTTGAACGGTGCCGGTTGCTGCGAGTTCGCCTAGCTTGATAAGCAGCGCCTTCACCCGGCCAGCATTAGGTGCCGGTGCCTGGATCTCTTGCTCCACTTCCCCCACGACACGTTGAGCGTCAGCTGCCACCTCATCAGTCACACCGATAACTGTCGGATTCAGTAAGGCCCGGACGGAGCTAAGAAACCGCTCGACCCCTTCGATCTGCCCCTGCGTCATGGTGTTGGACTGGTTGACGTTCGAGCTAGCCACTGCCACGTTGACGCCCTGCGAGCCGGTGATGTTGACCTCGTTCACGGTTACTCCTGGTGCCGAAGAAAGCGCTTGATTGACCGACTGCTCAGCCTCAATGACTCGTATCCCTTTGGTTGTGATCTCTGGTCTGGCGAGCCCACTGCCGAACGTTCGAATACCGTCGACATACTCTTCGTCGAGCAGCCACTGAGTGGCTCGTGACAACTCGTCCTCTGTGTAGGGAACGCCGAAGTACTGATTGTTAGGGCTCTGCAAGAAGTCTTCGATGCCTGAGACGCTTCCGCCACTCAGATGTTCATCATAGAGCCAGTTGAGGACGGCATCTCGAATCTGCTTGGCCCGACGTCGACGGTCGCTCCTCAGCCTGGCGAATTCATGCGCCGCATCAAGACCGGGCTGCTTGATAAACACGGTGCTGACTCCAGCCACGGACTTGAAGAACATGACCATGCCGCGCGATTCCAGGTACTGCAAATCGCTGTCGATGGGACCAGACTCAACACCCCATTGGTTGTCGTCCTTCCGCAGAGGCGCTAGGGACACCTGATGGTCACCGTCTAACGGTTCCAGTTCTGTGAGAGCTTGGATGAGCCGAAGCTTCCTCAGGCCGGCTGCACTTTGAGCGAGCGATTCAACGATGGACAACGAGTCCCCCTAGGGAATGAGATTGACGCTGCTACTCTAGCTCCCAGCTCGGACAAGATTGCGGGGAGCAATGGTTGACGGCTCGATTTAGCCGTGCAGTAGTAACAAGCGACGTTTTGTCGCACCCTACCCCTAGAATCAGGAGGAACTTGATTACGGGGGATATCGTGAAGCATAAAAAATCTAGCTTTCTGCCAGCAATCGGCCTCGTGCTCGTTGGTCTGCTAATGAGTGGTTGCGCTGTATCGAAAGCATCATCTGCGCCGGTGGCGCTACACGCCGACACACCGGAGTATGAGACGGCATCGGTAGATTCGCTCAAGTCCAAGAAGGCCACCGGATTCGTCCGGGCGCTGAGCCGAGGCGGCGATGGGCGCAGAGGGCATTTCATCTCTGGGAGCGCGCTTTTCAACAGCGATAAGGCTATGGCCGCCCTGAGCGGATGCACACTCAGCTCGGAGTGGTACACAGTTGACTCTGGAGAGACACTCAGCGGCGAGATGGACTGTACAGATGGCGACGTCGTCGCGGTCGACATCACCTTCGACGAAACAAGCATGATCACAAAGATGACCGCCGAGGGTATCTACAGGTCGTACGATTCAACTGTTCCAGGGCCATAAATATCCCGTTACGAACGCAAAGGAAGGCCCTCGCATAGCCTTCCCTTTCTTCACTGGCTACCACCAGTGGCCTACGTCTCTCCTATTGATCAATACGCGTGAAAGTCAGTGCTTTCGCCGCTGCCCAGGTTTCGTACCTCGATTCCATGTACCGATCCCCGTAGGCGTCCTGACATGCGTAGTCCGTGTGCCAGTTAGGACAGTCGATGACCAGCTGTCCGTTGCAGTCCTGGCCGAGCCCTTTACAGCCCACGCTGTTCCCAGCGTCTAAAGGGTTACTGCTTTCCTTGAAGTAGATGAAGGCCTTAGCCTCTGCTTCAACGTCGCTTGTGCCCTGCGGAGAGGCCGGCAGCGTCTGTTCGGTTGCGATCACCGGCTTGCTAACCGCCTTTGGCTCTACTGGCTTAGGTACGCGCTCTGGTGGCTGTGCTACCTTCTTGATCTGAACAGCACTGGTAGCGGCTACTGTTCGACGCTTTCGAAGCGACCTGGATGTCCTGGACTACCGCTTGACGTTCCTGACTGTGCAGACTGATCGAGGCGAAGTAGCTACCGATCAGGCCGATGAGGCCTGCCATGAGGACTCCCAGCGCCATGCTCTGGAAGTAGGTCGCGAGCGTGACTGTCCGGCGGCGCTATGTTGTTGTGGTTGTACGTTTGTTGCTTTCATTCTTCTAACCCTGCCCATAATGGGCTTTTTCCGCGCAGTCGATCGTGAAGCTGAACGCATGATTCGTCTTTTCAAGGAGGAGGAGCTGCGTCGCAAAGATGAGGACTAGGACGTTCTCGTTCTTCTGCTTACGGCAGGCGACCTTGCCTTGCTGTATCAAGACGGCCAAAGCATACGGGAGCTCGCTGACATCAGCGGTTTCTCCATCCGCAGGGTCAGGGAATTGCTCGACGAAGAGGGTGTTGAACGCCGTTCTCCGGGACGCCCAGCTGTGGCGCACTAATCTGACGTAAAGGGCGCCGTAAGCGGAATCCCCGGACGCAAACAAGAGGATTGCGTCCGGGGAGCCGCATTTCAGCGATTGCTGCCGCAACGTCAGCACCCTGAAGGCATCGTCAGCTTCGAGTAATGGCTAACGGCCAACGCAAGTACGCTGGACTGTCAGCCTGCCGCCGACTTCACATCCCTCATTACCTCAACGAGCGTTGCGGGGTAGATGCGCAAAGCGTCGTAGATTCCGGCGCTTCGCCCCATGATGATCGGGTCGCTACCAACACCGCGGAACTGCTGGATAGCCCTGGCAATCATCTCCTCGGGCTTGAAGATGGCAGGCTTGTCGATCTTCCATGTGCTTTCGCCATCCTCTACCACGAACTCGCTCATTGCGCCGAGGATCGGGAAAATGAGCGCGGGAGACACCCACGTGATTTTTCCATCACTGTCGCGACGGCACGCGCGCCCCTTCTTGGTCTCTTCCCAGACCCTGTGACCGTTCCAGGCAGGGTGTGATTCCCAATACCGGTACTCGTCGTACGCCGCTGACGCCATCTGGACAGTGAACTCGTACTTGCGCCTGGCTTCCTCGTCGATGCCTTTGGAATCGAACCAACGGGAGAAGTCGGTCAGGCATTGTTCGGCCATCTTATAAGCGCGCACCTTCTCAGAGTCCGAGCCATTCAAGGAAACCGAGGGCGGCATCAGGAGCCGGGTGTACTGCAACAGCTTCCTGGTGTCAAAAGCATCGATGTCGGTTTCGCTCTTCTGAATGCGCAAGCCAGGATGTAGGCGGGACACGTTGAGTTCCAACTCGTCCAAGTGGCCGCGGGCGCCTGCTTGGGAAATCGACTTCACCGGAGTGGCGGTGTTGCGGGCAATAGCTGTCTCGACCACTTCTTGTTCGTCGGGGTCGACGATAATCTCTGCCCGCACGTAGAACGGTACGTCCTCAAAGAGATCTTCAGTGCCCTCTGGGTACAATTCGGTGATCCATCGCTTGATTTCGCCCTGCGTCTGGGCTCCATTAAGGATTGACGCATGGGTCAGGGTGATGATCTTCGCGTTGTCGTCTACCTTGATGTCTGAGGCGCAGATAACAAACCCTGAGTTCCTCGTGATAAATCGTTGCGGCTCGGTAAGAATCGTGTTCCGGATGGCGTCGTGGACGCGGTTCCGCTTCTTCGGGCTATATTCCGCGATGTAGTTCCGCAGGTTGTCGCGTGTGTCCAGTCCAACGATTTCAAATGCGGACAGATTAGCTACATAGGACCGGACCCCGGTCGCTTGTTCGTCAGGGCTCGTGGTGTTGCGAACAAGCTGGTACTGCAAAGTGCTGATTTTCGGGCGCTTGGAGCGCGCGGCGTGGTGCTGACCCATGAGGGCCTCCATTTCTAGTTGTCGTGTACCTGCCCATCGTCGGATCGCCGCATCTGCAGCGCCCAAAGCAGTCGTACAGGAGGAGCATAACATCCGCGACCATCGAATTCTCGGACAAAGGGGAATCACGTTGCTCATGACGCGCCGTGCCCGCGCCATCTGAGGAACCGACTGCCTAAACAGACTCGAGGGTCTTGATGAATTGTGAGAGGTTGGATCGGGCGGATGGGCCCACATCGACGAAAACCAATTTTAAGGGCTCGCCGAAGCCTTGCACTTCGTAGGGTGCCGGCAAAGCTTCGTCCGCTCCGAGAACTACTGGATATGCGAGAGCAATGGAGGCATCTTGCCATGCCGGGTGTTGCCGATATGCGACCATTTGGTAGATGTCCGACCGGGATACTTTGAGACTAGGACCGCGAGAGCTAATGAGTAGGTTGTCGTCTGGTCTTGATGGCCCCAGGGCATCCTTGTACTTCGCATCAAGAAGAAGTGTCCCCCGTCCATTGGTTAGGACATAGTCGGGGTCGATACGAGAGGATCGGAGCCGGAGACCATAGCCGTCGAAATATCTGGCGCTTGGTCGCCGGCTTCCGTCGAGGGTGAATCTGGCCGACTCTTGAATGATTCCGCGGAGGGCTTCCTGAAAGAGGTCGGGCATGCTCCACAGGAACGACTGGATTTGACTGCTTCCTAGAGTATGACTTAGAAAGCGGCCGTGAAGAAGATCAGTCGTGGTTTGCAAAATCGCAGCGTAATGTCTCTCGGGCCCATTGATGGACGTTTCCCGTAGTTCTGCGGGACCAACCTCGATATCGGATACTTCGGCGAACTTCGGCAGGACAGCGTTGACAGCCACGCGGACCCTCTGGCGAGCGTCAACGATAGGTAGATCGCGGGCAAGCTTGGCCACCCGCCGTAGACCCGCTTTCAGCACACGGTTGTTAGGCGTATCAATGGTTCGTTCAGTAACGACACAGGGAACGTTTGCATTTCGCGCTGCTGCAAGGTTCTGAGAGACATATTTCGTGACTAGGAACCGGCCTCGAACATGACCTTTAAGAGTCATGCGGTTAGACGTATAGCTCCTGCGAAGCCATCGGGTCGCAAACTCCGAGAGAGCCTCGACATACCAGAGAAGGAGTGTCGCGATCGGCTCCGCATAGGAACTGTCTACGCCCACTCTGTCCAGCTGGGGCCGTCGGAGAGGATTGCCCCGTTGCCCGTAAGCATGATCTGCGAGGAAGGACACATCTGCCTTCTCAAGCTTGGGACGGACATGGACAGTCAGGTCCAGCCCGGCTTGCCGTAGACGGGCGATGCCGGCCAAAGCATCAGGCCTAATACGCCAATAAGCATCTCCTGGTGCCCTGATTACTTTAATCGCCAGCGCGTCCCAGAACGATGAATCTACCTCACGGACAATATTGTCTTCGATTAGCGATTCTTCGTACTCGACGAGCTCGAGCACCTCTACGCGCACCGGTTAAGCCTGGAGGGCATAAGGGTCCTCGGGCTGCAAGTCTTCTTCTTCAACTCGCTGCGTCTGCAGGCTTTCAGTAAGGAAATCAGTTAGAGCGTTGATCATTTCAATTTGCGAGACCTGCCCGGCTATTCCTAGGTCTTCCTTGAATGCCGCGAAACTTGCTTCCTCAAGATCGCCCTCGAGTGCATATTCCGCCAGAAGGGGAAGAACTTCGTAGATCAGGCTTGAGGCGAGGGCTCGGATGTTCTCGAATTCATTTGTGCTGCTGCGACGGGGGAGAAAGTACGAGGGGCCGACTTGGATCGCAGGAGGCGCGTCCTGCAGCAAATCACTGACCAGTTCGAACAGGCGGAGTGCCGCCGCACGGTCAACATTCCCGTGGAAGTCGGGATGATGAACGATCGGGTCAGCAGAAGCGGGGACATTAAGGAAGACGAACCGTCGTCGAAGCGCATAATCGATAACGGCGATCGAACGGTCGGCTGTATTCATTGTGCCGATGAGCTTCAGGTGGCGGGGAATCGTGATTGATGCGTCGCCGTCTATTGCGTAAGGGGTGGCGACCGGCTCGTCCCGGTATTCGAGAGCGTAGAGCAACTCACCGAAAATCGATGGGATGTTGCCTCGGTTGACCTCATCGAGGATGAGCACAAGTTCGGTTGCAGAGCCTCGAGTTGACAGCTCCATCCCCACTGCCGCGATAAAACTCAGGACGCGGTGGCGTGGCACAAAGGTGACGCCAGCGGCTATAGGCTCGGCGACGAGTGTTCGGACGAAGTCGTTGTACTCGTAGGAGGGATGGAACTGAACGATTTCCCATATCGCCGACAACCCAAGGCTCTCCACCATGTCTGCGACACGCGAAGGTATGCGTTCATGCATGGGAAGGTCATCCAGGAGTTTCTGCAGGCGACTTTCCTGCTGCCGGTCACTTGTGGCCCACTCGACGTAACTCTTAGCTAAGTGTGTCTTCCCCGTACCAGGAGGGCCTTGGAGTACAACCTGCCCCCTGTTCTCGAGCTGTGTAGCGAGTTCCTCCAGATGGATCGGCGGCCTTGACCGCCGCGATTGAGGGCGGGTGCCAGATTCTTCCGCGGCTCGTTTGAATTCGTCACGCGTAAGACCCAGCCAGTGATTGGCTCCCAAGGAGAGGGCGAAATCCAGAAGACGAGCTTTATCCGGCGGGGAAAATTGGGGTCGCCAGTAGTCGATCCTGTCCTTGAGCAGGCGGAGAAGCCCGGGCACGGCCGCCGAGGTAGGTAGAAATTTTTGGACCCCAAGAACGCTGGATCCTGACTCGTTGGGCACGAAAAGCTGGCACTGCACCATGTCGCGGAGGATGTTTGTAGTGATCTTGTTAGGTTCGTCGCCGAGCCCACGGTCGCTAAGAGAGGCGAACAGTGGCTGCCGGCCTATGGAAGCGCTGTCGAAACGGCCGTCAGGATGGGTGAGTATTTCGCGAGTGATTTCCTCAAGGCGGTCGTCTGCTATGAGAAGGGCACACCAAGCCAGCAGGAACCTGTCCGCCCGTTGTTCTCGAGCTGCAGTCAGCAGTTCGTCATCCATCACAACCTGAGTTTGAGCCGGATCTCGGTCGGACTTCAGTGGAGGATCGTAAAGAACCAGATCATTCCATAAGGGCTTAAGAACGGGGATGCCGTAGACGTCAGCGGCCGTGGATTCTCCGGGCACAAGTTCTGCGAGGCTATGGAGGACATCCGCAATACGTTTAAACTTGGTCAGCGAGATCTTTCCCAGCGGCTGGATCGGCGTCATTCTTCCCCCCGGTGCTTAACCTGTCTCAGTATCGTATGTCTGAACCTTATAGGCCCTGTCCGCTTCAAGTGACATTGAGACGATTTCCTGCTCGCGTCCCGGCTCGCTCGACGCAATCTGAAACACGAGCGTCGAAACGTGATGTGGCAAGTCGCTGGATTCTAGCCAGCCGTAAACGTCACTTTGAATCCTGCCGACACCGCACCAAGTTGCATGGCTGGAGTGGTTTTAAATGCAGCCCGGTCAGACGCAAGGAACGGTACGTCCCAGTCATAGTAATGGGGGCTATGACCCTCGTAACGGAAAAGCGAAGGGAGGTCGGTCCTGAGTCGCTGGAGAAACTGGCTAACGCTGTAAATAGTGGGCGCCGAGCACCTGGTAGTTCGAGGTTAGGAGATCCGCCTTGCATAGTCCTCTTTGACGACTTCGAGGTGGAGCCAGGCGTCGGTGCGGCTGACTGCGGGGAGGCTGCGGATTTCTTCGAGCTGGGCGAGGAGGTCGCGGGGGGACTGGGCGGCGAGGGTTGCGATCGCGTCGAAGCGGCCGACGGTCTGGGCGACGAACTCCACGTGGGATGAGCCGCGCAGGAGCTCGAGGACAGCGTCATTGTCGCCCGAGAGGTTCAGGCCGACGCCCATGGAGAGCTGCCGGCCGCCGGCGCCGCGGGACTCGACCGCGCTGATTCGGATGATCCGCGCGTCGAGCAGGCGTTGCACCCGGGAGCGGACGGCGGTGGGCGTGAGTCCCACGGCGGCGGCGAGGTCCCGGTAGCTGGTCCGGCCGTCCTGCTGCAGGATCTCGATGAGCTGGGTGTCCACGTGGTCGATGGTGACCTCGCCGGCGTACTGCGAGATGAAGAGGCCCTTGACCACGCGGGTGTAGACCAGTGTGTCGATGTACGCGACGTTGGGGTGCTCGCGAAGCCGGGTGAGCACGGCGTGCAGTTCGTCGTGGGTGGCGACGCGAATCTCGGCAATCAGGTCGTGGGTACCGCCGACCGCGGAGACCAGCACGGCCTCCGACCATTCGGCCAGCCGCTGGGCAATGTGGCGGACCGGCCCGGAGGCCACCACCGAGACGTGCGCGATCACGTGCTGGCCGAGGAACGCCGGATCCACGGCGGCCACCACCCGGACGGTGTGGCTGTCCAACAGCTCCCGCAGCCGGGCGGAGACGGTGGCCCGCGGCAGGCCGAGCTCGCGCGCCAGTTCCTGGTAGCTGGCCCGGCCCTCCTTCTGAAGGGCGCGGACGAGTTTTGTGTCGATCATTTCGATGTGGTCCGCCAAAGTTTCCTTAACCTCCCAAGTGAGCACCGCCGTCGTCAATTATCCAGTGATGCTGCGCACAAGCAAGCTCTTCCGCAAAATTGTGCGCAAGAATCAGAGCAGAAGTGAATCCGGGGGCATGTAACGCAATATTTGTGCTCTTGTTGGATTGTGATTTAGGCCCTACAGTCGCAGAGATCACATCGGCACTCATGCCCACACCTTAAGGTGGAAGACCATGTCACACACGTCAGCAGCCCGGCCGCAGTTCAGCCACGCCCGGGCCCGCCGCGCCGGATTCGCGGCCTTCGTCGGCACCGCCATTGAGTGGTACGACTTCTACATCTACGCCACGGCCGCGGCCCTGGTGTTCGGCCCGCTCTTCTTCCCGGAAGCGGACCGGATGACCGGAATCGCCGCCGCCTTCGCCACCTACGCGGTCGGGTTCTTCATGCGCCCGCTGGGCGGCATCATCTTCGGCCACATCGGCGATAAGTTCGGCCGTCGCCCCTCGCTGGTGATCACGCTGCTGATCATGGGCCTGTCCACCGTGTTTGTGGGCCTGCTGCCCACGCACGAGAACATCGGCTCCTGGGCCGCCGTCATGCTGGTGGTGCTGCGCGCGCTGCAGGGCCTGGCCGTGGGCGGCGAGTGGGGCGGCGCCGTGCTGATGGCGGTGGAGCACGCGCCGGAGAAGCACAAGACCTTCTACGGCGGCTTCGCGCAGCTGGGCAACCCGGCCGGTGCGCTGGGCGCCACCCTGATTTTCGCCTACCTGTCCGGGATCAGCGACACGTTCCTGGTGGACGGCGGCTGGCGCATCCCGTTCCTGCTCTCCGTGGTGCTGATCGGCGTGGGCTTCTGGGTCCGCTACCGGGTGGAGGAATCCCCGGTGTTCGAGGAGAAGGTCGAAGGCAAGGTCCAGACCCTGCCGCTGAAGCACGCGCTGGTCACCAACTGGAAGCCCATCCTCATCGGCATCGGCCTGCTGCCCATCTCCACCGGCGGCTACTACCTGGCCACCACCTTCGCCACCGCGTACGGCACCGACCCGTCGGTGGGCCTGAGCGAAACCATGATCCTCAACGCGCTGTCCGTGGCCGCCCTGGTCGAGCTCATCTGCACCCTGGGCGTCGCCTGGCTGGGTGATCGGTGGGGCCGCAAGCGGGTCATGTTCGTCGGCCTGGTGGGCTCGATCGTGCTCATCGTCCCGCAGTTCCTGCTGATGTCCACCGGGCCCGAATGGCTGATCTTCCTGGCCTTCGCCGCGATGCGCCTGGTCATGACCGCCACCTACGCGCCGACCGCGACCATCCTCTCCCAGCTGTTCCGGGCACAGGCCCGCTACACCAGCATCTCGCTGGCCTACGGGATGGCCAACGCCATCTGGGCGGCCCTCTCGCCGCTGACCGCCACCTTCCTGTACAGCAGCACCGGCAGCATCTGGCCCGTCCTGATCATGTTCGGCGCCATGGGCGTGCTGAGCATCATCTGCCTGGCGATCGCTCCCCAGCACCGCGACGAGGACGAATACGACGACGCCGACTTGGCCGACGACGCCGCACGCACCAACAACAGCAACACCAACCTGGAGGCCTTCCGGTGAGGAAACTCAAGACATTCGACGCTCCCGCGACCAGCTTCATCCCACAGCTGATCACGGCCGCAACCATCCACACCATGGATGAAGAGCGCCCGACGGCGGAGGCCATGCTGGTGCACGACGGCCGCCTGCTCGCCGTGGGCACCGAGGCACAGTGCCGCGCCGCCGCCGTCAACCTCGGCCTGCCGGACCCGAAGGAACACAACGCCGGCGGGGCAACGATTGTGCCGGGCTTCATCGACGCGCACGCGCACCCGCTGATGTACGGGCAGCTGAAGACCTGGGTGGACTGCGGGCCGGAACGCGCCGGCAGCATCCCCGAGATCGTCGCGCTGCTGAAGGAACGGGCGGCCGAGACCCCCAACGGCCTGCCCGTGCGCGGCTTCGGCTACGAGCACACCAACCTGGTGGAGGGCCGCCACCCCACCCGGCAGGAGCTCGACGAGGTCGCCACCGACCGCGAGGTCTACCTCATGAACGCCTCCGGCCACGGCGGCGTGGTGAACTCCTACACCTTTGAACTGCACGGCGTCACCAAGGACACCCCCAACCCGGCCGGCGGCGAATTCTTCCGCGACGCTTCGGGTGAGCTGACCGGCGAGCTCTCCGACGCCGCCTGCAACATCCTGACCGGGCTCGAGGGCGTGAAGATCGGCCACCACGGCCCGAACTTCCACCTGGCCGACGCCCCCGAGGAGCACCTGCGCCAGCTGCAGATCGCCCAGGAGAACTTCCTGGCCGGCGGCGTCACCACGATCGGCGACGCCCAGGTGTCCCGCCGCGAGTTCGACATGTACCTGCGCATGGCGGAGGAAAACCAGCTCAAGTTCAGGGTCAGCATGTACCTGCTCTCGCACCTGCTGGACGAGGCGGCGGAGATGGGCCTGCACGGCCAGTTCGGCAACGCGCGGCTCAGCTTCGCCGGCTTCAAGTTCTACGCCGACGGCACCCTGGGCGGCTGGACCGCGTACTTCCCGGACGGCTACGTGGGGGACCCCTGCCGCACCGGGCAGCTCTACCACGACCCGGCCGACTACGCGGCCCTGATTTCCAAGGCGCACCGGCTGGGCCTGCAGACCGCCACCCACGCGCAGTCCCCGACGGCCCTGGAGATGGTCATCTCCGCCATCGAGGCCGCGCAGGCGGAACGTCCCGACACCGATGCCCGGCACCGGATCGAGCACTGCGGACTGCCCACGCTGGAGCAGATCGACCGGATGGCCGCCGCGGGCATCCACCCGGTGAACCAGCCGCAGCACTACTACAACTGGGGCGAGGGCGTGAAGGAAGCGGTCGGCACCCCGGGCGAGCGCTTCAACCCGTTGGGCGAATTCGTGGCGGCCGGCGTGCCGGTGACCATCAGCTCCGACGCCCCCGTGGCCGAGCCCAAGCCGCTGGAAGCCATCCAGGCCGCCACCAACCGCATCACCCGCTCCGGCGTCCGTCTCGGTTCGGACTCGCTGCTCATCACGGCGCGCCAGGCGCTGGCGGCGCATACCATCAACGCCGCCTATACACTGGGCCGCGAGGACGACCTCGGCTCGCTGACCGCGGGCAAGCGGGCCGACTTCGTGGTCCTCGCCGGCGACCCGCTGGCCGTCGACGCCGCCGAGATCTCCGATATCCAGGTCCTGGAAACCTGGGTGGACGGCATCCAGCGCTTCGCGGCCGACCGCCCTGTACTCCGCACGGAAGAGGTCCAGCATGTCTGAGCACAACCCGACGGCCACCCCCACCGTCACGCTGCCCGAGGGAGTCGTCGCCGATAACACCGGCCTGGCCGTCATGACGGTCCTGCGGAACTACGGCATCGACACCATCTTCGGCATCCCCGGCACGCACAACCTGGAGTTCTACCGGCACCTGGCGGCGCTGGGCATCCGCCCGGTGACCACCCGGCACGAACAGGGCGCCGGCTACGCCGCCGACGGCTGGGCACAGCAGACCGGCCTGCCCGGCGTCGTCATTACGACGTCGGGGCCCGGCCTGCTCAATGCGCTCTCCGCCGCGGGCACCGCCTACTGCGAGTCCCGGCCGCTGATCATCCTGTCGCCGGGCGTGCCCGAGGGCGAAGAGTTCGCGGACATCGGCTCGCTGCACGAGACGAAGGACGCCACGGCCGCCGTCGGCGCGATCGTCGAGTGGTCGCGCCGCGTCACCTCCGCCACCGAGGCGGTCCAAGGCATCCACGACGCCTTCGAACTCTTCCGCTACGGGCGCCCGCGGCCGGTGCACATCGAGGTACCGCTCAACGTGCTCGAGGGACCGAGCGACGCTCCGGCGGATCTGCTGCAGGCTTCGCCCCGGCGTGAGCCGGCGGGAGCGTCCGCCCAGGCCATCCGGCATGCCGCCCAGCTGCTCGCCGAGTCGCGCCGGCCGGTGCTGCTGGCCGGCGGCGGTTCGCTGCGTGCGGGCAGCAACCTGCTGCAGCTGGCCGAAGCGCTGGACGCCCCGGTGATCACCACGCTCAACGGCAAGGGTGCCATCCCCGAATCGCATCCGCTGGCGCTGGGCTCCGACATCCGCCTCGATCCCGCCCAGCAGCTCTGCGAGGAGGCCGACGTGCTTCTGGTCATCGGCTCCAAGGTGGGCGAGGCCGAGCTCTGGTTCAACCAGCTGCAGCCGCGAGGCACGGTGATCCGCGTGGACATCCTGGCCGGGCAAATGGCCAAGAACATCGCCGCCGACGTTCCGCTGGTCGGTGACAGCGCCGCCGTCGTGCCCCAGCTGCTCGCCGCACTGCAGGAAAACAACGGCGGCGGTGTCCCGCCGCGGGCGGAGAGCGGCGCCGACCGCGCGGCGCGGCTGCGCCCGGTGCTGCGCGACGCCGCCCGTGAGCTGTCCCCGGAGTTCGCGGCTCTCGCCGAACAGGTGGCGGCCGCCGTGCCGCCGTCGACGATTATCGGCGGCGATTCCTCCCAGGCCACGTACCTGGGCACGGCCAGCTTCGTGCCGCAAGACCGGCCGCATTCGCTGCTCTACACCCCGGCCTACGCCACGCTCGGCTACGGGCTGCCGGCGTCGATCGGCGCCCGCATCGGCGCGCCGGACCGACCGGTGGTCTGTGTGGTGGGTGACGGCGCGCTGATGTTCGCGGTACAGGAGCTCGTCACCGCTGTCGAACAGCGCCTGGACCTTGTAGTGGTGTGCGCCGACAACGGCGGCTACGGCGAGATCCGCCAGAACGAGCTGGACCGCGGCATCGAGCCCGTGGGCGTGGAGCTCGTGCAGCCCGACTGGGCCGCCCTGGCGACCGCCTTCGGCGGCACCGGTCAGCGGATCCACGACGCCGCCGAGCTGGCCCCGGCCATCCGCCAGGCCCTGGCCGACGGCGGAGTCCAGCTCATCCACGTCCCCACGCAGCTGTTCGCGCAGGATGGCCAGGCATGACGGGTAACCCGCGCGTCGTTATCACCGACGCCGAGGACCTCGACTACTCCGTTGCCCTGGAGTTGCTGGCCGAGGCCGGCGTCGAGGCGCAATACCTCAACACCCGGGACCGCGGCGCCATTCTCGACGCAGCGGCGGGGTGCGAGGGGATCATCCTCGGCTACGCCACCCTGGACGCCGAGATGATCGCCGCCATGCCGAACCTGAAGGCCGTGGCCACCATGTCGGCGGGCTTCGACATGGTTGACCTGGAGGCGGCGGCCGCCCGGAACATCACGGTCTGCAACGTGCCCTCGGTGGCCACCCGCGATGTAGCCACGCATGCCTTCGCCGGCATGCTCTCGCTCATCCGCGAGCTCCCGCGCTCCCAGGCTGCCACCCGACGCGGAGACTGGACGGGGGAGGGGATCCCGGTCCCGCCGCGGATCAGCGAGCGGACCCTGGGACTGGTCGGGTTCGGGCGCATCGCCCAGTACCTGGCGGGCCTGGCGGCCCCGGTCTTCGGGTCCGTCATCGCCTACGACCCGTTCGTGCCCGACGAGGCCTGGCCGGCCGATGTGCGCCGGGGCGAGCTCGCCGAGGTCCTGGCGGCGTCGAACGTGGTCAGCCTGCACACTCCGCTCACCGAAGAAACCCGGAACCTGCTCGACGCCAGGAACCTCGCCGTCCTGCCGGCGGGCAGCTATGTGGTGAACGTGTCCCGCGGCGCGCTCGTCGACGAACAGGCGCTCTGCGCCGCCCTGGACTCCGGCCACATCGCCGGGGCCATGCTGGACGTGCTCTCGCAGGAACCGGCCCCGGCCGACCATCCGCTGGTGGTCCATCCGTCGGCGATCGTCACACCCCACGCGGCGTACCGCAGCAACGTGTCGCTGCGCGAATACGTGGCGCTGCCGGCCCGGAACATCATCGCCTGCCTGCAGGGCCGGCAACCGGAGACCCCGATCGCCGCGGCCCCGTCCCTCGCCCCGGCGGCCCGGTAGTCAGGCACGCTGAACACGCAACGGCGCCCGGCCTGCATCAGCAGGGCCGGGCGCCTTTCGCATTCCTGGAGCTTGCGCGATGCGACGTTAGGCGGCTGGCTGCTCAGCAACGGGTGCTTCGACAACCGGCTCTTCAACGACGGGTGCTTCGATAACCGGCTGCGCGGCAACCAGCTGCGCCTCGTAGGCGGCAGCGATGGCCTGGTAGGCGGCGCGGGCCTCGCCGACGATCACTCGGTTCTCGGCGCGTAGTTTCTTCAGCGCAGCGGCCTGGGCTGCACGCAGGTTCTTGACCTCCAGTTGCGCAGCCTTCACAGCCTTGCCCTTGGCGAGCTTCGCCTTCTTGGACAGCGACTTCAGCTCGGCGGCAGCGGTGGCACGGGTCTGCTTCTCAGCAGTCTGGGCTCCGATTTGCGCGTCCTTGAAGGCAGCCTTTGCTGCTGCGACGTCGGCGTTGGTGAGGGGGGCTGACTCAGTGGCAACCGGCGCGGTGGTGACGGGCACAAGGTCAGCGGCGGATGCGGCGGTGGCACTTCCACCAACCAGGAGGCCGGCGGCGAGGAAGCCAGCGGCGATCTTGCGAATTGCAGTCATTCTTACTCCGTATTCGGATGAGATAGCTGGCCCAGCGCCAGCCACCTTTCGAAAGTAACGAGCGCACTCGACGCAAAAGCCAACCTTGCGGCTAATCTGCTGAAAGACTGTCGCTGCTTTCCAAAAGCTGCGCTTTTGCTGGGACAAGCCGTGCCCGGAAATGGCCGTGCAAACGAAGGCGGGCATCGCCGTCGTGATGATTTACGCGACTTTTCTGCCCGGCTCTGTGGCCTAGGGCGCTGGCACGGCTATTCCCGTGCCTTTGCACGGTGTGTGACACCTGGTGGGGCAGACGTAGGGATTAAAGAGGTAGCTGATCCTCAGAGGGCAGGGTGCCATGACTAGGATGTGGGGCATGCCGACAAGCTCAATCCCCGTGACCGACGCTGCCCGCGCCGACGCTCTCCACGCCCTGGATATTCTCGATACCCCTCGAGAGGAGCGCTTTGACCGGATTGTCCGTGCAGCACGGGCCGTCTTTGATGTGCCGATGGTGGCCCTGAACTTCATTGATCTGGACCGGCAGTGGACCAAAGCGGAAGCCGGTTTACCGGGCTTGGAAAACACGCCGCTCGATGAAGCGATCTGCTGGTATACCGTCCGGAAAGGCGACGTCCTGGTTGTGCCCGACGCGTCGGTCGACGAGCGGTTCAGTGACTACCCGTTCGTTACCTCGGATCCTAATATCCGCTTCTATGCAGGGCAGCCACTGAGGGCGTCGGGCGGCGAACCTGTCGGCTCGCTGTGCATCCTGGACACGAAACCACGGCAGCTCAGCGACAAAGAAGCCCAGGTGCTGGCCGAAATGGGGCGTTGGGTCGAGCAGGAGCTGGAGTTGCAGCGGGAGCTGGACCACGCGGCCGAGGTGCAGCGCGTACTTTTGCCCCGTACCGTCCCGGATCTTCCCGGCTACCAGCTGGCTGGCCGGTGTGTGCCGTCGAGAGGGTTGAGCGGGGACTTCTTTTACTGGCACGCCTTGCCCGACGGTAAGCTCCAGTTGCACGTGGTGGATGTGATGGGCAAGGGGATCCCCGCCGCGCTCATTGCGGCGTCGCTTCGGGCCACCTTGGTGGGAGCTGCACGGTTCAGCGACCAGGGTCAGGCATTCCATCGGGCGGCGGTCGCATCGGAACAGTTGCTTTCCGACGCCGACTCCTTCGGCACTGTCTTCTCGGCCCGCCTTGAACCGTCCACTGGGCGGATTGACTATGTAGATGCCGGACACGGTCTGGCTTTCGTCTTCAGCGCCGGCGGATACCGCCGGCTGCACCGTTCCGGGCCTCCCCTGGGAGCGCTGCCCGGCCAGCAGTGGGAGGTCCACAGCACGGTTCTGGAACCTGGGGAGACCTTGGTGGTGGTGTCAGACGGTTTCCTCGATTTCTTCGCCACCTTGGAAGAAACGCTCGAGCAGGCGGTTGCCGCCGGGATCGTAGCCTTGCCACCGCAGGAGCTGGTTGACCGGGCCGTTGCCTACGCCGGCATGAAGGGACACGACGACGACATCACCGTCGTCGCGCTCCGGCGGGAATAGGACGACCGTGGGCCCTAAATTCCGGGGCTGGAATGGTGTCGACTTATGTACCTCGCGGTGCATTTGATCCGCCTCGATCGGTTCGGATAGTGTTGCGCCGCACGTGCCGTTGATAGTTCCGCCACTGCTCTTCCCTGTCTCGCCTTCTTCCACTAGAGAGTCCTCCCATGCGTCTGGCGTTAAACGTTTTGATGGTTCCGGTCCTGGTCGCACTCGCGCTGATGTCAGGCGGGGTTGCCCCGGCGCAGGCAGCCACGGCCGCGATAACGCTTAGCTCCTCGTCGGGTCCGGCAGGAACTTCGGTGACAGTTACCGGCACGGGCTTCCCCAAGAAGTCTTCCGGAACTGTGACCGGCGGAACTGAACCGGTCAAGTTCGTCACCAGTGCCTCCGGATACTTCCAAACGGCGTTGGTGATACCTCCGGCCGAGCAGGCAACTGTCTCCATCGAGGCTAAAGCCGGCGCCACCCGCGCATCGGCTCCCTTCACGCTCACCTACAGCAGCCCCTCGGTGACGCAGGAGGAACCAACACAGCCCCAGCAGTCTCCCGCCCCCACCGCGCCATCGATCAGCAAGGCGCCGCTTCGCTTCGGCCTGGGAACGCCGGGCGGACCGCTGGCCTCCGCCGAACTCGACGCGGCCGCCGCCCTGGTCGGCGAAGCTCCGTCGATCATCCTCTCCTACAAGGACTTCAACCAAGCCCCGCCCATCGCAGAACTGGAAGCGGTCCGCACCCGCGGTGCGGTCACCTTGCTCACCTGGGAGCCATGGACCTGGGGCGGCGGCACCGGACAGCCCGCCTACTCCCTGGACCGGATCACCGCCGGAGACTTCGACCCCTACCTCCGCGAGTGGGGCACGGCTCTGGCCCGGTGGGGCCATCCTGTGATGCTGCGCTTCGGCCATGAGATGAACGGCAACTGGTACCCCTGGTCCGAAGGAATCAACGGCAACGCGGCCGGGGACTATGCCGCCGCTTGGCGGCACGTTCACGACGTCGTCTCTTCCACCGGCGCCCAGAACATCACCTGGGTGTGGAACCCGAACGTCCCCTACGCCGGATCAACGCTTCTGGACGGGCTTTACCCCGGCGCGGGCTACGTGGACGCGGTTGCCCTCGACGGGTACAACTGGGGAACCTCCGCAGCGTGGAGCACCTGGACCCCGCCGTGGGCGCTTTTCGCCGACGGCCTCGGACAGCTCCGGTCGCTGGCCCCGGGCAAGCCCATCCTCATCGCCGAAACAGCCTCCGCGGAAGAGGGCGGCTCCAAGGCAGCCTGGAACAAGGACCTTGTCTACTACCTGTCCCAGCAGCCCGACATCACGGCCTTGGTCTGGTTCCACTACAACAAGGAAACCGACTGGCGCATCGACAGCAGCAAAGCCTCTGCCAGCGCGCTCGCCGAAGCCCTCGCCGCCCGGCCCAAATAGCTGTCTGACGCGCGAGCTTATCGCTCCGAACCTGCAGCACCGGCGACTACAAGAGCAACGGAACCCGCAGTTGTACGTCTGGGGTGCAGCTTCGATGCCTGAAGCCGCTCGGACGCGATCCTAGGCTCCGCGCAGGCGACGGCGGACAACCTGCCGGCGCGGGTGGCGCAGATCCAGTACTCCTGACGCGGCCCCACGCTGGAACTGGCCGAGCACCTGCTGGCCGTGCTGGACCGCAACGCCGAGCACTCCGCCGCAGCGCACCGCCGGGTGGAGATGTTTAGGCCAAGTCCGGTCCGCCGAACCATCCGGGAGTCAGGGCGCGGAATTCTTGCGGATGCAGCGCTGAGGCTCCCGCAGGGACCATCCCCAGGAACGGGACGGGAAGATCGCTCAGGTACCGCTGGTTGTCCAACTCAATGTCGGTGGGCTCCTGAGGCCAGGCACCGATCACCAGCCCCGCGACGGGAAGCGACCGGCGCTGCAGTGCCTCGAGGGTCAGCAGGGTGTGGTTCAACGTCCCGAGCCCGCTGCGGCACACGACGACGATGCCCGCCGTTCGCTGGCTGTCGCCGGCGCCGGCCGTCGTTGTCCCGTCGATGAAGCCAGCAGCCAGATCCGCGAGGCAAAAACCCGGCTCTAGTTCGACGAGCAGTCCGCCGGCCCCCTCCACCAGCACGTGATCGAAATCCTCGGCTAGCCTCCGGATGGTCTCGGTGTGCTTCACACGTCTTGGGAGGGAAGCGCCCTCCCGGGCGGCTGCGGCAACCGGCGCCATCGGTAACCGGAGCCGGGCACCTTCCAAGACGTGGTCGATCCCGGCCAGCCGGCGGACTTCCTCGATGTCCCCGGCCTCCTCCTCCAGAACGCCCGTTTGGACGGGTTTATAGACCGCGACCGAGGGGCGGCCGCTGAGCGAGGCAGCCGCGCGGGAACCCGCCGACAGCGCCGCCGCAAGCGCCGCCGTCGTCATCGTTTTGCCCACGCCGGTATCCGTGCCGGTCACGAACAGGATCCGGGGCAGGGCGGGCAGGCCCGCGTCAGGGTGCCTCACCGGTTGTTCCTTTCCGGTGACGCGGCTTCCACCGTGACGGACAGGGGCGCCTGGAAGGACAACAGCCGCAACCAGTCCGGTTCCGGCCCAATCAGCCGTATATCAGGCAGGGCACGGGCAGTTTCCTCCAGGGCCAGGACGGTTTCGAGTTCGGCCAGCCTCGCCCCCAGACAGCGGTGCAGCCCGTAGCCGAAGGACAGCGAGTAGGCCGTGGGGCCAGCATCGGGCGGGTGGTGGCCGGCCAGTTCCAGCAGGATTTCGGATCCGGCGGGCAGCGCCGTGCCGTCCAAGACGGTATCGCGCGGGACGGCCCGGCGCCAGGTGTGCACGGACGGTTCCTCGGCCAGCACCCTGCGCACCAGCGTTGATCCAGTGCCGCCGGAGGCCAGCGATTGCCAGCAAGCGGGATCCTGCAGCGCCCGGTACAAGGCTGTGCCGATCAGCAGCGCGGTGGTTTCCTGCCCGGCGATGAGCAGGAAGTAGCCCAGCGAGCAGACCTCGGCGGTCCGGAGCCCGGCCGCGTGCAGTGCGCCGAAGAGGTTGTCGCGCCCGTGGCTGGCGATGACCTCGGCCCGCAGCCAGGTGTAGAACTCGGCGGCGGTTTCGGCCAGTTCCACCTGGCGCTGCGGATCCGGCCAGCCCCAGAAAAGTTCCAGTGAATCCCGGCTCCAGCGCTTGAGCACTTCCGGGTCCGGCAGTTGGAAGCCGGTCAGTTCCTGCATGATCACCGGCGGGATGTGGGCGCCAACAGCCCGGGCAAGGTCCACCGGGCCGTGCGCGATCTCCGCGGCGGCAGCTTCGGCATGTTTGCGCGTTAGTTCGCGCACCCGCGGGCCGATGGCGGCGACCTTGGCGGGGGTGAAGAACCCTGCTACCACCGAACGCACCGTCCGGTGCAGCTCCCCGGTGGCCGAGGCCAGCACCGGCGGCAGGGCGAACCGGCTGCGGCTCAGGATCCGCAGTGCCGCCGGGCTCAGCGGCACCACCGAGGTCAAGGCGTTGGTGGGCAGGAAATCATCCACTCGGCGCAGCACCTGGCGGACCTGCTCGGGGTCCCTGATGACCTGATAGCTCGTGCCCTCGCTCACGCGGGCACCTCCATGTGTGATAGCAGCGTATTAATAAGGTCGGTGACGTTCCGCAACTGCTCCGGGGCCAGGTCCGCGCGGGCGGTCAGCCTCAGCCGCGAGATCCCGTCCGGCACACTCGGCGGACGGAAGCAGCCGACCAGCACGCCGGCGTCCTCCAGCCTGGCGGCCAGTTCCGCGGCGCACCGCGGTGAGCCGGCGGGCACGGACTGCACCGCGCCATCAGCCTGCTCGATGCCCAGACCGGCGGCGATCAGCGCCGCGTTGTGTCCGACGGCAGCCACGCGCTCCGGCTCGTCGGCAATGATGCGGCAGGCCTGCGCGGCGGCAGCGGCCGCGGCCGGGGCCAGCCCGGTGTCGAAAATGAAGCTCCGCGCGGTGTTGACCAGATGCTCGCGCAGAGCGGGGGAGCCGAGTACCGCCCCGCCCTGGCTGCCCAGGGCCTTGGACAGCGTGGCGGTAACCGCCACATGCTCCGCTCCGGCCAGTCCCGCGGCGTACACGGCGCCGCGGCCGTGGCCGGCTACGCCGATCCCGTGCGCCTCGTCCACCACCAGCAGCGCGTCGTGGTCGGCGCACAGTTGCGCAGCGGCGGACACGTCGGCGGCGTCCCCGAGCACCGAGTAGATCGATTCGATCACGACGACGGCGCGCGGCTGGCTGCGCGCGGCCAGCCGCTGCTCCAAGGCATCCAGGTCGTCGTGCGGGAAGACCTCGACCGGGGAGCGGGAGAGCCGGGCGGCGTCGATCAGCGAGGCGTGGATGTGCTCGTCGGTCAGAAGCAGGGTTCCCGGGCCGCCGAGAGCGGTGAGGATGCCCAGGTTCGCGGCGTAGCCGCTGGAGAAGGCCAGCGCCGCGGGGCGGCCGGTGAGCGCGCACAGTTCGGCCTCGAGTTCCTCGTGCACAGCGTGCGTGCCGGTGACCACGCGGGAAGCGCGGGCGCCGGTGCCGTAACGTTCCACGGCGGCGATGGCGGCGGCCTGCAACCGGGGGTCAGCGGCCAGGCCCAGATAATCATTGGAGGCCAGGTCCAGCACGTCGCCGCTCCGCGGTACCGTGTGCCGTGTGATGCCGCGCCGGGCGCGCACTCCCGCCTGGGCTGCGAGCCAGTCCTGCATGGAACTCATCAGCCGTGCACCTCTTTAACGGCGGCACTAATGCCGGCGCCGATCGCCGCCACGTCAGCCGGCGTGCAGATATATGGCGGCATGGTGTAGACGAGGTTGCGGAACGGGCGCACCCAGACTCCGTGCGCCAGGGCCGCGCGGGTCACGGCCGGGATGTCCACCGCGTCGTGGAGTTCGACGACGCCGACGGCGCCGAGCACCCGCACGTCCCGGACGGATCCGAGTCCGGATGCGGGGGCCAGGGAAGCGCGCAGGCCGGCTTCGACGCCTCGCACCTGCTCCTGCCAACCGGCGCTTTCCAGCAGTTGAAGCGAGGCCGAGGCGACCGCGCATGCCAGCGGGTTGGCCATAAAGGTGGGCCCGTGCAGTAGGGCCCGGAATTCGGAGGCGGTGATGACTTCCGCGACGGTCGTGGAGCACAGCACCGCGGCCAGGGTCAGGTAGCCGCCGGTCAGGGCCTTGCCCACGCACATGACGTCCGGGACCACCCCTGCCCATTCGCCGGCGAAGAGCTTGCCGGTGCGGCCGAAGCCGGTGGCGATTTCGTCGAAGACGAGCAGTAGCCCGTGCGCGTCGGCCACCCGGCGCAGGGCCTGCAGGCATTCGGGCGCGTAGGCGTACATTCCGCCGGCGCCCTGCAGTACCGGTTCCACAATGATCCCGGCCAGCTCGTGCCCGTGCCGGGCGACGGCGGCCTCCAATTCCGCGGTCCAGGCGGCAACCGCTGCGCCGTCGGAGACCAGACCGCCGCCGTCCAGCCGCGCGGCCGGCGGCCGGGGCAGGAAATGCTGGACCGGCAGGGATGGGAAGGCCGAGTGCATGCCGTCCACCGGATCGCACACGCTCATCGCACCGAAGGTGTCCCCGTGGTAGCCGCCGCGCAGGGCCAGGAACGCGTGCCGGCCCTGCCGCCCGGCTGCGGCCTGGTACTGGATGGCCAGCTTCAGCGCGACCTCCACCGAGACCGAACCGGAGTCCGCGAAGAACACGTGCCGCAGCGGTTCGGGGGCCAGCTCCGCCAGCTGCTCGGCCAGCCGGACGGCAGGCTCGTGCGTGAGGCCGCCGAACATCACGTGGCTGAACCGCTCCACTTGGCGGCGTACTGCGTCGTCGAGGGCCGGATGCCGGTAGCCGTGGATGGCGGACCACCAAGAGCTCATGGCATCGACCGCCTCGAAGCGCGCCCCGTCCGCGGCTTCCAACTGCAGCCGCACGCCGTCCGCGGCGGCAACCGCGTAAGGCGTGGGGCCGTCCAGCGGGGCGTACGGGTGCCAGAGCAGGCCGCGGTCACGCGCAAGCAGCGCAGCGCCGGACAGCGCTGCCTCAGGCATTGGGGGCAAGCTCCGTCCCCGCGCCGCGGCGCCGGATGGAAATCTCTGTCGGTGCGCCGTCGTCGTCAGCGGCCGCAGCGGGCACCGGGCCGGCGGGAGCCAGAACAGTGAAGCCGGCGTCGGCAATCATCTCCAGGTCCGCCTTCGCGGCCTGGCCCTCGCTGGTCAGGTAGTCGCCGAGGAAGAGCGAGTTGGCCACGTGCAGGGCCAGCGGCTGTAGCGAGCGCAGGTGCATCTCGCGGCCGCCGGCCATCCGCAGTTCGGTGGGAGGGCAGGCGAAGCGCACCAGCGCCAGGATCCGCAGGCAGTGTGCAGGGGTGAGCAGCCAGGTGCCCTCCAGGGGGGTGCCCTCGAAGGGCATCAGGAAGTTAACCGGGATCGAGTCGGT
The DNA here is from genome assembly GCF_059092685.1 of Arthrobacter sp. Y3221048. Classification (NCBI taxonomy): domain Bacteria; kingdom Bacillati; phylum Actinomycetota; class Actinomycetes; order Micrococcales; family Micrococcaceae; genus Arthrobacter; species Arthrobacter sp. Y3221048. Next base: position 280,343 of record NZ_JBNHHX010000001.1, on the reverse strand, counting down.
CTCCAGTTCGCGCAGGGCGAAGACCGCGTCGATCAGCTCTTCGTTGCTCTCGCCCATTCCCACGATCAGGCCGGAGCAGGGGGAGAGGCCGGCGTCCTTGGCATGGTTGACCGTGCGAACGCGGTCCGCGTATTCGTGGGTGGTGCAGATGTCGGCGTAGTTGGATTCGCTGGTGTTCAGGTTGTGGTTGTAGGCGTCCACTCCGGCGGCCTTGAGCTTGTCTGCCTGCCCGTCCTTGAGGATGCCCAGGCAGGCGCAGACCTCCACCTGCGGATGCTCGTCCTTGAGTCCGGCGACCATGTTGGCCACTCGATCCACGTCCCGGTCCGTTGGGCCCTTGCCGCTGGCCACGAGGCAGACCCGGGAGGCGCCGGCGCGGATGCCGCTGGCGGCCTGTTCGGCGGCCTCTTCCGGTTTGAGCCAGGTGTACTTGAGGATTTCGGCGGCCGAACCCAGGCGCTGCGAGCAGTAGGTGCAGTCCTCCGGGCAGAGGCCCGACTTGAGGTTCACCAGGTAGTTCACCTTGACGGTATTGCCGAAGTGGGCCCGCCTCAGCGTCGCTGCCGCCGCCGTCAGCTGCAGCAGCTGTGAATCGTCGGAAGCGAGGATGGCACGCGCATCGTCGCGCGTCAGGGTGCCGCCGGCCAGCTGCCGGTCGGCCAGATCTTGGAAGGAATTGAACACCGTTCAATAGTGGATGCGGCCGGAGTGGTTGTCAAGGATGGTGCATGATGGACGCGATAACGTGACATCGGCTGGAGACGGAGAGGACGGAGGCCGACGTGGCCCTGACGCGCCAGAAGATTGTCGATACGGCCTTGGAAATTTTGCGCTCGTACGGTCTGGCCGATCTCTCGATGCGCAGGCTTGCGCGCGATCTCGGCGTGCAGCCCGGAGCGCTGTATTGGCATATTAAGAACAAGCAGGAACTGCTGGTGGTGTTGGCCGAGCGAATCCTGGAGCCAGTAGAAGTGGGTGACGCCGGCGGCGACCCGGAGGGCGCCGTGCGGCGGTCCGCGCAGGATCTGCGCGCGGCGCTGCTTGCCGTGCGCGACGGCTCGGACGTCGTTTCCCTCGCGCAGGCGCTGGCGCCGGAGTCCCTCACCCCGCTGTATGGGATGACCGCGCTCTTGGCTGAGAGTGGACTGAGCGAGCTGCACGCGCGCTGGGGGGCGAAGAGCCTGACGCACTACATCCTCGGCGCGGTGGCGGAGGAGCAGACCCGGGCCGAGCTTGCCCGATCCGGCCTGCTGGAACCGGGCCCTGATTCCGACACTAACGGCGAAGCGTTCCTCTTCGGCATCAATACGCTGCTTGAGGGGCTGCAGATGCATCGGACGCGGTGATCCGAGTCCTGCCTTAGGGTCCGAGGGTCGAGCTCGCGGGTGATGCAGGAGGCGATGTTGCTCAGCTGCGGCTGGAGCCTCTCCGACAAGTTCGCGACAATGCGCCGCGCATTAAAGGATGTACAGATTTATGTTCATCCTCCACTGCCGAAACTAGGCTGGCATTATGCTCGATGAGCTGAAGGCTGCTGCAGGCCAACTGAATGTTCAGCCGGACGTTGACGTCCTGACCGTAGCTGAGGCTCGCGCCGCCTTGCCGGCAACGTTGCGGCACTTCCGAACCGTCCCGGGTGCGCGCCCCGTACTGGTTGGATCCCATCGAAAAGCTGATGCCGCGATTGTGCCGATCCGCCTCTACCGCAGCATGGACGCGGACCGGGTCGGTGAATCGATGCCGTTGCTCGAACTCCTCAGACAGCGGCGCCGGTTGATTTCCCGCCTGGCCACACTCAACCGAATTGAGGCTGTCGCAGTCTTCGGGTCGGCCGCCCGCGGAGAAGAAAAGCCGGACAGCGACCTGGATCTAGTGGTCGATCCGCAGGATGCCGCGAGTCTGTTCGATTTGGCGCAGTTCGCCGAGGATATGGAGCAGCTGGTCGCCCGCCCGGTGGATGTCATCTCCCGCCGTGGGCTCGATCCCCGCCGCGACGCGACGATCCTGGCCGAAGCTGTGCCACTGTGACAGACCTTCCCAATCGCACGCAACGATGGCTGGCAGACCTGGCGGTCAACCTGGATCTGGCGGCCGAGCTCGTGAACCGGGGCCGCGAAGCGTTCGACTCCGATCCGGCGCTTCGTCTGGCCTTTGAGGCTTTGTGCAACCGTGTCGGAGGCCTGTGCAAGAGGCTCGTTACCGCGGATTCCGTGACCTTTCCGAGCCGCTCTGGCGGCAGGCGGCCAGGAACAGGGACTTTATCGTGCACCATTATGACCGCGTCGATGAGCAGGCACTGTGGGTGACGGTGTCGGTTGGTTTTCCGGAGCTGCGCGATCGGCTCGGCAGGATAGCCTCGCGGCCAAGGGAGCACTGACCGCGGAGGCCTGCCACAGGGTTCATTTGGTCATCGAGCGGTGGGCCTCGGGCAGCGGGACTTTCTTTTCGCCCTTGAGCGCGCCTTCCATTGTTTCCTTCCAGACCGGGGCGGCGACTTCGGAGCCGGTCAGGTCGGTGTACGTGTTGCCGTAGGCCGTGAGACGGGTGAGCGGGTACTCCGCCCCGCCGCGGGGATCACCAAGCCAGACGGCGGTCATGAGCTGGGGAGTTCCGCCCACAATCCAGTTGGCTGCGAAGTCGTTCGTCGTTCCGGTCTTGGCGCCGGCTTCCCGGTTGCCCTCGAGTTCAATGCGCGGTCCCAGGGTGCCCCTCGGGTTGAAGGGCTCCTTGAGCACGTCCGCGACGGTGTCCGCGACCTTGGGATCGATGGCGTCGCGGCAGCCGGGGTCCGGCACCGGCAGCTCTTCATCGGTGTCGGTCCGGACTGCCTTGATGACCGTGACCGGGTTGCACACCGTGCCGTCACTCATGAAGGCGGCGTAGGCGTTGGCCATTTCCAGCGGGGTGACTTCGTAGGCACCGAGGGCGATGGAGCCTTCCCTGCCGCCCAGCTTCTCGGGGTCGATAGAGGTGATGCCCAGGGTGTTGGCCATCTTGGCGGCATTGACGACGCCGACGCGCTCCACGAGGCGGATGAAGTAGATGTTCACCGAGGCGCGGATAGCCTGGTACGCATTGATGACGCCGTAGTCCTCGTTGTCGTAGTTGATGTACCCGCCCCGCGGATTGTCCAGGCTGCGCGAGCGGTAGGGCCCGTCGGCCCGGAACTTTTGGGACGTGGGGATGCCCTGCTGGAGGGCGGCGGCGAGCACGATCGGCTTCATGGCCGAACCGACCTGGAAGGCGTGCTTGGCGTAGACAACCTGGGTCTTGCCGTCCCCCTTGCCCCAAACCCGGTTCTGCGCGATGGCGACCACATGACCGGTGCCCGGCTGCACGATGGCGGTTCCCAGGGCTGCGCGGTTGTCGTTGCCGAGCGCCCGCTCGACTGCCTTTTGGGCTGCGTCGGCAGCCTTCCGGTTCAGCGCCGTTGTCAGCCTCAGCCCGCCTACGTAGAAGCGCTCCTGCCGGGCGTCGGGCGTCTTGCCGAAGGCCGGGTTGCTCAGGATTTCTTCCCGGACGACCTCGCAGTAGAACGGATACTTGGACCCGCCGCAGCTGGACGGCACGGAGCCGCGCTTGACCCCAAGCGGGGCCTCGCGGACGGTCTGCGCCTCGCGGGCGGACAGGACTCCCTCCTGTTCCAGCACCTTGACCACGGTGTTCCGCCGCGCGCTGGCGGCATCCGGCTGGGTGAACGGGTCGTACGCGGCCGGCGCCTTGAGCAGGCCGACCAACAGGGCGGACTGCGCGTGGTCGAGTTTCGCCGCCGTTGTGCTGAAGTAAACGCGGGCCGCAGCCTCGACGCCGTAGGCCCGGTTGCCGAAATAGACCGCGTTCAGGTAGCGCGTGAGGATCTCGTCCTTGGGCAGCTGCTTTTCCAGAGCGACGGCATACTTCATCTCGCGGAGCTTGGCGTTATAGGTATCGCCGACGGCGACCTTGTCTTCCTCTTCATTGCGGGCATGGTTGACCAGGATGTTCTGCACCAGTTGCTGGGTAATGGTGGAAGCTCCTTGGACGTCGTTGCTGGTGACGTTGTTGATCAGCGCGCGGGTGATGCCGAGGGGATCGACTCCGCGGTGTTCATAGAAGCGGGCATCCTCCGTGCTGATCAGGGTCTCCTTGAAGGCCTCCGACACCTGGTCCAGCTCAACGTCGATCCGGTTCTCACTGTAGAGCCGGGCGAATTCCTTACCGTCCTTGTCCAGCAGGACGGTGTGCTGCGGCAGCGGGCGCTCCATCGGCAGATCGGTCGGCAGCTCTTGCCACATGTCCAGGACGGAATTGCCGACGACGGAAACGCCCACCGCCGCAGGTGCGACGATCGCCCCGGCCCCTAGGGCCGCCACGGCAACGCTCACCAGCCACAAGTCGAGGCGCCGACGCCGGAGCTTCTTCTTCGGACGACGGGCAGACGCCATCAGTTCGTCGAAATCGACCTGTTGAAACCTGTTTCGTCGAAAGGGCCACATGATGCGTTATGCGGGAAATCCAGGTGACGGATGCATCCGCGCGCAGCCTTCGGGCGGGGCGTTGGGGAGCATTTCCTGACGATGGATCCCACACCCCTCCTTCCCCGCAATGGAGCAGTAGAGAAAATGGTAGAAGCTCAAAACCCCGTTCGGTAGAGGCTGGCCTACCCTGTTTTGGCCAGGGGAGGGGGCACCGTTGTGGAGCGCTGCTGCAGGATGGCCGAGGCGCCGGATATGGTGGCCACGAACAGCCATTTCCTGACCGAAGGAGAAACATGCAGCGCGACGTGCAGACCGGTTTCGTGGACCAACAGGCGGCAGGCGGGCGCCCTGCCGCGGTGGCCACCGTACAGATCGACAACGACCGGGTGACGGTGACCGAGTGGCGGTTTCCTCCCGGCGCGGAAACCGGTTGGCACGTGCATCCCCTGGACTATGTCGTGGTCCCCATGAGCACCGGTGCCCTGACCTTGGAGACCCGCGAGGGGAAATCGACCAGCGAGTTGACCGCAGGCGTGTCCTACACACGCGAGGCGGGCAGTGAACACAACGTCGTCAACGAGTCCGACGACGACTTTGTGTTCGTTGAGATTGAGTTGAAGTAGACAGTCGACAGTAGCCCGGCCGACGGGCGGTCAGCCGCCGACCACGTGCGCGTCGATGAGGACGGGGCCGCTGGCAGTGAGTGCTTTTTGGTAGGCGGCTTCGAATTCTTCGCGGGTGCTGGTGTGTTCGGCGGGGACGCCGTAGCCCTCGGCGATGGAGACGAAGTCGATGCCGCCGACCTTGAGCCCGGGGACGTCGGGCACGCCCATGCGCTGGGCGAAGCCGGCGAGGGCGCCGTAGCCGGAGTTGTTGACGATGACGAACACGGTCCGTGTCTGCCGTTGCGCTGCGGTGTAGAGGGCGGTGATGCCGTAGTTCGCGGAGCCGTCGCCCACGGTCGCGACGATCGTCTTCGCCGGGTCGCCCAGGGACATGCCCACGGCCGCCGGCAGGCCGAAGCCCAGGCCGCCGGAGGCCGGGAAGTGGTACATCCCCGGCCGGTCGATCGCGATGCGTTCGAGGTAGTCCAAGTCCAGGGTGGTGGTTTCGTTGACGTAGGCGACGGTGTCGTTGACGTGGGTGTTGAGGACTTCGAGGATTTCGGTGCCGGTCATGCCGTCCGGGGAGGTCTTGGCCGCGGGCAGTTGCCGGGAGCCGGGTTCGCCGCGCCGCCTGCCGCGGTCCCTCACGCCGTTGGCCAGGGTTTTGGCCGCGCCTGCCACGTCGGCGACGACGGACCGGCCGAACGGTGCCCGGGTCGCCTCGCGCGGGTCCTGGGTGAGGTGGATGATGCGGGTTCCTTCTTCGAGATAGTTGCTCGGTTCCCAGCGGTGGTACCTGAACAGGGCGGCGCCGAGGACGAGCACGACGTCGTGGCCGGCGAGCCGGTCGCGCACGGACTTGATGCCCGGGACCAGGACCGCCTCGAAGTTCGGGTGGGTGGTCGGAAACGGGCCCCGGGAGGGGGAAGGGGCGACATAGACGGAGGCGTCGGCCTTCTCCGCCAGGGCTACCACGGCATCGAACACGCCCGGGTCCTCGACCGCTGCCGCGTCTACCTGCGGGCCGACGACCAGGGCCGGGTTCTTGGCGCCGTCGATCGCGGCGATCAGTTCCCGGGCCAGGTCCTCGGTGAGGCCGCCGGCGGTGGCGACCGAGCGGTCGGTGAGCAGGGCGTCGTCGTCGAGGGCGGGCTCGGCCCAGTCATCGAGGGGGACCGAGACGTAGACCGGTCCGCGGGGCTGGGTGCAGGTTTCGAACACGGCCTGGGACAGGGTGCGCGGCACGTCGGCGGCGGCCAGCGGTTCGTGCGCGTACTTGACCAGCGGCGCCGGCAGGGCGGAGGCGTCGGCGCTGGCGAGCATCGTCTCCTGGCCGACGGTGCGGCGGACCTGCTGGCCGGCGAGGATGACCATCGGGATGTGCCCGTAGTGGGCGTTGGTCAGGGCGCCCATGGCGTTGCCCGACCCGGAGGCGGCATGCAGGTTTACCAGCGCCGGCCGTCCCGTTGCACGGGCGTAGCCTTCGGCCATGCCCACGACCACCTGCTCGTGCAGTCCGAGGACGAAGTCGAAGTCCCCGCCCAGGCCGGCGAGGAACGGAAGCTCGTTCGACCCGGGATTGCCGAAAATCGTGGTCATCCCGTGTGCGCGGAACATCTCCAGCGTCGCCTCGAGAACCGTCTTCTTTATCTCCGTCACTCGTCTGCTCCTCAACTTCGCGAACCAGGCGGTCATTCCTAGTGACCGGCCGCGCCGGCCGGCGTCATGCCCTTGGACGCAGCCTATGTGCAGCGAATCACTAAATCCAACAAGCGGTTTCCGGGCTTCCTGAAAGCCTGCCCCCGGTCAATAGCAGCGGTATCGTACGCATGCGAGGCAACAAGACGGCCCGGACGCGATAGCGTGGACGCGTGATGGTCCGGGCGGTTCGGACCCGAAAGGAGCAGCATCGTGTCCATCGTCGTCATCAACGCGCTCAAGGTCCCCGAGGGCTCGGGCACCGAATTGGAGGCGCGCTTCGCCGCGCGCAAGCACGCCGTCGACTCCGCTCCGGGGTTCGAGGGCTTCCAGCTTCTGCGTCCGGTCGCGGGCGAAGACCGCTACTTCGTGTACACACAGTGGGCCACGCGTGAGGACTTCGAAAACTGGCGCGATAACCGTGCGCCACGCGATCACGGCTCGAAGACCCCGGTTGCCAGTGGTTCAGAGCTGCTCGAGTTCGAGGTTGTAGAGCTCGCCGACTGACAACAGTGGTGGGCCCGCCGCGCTCCGGGTCACAGGACTTGCGGCTGGGTGGAACCGATGCTGCCCCGTTTAGGGAGCTTCGGGACCTACAGGGCTTCCGCTAGAAGATCCGCGGGATGAGGATCTCCCAGCGTAGTCGCGCATCCGGACCAGTCCGGTCATGCCGCCCAGAACGAGGAGGCCCGAGGCCAGGGCCGCCAGAACAATGGGGGACAAGGCCCCGTAAGCCAGTCCAAAGCCGGCGGACCCCAGCGCCTGTCCAATGGCCAGCGCGATAAAGAGCCACGAGGTCCCTGCTCCGGCACTCCCGGGCCACACGCTGCGCGCCCAGAGGATGAGCACGCCGGACAGGCTCATGTAGCCGGCACCGAAGACGGCCATGCCGGCATAAGCGACCCAAGCGCTGCCGGTGGCTACTGATACCGAGACCCCTGAAGTGGCGATGGCCAGGACGATGGCGAAGAAGCACCATGCGGCCCGCATGCCCATGCGCCGGACCAAAGCCCCGGTGAGTATGCCGAGGACCCCGCCCAGACCCAAGGCGATCCACAGCCATCCGACCCGAGCGGCAGCCACGGAACCGGCATCCGTAACCAGCAACGGCCCAAACGTCCAGACCAAGGCCGAGCCGGCGCCTGCAATGACCGCGGCCCCGACGGGGACGATGAGAAGATGCCACGGGCCGTGACGACGTTCGGGGCTCGTAGCCGGCGCGGAGGCTGGGTGGGAAGAGGTGCCAAGATCCGCCCGTGCCCGGACGGGATACCACGCCGCGACCGCCGCCGCCGCGCAGACCAGCGCCATGAGCACCCATGCCCCGGCAATCGAAGCGGCCACCGAGGCGACTATGCCGGCTCCCACCACCCCGACCGCCGTTCCGGAGTTCACCAGGGACTGTGCTGTCGCACTGGTGCGGCGTGCAACGAGCGCGTCAATAACCGGCACCAATGCGGGTGAGGCGAAGCCCCCGCCCATGCCGCCGACGAAGACAGCCGCCACGAACATGCCCGGAGCTGAGGCAACAGCCACTCCGAAGCAGCCTAGGGCCGCAGTGCCTCCGGCGAGAAGGAGGCCGGCCCGAGGAGCGCGGTCGACGAATCGGGTGGCCGCGACGGCGGCCACCGAATAGGAGGTGAACTGCGCAGCCGCAGCCCACCCCAGTACTTCGGTAAGTTCCGGCCGTTGCGCGGCCAAGAGCGGAGCGAAGAGGCCGACCCCGAACCGGGCCATGCCATAGGTGGCCGCGATCAACAACATTCCGGCTAGCGCCACGCCAAGGCCGGAGCTGGCTCGGCGACCCACCATGGTCCTGCCCATGACCCGGCACCTCCAGCCATAACGCCCGTTTCGCCATAACGATCGTTATACTAGCCCCATGGCTGACTCCCTGACTACCCGCGACCGCATCCTGAATGCCGCCGAAATGCACTTCTTCCAAGAAGGCATTGCCGTTACGGGCGTGGACCGCGTAGCCGCATCGGCCGGGGTGGCGATCGTGACCCTGTACAAGCACTTCGGTTCCAAGGACAACCTCCTGCGTGAGGTACTGTCCCGCCGACTCGAGGCTTGGACCCAGCACTGGGACGACGCCGTAGGGGCCGCTACATCCGCGGAGGCAAGGCTGTTCGCGGTTTTCGATGCCGTCGGGTCCTTCCGTGCGGCGGCGAACCCAACCCAGTGGTGCAGTTTCCTGGCCACAGCCTCGGAACGCCCGACGCCCAAGGACGGAGAAGCCGATCCGGTCTTCGCACTGATTCGCCAGGACACGCGGATGGTCACCGAGCGGCTGGCGCGGCTGGCGCGGGAAGCCGGGTGCCCCGACCCGGACTCCGTCGCCTCCGCGCTGCTGCTGCTCTACAACGGCGTCCTCAGCAGCCTGCTGCGGGGAGCCCCGGCCGATCCGGTGACGCATGCCCGCAATGCTGCCCGCATGATCATCGAGTCGGGGATAGGTCCGGAGCAATCCGCCCGGTCATAGGAGCAAGCTTCCGTTATCGTTAGGGCATGCCCGAGATGCCCGAAGTGCAGGGACTCGTCGACTTCCTGCGGCTGAAGCTCATCCCACCCGGCGCCCCGCCGGCCCAGGTGGCCAAGGTGGAGGTGCTGTCCTTTTCCGTGTTGAAAACGGCCGACGTGCCGCCGGAGATGATGGCAGCCGAGCCGGTGTCCGCGGTGACGCGGCGCGGCAAGTTCATCGTCATCACCGCGGGGCAGACGCACCTGGTGATGCATCTCGCCAAGGCCGGGTGGCTTCGCTGGTCGGATGCGCTGAAGCCCGAACCGCTGCGGCCCGGCAAGGGCCACATTGCGCTGCGCATGCGGTTCGTCGCGGCCGATGGCGCGGGTCAGCCCGGGTTCGACCTGACCGAAGCGGGCACGAAGAAATCGCTGGCCGCCTACGTGGTCAAGGACCCGATGGATGTGCCGGGCATCGCCCGACTGGGACCTGACGCGCTCGACGTCGACCACGCGGCTTTTGCGCGCATGCTCGCCTCGCACTCGGGGCAGATCAAGGGGCTGCTGCGGGACCAGTCGGCCATTGCGGGTATCGGTAACGCCTACAGCGACGAAATCCTGCACGCGGCGAAACTGTCCCCGTTCGCCAACGCCTCGAAGCTGGACGCCGAGGACGTGGAGCGGTTGTTTTGGGCGATGCACCAGGTGCTCGAGTCGGCGATTGACCACGCCTCCGGCCGTCCGGCCAGCGAGCTGAAGGATTCCAAGCGCAAGGCCATGCGCGTGCACGCCCGAACCGGCGAGCCCTGCCCGGTGTGCGGGGACACGGTCAGGGAAGTGTCCTTCGCGGATTCCTCGCTGCAGTACTGCCCCAGCTGCCAGACCGGCGGGAAGCTGCTGGCCGACCGGCGGATGTCCAAGTTCCTCAAGTGAACCTGCTGCGTCCGGTCCTCCTACCCTAGATATTTGGTGTTCCTTGATGGGTGGTTCCTCCGACCGCGGTAAGTTCAAGGGGACAACGCGTACCGCGGGAGAAGAGGGGGCATGGTCACTGAACCATACGAGGCAATCCCTCGAGCCACTGGCTTTGGTTTCGGGTTACACCACATTCAGCTCGCACTGCCGCCGGGTGGTGAGGATGATTGCCGAAATTTTTACGTGGAAGTCCTTGGGCTCACGGAGATTCAAAAGCCACCGATTTTGGCTGCGCGTGGTGGGCTGTGGGTGCGCGCCGATAACTTAGAGATTCATCTGGGAGTCGAGGAGAATTTCCGTCCTCAGCGGAAGGCACATCCGGGGATCCTCGTGCAGGACATCGATGCACTGGCCCGGCGGATAGAAGCTCATGGGCATGTACCCGACTGGGATGACAATTTTCCTGGAATGCGCCGGTTCTACCTATGGGACAACAACGGTAATCGACTCGAATTCCTCTCGCCTCATAGCGGGTAGCAAGAGCAATCAAAGGGGTTGTGCTGTCGAGCACCAGCTTGATCCTCAGTAGTAGAAGTTGGGACAGCTGTCACAACCAGCGGGTGGCGGAAGCATTGCTTGCTTCCGCCACCCTCGCTGCACCACTGATCAGGCGTGCGCCGCGCCGGATCCGGCTGCCGCCGTCGTCGTTGTTTCCGCAGCAAAGCTGCCGCGGATGAGGTCGGCGCAGCGTTCGCCGATCATCATGACGGTCAGGTTCGGGTTAACGGTCACGTGCTCGGGCATGACCGATGCGTCAGCGACGCGCAGGCCGGTGACGCCCTTGACCCGCAGCTCCGAGTCCAGCGGCGACATGGCGTCGTCGTCCGGGCCCATGCGCACGGTGCCGACCGGGTGGTAGACGGTGTTGTGCGTCTTGCGGATGTAGTCCTGCAGCTCTTCGTCCGTCTGCGCTTCGATGCCCGGTGACAGTTCCCGGCCGGCCCACTCGGCCATCGCCGGCTGCGCGGCAATCTCTCGGGCCTTGCGGATGCCGGCCACCATCACGCGCATGTCGTGGCCCTCGGGGTCGGTGAAGTACCGGGGATCGACCATGGGCTTGTCGCGGAAGTCGCGGCTGCGCAGCCGGACCGTGCCGCGGGAGCGGGCGTGCGTGACGTTCGGGGTCAGGCTGAAGCCGTTCTCCGTGGTGGGGTAGCCGTGCCGCAGGGTGTTCATGTCGAACGGCACCGAACCGTAGTGCATCATCAGGTCCGGCCGGTCCAGGCCCTCCTCGGTGGGCGTGAAGATGCCAATCTCCCACCACTGGGTGGAGGTCTCAACCATCGGCTGCTTCGCCTCGAACTGGACCACGCCCTCGGGGTGGTCCTGCAGGTGTTCGCCGATGCCGGGGGAGTCGACCAGGACCTCGATGCCGTGCTCCGCGAGGTGCGCGGCCGGGCCGATGCCGGAGAGCATCAGCAGCTTCGGCGAATCGATGGCGCCGGTGGACAGCACCACCTCGCGGCGCACGGACAGCCGGTGCGTCCGGCCGAAGGCCGAGTCCACGATGTCCACGCCGGTGCAGCGCTTCTCCGCGTCGAACACCAACTGGCGGGCGCGCAGGCCGGTCAACAGGGTGAAGTTCTCGCGCTCGATGATGGGGTGGATGTAGGACACCGAGCTGGAGGAGCGGGTGCCGTCGGACCGGCTGTTGATCTGGAAGAAGTTGGCGCCGTTGACCACGGTGGTGCCGTCGTTGAACTTGGCCCGCGGGATGCCGGCCTGTTCGCAGGCATCCAGCAGTGCGACGCCGGTCGGGTCGGCCGGCGGGACGTTCATGACGTGCACGGGGCCGGAGTCGCCGTGGTGCGGGGCGTCGGGGCCGGCGTCCTCGTTGGTCTCCAGCCGCTTGTACAGCGGGTAGGCGGCCTCGGCGTTCCAGCCGGTTACGCCGTGCTTGGACTCCCACTCGTCCAGGTCCTCGCGCGGGGCCCAGAAGGCGATGCAGGAGTTGTGGCTGGAGCAGCCGCCCATGACCTTCGCCCGGGAGTGGCGCATGAAGGAGTTGCCGTTCTCCTGAGGTTCGATCGGGTAGTCCCAGTCGTAGCCGGATTCGAGCAGCTCCATCCAGCGGTCCAGCTGCAGGACCTCGGGCACGCCGCGGTCGTCCGGGCCGGCCTCGACTAGCGCCACGGATACCGCGGGGTCTTCGCTCAGGCGGGCGGCGACGGCGGCGCCGGCGGATCCCCCGCCGACGACGATGTAGTCGAATTCCCGGTCGATGAGGTTCTCGACGTTGTCGATGTGCATCAGTTCTCCTTGCCGTGGTCAGCGAACCAGCCGGTCACCTGCGGGCTGGTGTTCTGGTAGATGTGCTTGGCTTCCTGGTACTCGGCCAAACCGGTGGGGCCGAGTTCGCGGCCGACGCCGGACTGGCCGAAGCCGCCCCATTCGGCCTGCGGGAGGTAGGGGTGGAAGTCGTTGATCCAGATGGTGCCGTGGCGCAGCCGGCCGGCCACGCGCTGGGCCTTGCCGGCGTCCTGGGTCCAGACGGCTCCGGCCAGGCCGTAAATGGTGTCGTTGGCCGTGGCCACGGCCTCGTCCTCGTCGCGGAACGTCTCCACGGTCACCACCGGGCCGAAGGCCTCGTCCACGACGACGGACATCCCCCGCTCCACGCGGTCCAGAACGGTGGGCAGGTAGTAGAAGCCGTCGTCGTACTCGGAGCCCTCGGGGGCGGCGCCGCCGCAGCGCAGCCGCGCGCCCTCCTCCACGCCGCGCTTCACGTAGGCGTCCACCTTCTCCCGGTGTGCCGCCGAAATCAGCGGACCGGTTTCCGCGGCCTCGTCGAACGGGCCGCCCAAGCGGATGCCCTCGGCGCGGCGGACGAGCTCGTCCACGAAGCGCTCCGCGATCGACTCCTCGACCAGCAGGCGCGCGCCGGCGGAGCAGACCTGCCCGGAGTGGACGAAGGCTGCGTTCAGCGCGTTGTCGACGGCGGCGTCGAAGTCCGCATCGGCGAACACCACGTTCGGGTTCTTGCCGCCGAGCTCCAGTGCCACCTTCTTCACGGTGCCGGCGGCGGCCGCCGCGACCACCTTGCCGGTCACCAGGCCGCCGGTGAAGGAGACAAGGTCGACGTCGGGGTGCTCGGAGAGCGGGGCGCCCGCCTCCGCGCCGGGGCCGGTGACCAGGTTCGCGACGCCGTCGGGGAGGCCCAGGTCCTTGAGCAGTTCCATGGTCAGGATTGCCGTGGACGGGGTGAGCTCGGCGGGCTTGAGCACGAAGGTGCAGCCGGCGGCCAGCGCGGGCGCGATCTTCCACGCCGCCTGCAGCAGCGGGTAGTTCCAGGGCGTGATCATGCCGCAGACGCCCACCGGCTCGTGGACGATCCGGCTGACGACGGCGGGGTCCCCGGCGTCGACCACGCGGCCGGCCTGCTGCGAGGCGATCTTGCCGAAGTACTCGAAGCAGGCGGCGATGTCGTCCATGTCGATGCGGCTTTCGACGATCCGCTTGCCGGTGTCCAGCGACTCGGCCCGGGCGAACTCCTCGCGGCGCTCGCGCAGCCCGGCGGCCACCTTGAGCAGGAAGTCGCCGCGCTCGGGCGCCGGGACCGCGGCCCAGACGCCGGAGTCGAAGGCGGCGCGGGCCGCGGCGATGGCCCGTTCGGTGTCGGCCCGGCCGGCCTCGGACACGGTGGCGACGACCTGGCCGTCGGCGGGGTTGCGGATCTCGCGGGTGGCGCCGGAGGCGGCCGTCTCCCAGGCGCCGTTGATGAACAAGGTGGAGGCGGTTGTGGTCATGGTGTCTCCTTCGGAAGTGCGGCGACGGGTTCGTCGACGGTGTCGTAGTCGGTTTCCCAGTCCGCCTTGGGCGGAACGTTTTCCGCGGCGGTGCTGTAGGGCAGGGTGGCGCGGTGCTGGTGCAGGAACTCGAGGTGCACCTCGTAGTGGTCCAGCACGTCCGCGATGACCTCGTCCTTGCTGTACCCCATGAGGTCGTAGCCGTGGCTGCCCTCGAGCGAGAACACCTCGATCCGGTAGTACTTGCCGCCGGCGGCGGAGGAGCGCGCGTAGGACGGGACGTCGTTCTGTACCGGGTAGATCTGGTACTTGAAGGTGCGTTCGCCGTCGAGCTCCACGCAGAGGTCGGCGGTGTCGATCCCGAAGGCCTCCACGGTGCTGGTCTTCAGCGTGGCTTCCAATCCGCGGGCGGCGAGGTCGGCGCGGACGTCGGACAGCGCGGGAACGGCGACCTCGGACACGAAGCGCTGGGCCTGCCGGCGGCCCGGGTAGTTCATGGCCCGCGCCAGGCGCTGGCGCCAGCCGCGCCGGCCGTCAGCCCCGTGCGGCACGTTGGTGCGGGAGTTGAGCACGGCGTGCAGGCCGGCCTGGTAACTGTCCGCCAGTGCGGTCTCCAGCCGCAGCGCCTTGTACAGGCCCAGCATGATGAAGACCAGCACCACCGAGAACGGCAGGCCCATGATCACGGTGGCGCTCTGCAGCGTGGGCACCCCGCCCACCAGCAGCATCGCCAGGGTCAGTAGGCCGGTGGCGACGGACCAGAAAACGCGCAGCCACTTGGGGCCGTCGGAATCGGCGTCCTTGAGGTATGAGGTGAAGTTGCTCATCACGAGGGCACCCGAGTCGGCGCTGGTGACGTAGAACAGCAGCCCGGTAAAGGTGGCGATCGCGGCGCTGAGCGGGGCCATCGGGTACTGCTCCAGCAGACCGTAGAAGGCGCGCTCCGGCTGGCTCATGGCCACCTCGCCGAAGGCGGTGTTGCCGCTCATCACGATCTCAAGGGCGCTGTTGCCGAAGATCGAGATCCACAGCAGGATGAACGCGAACGGCACCACCAGCACGCCGATGACGAACTCGCGCAGCGTGCGTCCCCGTGAGATGCGCGCCAGGAACAGGCCCACGAAGGGCGCCCAGGCGATCCACCAGGCCCAGAAGAACAGCGTCCAGCCGTTCAGCCAGTCGTCCGGCCGGTCGTAGGCGAAGGTGTCCAGGGCCATCGACGGGAAGCGGGAGAGCGTGTCGCCGATGTTGGTCACGATCCCGTCCAGCAGGTAGCGGGTGGAACCGGTGATCAGGATGAAGACCATCAGGGAGATCGCCAGGACGACGTTGAGTTCGGACAGCCGGCGGATGCCCTTTTCAATCCCGGTGAGCACCGAAATCGTCGCCATCAGCACCGCGACGGCGATCAGGGCGATCTGCACCACCGTGTTTTCCGGGATGCCGAACTGGAAGCTCAGGCCGTAATTGAGCTGTGCGACGCCGATGCCCAGGCTGGTGGCAATGCCGAAGATGGTGCCGAGCATGGCGGCAATATCGACGGCGTGTCCCACCGGCCCGTGGATGCGCTTGCCCAGGATCGGGTAGAGCGCCGAGCGGATGCTCAGCGGCAGGTTGTGCCGGAAGGCGAAGTAGCCCAGTGCCAGCCCCATCAGGGCGTAGAGACCCCAGCCGAGGATGCCGTAGTGGAACAGGGTCCAGACCATGGCCTGCCGGGCGGCTTCGACGGTGGAGCCGTCGCCCGTGGGCGGTGCCAGATACTGGGTGACCGGCTCCGCGACCGAGAAGAACATCAGGTCGATGCCGATGCCCGCTGCGAAGAGCATCGCGGTCCAGGTGAAGATGTTGAAGGTGGGGCGCGAATGGTCCGGCCCCAGCCGCGTCTTGCCCACGCGCGAGATGGCCACGAAGAGGACAAAGACGAGGACTGCGACGACGATCAGCGAGTACCACCAGCCGAAGGTCTCGCCCACCCATGCGACGGCGGTTCCGATCACCGCATCTGCCGACTCCCGGTCCAGGATGGCCCACAGCGCGATGCCGAGGACACCAGCCGCGGAACCGATGAAGACGGTCCAGTTGACCCGCGTCCGCGGCTCGGGTGCGGCGGCGGTGCCGGCGGGAGGCTCCGGCGGGGCGGCTCCGGGCACCGGGCGCTTGCTGTGTTCATCGTCGAGCGTGGGCTCGCCGGTTTCGGGCGGCGTACTCATATCGGTCTCGTACCTCGCATCGTAGGAGTGCTGGTCGCGGTCTCGCTGTTGTCTTCGCCGGGTGAGGGCAACTCTCGACGCTAGCAAGAGCAGGAATTAACCCCGCCTGCGCGCGTATAGCACATGGAGTAAGTGAGGAAGATTACTTGATTAAGTGGGGAGACTCACGCCTATTCCCCCGCGTGTTCTGTTTACGGGAGGGTATGGGAGGTTCGGGCGCGCCCCAGGAAGGGGTGACTGTCACGCGCCGTCGTCGTAATACTGGCTGTTCATCCCGTACTCGGGGTCCTGCTCTGAGCGGATCATCCGGTGGTCTTCGGGGTGGTCCAGGCAGGGGCTGGTGAAGGAGAGGACGACGGCGCCAACGCCGCCGGCCACGTGGTGGGCGGCGGTGGCGCCGAGGTCGCCGTTCCGGAAGTAGAGCGTGCGGACGTCGCCGGTTTCGGCGGTAGCCTCGTTCATTTGCTCCCAGCCATGTGCGGTCAGGTAGCCGGCGGCGGCGTCGAGGGCGGCGTTGGCCTGGTCCGCGTCGGCGACCTTGCCGGTGGCGCGGGCGATCCAGGCGGTCTGGGTCTGCGGTTGTTCGTCCTCGGGGCGCAGGCAGGTTTGTTCGCGCAGCAGGTTGATCTTCAGGTCGGCGGCGGTGGACGCCTCCGCGATGGCCTGGGGGAGCAGCTGCTCGAGCTGGCGGCCGTAGTCCTGCGACGTCGGTTGTATCTCCTGCGGCTGGTTTTCCTGCGGCATGGCGCAGCCTCCTAAAATGACGGCGGAAAGGGCGGCAGTCGCGGTGAGGGCGGCGGCGAAGCCGGGGCGCCGCCGTCGTTCTTCGCCGCGCGGGCGGGCCGGGCGGTGCCAGGGGGAGCGAGCCCGCATGTTCATTTCTCCAGACTTTCGACCGTCACGGTTTCAAGGTTGCCATATGCGTAGTCCTCGGGATTCTGCTCGAGCGGACTGGTGATGAGCGGGCCGTAGGGGGAGTAGGTCTGCTGGATCCGGTTCTCGACGAACGGGCTGACGCTCGTGTCTTCGACGACGCCCTGGATGTTGGTGGCCGAGGTGGAGCCGGGCCAGAAGTAGTCCGTGTGCCCGTCCATCAGCGAGCCGGGGTCCTCCGGCTTGAGGAATCCGGTCTCGAGCCGGACCGGGTCCATGGCGGTGGGGCTGCCGCCGCGCCAGAACGAGGCTCCGTGGTAGCCGCCGCCGAGGATCTGGGCCGCGCTGATCGGGTCGTCGCGGGTCTGCAGCCAGTAGCGGTGGGCATCGGGGTTGGCGGTGTCCGCGGGACTGCCCACGTTGTGCCCGGTGCCGGCCGGTGCGACGTAGACGATGTTGGTGGAATCCAGGCCCTCGCGTTCGGCGGTGCCCAGCAGCGAGCCGCCGGCGCTGTAGCCGATGTACGTGGTGCGGGCGTCGGGCCGGGTCTCAAGGTCGAGGGCGTGGTCGAAGGCGGCCAGCAGTGGCCCGCCCTGCTCGTTGAACGAGGTGGTGATGTTGTCGGGGACCTCATCCGGCAGGTCGGTTCCCTGCCAGTAGAAGGAGACCGTGCCGGCGGCCGGTTCGCCGTTCACGGCGTCGAGCCGGCGCGAGTATGCCTCCAGTTGGCCAAGGTCCGCGCCGGTGCCCGGGACCAGGGCGGCCACGGTCCTGGTGTCCGGCATCAGCGTGCCGTTCATGGTAACGATCCGGCCGTCGCCCTCCAGGCTGACCAGGATCACCTGGGAGTGATGGCCGACGGCGTAGTCCAGTCCCGTTTTCAGCGTTGCCAGCCGGTCGTGTTCGGACTGCCAGGTTTCGAGGTCGGCGGTGTACTGCCGATAGGCCTGCTGGTAGACCATCCGCGGGTGGCCCGGCTGATTCCCCGCGGCCACGAGGTAGTCATTGAGGTCGGGCTGTGGCCCCAGCTGTGCCTGCCGGGTCGCCACTGTTTCGCGGTAGCCGGCGGCGGTGACGGTGTTGGCGCGGATCCGGCCGGCGAAGGGGATGCCGTTCAGGCCGCCGAACACTGCCGGGTAGAGCAACAGCAGCCGTTCCTGCTCGGACGGCGCCAAGGTGAGCCAGGCCTCGCGGATTCCCGCGATCCCGCCCTCGGTCAGTGCGGCGTCGCCGGCCATCGCCTCCGCCATGACGGCCTCGGCCGAGCCGGGCATCCGCCACGCGGGGAGCTTGTTGGCGGCCAGCAGGGCGGCGCCCTCGGGGTTGGCCGCGGCCCAGGCCCGCAGTTCCGCGTCCGTGAGGCCGGCCAGGGATGGCAGGTATGACTGCGGCGTCAGCGGACCGAACCGCTCGTCGAGCCCGCTGGTGAAGTGAGCCCATGGCGGGGATGACGGAGCGGCGGCGGCAGCGGCCAGCAGCGGGGTGGGCGGCAGCGAGCCGACGGTTCCGCCGCTGATGGCCCGCAGAACCGCGGTGGTTTCCGTGGTCAGCGCCTGCCAGTCGGCCCGCAGGGAGCGGACGCGTCCGTTGAAAGCCTCCGCCCGCTGCTCCGCTTGGTCCGCCTCGGCCCCCTCCTGTGACCCGGCGCCGTTCAGTTCCCTCGCCAGACCGGGGCGTGCCGCCGCGAGTTCTTCGGCCTCTGCCTGCAGCGCCCGGCCCGAGGAGACGAAGGCCGTGACGGCTTCCCGGGCGGCGGCCAACGCTGCAGTCCATTCCTGCGAGGGACCCTCCAGCTCATCCAGGGCGGAATAAACCTCCAGCTCGGTGTCCGGCTGCTGATAAGCGACGCTCAGCCCTGCCCACGCAGCGCCGGCATCGGCCAGGTAGTTTGCCGCGGACGCGGCGCGCAAGGACATCTCCTGGACCGCATCGCCGAGCTGGTCCCAGGGGACGTTGATCTCCGGGACGCTGCCCAGCCGCACGGTCACGGCTGCGGCACCGGCCCGAAGCCGCGCGAGGTAAGGACGGCCGAGTGGCCGGCGTTCAGGGACTCGGCGAAAGCGGCGGCGTCGCCGGACATCCGTCCGTCCGCCTCGACGAACAGCTCGGCGGTTTCGGCGACCACCCGCGACTTGTTGTACACGAGGCTGGCCATCCTGTGGCCCACGTCCCGCCGCGGCGACCAGAACCCCGCGAACGCGTCGGCCACGTCCGTGGCGCTGCCGAACAACGACGCCGCCTCGTCGCCTGCCGCCGCCGTATCACCTGCCGCCTTGTCCAGCGACTGGCCGTCCGCGGCCACGTCCACCAGAACCATGTGGAGCTGCCTCGGATTGATCCGCCAGCTGCCCATCCCGCCGCCCTCCCGCTTAACCGTTTCTCTCACACTGTCCCATGCGGCAACGCGAAACTGAATGGGGACGACTACCCATGGTTTATCGATTTGGCACTCGCGGCGGCTTTGCGGCCAGGAACCTCTGGCCCCCGAAGCAGGGCGGGGACATACTGGGGCTCCTTGCTGAAACGTGAACGGGGGAAACTGCATGGAACGTCCGGAACAGTGGGGGGCCGCCAGCCGGCCGACTGGACCCGAAACCTTGTATTCGCCGCTCATGGAATTCGATCCGGGCCAGCTGTCGTGGCGGAACCAGCCCGCGCCCGCCGCGGAGCGCATCGGCCGCAGCTACAACGGAATTCGCGCAGTGGTCGTCATCGTCCTGTTACTGGTCGGTTTCGGACAGTCATTGATGCTCATCTCGACGATGCCGAGCGTCGCTTTAGGCGACGCTCCCGCTCAGTTGCCGGTCGCCGTCGTCCTTGCGTTGGCCTGTTTCCTGGGCCTTGGTGCGATTGGCAGGCACTGGGGTGTTGCGGCGCCGAAAAAGGTTGCCCGGCAACTGGTCTTCGGTGAGGGCGGCGCGGCCCTGTCGGGCGGATGGTCCCGCTTTAGGCGGGAGGACATCGCTAAAGGTGCAGAAGGTGAGCGGTGGACGGCGCAGGCGCTGGAGACACTGCTGGCCATCCCCGGGACCCGGATCTTCCACGGGCTGCGGTTCCCGGGCAGCCACGTGGCGGACATCGACCACGCCGTCATCAACGGGGACCGGGTGGTTTATATTGACTCCAAGTTCTGGAAACCCGGGCAATACCAGTGGATCGACCGGGAGACGTTGGCCTCCGTCCATCCGCGCGGGTTCAAGCGGCGGACCATTCACATGGACGTTGTGCAGACCCATCGGCGCACCGCCAGGGTGGCGGCCGAGGTAGCCTGCCACGTCATTGCCCATGCGAACGCCCCGGGCCCGCTCACGTTCACGCCGGGGCACCAGATTTCTCCCACGGGCATTCCCATCACGGGGGTGCAGGCCGGCGTCGACGGGATCGGCCACTGGCTGCTGCAGGGGCAGAAAGTGGGAACGGTGAACCGCTACGCGTTGGCGAGGCTGCTGGCCATGCAGAAGAAAGCATCGGCCGGTGCCGGTGCCGGTGCCGGTGCCGGTACCCGCCCGACCGAACGCGGGCACCGGCGCTGATCTTCCAGCGGGCGGGGGCGCGTGGACAGGGGCCTGACGAGACGGCGAACGACGGCCGCCGCGCTGTCTGCGACCGGGCTCAGGTTGCCCGGGCCGGACCAGCTGCGGCGGCCGTCGTGTTGTGGCAGGGGAGCTTTAGCTGTCGCTGACCGTAAAGCGGGTCTGCCGGTGCTCGGGCTTCTCGATCTCGTCCAGGATGGCGACGGCCATCGTGCCGGTGGTGGTGTGTGATTCGCCGTCGCCGGCAAAGAGGAGCCGGTCTGCGCCCAGCACCGGGGCGGTGGCGTCGCCGGGCGTGAACAGCGCCGAGGGGGACACTCCGACCCAGTCGACGTCCGTGACGCCGCGCAGGTATTCGAGTTCCTTCAGTTGGTTCTCCGGGATGGAGATCCACGCCTCGGCGCCGGGGATGTTGCGAATGTCCTCGACGAACAAGTGGTTGTCGTCGCCGGTGGTCAGGCTGCCGGCGCCCAGAATGAAGACCAGGCGGGGAGTGGTTTCCCCGGCGAGTTCGACCAGCGAGCGGGCCAGGTCCACGTGGCGGTAGGCCTCGTGCGGAGCCGTGCCGAAGGCATTGACGACGACGTCGAAGGCGGCGATGTCCTCAGCGTCGAGGGAGAAGGCATCGCGTTCCAGCACCGCGGCGTCCGCGCCCAGGACGTCCGCGGCCTTGGCGGCGCTCCGGACGATGGCCGTTGTCTGGTGGCCGCGTTTGGCCGACTCGTGGAAGAGGGCGCGTCCGGCGTTGCCCGTGGCTCCGATGATTCCGATTTTCATGCTGTCCTTACGTTGGCTGGATGTCTCTCAAAAGGCTTAGCCTCCGCTTGGTGCAATCGATTGAAGCATCAACTTATTCCGGCGCACGTGTCGCCTCGGCGACGCACCGCCGGTCCGCGGCCCGCCGTCGTCGTTAGGCGGTCAGGTGTGGGTACTCTTCCGAGCGGTTCTGGAAGGCGAGGACTGCCGGGTTGGCGATGACGCCGTCGCGGATTTCGATGGCCCGGCTGATCGTCTCGTCCCCGAGCCAGCTGTCGGGTCCGCTCATGACGGTGCGCAGGAACGGGATCAGGGCCGTGCTGATCTCCCAGGTCGCGGAATTCCACAGGTACGACGGCGTGTGGTCCACGGCGTAGTAGCTCACGTGGTCGCCGACCTCGAAGGTGGGTTCGGCAAACGTCGTCATCTTCGCCCAGCTGAAGCCCATGCCTTCATCGCAGGAGACATCGACGATCAGGCTGCCCGGCCGGAAGCCGTCCAGATCCGCCTCGTCGAGGTAGATCAGCGGGTTGTTGGGGTCCTGCAGGGTGCAGTTGACCACGATGTCCCGCTCCGCGAGGAACGGGGCCAGCGGCACCCGTCCGTCGTCGGTGATGACGTGACTGAGATGCGGGGCAGTAGCGTCGTGGTCGAACTGCGTGATCCGCGCCGAGTGGATCGGGGATCCGACGGCGGCCGCCGCGCGGTTGGTCAGGACCTGGACGTCGTGGATGCCGTGCGCGTTCAGCGCGGTGACCGCGCCGCGGGCGGTGGCGCCGAAACCAATGACGACGGCGGTGAGCGGGCGGCCGTAGTCGCCGGTGGATCCTGCCAGTTCCAGTGCGTGCAGCACCGAGCAGTAGCCGGCCATCTCGTTGTTCTTATGGAAGACGTGGAGGGCGAACCTGCCGTCCGCGGCCCAATGGTTCATGGCTTCGAAGGCGATCAGCGTCAGCCGCTTGTCGATGGCCAACTGGGTGATGGCACGGTCCTGGACGCAATGCGGCCAGCCCCAGAGGATCTGGCCGTCACGGAGTTCCGCAAGGTCTTCCGGCTGCGGCTTGGGCAGCACCACGACGTCCGCTGCTTCGATGAGCTCCTGGCGCGGCGCGATCCGTCCCACCAGTTGTTCCAGGTGGGCGTCGGAAATGCCGAAGCGCTCGCCGTAGCCCTGTTCGAGGATGATCCGCTCGCGGAGGTCGGCGTCGAGGCGCTCGATGTGCGCAGGGTGGAGGGCCAGCCTGCGCTCATCGAGCTTGCGCGTCGTTGCCAGGACTCCGAGCGACAGCAGAGTCAAGAGCCTCAGCGCTTCTTGATGGAGGACAGGGTCTCGGAGGCTGCGGTGCCGGCGGCCTTGGCCTTCTTGTCGCTGCGCTTTTCCTTGATGGACTTGCCCGATTTCTTTGATGCGGTCTGTCGGGGAGATTTGTCGGCCATGAGTGCCTCCTTGGCGCCAGCAAGATTGCTGCGCTCTAACGGGAACAAAGATTTTGTTCCGTACCCCTGACCATACGCCATTGCGCGTCAGGCAGGTGCTCCAATGGCCGTCGGTGGTGCACGTTGCCGCACGTCAGCGGGGAAGGGGCGGCGGCAAGGGCAGCTCTGCATCCTGGTCCCATCGACAGCGGCCGAAAACGCCGAAAGCGGCCGATAACGTCGTCGTCCTGTCGGATATGAGCCGGTTTCGACGCGCGTGCCTTGAATTAGGACGTGGCGGGGGCTGAGGGGCTGGAGAAAACCAGGGCACAGTGGCTTGGAGCACCAGGGCACAGAGGCTTGAAGCACAAGAGCCCCGCGAGGCTCGGAACACCAGAACCCTAGGGCTTGGAGAACCTGAGCGTCCCTGATTGAACACCAGTACGCTGGATTTCAGACACGAGCAACCGGGAGGGTGGATGTCCGAGACGACGGTGGCGGAGGTGATGGCCGAGCTGGCCACGCTTGAGGACCCTAAAGTGCGCGAGGCGAATGAGAAGCGCGGCGACGACCACGGCGTGAACCTGACCAAGCTGCGCGCTGTCGCCAAGCGGTTGAAGACCCAGCAGGATTTGGCGAGCGGGCTGTGGGCCACGGGCAACACGGCGGCACGGCTGCTGGCCCTGCTGATCTGCCGCCCGAAGGCCTTCGAACGCGACGAACTGGACGCCATGCTGCGCGAGGCGAGAGCCCCCAAGGTGCACGACTGGCTGGTGAACTACGTGGTCAAGAAGAGCCCGCACGCCGAAGAGCTCCGCGTGGCCTGGACCGGCGACGCGGATCCCGTGGTCGCCAGCGCCGGCTGGGCGCTGACCACCGAACGGGTGGCGAAGAAGCCGGAGGGACTGAACCTCGAGGGACTGCTGGACACCGTCGAGGCGGAACTGAAGCACGCACCGGACCGCCTGCAGTGGGCCATGAACCACACCCTTGCCCAGATCGGCATCGAGCACGCCGAGCACCGCGCCCGCGCGATCGACATCGGCGAACGCCTCGAGGTGCTCAAGGACTACCCGACACCGCCGAACTGCACGTCCCCGTACGCGCCCGTCTGGATCAACGAAATGGTGAGCCGCCAAGCGAACGCCTGAGACCTGCGGCCGTGCGGCAAGGTCCCGGCGGCCTTAAGTCAGCCGGAGATCCGTGATGCAGGTGGCGCTGTCGTCGGTCGTCGAAAAATCCGCCGAGCCGGAGTGCCCGTCGTAACTTACTTCGATGGTGCCGTGGATGTCGCCGGGAACCCAGAACCCTGCGAACCCGTTGCTGAAGGTTTCAATCCGCTCATCCACCAGCGTCTCCCCGGTGGTGTCGTCGATGATCTTTACGCTCATGTCTTCATTGCCCAGTTCGCCGAGGCAGGTCGTCAGGCTGTGGTAGAAGCAGTCGTGGGTCTGGTTGAGATACGGGGCGACCGAGATGTACGAACTGTCGTCCGGCAGGTCTAGCGTGACCTCGTTGTGGCCGCCGTCTGTGAGGAATAAATCGCCCTGCCGGACAGATGCCATCAAGTCGGTGGGCCGTTCGGCGATGTCCAGCCGGTCGAGGTGGTCGATGATGCCAACCGCGTCCATATCGTCAAGACCGAAGCCGGCGAGGAACTCGGCGTCCGTGGCCTCCCCTGCGGGGGTAGTTTCGGGGGCTGGCGCACAGGCGGTCAGCATCAGGGTAAGCGCCGCCGCGGCGACGACTGGCCGTTTCATATCCATCTCCTCATGCCCGCGCCAGGGAGGTGGGCAGCGCGGGGCCAACGGTGGTGGTCTGTTTTTCAGAAAAGGACGACGACGGCACTTTCGCGCCGTCGTCGTTCTACCATTTTAGGCTGGATCAGTGCTGCGGCTCGCGGGCCTTCAGCAGGGGCGCGAAGAACCCGGCGAGTTCCGCGGTCGCGGACAGCGGCAGCACGTTCGCCACGTACTGGTCCGGCCGGACCACCACGATGGCGCCGTCGCGCGAGATGCCGCGGACGTCGAAGATGTCCTCGTCCTTGGCGGTGCCGAAGACCTTCTCGAGGTTGGTCAGCTGGAACGGGCCCACCTCGGGCTTGAACACGGCGGGCACGGCGTTGATGTCCACCTCCTCGTGATGCTGCTGGTAGACCACCTTCACATCGAACCAGGCGTCGAGGTCAGCGCCCTCCGGCGTGGCGGCGAGCGGGGAGTCCGGCGCGTTCACCAGCCACTCGGACAGGTTCGCAACAGCCGTGGACTCGCCGGCCTTCGCCTGGTCGGCGAAGACGTAGATGCGCCAGCGCCCGTCGGCCTCGGCCAGGTGGCCCAAATGCAGCGGGTTGGTGTCGCAGACGCGGGAGACCTTGGCCGACTTGAACCGCTTGCCGACGGGGAAGCCGGTGGCCAGGTCCTGGTGGTTGCGCGCGCCGGTCAGGATCGACTGGGCGTACTCGGTCATGAAGCCGGCCGGGAATTCGGCGGTGCGGACGTAGAAGTCCTCGAGTTCCGACGGATCGGCGAACTCCTCGGGCTTCTTGGCCATCATCGTCGACCACTCCTTGTCGAAGTCGATGAGGTCCTTCGCGACCACCTGGCGCTCCGCAGAGTAGGTGGAGAGCAGGCTCTCCGGGCTGCGACCCTCCAGCACGTGTCCCAGCTTCCAGGCGATGTTGAAACCGTCCTGCATGGAGACGTTCATGCCCTGGCCGGCCTTGGCGCTGTGCGTGTGGCAGGCGTCGCCGGTGATGAAGACGCGCGGGGTGCGGGTGCCGACGTCCTCGGGCAGCAGGTCGTCGAACCGGTCCGTGAGGCGGTGGCCCACCTCGTACACGCTGTGCCAGGCGACGCTGCGCACGTCGACCGTGTAGGGGGTCATGATCTCGTTGGCCTTGGCGACGATCTGCTCGATGGAGGTCTGGCGGATCTTGCCGTTGTCATCCTCGGGCACCTCGCCGAGGTCCACGTACATGCGGAACAGGTAGCCGCCTTCGCGCGGGATCAACAGGATGGTGCCGCCGTCGTGCGACTGGATGGCGCACTTGGTGCGGATGTCCGGGAAATCGGTCTGGGCCAGCACGTCCATGACGCCCCACGCGTGGTTGGCGCTGTCGCCGGCAAGGGTGCTGCCGATCGAGGCGCGGACCTTGCTGCGTGCGCCGTCGCAACCGACCACGTACTTGGCGTGGACGACGCGCTCGGTGCCTTCATCCGGGCCGGCGCTGCGGATCAGCGTCACCTTCACCGGATAGTCGCCCTCGTCGGTGACCTCGAGGGTCTTGAATGCCCAGCCGTAATCCGGTGTCAGTCGGGTGGGCGAGTTGGCTGCGACCTCGGCGAAGTAGTCCAGCACGCGGGCCTGGTTGACGATCAGGTGCGGGAACTCGCTGATGCCCATCTCGTCGTCGACGGCGCGGCCGCCGCGGACGATGTGCTTGGGGTTCTCGGTGCCCGGGCGCCAGAAGTTCATCTCGGTGAGCCAGAAGGCCTCGGCGGTGATGCGCTCGGCGAAGCCGAAGGCCTGGAAGGTCTCCACGCTGCGGGCCTGGATGCCGTCGGCCTGGCCGAGCACCAGCCGCCCGTCCCGGCGCTCCACCAGCCGCGTGGTGATGTTCGGGAACTGGGCCAGCTGGGCGGCCGCGAGCATGCCCGCGGGACCGGAGCCCACGATGAGCACATCGACCTCGTCGGGAAGCTCCTCGGGGCGGTCGATGCCTACGCCGGCTGCCGGCTTGACGCGCGGGTCTCCGGATACGTAACCGTGGTGGTGGAACTGCACGGGTGTCCTCACTTCTGTTGCCATCTGCGGCCGTCGCCGTTGTTCTGTATTTGAACACCGGGTTCTATAACTGAATAACCGTTCGGTTGCAGATACTGTACGGCAAACATGACGCAGCTAACAAGTAACCCGGGTAACGGAAGGGGTCCGGGCGGCGTGGGATCGCGCGTCTGCCCGGATCCCGAACCGCGGTTGGAAATTCTTAAACGAAAGGACGACGGCGGTGCTCGGGCGCCGCCGTCATCCTCCTTTTGGGGGATCGCCCTCGAATGAGGTGCCGATCAGAACCAGAAGCTATGGATTAGTACTTGTAGGACTGGCCGCCGTCGATCGGGATGACGGCGGCGTTGATGAAGCCGGCGTCGCCGGACAGCAGGAAGGCGACCAGCTGGCCGACCTCTTCGGGCTTGCCGAAGCGCTTCATCGGGTTGGGTTCGACGAAGACCCTGCCGACCTCTTCCCAGTTCTCCGGGTCGATCTGCTTGAGCGAGCCTTCGACCATCGGGGTCATGATGGCGCCGGGCGCGATGGCGTTGATCTGTATGCCGTACTGGCCGTATTCGATGCCGGAGTTGCGGGTCAGGCCGACCACGCCGTGTTTGGAGGCTGCATAGCCGGACTGATTGCCGACTCCGCGGATGCCGCCGACGGACGCGGTGTTCACGACGGCGCCGGAGCCCTGTTCCTTCATGACCTTCAGGACGTGCTTGAGGCCGTAGAAGACGCCGTTGAGGTTGATGGACACGACCTTGGAGAATTCGTCGGAGCCGAAGTCCTCGGTGGGACTCTGCTTGCCTTCGATGCCGGCGTTGTTGAAGAAGCCGTCGATCCTGCCGAAGCGCTCGACGGCCTGGGCGACGTAACTCTCGACGGCGGCCTCATCCGCTACGTTCGCGGTGACGGTCAGGACGTCGGCGTCCGGGGCAACCGCGCGGATTTCCTCGACCGTGTCCTTCAGGCCGGCCTCGTTGAGGTCGACCAGGGTCAGGTTGCCCTGCTCCTTGGCGATCTGCAGCGCTGCCGACCGACCCAGGCCGGAACCTGCACCAGTGATGATGACGGACTTGCCGGAGAATCTCTGCATGATACTTTCCCTCTTCCTGGATGGAGTGGGCGCTCGTACCGGTGCCCACATCTATGCAAACGCATAAAAACCCGGGGCATTCCGGAAACCGGTGTGATGTCGGCGACCGCGGGGGCCAAACCGCAGGGCCCGGGGCACGCGGGCTCAGGGCGGCGGGCTCCGGGCGGCGGGCGGCGAGTGCGCCGGTCACGGGCCATGGCATGGCGTGGCGTCGCGGCGCGGCGGCTGGTTCCGCGGGTGAGGGGGAGGGTAGCGGAGCCTGGGTTACTACGGAACCCAGGCGTGGTGCGCGTTACCGGTGTGAGTACGTGAGGCAGTCCGCGTTGTCCGCGCCGGGACCCACGTGCACTTCCGGTGCCTGGCACATGAGGTGGTCGTTGTGCGTGCACTCGCTCCGCTGGCAGGCGCCGACGCTGGCCAGCACCTTGGGGAGCCCGCCGTGCACGCCGGTATCGATGAACGTGGCGCATTCGGCGTGGTTCTCGCCGCCCGCCACGGTGATTGCGGCGGCGTTGCATTCGCTGTGATCGTTGAAGGAACAGTTCGTTACTGCGCACTCGCTGACGTGTGAAGTCACGGTCATGGCACTTCCTTCCATCCTGGGGCCGCCCCGGGTTGAGCGGCTCCACTCACTACGGTAGGCGCGTTGCGGCCGATCAAAAAGGCATAAGACTGTGAGGTAATTGCCGGCACGACAGCAGGCGCCGAGTCTCCGGTCAGGCGGCCGCCCGGCTGGCCGCCCTGCCGTGCACCAGGTAGTACAGCAGGATGCAGGCGAGCATCAGCAGGCCAAGCCAGCCGTACATGCCGTCGAAACCGGTCAGCGGCACCAGCAGGCCCAGCAGCACCGGGCCGAAGCCGGTGCCGATGTCGAGCATCAGGTAGTAGGTGGCCAGGGCAGTGCCGAACCTCCGCTCCGAAACCAGCCGGACGGTAATGGCCTGCGTGCCCGGCAGCAAGGTCCCGAACCCGAGGCCGCTCAGCACCGCGGAGACGACGACTATCCAGGTGGCCGGTCCGAGCGCCAGCAACGCCAGGCCGGCGGCGAACAGCGCCAGCGCGGGATACAGCACCACGTTGTCACCGCGGCGGTCTTGAACCCTTCCGATGCTCAGCCGCGACACCAGCACCGCGGCGGCAAACACCACAAAGAACAGGGCCGCCGCATCCGCCGCATTCGCCGCCTCCGCATACGAGGTCAGGAACGAGAGCAGGCCGGAAAAGGCCAGCCCGCTCACCAGCAGGACCGTGGTGATCGGCAGGACCTCCGGCGCGAACACCTTTCCCAGCAGGGCCGCGGGCGTCCGGCGCTTCTTATCCGGGTCGCCGCCCGGGATGCGCTGCTTGACGACGGCGGCCGGCTCCGCTGGCGCTTCGGGCAGTTTCAGGGTCAGGGTCACCACCAGAGCCGCGACGGAACAGGCCGCGCAGAAGAGGAACGCGCGCTCGTAACTGCCGTCTACAACCAGCACCACCGCCAGCAGCGGCCCCAAGGCGGTAGCCAGCGTGGTGGAAACGGCGAAGTAGCCGGTGCCTTCACTGCGGCGGGCGGGCGGAATCAGTGCCTGCGCACCGGCTGTGACGGCGGTGTTGGCGAGGCCGAAAGCCACGCCGTGGGCCAACCGCAGCACCAACAACGAGGCCAGGGAGTCCGCCGGAACGTACAAGAGGGAAGCCGCGGCGAAGGCGGCCAAGCTGATCAGCAGCATCCGCCGCCGGCCCACGTTGTCGATCAGGGGCCCGGCAAAGAACCGCGAGACGAGCGCCCCCACGATGAAGGCACTGGACGCGAAACCGGCCGCGGTGTCGGAGGCCAGGAACCGTTGGGCCGCGTAGAGGGCCATCGACGTCATCAGCAGGTAGAACACGATGTAGATGAACAGGTTCGCGCCGATCGCCAGCACGAAGTTCCTGCTCCACAGCTTCTCCTGCACGCGGGCGGCCTCCTTGCCTGCCTAGGCCGGTCCCCGTTGTCCGGCAGCGTTCCGGATAAACCAGTAGTCCTGATTATGCCGTTGGGCCTATACTTCCGGCACGCACGGTCCGGTGCCCAGCAGCGCCAGGCCAGCCCGGTCGCCGTCGGCCAATGACGTCACGCTGTTTGCTCCGGCAAACATCAATTGCTCCTCATCATCCACGTGCGCCAACCCGAGCACGTGGCCGAGCTCGTGGATGATGACGGCGCGCACATGCTCCCGTCCGTCGGGATACGTGAGGACGTTCCGGAGCGCCGGCGCATCCAAGGTGATCTGGCCCGCGACGAGAACGTGCGGCGTTCCCCGTGCGCCAACCGAGGAGCTGCCGCCAAGTCCGGCGATATCTCCGGCGAGTCCGGACACTTCGCTGGGATCCGACCAGGTGATCAGCACCGGCGCCCACCGCTTGCCATAGCGATCCGGTTGGAAGCGTTCGCGGCCTTCCTCGGCGAATGCCTCGTCGGTGAATCCGTCGTAAAGGAACTGCAGTCCGCTGGCCGAGGAGACCTCGGCGATGGCTTCTTGGATGATCGTGTCCGACCCAGGCGGTGCATTGTCCGGACGGACCACGTAGTGGATGGGGCGGCAGGGGTCATAGGCGAGGAAGGGCTGCGAGGACTCCGGCGGTGTCGCGTACAACTCGTAGGCGTCCGACTCCGCGACGGCGGGCGGTTGGCCCAGGGGGCTGTCGGCGGCTTCGACACCGCGGGGCGGAATGTCCGCGCCGGGAAGATAGGGGGCAACCGCCGGCATGACGTGCCGGCTGAATACACCCGGGGCGAAGCACAGAGCGATGACGAAGGCGATGGCCAGCCCGGTCGACAGGCGGCCGGCGCGGCGGGGGGAGGTGCGCCGCCATCTTGCTGCTTGTGGTCGCGTCTTGGCTTGCGGCCGCGTCCTGCCCGCGGTGAGACCTTCGGCAGGCCGGGGCGGGGTGGGTGCCCCGATTGCCTCGTCCAAGGCCCATTGAGGAATTCGCCCGCTGGGTGACCGCTTAACGTTCGGTTGTCTTAGCGGGGTTTTCGCGCCGGGGGATGAGTCCCTTGCCAGTCCCTCTGCCCGGTGCGGCATCTGCTTCCCCCAACTACCCCGATTCGGCCTCGCCGAACGACGACAAAATTATACGATTCATCAGAGGAGAGGGACATACAAGTGCTGGCATCTGCCGGTGCTTCCGTCGCAAATAATTCGCGGCGTTTACTGCCGCTCGGACGCCCGCACGGCCAGCAAGCCGCCGGTAGCGAACGCCACGGTGCAGGCGAAGACCAACGACAGGGGCGCGGCCCAGCCGCCGGTCACCGTATTCAGCCACCCGGCCAAAGGCGGGGCGCAGGTCGCGGCCAGGTATCCGCCGGTCTGGATCCGGGCGGAAGCGGAGGCGGCCTCCTGGTCGTTGCGCGCGACCCGAGGGATCACGGTGAAGATCGCAGTGAAGCCACCGCCTTGGGCGATGCCGCCCGTAATCGACCAGAGAATGTAGGCGTCGGGTGCCAAGAGCAGGCCGATGGGGAGCGTCATCCACAGGATCGCGATGCAGGCGGTGGGCACCCAGAGTCGGGTCCGCTCGGCCAGCAGCGGCACCCCGAATGCGCCGACAATGGCGGCGATCTGAAAGAGCGAGGCGGTGGCTCCCGAGCCGGCAAGGGACAGGCCCCGAACGTCCGACAGCAGCAGGGGCAGCCACGTGGTCGTGGCGTAATAGGCAGCAGACTGCCCGCAGAAGGCTAGGGTCAACAACCCAACGATCCACTTGTTGCCGCGGCCGCCGGAGGTCTTCGGCGAAGGGGTGGCGGCTGTCGCCGGCCGGCCGGCATCGCGCGGTTCCGCTGCCGCTTTACCGGCAGGAGAATCGTTCGCCGCGCTGCCCAGCCCGGCTGCAACTGCCTCGCGACGCCGTCGCGCCATCGGCAGCCAAAAGGCGAGGCCAAGGACGGCCAACACGCCCCAGGCCACCAGTGCCCACCGCCACCCGACGAGCGCGGCGAGCGGTGCCGTGCCCAGCAGGGTCGCCATGGACCCTATGTTCATGGTGGCCGTGTAGGCGCCGGTGACGGCGGAGACCCGCTTCCAGGGCACATCGCGCCGGATCAGCACCGGCGCCACGATGTTGCCGAGCGTGATGGCGGCGCCAATGATTGCGGTGCCGACGAGCACCACGGACACCGGGCCCAGGGACCGGATCACCGTGCCAGCCAGCACGCCGCCGAGGCACAGCAGGACGGTGGCCTCGGGCCCCCATCGGCGGATCGTGCGGGTGGCCAGCGGAGTGGCCAACGCGAAGAGCAGCACCGGAAGACCGGTGAGCAGGCCCACCCCGGTTGCCGTCAGGCCGGTGTCGGACTGGATGGCCGGGACCACGGCGGTGGGAGCGATGATCGGCGCGCGCAGGCTCAAAGCAAGGACGACAATGCCCAGAATCACCCACGGCAACGCCGGCCGTGAGGCGAATGCGCGGACCGTGGCTGGCTCCTTCGGGTCGTAGGGCGGGCAGCGGGGAATTCCCCGCGGGAAATCTCCCCAGCCACCCTAGCCGAAGCGATCCTTGCCTCCGCTGATGACTTACCTGGAGGGTGCCGGCGCCGTCATTATTCCCGGCAGGCCGGAACCGAGGCGGCATTCCTTCTGCCCGGTGGTAAAGTCGGGACAAGTGTGCTTTCCGTCCGCACCTGCTGCGCGGAACGCCGTCGAAGCGCCCCCGGCGCCTCGGCCACCCAAGACTTCAGTGCCGGCAACTCCGGCTTCGGGCGTTGACGCCCGGCAACACACCGCACCACAGATCGGAATCCATGAACACCAAGCCGTTGCAAACTCCTCCGAAACTCGCCAAGGACGCCTTGCGCATAGTCCCCTTGGGCGGACTGGGCGAGATTGGCCGGAACATGACGGTGTTCGAGTTCGGCGGCAAGCTGCTGATCGTGGACTGCGGCGTCTTATTCCCCGAGGAGCAGCACCCGGGCGTGGACCTGATCCTGCCCGACTTCTCCTACATCCGCGAACGCCTCAACGACGTCGTCGGCATTGTCCTCACCCACGGGCACGAGGACCACATTGGCGGCGTGCCGTACCTGCTGAAGGAACGCGCCGACATTCCCGTGATCTCCGCGAAGCTGACGCTAGCCTTCGTGAAGACCAAGCTGCAGGAACACCGCCTGAACGCCAAGATGGTGCAGGTCAAGGAAGGCGACCGGAAGAAGTTCGGTCCGTTCGACCTGGAATTCCTGGCCGTCAACCACTCCATCCCGGACGGACTGGCCGTGGCCATCCGCACCGGAGCCGGGCTGGTGCTGGCAACCGGTGACTTCAAGATGGACCAGTTCCCGCTGGACCGCCGGATCACCGACCTGGCCGGTTTCGCGCGGTTGGGCGACGAGGGCGTGGACCTGTTCCTGCCGGACTCCACCAACGCCGAAGTTCCGGGTTTCCTCGCTGCCGAGGCCGATTTGGTGCCGGCAATCGATACGGTCATGCGCACCGCCCCGCGCCGCGTGATCGTCTCCAGTTTCGCCAGCCACGTGCACCGCATCCAGCAGGTCATCGACGTGGCACACAAGTACGGTCGCAAGGTCGCTTTCGTGGGCCGGTCCATGGTGCGCAACATGACGACGGCGCGCGAGCTCGGCTACCTGAACATCCCGCGCGGTGTGCTGGTGGACTTCAAGGAACTGGAGAAGCTGCCGCCCACCAAGGCCGTGCTGATCTGCACCGGCTCGCAGGGCGAGCCGATGGCGGCACTGGCACGCATGGCCGGCGGCGACCACATGATCGACCTGACCGAGGGCGACACCGTGCTGCTGGCCTCCTCGCTGGTGCCCGGCAATGAGTCCTCGATTTACCGGTTGATCAACGACCTGACCAAGCGCGGCGCCAACGTGGTGCACAAGGGCAACGCGAAGGTCCACGTCTCCGGCCACGCCTCCGCCGGCGAGCTGGTCTACTGCTACAACCTGGTCCGCCCGAAGAACGTGCTCCCCGTGCACGGCGAGCACCGCCATCTGAAGGCTAACGCGGAACTGGCCGTCCGCACCGGCGTGGACCCGAAGCGGGCGCTGATCGGCGAAGACGGCATAGTGGTGGACCTCAAAGACGGGGTGGCACGGGTCTCCGGGCAGATCGCCGCCGACTATGTCTACGTGGAGAACATGGTGGCCGGGGCGGCTACCGAAGCCTCCCTGCAGGACCGGCTGCGGCTGGCTGAAGACGGCGCCGTCACCGCGCTGCTGATCGTCAACCCCGACACCGGGCGGCTGGAGGAAGAGCCGGAGTTCTTCCCGGTCGGCTTCGCCCCGGCGGTCGAGCAGCTGGAGAAGGCCACCGGCATCGTGGAGAAGACGCTGATGCAACTTCGCGGGGACAAGACCGGCCCGGACGCCGAAAAGGCGATCGCCCAGGCACTGATCCGCTGGTCCGACCGGGCCCTGCGGCGCAAGCCCGTGGTCACGGTCATCATCGTCGAGGCCTAGCCGGCCGGATTCGCCACAGCGAAGAAGAAGGGACGGACGGGCACAGACCCGTCCGTCCCTCCAGCTTTAGGAGCCCTCCCGCCTCAGGCTCACGGGCCAGGGGTCGGAAAGTTCCGGCAGTCCGTGTAGGAATTCTTGGTCACCGGCGCTCCTTCCGCCGTGCATCAGCCGTTGGCCGCCGGCTTCCCCGCGCGGCGAGCCTGCCCGAAAGCGGCCCCAGCACGATGAGCGAGGCCCAGGTGAGCTTTCCTGCTGTCCCGCCTGCGGCGAAGGCCACCGGAATCGAAATCGCGAAGACCAGCGGCGGGACGAGGGAATCGAGCACGAACGCCCGATGTTGCCTGCGGTGCATCGGCTCGATCTCGAGGCGGTTCCGGCGGGCGATCTCGAACATGGCCAGCTGGGCCAAGGCCGCCAGCGCAAGGTTGGCCGCGTACAGCACAGTCGACAGTTCCAAGGACGACGTCTCGGGGTCGCTGATGCCCTGCGTGGTGAACGGAATCAGGATGACGAATGAGGCCGCCACCAGGTTCGCCGTCGTCGTTGCGGAATCAAGAGCCGAGAGCCGTTGTATCAGGCGGAGGTTCATCCGCCAGAACACGGCGATCACCACGAAGCTCAGGATGAAACCGGCAAGCTGATGCACGAGGCCGGAGCCCGCCAGCGACCGGAGGTCTTGCCATGCCTCCGGCGAAGGAGCATCCAGGTTGGTGATCAGCAGCGTGATGGCGAATCCGTAGATTACGTCGTAAAAGCCGATGCCGCGGTCAAACTCGGGGGACTCCCGGGCCAACCTGGCGGAATTGCGCTCCAGCGGTTCGGAACGTTCCGCGGAGTCTTCGGGGCCCGCGCCGTGTGCGGGCGGTTCGCCGTCCCGGGGTTGTGCCACGAGATCAGCGTGGCGCAAACCGTGGACACTATGCAATGGGCGCAAGGCGCGACGGCGGCGCCCGCCTCTGGTCGGGACTGCGGCCATCTGGTGTGCTTGCACCGGCGTCGTTGTTGGCGCAGTGGCGCAGCGCGGCAAAGCACCGCGCCACTGCTGGCGAGGCCGGCTACGGGATCGGGATGGTCCCGGCGTAGTCGGTGTTGTAGCCGGTGACCGGCTGATGCGGGATCTCCTCCCAGCGGTCGGCGTCCTCCTGCTGGACTTCGCCGGTGGCCAGGCCGAGGAGCAGTTCCTTCATGGCGAGCAGATTCTGCTGGACGCTCTTGCCCCTGGCCTTTTGGCCGAGGCTGCCGTCCGACGTGTTGCCGGAAGTCTCGAAGAAGACCACCGGGTTGGAGTGGCCCTCCGGGTTCATGCCCTGATAGTCCAGGCCGAGCATCATCGCCGAGACCACGCCGCCCTTGATGTCGATCTCCAGGCCGTTGCCCACCTGGTAGCGGTCCATGTTGATGGATCCGTACTTGGAGAGTTCGTCGTAGACGTGGACGTGCATCTGGCGGGTCAGTTCGTCGTAGGCGCCGTCCTTGATCCCCGGCAGGGTCGGACCGCCCGGGGCCAGCGAGATGCCCAAGGACAGCGTGACGTCGTCGCCGGTGCCCCATTCCTTCTTCAGGCCCTGGTGGTGGATGTCGATACCGTAGGCCGGCTTCACGTCGGTCCAGTACTCGTAGAAGGCCAGCGACTCGTTGGCCACGAATCCGGTGGGCGTCCAGTCCCGGTTCAGGTCGATCCGCTGTTCCCGCCCGTTGGCGCCGAACTCCGGCAGATCGGCTGCCTGGTCCCAGAGAACCGTGTGGCGGATGTTTGCCTCTGATCCGTCCGGGTTGTACATCGGGATGAAGTGGAAGGTGAACTTCTCGCGCAACAGCTGATAGTCCGCCGAACCGTTGGTGCCCAGGTCCTTCAGTAGCGACAGGATCGACTCGGTGCCGTAGGGTTCGTTGCCGTGGATGCGGCCCTGAATCCACACATGCTCGGCGCCGGTGCCGACGGTGGCCACCCAGAGGTCGCGGCCCTGCTCGGACTTGTTGACCTGCGTGCCGGCCTCTTCGAGCGTGAAGGCGTCCACGCCGAAGCGGCTGTTCTTTTCCAGCTTCCGCAGTTCCTTCACGAGGTCGTCATACGTCAGGATG
This sequence comes from Arthrobacter sp. Y3221048, assembly GCF_059092685.1. Classification (NCBI taxonomy): domain Bacteria; kingdom Bacillati; phylum Actinomycetota; class Actinomycetes; order Micrococcales; family Micrococcaceae; genus Arthrobacter; species Arthrobacter sp. Y3221048. The sequence goes on along the minus strand of NZ_JBNHHX010000001.1, from coordinate 244,226 downwards.
CTGGCGGTATTGGTGTTGCCCTCGGTAGAGGGGAAGTTGGCATCGGCAAGGACCGGAGTGGCGGCGCTAAAGGGAATGACGACGGCGAGGGCCGCCGCAGCGGCCAGGCTGCGGTAGCGCCGGGGCTTGGCCGAACTGTGGTTGGTGGTGCTCTTGGGCTGGTGCGTCACTGCATGTCCTCCAAAGGTTGAGCGATTCATGCGCCAGCGCAGCCGGGTAATGCGGCTGCGCTGGCGGGATCGACAGCCCGAGAGAACTGCCGGTAACGAGACGCTAGCCGTGGTTCCCGGGATTGCGCCAGAGTTCAGGGTCGGATTCGGGCGTACCGATCCGAAATTGCGGCAGAGATGTCCAACTGCCCGTGATGGCTGCCCTCCGGGGGGCCCGGAGAGCACGCGCTGGCCGCCCTCCGGGGGCCGGGAAAGCACGCGATGGCTGCCATCCGGGCCGGGAAAGCACGCGCCGACCCTGCCGTCGCCGCACGGCTACCCGCCGATGCGGGTTGGGGCTAACCTCAACGTGTGACTCCTGAGGAGCTGGCCAACGTGGCGCATCTGCGCCGGGCGCGGGACCTGATCGACCGGGACTTTGCCCGGCCGCTCGATGTGCCGACGATGGCGGCGAAGGCGCTGATGTCGCCCGCGCATTTTTCGCGCCGCTTCAAGGCCACCTACGGGGAGACGCCGTACAACTACCTGATGACCCGCCGGATTGAGCGGGCGATGGCGCTGCTGCGCGCCGGTACGAGCGTCACGGACGCCTGCATGCAGGTGGGCTGTACCTCGCTGGGATCGTTCAGCACGCGGTTCACCCAACTGGTGGGCGAAACCCCCAGCGCCTATCGCAGCCGGGAGCATCCGGCGGCCGAGGCCATGCCGCCGTGCATCGCGAAGCTGCTCACCCGGCCCGTCGACCCGAGATCGAGCAGGATCGAAGAAGCGGCAACTCCGGCCCCGGCGTAGTTTTGCCGCATGACTATTTCACTCCAGTACTGCAACATCACCGTGAACGATCCCGCGGAATCCATCCCGTTCTACCGGGACGGCCTCGGGCTTGAGGTCCGCAACGACGTCGCCAACGACGGCTTCCACTGGATCACCATGGGCAGCCCCGACCAGCCCGAACTGGAGCTGGTGCTGTCCGCACCCCATGCCGGGCGCTCGCAGGCCGACGGCGACCAGCTCCAGGAGTTGCTGGTCAAGGGCGTCCTTCCCATGCTCGTGTTCCGCACGGATGACCTGGACGCTGCGTTCGAACGGCTGGTATCGATCGGGGCAGAGGTCCTGCAGGAACCCATGGACCAGCCGTGGGGACCGCGGGACTGCGCCGTCCGGGACCCATCGGGCAACATGATCCGCATCAACCAGGACAAGTAACCCAACACCCGGAACGACGGCGGGCCGCTCACCTCCCACGGCGCGCGGCGGCCGTCGTCCTGCACGCCGGTAGGCGGCCGCGGGTTATTTGTCCGCGACGGGCGCCGCGTGCGGCAGCAGCGAAGACGGGGCCGCTCCGACCATCACTTCCACGGCACGGGCGAGGTGGGTGTGCCGGTCGTTGACGCCGTTCCAGCGCACCAGCCCCTGGGCGTTCAGCCCGTCGATCATGCCCAGAACCTGCCAGGCCACGGTTTCCGCGTCCGGCGTCGTGAACTCACCGGCGGCAACGCCCGCCTCGAGCAGATCCCGGATCACCGCCTGCCAGGCATCCATCTGTGCGCGCACGCTCACTGCCAGCGCCTCGTTGCGGCGGCCCAAGGACCACGCTTCCACCCACACCGCCGTGACATCGAGCCGGCGGTCGTCCAAAAGCGTGTCGAGCAGCAGGCTCAGGCCCTGCCGCGGCGTGGGCCGCCCTGCCACCATGGCCGACACCTCATTGATTTCCGCGGCCACGATGGAGGTGAAGGCGCCGGCCACCAGGACATCGATGGTGGGGTGGTAGTGCGCCACCAGGCCCGGGGCTACCCCGGCCCTGCCCGCCACGTTGCGCAGGGTGATCGCGGAAAGGCCCTGCTCGAGCCCGATGGCCCGGGCCGCTTCGGCGATTTCCGCGGCCCGCTCGGCGGGCGCCTTGCGCGGAGTGCGTTTGGGTGTGCTTGACATCACAGAACAGTCTAGAGTAGCTTCGCTGCATTATTGATCATGCGATCAACAAGGCGGGTCGGACGTCCCTTCCTGTTCCTCACGAGACGGAGGCCCCTGTGGCTTGGAGAATGCCGGCGGAAACCGATCCCCACGAGCGCACTTGGATGGCGTTCCCCCGGGCCGGCCTGACGCTGGGCGCGGATGCGGCGTCGGCCGAGGAAGCGTACGGTGCCTGGGCCGCGGTGGCGCATGCCGTCGCGGAGTTCGAACCCGTTGTCATGGTGGTCGACCCGGCGGAACGGAAGCGCGCCGGCCGCATGCTGGACAGCGGCATCGAACGGCTCGAGGAACTGCTGGATGAGTTCTGGATGCGGGACATCGGCCCGACCTTCGTGGTCGACGACGAGCGGCCGGACGTGCTCGGAGCGGTGGACTGGACCTTCAACGGCTGGGGCGCGCCGGCCTGGGCCGAGTGGGAGAAGAGCCGCGGCATCGGAAGTTTTGTCGCCGCGCAGGCCCAGGCCGAACTCGTCACCTCCTTGCTGGTGAACGAAGGCGGCGCCATCCACGTTGACGGCGAGGGGACGGTGCTAGTGACCGAAACCGTGCAGCTCGATCCTGATCGGAATCCGTATGCGGACAAGGGACGGGTTGAGGCGGAACTGGCCCGCACCCTCGGCGCCACGCATACCGTGTGGGTACCCCGGGGACTGACCCGCGACTACGAGGACCTGGGCACGCGCGGGCACATAGACATGGTGGCCACCCTGCCCTCGCCCGGACGGATCCTGCTGCATATGCAAAACAACCCGGCACACCCCGACTTCGACGTCAGCCGGTCCCTGCGGTCCTTCTTCGAGACCCAGATCGACGCGGCAGGAAAGCCGTTCGACATCGTTGAGTTGCCCGCCCCGGACACCCTGAAGGACGAGGAAGGATTCGTCGACTGGAGCTACGTCAACCACCTGGCGGTCAACGGCGGCGTGATTGCCTGCGGCTACGGGGAGGAACGCGCCGATGCGCTGGCAGCCGAAATCCTCGCCGAGGCCTATCCCGGCCGCCGCGTGGTCACGGTGGACGCGCGGCCGATACTGGCCCGCGGCGGCGGAATACACTGCATCACGCAGCAGCAACCCAAGCTCGGCGCGAAGGCGGCAGGATGAGCCGGATTGACGTGGTGGAGGCCTCGATTGCGCAGCTGCGCGAGGCGCTGCAAACGGGGCAGGCGACCAGCGAGGAACTCACGCACGCCTACCTGGAACGCATCGCCGCCTACGACCACGGCGGCATCCGGTTGAACGCCGTCGTCGTCATGAATCCCGAGGCGCTCGCGGACGCCCGCGCTTCCGACCGGCGGCGTTCCCGCGGAGAAACCCTGGGACCGCTGGACGGTATTCCCTACACGGCGAAGGACAGCTACCTGGCCCAAGGCCTCACCGCCGCCGCAGGCTCGCCCGCCTTCGAGCACCTGGTGGCCCGGCGCGACGCGTTCGCCATCGAAAGGCTGCGCGCGGCAGGGGCGGTGCTCCTGGGACTCACCAACATGCCGCCGATGGCCAACGGGGGCATGCAGCGGGGTCTCTACGGACGTGCCGAAAGCCCCTACAACCCCGACTTCCTGACGGCCGCCTTCGGCTCCGGTTCATCCAACGGATCGGGAACCGCGACGGCGGCAAGTTTCGCCGCCTTCGGCCTCGCCGAGGAGACCTGGTCCAGCGGCAGGGCGCCCGCGTCGAATAACGCGTTGTGCGCCTACACCCCGTCGCGCGGCATCATCTCGGTGCGGGGCAACTGGCCGCTGGTTCCCACCATGGACGTGGTGGTGCCGCACACCCGGACCATGGCCGACCTGCTGGAGGTGCTGGACGTGATCGTGGCGGACGACCCCGAAACGCGCGGCGACTTCTGGCGCCTGCAGCCCTGGGTTCCCATCCCCGCCGCCTCGTCGGTCCGGCCCGCCTCCTACCCGGGCCTGGCGCCCCGCGGACTGCAGCAGGCACGGGACGCGCTGCAGGGAAAACGCTTCGGCGTGCCCCGCATGTACATCAACGCCGACCCCGATGCCGGCACCAGCAAACACCCCGGCATCGGCGGTCCCACCGGGCAACGGATCGAGACCCGGGCGTCCGTCATCGAGCTGTGGGAAGCCGCCCGCCGGGACCTCGAGGCCGCGGGGGCCGAGGTGGTTCCCGTGGATTTCCCGGTCGTCTCCAACTACGAGGGCGACCGGCCAGGTGCCGCGAAAATCGGCACCCGCGGCCTGGTCAGTGCGGAGTACCTGCGGCGGGAGATCCTGGATCTCTCCGCGTGGGCGTGGGAGGACTTCCTCGCGGCCAACGGGGACCCGGCGCTTCGGACTTTGGCCGACGTGGATGGGTCGCAAATTTTTCCGCATCCGCCCGGAGCCCTGCCGGACCCCTACGACGATTTCGACGACATCGCGTCCTATCCGGCGCACGTGCGGGAACACGGCGTTGGCTCGGTTACCGACATCCCCCATCTCGCGGAGGGAGTGCGCGGACTCGAGGAAACCCGCCGTGTGGACCTGGAAGCCTGGCTGGACCACCACGCGCTGGACGCCGTCGTCTTCCCTGCGGTGGCGGACATCGGCCCCGCGGACATGGACGTTAACCCGGCTTCGGCAGACCTCGGCTGGCGCAACGGCGTCTGGGTGGCCAACGGGAATCTCGTCCCGCGCCACATGGGCATTCCCACCGTCACCGTGCCCATGGGCACGACGGCGGACATCGGCATGCCCGTGGGACTCACCTTCGCGGGGCGGGCCTACGAGGACAACGCACTGTTGGCCGTGGCGGCCGCCTTCGAGGTGACCGGCGTCCGCCGCACCGAGCCGCCCCGGACCCCGCGGCTGGGCTGAAGGCAGGACCAGCCAACGAGGGGCGGGTTCGACGTCCACCCCTCCCCTGACGAAACGCCGCAATCCGGAGGGCTACGGCTGCGGCAGCGCCTGGACCACGAGGAACATGGCGCCGGTCGGGTCGGTCAGGGTGGCGACGCGGCCGAAGGGCGTGTCTTCGGCGGCTTGGACCACGCTCCCGCCCAGGGCAGTGGCCTTGTCGACAGCCGCGTCGGTGTCCTCGACGGCGAAGTAGATGCGCCAGTGCGCTGGGACGCCTTCGGGCAGCCAGGCGCCGGCGTCCATGATGCCGGCCGCCGCGGTGTCGCCGGAGCCGAGCGTAATGTAACGGAACTCGTCGGTATCGCTCATGACGTCGGTGTCCCAGCCGAACACGTCCTGGTAGAACTTCACGGTGGCGGGGTAGTCGCGGGTGAAGAGTTCGTGCCAGGCGGGGGAGCCCGGCTCGGCGGCCAGCTGGTAGCCGGTATGGCCGGCGAATTCCCACAGGCCGACGGCGGCCCCTCCCGGGTCGGCGATCATGCCCATCTTGCCCTGCTCCGGGACATCCATCGGCTCCATGTGCACCTGGCCGCCGTGGGCCGCGGCGATGCGGGTGATGGCGTCGATGTCGTCCACCCGCAGGTAGGTGCTCCACGTATCCGGGTTGCCGGCCTCCTGGCTCTGCATGATGCCCGCAACGGTTTTGCCGTCCTTGAAGGCCATGATGTAGCCGCCGTACGTCTCCTGGTCTCCGGTCTCATACGTCCAGCCGAAAAGCTCGGTATAGAACTGCTTGGCTCTCTCCGGATCGGAGGTCATCAAATCCACCCAGCAGGGTGCACCGGGGGCGATGGTGGGCTTGGGCATGGCTGGCTCCTGTTCCGCGGGGGGTGGGTGGAAACAAGCGCGAGCCTACCCGGGGCCGGCGACGGCGGCAATGGAAACCGGCGCCGGAAGCCGGCGACGCAAACCCCAAGGCGCCGCGCACGCGAAGGCGCCGGCACCGCCGTCGTGATGCGTGGATGGCGGAACCGGCGCCGTCGGCGTGATCGCGTCACGGCGTGAAGGACTCCGCGGGCACGTACCCCTCGCCCGTGTGCTCCTGGACCTGCACCTCGGAAATCGGGGCCATGTTGGTGGTGGTGTCCACGCTCAGTCCGTCGAGCAGCAGCGGCGGCTCAAAGTCCTTGACGTTGCGGACCGCTTCCATCAGGGCCTCATGGGTCGGCTCGGCCATGTTCTTGAACGCCTCCTCGAGGGTGGCCGCGGTGGCGTAGCCCCAGAGGCAGTGCGGGATGATCTGGTCGGCGGTATCCGGGGCGTACTCCTCGATGTCGGCCAGGAACTGCTTCACTTCCTCGTCGTCGGTCTGCGTGGGTTGCTTGGTGAAGCCGGTGCTGTACACGTTCGGGAAGGCGCTGGCATTGCCCGGTTCCAGGACGTCCCGCTCGTTGGCGGCGACGGCTGCCAGGAAGATGGACGGGGTCCAGCCAAGGTCCTGGGCGCGGACCATCGACGACGCCGTCAGCGCCGGCACCGTGTTGGCCGAGAAGAAGACGTCGGCCTCGCTGTCCGCCAGCTGGGCCATCTGCGCGTCGACGGTCGGGTCGCCCGGCTCGAACGTGGCCCGCTGGACGATCTCCACCTCCGAGCCTTCGATGGCGTCCTCTAGCCCGGCGACAAACTCGTTGCCGGCGTCGTCGTTCTGTTCCAGCACGGCGACGGTCACGGCGTCGCCGGAGTCCACCAGGAACTTGCCGAACGAGTTGCCTTCGGCGTAGTAGGTGGGCATCCAGCCGATGGTCCACGGGTTGGCCTCGGGGTCTTCGCTGAACACCGAGTCTCCGGAGGCCACGAACACCTGCGGGAACTCTTCCTCGGTGGCCACCGGCATGACGGCCAGGTTGGTCCGGGTACCCAGGCCGTTGACGTTGGCGAAGACACCCTCGGCGATCATCTGCCGGAAGTTCGCCACGGCGCGGCCGGGATCGTAGGCGTCGTCGTACGCCTTGAGTTCCACTGTGCGGGTCTTGCCGTCGCCGAATTCCACGCCGCCGTCGGCATTGGCCGCGCCGAAGTAGGCCTCCATGCCCGCGACCAGGCAACTGCCCGGCGCTCCGGCCACACCGCTGAGCGAGGTGGTGCTGCCGAGCAGGATGCTGGTGTCGGTAATGCCCTGCTCGGCTGCGCCGCCCTCGGTAGCGCCCGGGCTGCCCTCGGGCGAGCCGCCGCCGTCGCCCCGGCCGCATCCGCTGAGCGTGATGGCGAGGGCTGCCGCGGCGGCCAGGGCACCCTTGGCGCCGCGTCCGATCTGCCGTGTTCGCATTGTTTTCTCCTTAGCCTTGTGGGCCTTGTGCTGGATCGAAATGCTTGCCCCTGCCGGCTCACATCGCTGTGGTGGTCGGGGTATGGACTTCCGGGCCGGTGTCCGGAGCCTTGATGGCGGCCTCCGGCTCGGTGCGTTTGCGGCGCATTCGCCGCAGCAGCGCCGGCAGGGTCACCAGCCCGCCGGGGGCCAGGAACAGGATCACCAGCAGGGCGGCGCCGTAGATGATCGGCGTGTGGGAGGGGTCGATTTGCCCGGCCAGGACCGGAATGAAAACGAAGAAGAGCCCGCCGAGCAGGGAGCCGACCATGCTGGCCGACCCGCCGATGATCATGGCCGCCAGCATGTTGATGGAAACCACGAAGCTGAGGGTGGCGGGGGACATGTACTGCACGGCGGCCAGGTAGAGGAAGCCCGCGATCCCGCCGTACAGGGACGCGACGGTGAACGCGAGGACTTTGTACCGGTAGTTGGAGACGCCCATCGCGGTGGCCACGGCCTCGTTCTCGCGGACGATGGCGAAGGCCCGCCCGATCCGGCCACGGGTCAGGTTGGCCGCCAGCAGGAAGAACACGGCGGCGATGCCGAGCACCACGTAGTACCGCCACTGATCGTCGGCGAGGCCGCTCCAGTCCGGGGCGTTCATCCACTGCACGGTGATGCCGACGGAGCCGCCGGTGAAATCGGCCAGCCGCTTGGCCAGCCGGTCCGCGATGATCGGCAGCGAGATGGTGACCATGGCCAGCGACACGCCGCGCAGCCGGACCGCGGGAAGGGCGACCAGGAAACCGACGACGGCGGGGATCAGGGCGGCGAGCACGAAGGTCAGCGGCACCGGCCAGCCCTCGGTGACGCCATACGCGGTGACGTAGGCGCCCAGCCCCACGAACGCGCTCTGGCCCAGCGAGATCTGCCCCGCGTAACCGGTCACGAGGTTGAGCCCCAGGATCGCGACGGCAAAGGCGGCCACCACGGTCAGCTGGTAGTTCACATACGGAATGAGCTGCAGCGGTGCCAGGACCGCCACCACCAGCACGACGACGGTGGCCGCGATCCGGAACCAGCGCGAGGCGAACACCTGGCGCCTCATACCCGCACCACCTCTTTCTGCCCGAAGAGGCCCTGGGGCCTGACCAGCAGCACGATGAACATGGCGACCAGCGGCACGGCGATCTTCAGGTCATCGCCGATGAAGCCGATGTAGGCGCCGGCGAGGTTCTCCACCACGCCGATCAGGCCGGCGGCAACCACCGCGCCCAGCGGGCTGTTCAGGCCGCCCAGGATGGCGGCGGCCAGGGCGTAGACCAGCACCTGGTCCAGCATGTGCGGGGACAGGAAGACCTTCGGCGCGATCAGCACGCCGGCGATGGCGCCCAGCACCGCGGCCAGGGCCCAGCCCACCATGAGCAGCCGGCCCACCGGGATGCCCGAGAGGGCGCTGGACTCCGGGTTGTCCGCCACCGCCCGCAGGGCCAGGCCGAGCTTGGTCTTCTTGAACAGCAGCTGCAGGGCCAGCACCACCAGCAGCAGCACGACGATGTTGCCCAGCGACTGATAGCTGATGAAGGCCCCGGCGACCTGGAAGGTGCCCAGCGGGAAGAGCGAGGGGAACTGCTGGGAGTTGTAGCCCCAGAACAGGCCGGCCAGCCCGGTGAACAGCACCAGCAGGGCGACCGTGACGATGATGGCGGTGTCGGGCAGCCCTCGCTCGAAGCGCCGCATGATCAGGCGTTCCACCCCGGCGCCCAGCGGCGCGGAGACCAGGATGGCCAGGGGAATGGCGAGCGCCGGCGGTACGCCCGCCTGCCACAGGGTCCAGGCCAGGAAGGTGGAGAAGACCGCCATGGCGCCCTGCGCAAAGTTGATCAGCCCGGTGGCCCGGTTCACCAGCACGATGGCCAGCGCCAGGGCGGCGTAGATGGCCCCGTTGCCCAGGCCGTCGATGATGAGCTGCAGGAACAGTGAATCCATGGCTCACCCTCCCAGGTACGCTTTGCGGATGGCGTCCATGCCCATGAGCTCTTCGCGCGGTCCGGACAGCACGGTGTGCCCGGTTTCCAGGACCGTGGCCTCGTCCACGATGGAGAACGCCAGGGCGGCGTTCTGTTCCACCACCACCATGGACAACCCCGTTTCGGTGCGCAGTTTGGTGATCGCTTCGTAGACCTGGCTGGCGGTGCTGGGCGCCAGCCCCAGGGATGGCTCGTCCAGCAGCACGAGTTTGGGGCCGGACATGAAGGCGCGGCCGATCGCGAGCATCTGCTGCTCGCCGCCGGACAGCGCGGCGGCGGGTGTCTTGCTCCGCGCCGCGAGCTGCGGGAAGAGGTCGAAGTAGTGGTCCCGGTCGGCGGCGACGCCGCGTTGGTCCTTGCGCCGGTAAGCACCGACCAGCAAGTTGTCCTGCACGCTGAGGTTGGCCAGGGTGCCGCGGTCCTGCGGCACGTGGGCAATGCCCAGCCGGGCCACCTGGTCAGGCCGCATCCCGGTGATCCTGCGGCCCTCGAAGGTGATGTCCCCGCTGGTCTTGACCATCCCGCTGATGGTGCGCAGCGTCGTGGTCTTGCCGGCGCCGTTGGCACCCAGGATGCCGGTCGCACCGCCGTCGGCCACGCTCAGGTTGATGCCGTGCAGCGCCATCGCCCGGCCGTACCAGGCGCGCACGTTGGAGAGTTCGAGGAGGCCCATTACGCCGCCCCCTGCCCGAGATAAGCCTCGATCACGCGCGGGTCCTGCCGGACCTCGGCCGCCGTGCCCTCCGCCAGCTTCCGCCCCTGGTTGAGCACGGCCAGGCGGTCCGTCACCGCGGAAATCAGGCCCATGTGATGTTCGACGACGACGATGGTCAGCTCGAATTCCACGCGCAGGTTCCTGATCCAGCCGATCAGGTCTTCGACTTCCGCGTGGGATAGCCCGGCGGCCGGCTCATCGAGCAGCAGCAGTTTGGGCTGGCTGAGCAGCGCCCGGCACAACTCCACGCGCTTGCGGAAGCCGTGGGCCAGCTCGCCGGCCGGCAGGTGGGTGGCCCAGTCCAGGTCCAACCGCGCAAGAACGTCATGCGCCTGCCGCCGGAGCGTGCGCTCGCCGCGGACGGCATGCGGGAGCCGGAGCGCCCAGGACAGCGCGCCGCCGGACAGCCGCGAGTGGCCGCCGAGGAGCACATTGTCCAGCACCGTCTTGTCCAGCTGCAGTGCGGGATGCTGGAACGTGCGGGCCAGCCCCAACCGCGCCAGGGCGGACGGTGCCCGGGAGAGGACGTCCGCGCCGTCGATGCCGATGGACCCCGACGACGGCTTGTAGTGTCCGCTGACGCAGTTGAACAAAGACGTCTTGCCGGCGCCGTTGGGGCCAATGAGCCCGAAGACCGTCGACGGTTCCACCTCGAACGAAACTGAATCCAACACCTTGATGCCGCCGAAGTGCAGAGAAACATCCTCGACGGTCAGCCTGGCCGTCATGGCCGCACACTCTCTGCCATACGCCACATGGATTCAACGCTTCCTGGAGGCGGGAGACTGCTCAATTCCGGCGCCGTTGGCCGGCTGGTGCTAACAAGAATGTTGACATTGAAGCTAACGATGTGATCTATCTCATGTCAAGGTGGTTACGGGAACGTTATGGCCGCCGTCGTAAGGCAGGGAAACAACAGGCGTTCGGCGGCTGCCAGGGCTGCACCGGGGAAAGGCGGACACGATGTCTGGCTCCATCCCTTATCTCTTCAGGGGACACCGCCATGCTCCCGAAGAGCGCGGCGGACGTCCGCCACAGCCGCGGACCGAACATCTGCCGGGCATGGTCATCGAGCGGGACGTCGCCGTGGCCGCGTCGTCCGGCGCGGTGATCCGCGTGGATGTGTACCGGCCCGACGGCGCGGAGCCCGCCGCTCCGCTGGTCAGCTGGTCGCCGTACGGAAAGCACATCACCGAGCAGCTGGGCGTGGTCCGCCCCACCAGCGGAGTGCAGGCCGGTTGCACCAGCGACCTGACGACCTTCGAGGCGCCAGATCCCGCCTACTGGGTGCCGCACGGCTACGCCGTCGTCGTGGCCGACATCCCGGGCACCTGGTACTCGGAAGGCGCGGCAACCTACTGCTCTCCGGAAGAAGCCAGGGACTTCTACGACCTGATCGAGTGGGCCGGCGGGCAGGAATGGAGCAACGGCAAGGTCGGGCTGTCCGGCGTCTCCTACCTGACCGTGTCCCAGTGGCGCGTGGCGGAGCTGAACCCGCCGCACCTTGCCGCGATCAACCCCTGGGAAGGCTGGACCGACACCTACCGGGAAGTTGCCCGCCACGGCGGCATCCCGGAAACGTGGTTCTGGCCCTACATCTGGGAACGCTGGGGGTATGCCACCGGCCCCATCGAAGACCTGGAAGCCGAAACGGCCGCGCATCCGTTCTACGACCGCTTCTGGGAGTCCAAGAGCGCCGACCTGGAGAAGGTCACCGTCCCGGCGTTCGTCGTCGCCAGCTGGTCGGACCAGGGGCTGCACACGCGGGGGACCCTGGAGGGCTTCCGCCGGATCGCCTCCGAGCGGAAATGGCTTTACGTGCACGGCCGGAAGAAGTGGGCAGAGTACTACCGCCCCGACATGGTGGAGCAGCAGCGGATCTTCTTCGACCACTTCCTCCACGGGCGGGACAGCGGCCTGGCGGACTGGCCGCCGGTGCGGCTGGAGGTGCGGGACCGCTACTACGAGGGGAGCACCCATGCTGCCGCGGAATGGCCGCCGCCGCAGACCCGGTACCGCACCCTTTACCTGGATGCCGCTGGCGGTGCGCTCGCGGACGAGCCGCCCGCGGCGGAAGGCACCGCCGGCTACGACTCGCTGGCCAGCGGGCTGCGGCCGCACCGGGCGGAATTCAGCCTGGCCTTCTACGAGGAAACCATGCTCGTGGGCCACGCCAAGGCCGTGCTTTTCCTGTCGGCCTCGGACGCCGAGGACATGGACGTCTTCGTCGCACTGTTCAAGAAGGGCCGGGACGGCACGGTGGTCGGCTTCCCCTACTACGCCATTTTCGACGACGGCCCCGTCGCCGTGGGCTGGCAGCGCGCCTCCCACCGCGAACTCGATCCGGACCGCTCCACCGACTACCTGCCGGTGCTGGCCCACCGGCGGGCCCTGCCGCTGCCCCAGGACGGCCCGGTCCGGCTGGAGATCGAGATCCTGCCCTCCGGTACCCGCTTCGAGGCCGAGGACACCCTGGTCCTGGTGGTGCAGGGGTCCGACGTCATGCGCTACCCCAAGCCCGACCTCTACGCCCGCCACGAGGACTTAGTCAACCGCGGGGAGCACCGCATCCACACCGGCGGGCAGTCCGCCTCGCACCTGGTGATCCCGGTGTTCACCGAAACCTCCGGCTAAAAAACAGGCGGCCGCCGCCCACGCCGCGAGCCGGCGGCCCCGGCCGCAGAACCAGATCACGGAATGGAGAGCGACATGCCTGCCGAAAACCTCGAAAACGCCATCCAGCGCACCGGAAACCCGGTGGAGCTGCTGCGGAACCTGCCCGCGCTTCCCATCGTCTTTCCGATCCAGCCGGAGTTCACCAACTGGCGGTCGGAGCAACGTGCCTGGGACCAGTCGGTCGCCTTGCTGGACCAGTCCCACCACATGACAGACCTGTACCTCAACGGGCCGGACGCCCTGACGCTGCTCAGCGGCCTGGGCGTGAACAAGTTTGCGAACTTCAGGCCGAACACCGCGAAGCAGTTCGTTGCGGTCAACGAGGACGGCCACCTGATCGGCGACGCCATCCTGGCCTACCTGGCCGAGGACAGCTTCAACCTGGTGGGCCACCACATGGTCCTGGACTGGGTGCAGTTCCACCTGGAGAAGGGCGGGTACGACGCGACCGCCGAGCGCGATGGCAACTCCCTTGTCCGCAAGGGCAACCCGAAGATCTACCGGTATGAGCTGCAGGGGCCGCAGGCGCTTCCGCTGGTGGAGAAGCTCATCGGTTCCCCGGTTCCCGACGTGAAGTTCTTCCACATGACCGACTTCACGATCGCGGGCTGCCGGGTCCGGGCGATCCGGCACGGCATCGCCGGCCAGGCCGGGTTCGAGATCTTCGGCCCGTGGGAGGAGGGCGAACGCGTCCACCAGGCCATCCTCGAGGCGGGTGAAGAGTTCGAGCTGCGCCAAGTGGGGGCGAAGGCCTACTCCACGTCCCCGCTCGGCTCCGGGTGGGTCCCGACGCCGGTGCCTGCCATCTTCAGCGGGGACCGGCTCGCCGAATACCGGACGTGGCTGCCGCTCGCGTCCGCCGGGTCGCTCGGCGGAAGCTTTGTCTCTCCGGACATCGAGGATTACTACCTGACGCCATGGGACCTGAACTACGGCCGGGTGGTCTCCTTCGACCATGATTTCATCGGTCGCGAGGCCCTGGAGCGGATGCGGGAGAACCCTGCCCGCGAAAAGGTCACCCTGGTCTGGAACAGCGACGACGTGGCCAGCGTGTTCAAGTCGCTCGGCGAGGACGGGCTGCCGGCCAAGTACTTCGACATGCCCAAGGCACGTTACGCGTTCTACCAGGTGGACCAGGTGCTGGCAGGCGGAGAGCCCGCCGGCCTGTCCTTCGACTGCGGCTATGCGACCAACGAGCAGGCCTTCCTCTCGCTGGCCACCCTGGACAAGCGGCACAGCGCACCGGGCACTGAAGTCACCGTGCTCTGGGGCGAGGAACCCAACACCCGCAAGCCCCAGGTCGAGCCGCACCGCCAGGTGGAGATCCGGGCGACGGTCGCCCCGGTGCCGTACGCCGACTTCGCGCGGAAGGCCTACCGCTCCTGACCCTGACGCGCCCCCGCCGTCGATGGTCAACGGGCCATCGGAGGCAGCAAGGGGAGCCGGGCTGAGGCGGCGGCGCCTAGAACACGAACGGGAGCCGGGCCGCGCCGGCGGCTCCTAGAACACGATCGTGCTGTTGCCGTCGCGCAGCACCCGGTCCTCGCAGTGTGCCATCACCGCACGGGAGAGGACGCTGCGTTCCACGTCGGCGCCCAGCCGGGCGAGGTCCTCGGCGGAATCGCTGTGCGAGACCCTGATGACGTCCTGGTCGATGATCGGCCCCTCGTCCAGGTCTTCCGTGACGTAGTGGGCCGTGGCTCCGATGAGTTTGACGCCGCGTTCCTTGGCCTTGCGGTAGGGCGCCGCGCCGATAAAGGCGGGGAGGAACGAGTGGTGGATGTTGATCACCGGAACGCCCACCTCCTCCAGGAAGCCCGGCGAGATGATTTGCATGTACCGGGCCAAGACCACCAGGTCGACGTTCCCCTTCAGCAGCTCGAGGTGGCGCCTCTCCGCCGCGGCCTTGTCCTCCTTGTCCACCGGCACGTGGAAGTAGGGGATCCCGAACTGGCGGACATCCGAGCTGAGGTCGGGGTGGTTGGAGACAACCATGGCAATGTTCACCGGCAGCTCGCCGCGCCGCTGCCGCCAGAGCAAGTCCAGCACGCAGTGGTCGGACTTGGAAACGAAGATCGCCACGCGCTTCTGGCGGCTGACTTCCACCAGCCGCCACGACAGGTCGGGGTCGCCGGACAGTTGCTGCTCCAGGCTGTGCGCCAATTGCTCCACCCGGGCCGTGAGATGGGGCAAATGGAAGACGGTGCGTTGGAAAAACCGGCCGCCTTCCGGATTGGTGGAGTGCTGATCGAGCGAGACGATGTTGGCGCCGGCCTCGGTCAGCAGGGTGGAAACGCTGGCGACGATGCCCGGCCGGTCGGTGCCCTGAACGATCAGTCGACCCTGGTCCTCTGCCGAGGGCGCGCCTGCCGCCGGGGGCTTCTGCGGGTAGGTGCTCATTGCGTCTCGATTCGTCGGCCGGTGCAGCGACAAATTTGTTGCCAATAACTTAGCAGGCCCGCGGCCCGGAGACGGAGGTCCATAGGGGACGATTTTGCCGATGCTGTGTGCCTTCGGGAAGTGAAACCAGAATTGTTGACGATTCTGGTTCCCGGTGGTTGACTTCCCCTAGGACAACGACACC
Organism: Arthrobacter sp. Y3221048; assembly: GCF_059092685.1. Lineage (NCBI taxonomy): Bacteria > Bacillati > Actinomycetota > Actinomycetes > Micrococcales > Micrococcaceae > Arthrobacter > Arthrobacter sp. Y3221048. Next base: position 228,966 of record NZ_JBNHHX010000001.1, on the reverse strand, counting down.
GGGAGGACTGTTGAGCGACACCGAGCCGGCCCTGTTGGTGGTCAGCGCGCACGCCGGAGATTTTGTGTGGCGGGCGGGCGGGGCCATCGCTGCCGCGGCACAGCGCGGCGAGCGCGCCGTCGTCGTGTGCCTGTCCTACGGCGAACGCGGCGAGTCCGCCAAGGCCTGGCGCGAAGGCAAGAAGCTTGAAGAGATCAAGGCGCTCCGCCGGCAGGAGGCGGAGAACGCTGCCGCCGCGCTGGGGGCCGAGGTCCGGTTCCTGGACGCCGGCGATTATCCGCTGGTGCCCACGCGGGAACTGGTGGACGAGCTGGTGAAGATCTACCGCGAGGTCAAGCCCACGGTGGTGCTGACCCATCCGCTGGCCGACCCCTACAACGGGGACCACCCGGCCGCGGCCCGGATGGCGCTGGACGCTCGGGTGCTGGCGCAGGCCATCGGCTACGACGCCCCGGGCGACCCGCTGGGCGCCCCGCCGGTGTTCTTCTTCGAACCGCACCAGCCGGAGCAAAGCGACTTCAAGCCCAACGTGCTGCTCGACATCACCGAAGCCTTCCCGGCCAAGCGCAAGGCGATGGAATGCCTGCCGGCGCAGCAGCACATGTGGGACTACTACACGGACCTGGCGACCCGCCGCGGCGTGCAGGTCAAACGCAACGCCGGCCCCAACCTCGGCTTCCCCACGGACACCAAGGGCGAGGCCTACATGCGCTACTACCCCCAAGTGACCGGCACGCTGGCATGAAAAACGTCATCGTCACCAACCCGCCCCGCGCCGACCTGGCCGACGCCAACGCGCTCGCCGGCTTCGGCGTCGCCACGGTCCACGAGGCGATGGGCCGCACCGGCCTGGCCGGGCCGCAGTTCCGGCCGATCCAGTCCGGCACCCGGGTGGCCGGCACCGCCGTCACCGTGCTTTGCTGGCCCGGCGACAACCTGATGATCCACGCCGCCATTGAGCAGTGCCGCCCCGGCGACATCCTGGTGGTCACCACAACCTCCGAATGCACCGACGGCCTGTTCGGCGAACTGTTCGCCACCGCCCTGCAGTACCGCGGCGTCCGCGGCGTGGTCACCAGCACCGGGGTGCGCGACGTGGCCGAACTGCAGGCGATGGGCTTCCCCGCCTGGTCGGCGGCCGTCCACGCCCAGGGCACGGTGAAGGCGAGCGCCGGCGCGGTCAACGTCCCCATTACCCTGGGCCGGGTCACGGTCCGGCCCGGCGACGTGATCGTGGCCGATGACGACGGCGTGGTCTGCGTGCCGCGGCTGGAAGCACCGGCAGCGATCGAGGCTTCGCAGGCGCGCCTGGACAAGGAAGAGAAGACCCGGTCCCGGTTCCAGGAGGGGACGCTGGGGCTGGACTACTACGGTTTGCGGCCGCTGCTGGAGAAGCTCGGCGTTCAGTACGTGGCGGCCGAGGACTATGACGGCTGATCACGGCGGCGATGCCCGGCGCATGGGCGCGGGTGCACCTTTCGGCGCCGGCGGGGACCACGAGGACGGCGTCCGCTGCATGCTGATGCGCGGCGGCACGTCCAAGGGCGCCTACTTCCTGGCCGAAGACCTGCCGGCGGATCCTGCCCAGCGCGACGACCTGCTGCTGCGGATCATGGGCAGCCCGAACGCCCGCCAGATCGACGGGATCGGCGGGGCGCACCCGCTGACCAGCAAGGTGGCGGTCATTTCGCCGTCGGCCGGTGAAGAGACCGACGTGGACTACCTGTTCCTGCAGGTCGCCGTGGACGAGGCGACGGTCACGGACAGCCAAAACTGCGGCAACATCCTCGCCGGCGTCGGCCCCTTCGCCGTCGAACGCGGCCTGCTCCCGGCGCAGGGAAGCACGACGGCGGTGCGCATCCGAATGGTGAATTCGGACAGCATGGCCACCGCCACCTTCCCGACGCCCGGCGGCGGGGTGGACTACCGAGGGGACGCGGCCATCGACGGCGTGCCCGGTACCGCCGCCCCGATCACCCTGGACTTTGCCGACACGGCCGGCTCCTCCACCGGAGCGCTGCTGCCCACCGGGCAGGAGACGGACGTGGCGGACGGCGTCGACGTTACCTGCGTGGACAACGGCATGCCCTCGGTCCTGCTGCGCGCGGCCGATCTCGGGGTCACCGGCTACGAGGACCCGGCCGAGCTGGAAGCCAACACCGCCCTGGCGGACCGGCTGGCCCGGATCCGGGTTGAGGCGGCGAAGCTGATGGGCATGGGGGACGTGTCCGGCAAGACCGTGCCGAAGCTGGTACTGCTCTCCGCACCGCGGAACGGGGGCACTGTCAACACCCGCAGCTTCCTGCCGGTGCGCTGCCACACGTCCATCGGCGTGCTCGGCGGCACCACCGTGGCGGCCGGCATCCAGCTGCCGAACGCCGTCGGACACGAACTGGCCCGGCTTCCCGCGGACGGGAGGCCGCTGCGGCTGGAACACCCGACCGGCTACCTGGATGTCGGCGCGGAACTGGCCGAAGGCCCCGCCGGCATCACCACCACTTCCTCCACGGTGCTGCGGACGGCGCGAAAGCTGTTCGACGGCACCGTCTTTCCCCGAGACCGGGTGGCCCAGCAACCAAGTGAAGGAAGACCATGACACCCCACCACCGCGATATCGCCCACCTGGGCAACATCGAACTGTTCACGGATAAATTCGACGAGAGCTACTGGTTCTTCAACGACCTGCTGGCCATGCGGGAGATCGGCCGCGCCGGGGACTCGGTCTTCCTGCGAACGTGGGACGACTACGAGAACTGGAGCATCAAGCTCACCCCGCGCCAGGCCTCCGGCGTCGGGCTGGTGGCGCACCGGGCGGCCTCACCCGAGGCGCTGGACCGGCTGGTCGCTTCGATCCGGGAGTCCGGGCAGGGCGGTCAGTGGCGGGACGGGGAATTCGGTGTCGGACCGTCGTTCCACTTCACGGACCCGGATGGCCACCCGATGTCCGTCTACTACGAGACCGAGTGGTACCGGGCCACGGACGACAAGCCGGCCTTGAAGAACCAGGCCTCCCGCTTCCCCGGCCACGGGGTCAACGCCCGCCGGCTCGACCACATCAACTACCTGGCCGCCAACGTGGAGGAGAACGCGAAGTTCTCCGCCGAAGTGCTCGGCCTGAAGGACAGCGAACTGATCCGGCTGGACAACGGACGCATCGCGGCCCATTGGTTCCGGTTCGGCCAGAAGTCCTATGACCTGGTCTACTCGGCGGACAACCTGGGGGCTTCCGGCCGGCTGCACCACATCGCTTTCGCCCCGGACACACGTGAAGACATCCTCAAGGCCGCCGACATCTTCCTGGAAAACGGCATCCACATCGAGTCCGGCCCGCACAAGCACACCATCAACCAGACGTTCTTCCTGTACGTCTACGAGCCGGGCGGAAACCGCATCGAGTTCGCCAATGCCGGCGCGCGGCTCCTGCTGGCGCCGGATTGGGAGCCGGTGGTCTGGACCGAGACGGAACGGAAGAAGGGCCAGGCCTGGGGGATGCAGACCATCTCGACGTTCCATACCCACGGCACACCGCCCGTCGAGGTTCCGGACACGCACTGAGAACCGATGGGCTAGGTTATTGGCAACAACTTTGTCAGCACACTATCCAGCATGGAGCAACCTCCCGTGAGCACCGCCAGCCAGACTGCCGTACCCCGATCAACCGACTCGGCCGCCGTCGTCGCCGGGCTCAAGAGGGCGATCGACCGGGGCGAACTCGTGCCCAACCAGCGGTTGGTGGAGGCGGATATCTGCGCCGAGTACCATGCCAGCCGGGCCACGGTCCGGGCGGCGCTGGCGGAGCTGACGCTGGAGGGGCTCGTGGAGCGCATCCAGAACCGCGGCGCCCGGGTGCGCGCGGTCGCGGTGGAGGAAGCGGTGGAGATCACCGAGGTCCGTGCCGCCCTGGAAGCCATCTGCGCGGCCAAGGCCGCCGAACAGGTCACCGACGAGGACGTGCAGGAACTCCAGGCGCTGGGCGAGGCCATGAGCCAGGCCGTGGACGCCGGCGACCTGCTGAAGTATTCGGACCTCAACAAGACCTTGCACCGCAGGGTCGTCGAATTGAGCCGGCACGAAACGGCGGCGGCACTGATCGCGCGCCTGCGCGGCCAGAGCGTCCGCTTCCAATTCCGGCTGGCCATGCAGCCGGGGCGGCCCGCCGTATCGCTGCCCGAACACTTGGAAATTGTGGACGCGGTCTGCGCCAAGGATCCGGAACGGGCCGCCGCAGCCATGGAGAAGCACCTCAAGAGCGTTGCCAATGCCATCATGCGGGCGGCCGAGGACCCCGGCCGCTAAGAAACGCCGGTTCCCCTGACGCCCGCAATCGAACAGCATGCCTTCCGCCAACGGAGGCATGGAAGAGACGCCGGCCCCGGCCGGCGGGGATAGGGGAATCATGAGTGCACAGAACCTGCAGGACGTCCTGGACCAGGCCGGCAATACGGTGGAGCTGCTGCGCAATTCGCAGATCGGCGCCTATGTCTATCCGGTGGTGGCACCCGAATTCACCAACTGGCGCAGCGAGGTCCGGGCTTGGCGGGAGACCGCCGTCCTTTACGACCAGTCGCACCACATGGACAACCTGTTCATCAAGGGCCCGGATGCGCTGAGATTGATCTCCGACACCGCGATCAACTCGGTGGCCACCTTCCCGGTGAACAGGGCCAAACAGTATGTCCCGACGACGCCGTCCGGACATGTCATCGGCGACGGCATCCTCTTCCATGAAGCCGAGGACCAGTTCGTCTACGTGGGGCGTTCCCCCGCGGCCAACTGGCTGCTCTTCCACGGGCAGACCGGCGGGTACGACGTGGAGCTGGAGGTGGACCGGCGGTCGCCGTCGCGGCCGATGGGCAAGCCGGTGCAGCGCAGGTACTGGCGGTTCCAGATCCAGGGTCCCAACGCGTGGCAGGTCATCGAGAAGCTCAACGGCGGCACCGTGGAGCAGCTGAAATTCTTCAGCATGGACCATATGCAGGTGGCCGGGGCACAGGTGCGCACGCTGCGCCACGGCATGGCCGGGGCTCCGGGACTGGAGCTCTGGGGGCCATACGAGTCCTACGACCGCGTCCGCGAGTTCATCCTGGACGCCGGCCGGGAGTTCGGCCTGCTGGCCGTCGGCGCCCGGGCCTACTCGTCCAATACGTTGGAATCGGGCTGGATTCCGTCCCCGCTGCCGGCCATCTACTCCGGGGAAGAGCTTCGCCCGTACCGGGAATGGCTGGGTGCGGACAGCTACGAGGCCGTCAACGCCGTGGCCGGCAGCTTCGTCTCGAACAATATCGAGGACTACTACCTGAACCCGTGGGAGCTGGGCTACGGATCCTTCGTCAAGTTCGACCACGACTTCATCGGCCGCGAGGCGCTGGAGAAGATCGACCCCCAGGCGCAGCGGAAGAAGGTCACGCTGGCCTGGAACGCCGAGGACATGACCAAGATCTTCGCCTCGCTGTTCGACACGGAGGGGACGCCCTACAAGTACTTCGACCTGCCCAACGCCAACTACGGCTCCTCGAACTACGACTCGATTGTCGACGCCGGCGGCACGAACGTGGGCCTGTCCCTGTTCACCGGCTACAGCGCCAACGAGCGGCGGGCGTTGTCCCTGGCCACGGTCAACCCCGACGTCGAGATCGGCACCGAGGTGAACGTGGTCTGGGGCGAACCCGACGGCGGCACCCGCAAGACCACCGTGGAACCGCACCGGCAGCTGGAAGTCCGGGCCGTGGTCAGCCCCGCACCCTACTCCGTGACCGCCCGCAAGGAATACCGCGGCGGCTGGCGGACCGCCCAGGCGGTCTGAGCCGGGGGACCAGAACAGGTCCGTCATGTGCCCACCGCGATGGGCCGGCCAGGGCGAACGAGCCGGTTAAGGCGAACGGGCCGCCCCGCAGGCTGGGGACGGCCCGTTCCTCTGCGGCGGAGGGGCGGCGGACGTCGCTATGCCCGCCGCCCCGCCGCCGTCGTTGTCAGTGGCCGGCGGCCGCCGCCGCTTCATCCAGGTGCGCGATGGAGCGGGTGTCCTGGAACGCGCGGACGCCTTCGATGCCCTGTTCGCGGCCGAAGCCCGAGTGCTTCATGCCGCCGAACGGCGCGCGCAGGTCCAGGCGGGTGGCGCCGTGGTCGTTGACCCAGACGTAGCCGCAGACCAGTTGCGAGCCGACGGCGTTGGCCTTGTCCGTGTCCGCGGTCCACACCGAGCCGCAGAGGCCGGCCCAGGTGTCGTTGGCCAGGGCCAGCGCTTCCTCTTCGGTGTCGAAGGGGAGGATCGGGATGACCGGCCCGAACTGTTCCTGCGTGACCACGCGCAGCTGGGGGTCCGGATCGACCACCAGCGCCGGCCGCAGGAAGTTGCCGCCCTGCAGCTCCGGGTCCGCCGGCAGTTCCCCGAATTCCCGGACGTCGGCGCCGGCGGCCTTTGCCTCGGCAATGAGTTCTTCGACGAAGGTCTTCTGCGCGGGCTGGTGCAGCGGGCCCATGGTGGTCCCCTCGTCCAAGCCGTAGCCGACGACGGCCTTCTCCAGCCGCTCGGACAGCCCCGCGACCAGCTCGTCCAGCCGGGAGCGGTGCACATAGATGCGTTTGGCGGCCATGCAGATCTGCCCGGTGGTGTCGAAGACCGCGGCATACAGCCGGTCCAGGTGCGTGTCGTCCAGGACGGCGTCTTCGAGGACCACCGCCGGGTCGTTGCCGCCGAGCTCCAAGGTGACCCGGGTCAGGCTCTTGGACGCCATCTCCATCATCTTCTTGCCGCCGCCAACGCTGCCGGTGAAGCAGACCTTTGCCACGTCGTCGTTCTGGATCAGGCCGCCCATCTCGCTGTCCTGGCCGGTGACAATGTTCAGCACACCCGGCGGCAGTTTCTCTGCCACGCGCTGCACTACCCGGGTGATCGCCAGCGGGGTGGTGGGCGGCGGCTTCACGATCGCCGTGTTTCCCGCCAGCAGGGCGTGCGGCAGCGAGGCACCGAGGATGGCGATGGGCCAGTTGAACGGAACAATCACCGTGACCACGCCCAGCGGCTGATACGCCACGGAGGTGGTCACCGGGATCCCCGGCGCCGGTTCCAGGACCTTGCCCTGCTCCACCTCGTCCGCGAGCGCCAGGGCGAGCTGGAAGCGGATCTCGAAGACCAGCGCGTCCACCCAGGCCTCCATCCGGATCTTGCCGTTTTCCTGCGACAGGATCGCGGCATCCTCGTCACGGAGATCGGCGATGCCTTCGATCGCCGCGGCGAGCTTGTCGGCGCGTTCCTTGGCACCCATCGCCGCCCACGCGGGGAACGCGGACTTCGCGGCGCCGACGGCGTCGGCCACGTCCTGCTTGGTGGCGGCCGCCGCATAGCCGACCACTGAATCCGGCTTGCCGGGATCCGCTACCGGGTATTTTTCGCCGGAATCGCGGACTTCGCCGCCGATATAGAGCCCGGTGGTGACCTGGCCGGTCTCGCCGGTAGTGCTTGCTACGTCAGTCATCTCGCAACACCTCTCTGTGTTTTGACCGTTCCGGTCCCATGCCGGAACTGCAGGAGCGACGTTCTTCAGCGTCGGCGCCCCGGCCGGTTCACGGCGAACAACCGGAAGCATGGCGGGCGCCAGTTTCCCCTGCCTTCAGCTTTGCCTATCCGCGGAGGGAGTGCTAGGGGTTGGGCGCCTAATTTTCCGGCTGGGGTGCCGTCCCGAGGCGAGCCCACCCGTGTGCGGGATGGGCGGGGCTGCTACTGGCGGCTGCCAGCGGTCCCGGGCTTCAGTAGCCGCGGTACGGGTTTTCGTCAGCGCCGCCGTTGCGCCCCTGGTCATAGCCTTCCTGCCAGGCTTGATGTACGGAAGCCACCAGCCCGGCCAGCAGCTCGTACGAGGGGTGGTCCGGTCCGATGTACACCATCTCTTCTCCGGCCCGGTTCAGGATGTTGTGGATGTGCGTGCTCATCGTGGTCTTTCCTTGGGGGTTCTGGGCACCCGCGGGTTGGGGGTGACGCCGACCGTGGTGTCCTAGTTATTCTTGGAGGATGAGTGCTCCAGCACAATCAACCGTCGCTTTTGATGGGCGCTTCGCCCGCGAGCTGGCGGAGTTGGCCGTCCCCTGGCGGGCACAGGAGGTCCGCGACCCGCGGCTGCTGGTTCTCAACGAACCGCTGGCCATCGAGTTGGGAATCGAGCCGGACGCCCTGCGCAGTCCCGACGGTCTGCTTCTGCTGACGGGCAACCTGGTCCCCGGTGGCGCCACCCCGGTGGCGCAGGCCTACGCCGGGCACCAGTTCGGCTGGTACTCGCCCCGGCTAGGCGACGGGCGGGCCCTCCTGCTGGGCGAGCTTACCGATGCGGGCGGCCGTCTTCGCGACGTCCACCTCAAGGGCTCGGGGCCCACGCCGTTCGCCCGTGGCGGTGACGGCCAGGCCGCGGTGGGTCCGATGCTTCGCGAATACGTGGTCAGCGAGGCGATGCACGCCCTGGGCATCCCCACGACGCGTTCCCTTGCCGTCGTCGCCACGGGGCTGCCGGTTTACCGCGACGCCGAACTGCCGGGAGCCGTCCTGGTGCGGGTCGCCGAGAGCCATGTGCGCGTGGGAAGCTTCCAGTACGCCCGGGCCACGGGCGACACGGGCCTCCTGCGCCGGCTCGCCGACCACGCCATTGCCCGTCACCATCGGGCCGCTGCCGAGGCAGAGCACCCCTATCTGGCGCTGTTCCAGGCCGTGATCGGCGCCCAGGCTTCGCTGGTGGCGCAGTGGATGCTCGTGGGATTCGTGCACGGGGTCATGAACACCGACAACATGACCATCTCGGGTGAAACCATCGACTACGGGCCCTGCGCGTTCATGGACGCCTTCGACCCGGCCTCCGTCTACAGTTCCATCGACGACGGCGGGCGTTACGCGTATGCCAACCAGCCGCTTGCCGCCGAGTGGAACCTCGCCCGGCTCGCCGAGGCCCTGCTGCCGCTCCTGCACGACGATCAGGAGCAGGCGGCCGCACTGGCGTCGGAAGCGCTCGGCGCCTTCAGGACCGAGTACAGCGCCGCCTGGTTGGCCGGCGCCAAGGCCAAGATCGGTTTGGACGGCGAGGTCGATGCCGCCGCGGCCTCGCCGCTCGTGAATGACCTGCTGGCGCTGCTCCAGGAGGGCAAGGTAGACCACACCGCGTTTTTCCGCAGCCTCGGCGCGGCCGCCCGGGGCCAAACCGAAGCGGCGCGGCGCCTGTTTCCGGACCCCGCAGGCTTCGATGCCTGGGTGGCGCGATGGCGTCCACTCGAACCGGACGCCGGCTTGATGGACCGGGTCAACCCCGTCTACATTCCCCGCAACCACCTGGTCGAGGAGGCCCTTGACGCCGCCACGCACGGAGACCTGGACCCGCTGCACCGCCTGCTGGAGGCGGTGACGCGCCCCTACGACGAGCGTCCCGGTTTGGAGCGCTACGCCGCCGCCGCGCCGGACGACTTCGGCAGCTACCGGACTTTCTGCGGAACCTGAGGGCCCGCACGCCCTCAAGGCCAAGAGGGGACGGGTGCCGTTGCCCGTGGACGCACCCCGATGGTCGCGGCCGTCACCCGCCGTCGAAGGAAATCCGCGCCCGGTTTCCCGGCGTCCTTGCGGGGCGAATCCGCCCTTTTGGCCGCCCTGGCAGGCGGCCGCCGAATGTAACCGCAAGGCTGGCTCTGTAGTATGGGCGCAGCTACAGCGACCGCGATGGAAGGGTGATTCTTTGTTGAGAGCTATCAGCTACAACCTGCGGAAACACAGTGCGAGCGAGGAGCTCGAGGAGCTGACCGACCGCTACGACGTCGACGTCATGTGCCTGCAGGAAGCGGACACAGAGAAACTTCCGCACACGCTGGGACACCTGCGGTTGGCCAATTCGACCAAGGGAAACAGGCTGGGGCTGGCCGTCTATTACGACGAGAACAGGTTCTCCGCCCTCGATACCAACACCTTCGAACTCAAGAAGTCGCTGCACGATTATGTGCTGGCGCCGGCCCACGAGCGGCTGCTCGGCGTCAAAATGGTGGACAACGAGAGCAAACACGAAATCGTCGTCGGTGACTTTCACGCCGCGCCGCTGACCGCCACCAACTCCCTGCGCCGGCACCAGATCAAGGCCGGCCACGAAGCGCTGCTGGGCATGGGGGGCAACGGCGAGCAGATGACGCTGATGGTGGGGGACTTCAACTACCCCTTCTTTACGAAGAACCTCATTGAGCACCTGAAGGAAACGGGCTACGAACTCACCCTGAGCAACCGCCGGACCTACACGCGCTACAAACTTTTCCGCGGCCACTTCGATTTCGCCACCTCCCTTGGCCTGGACATTCAAAGCGTGGAAACCCTGCCGCGCGGCCAGTCCGACCACCTGCCGATCCTGGTGACGGCGGAATACGTCGACGAGAACCGCAACGTCCGCGCCAGCTGACAGGTTCGCAGGTGGACCCGCCGTCGTGTGCCGTCACGGAAGTGACGCGGCAGGGTTGTCGAATCCGCGGCAGGCCGCGCGTCATCATAGTGTCGAACCGATCACGTCGACACGGGCGCCGCGCAGAGGATGCGCGGCCGGCGAAGGGAAACGCTGAAATGACCGAGTACATGGTGCTGTTGCCGGATAACGAGGACAGCTGGGAGCAGAGCACGCCGGAGCAGCGCGAGGCGGCCTATGCGCGGCACGGGGAATTCGCCGCCCTGCTGAAGGAACGCGGGCACACGATCACCGGCGGCGCAGAGCTGCGGCATTCACGGACGGCGAAGACCGTGCGGGCCACCCCGGACGGGGTGGTGGTCACGGACGGGCCCTATGCGGAGTCGGTGGAACAGTTGAGCGGTTTTTACACCGTGGAGACGGACGACCTGGACGATCTGGTGTCGATCTGCGGCCTGCTGGCCGGCGACGCCCCGGTGGAGGTCCGCGCGATGGTGGCCCCGGACCCGGCCTGAGTTATGGAGCGGCTGGAGCAGATCCACAGGGAAGAATGGGGCCGGCTGCTGGCGCTGCTTTTCTCACGCTTCCAGCGGCTGGACCTGGTCGAGGATGCGCTCGCCGAGGCGTTCGCCCGGGCTGCTGCCCGGTGGCCGGCCGAGGGCACCCCGGAGAACCCGCCCGCCTGGCTCTACCGCAGCGCAGAGCGCACCGTGCTGGATGGACTGCGGCATGAGGAGGTGGCCAACCGGAAACTGCCGCTGCTCGTCGCCGACCGGCTCCGGCCACAGGCGGCGGAAAACGCGGGTTCCGCCGACGGCGCCGGTGACGTGGAGTATCCGGACGAGCGTTTGCCGATGATCTTCCTGGCCACGCATCCGGCACTGGTACCCGAGGTGCAGGCCGGGCTGGCCCTGCGGTTCGTCATGGGCCTGCCGACGGCGCGGATTGCGCGACTGTTCCTGGTCAGCGACGCCACCATGGCAGCCCGGATAACCCGCGGGAAGAAGAAGATCGCAGGCTCCGGCCTACCGCTCGCCCTGCCGGACGCCGGCGACCTTCCGGGCCGGTTGGAGAACGCGGCACGAACGGTCTATCTGGCCTTCACCAGCGCCTACCTCCCGGGCGACGGCGCCGACCTGCTGCGGGTCGAAGAAGCCGGGGAAGCGGTACGCCTGGCGGGACTGCTGGACGACTTGATGCCGCACACGCCGCTGCTGCGCTGCCTGAAGGCGCTGTTGATGCTGCAGCATGCACGGCGGGATGCGCGCATCCAGAACGGGGAACTGGTGCTGCTGCCGGACCAGGACCGCAGCCGGTGGCACCACCGGGAAATCTCCGAGGCGCTCGGACTGCTCTTCGACCAGCCGCCGGACAGCGGGTACGCCGAGGAACTGCGGCTGCAGGCACTGATCGCCGGCGCTCATTGTTCGGCCGCCACCGCCGAAGAAACGGACTGGACGAGCATCGCCGATCTCTACGCCAGGCTCGACGCCCTCACCGGTTCACCCGTGGTCCGGCTCAACCGGGCGGTGGCTGCCGCCGAAGCGGACGGACCGCTGGCCGGCCTCGAACTGCTGGGCGGGCTGGAAGCCCAACTGCGCGGAAACCACCGGCTGCCGGGAATCCGCGCCGAACTGCTGCGCCGCTGCGGACGCGATGCCGAAGCCGCCGAGCACTACAGGCTGGCACTGGAACTCTGCCGGAACGAGGTGGAGCGCCGCCACCTGCAGCGCCGGATGGAAGAGCTGGAACTGCCCGGTGACCGTGGCGCGGGGTAGTGGTGGCCCCGGCCGTCTGGCAATGTTGAGGGTGAAGCCCGTCTGGAGAATCCAGCAGTCGAGCACGAAGGAGATGACGCCATGAACGATTCGGTTCTGGGGCACGAGCCCGTCCTTGACCGCACCAACTATGACGACGGCGGTGCCGCCGCGGGCGCAAACGGGGGTGCTGTAGCGGGCGCAGACGGTGCTGCCGCGGGCGCAAACGGGAGTGCCGTAGCGGGCACGGACGAGGGTGCCGTAGCGGGCGCAGACGGTGCCGTAGCGGGCGCAGACGGTGCCGTAGCGGGCGCAGACGGTGGGAGCACCGCCGTCGAGCCCCTCGCCGAACCCCCGGTGCCGGACATCAGCTTTGACGAGCAGTTCTACCCGGCCCGTCCCCGCTCGCTGCGCCCGAGGGCCCGCCGCCGCCACTTTGTACCCGGCCACCCGCCGTTCGAGCCCGACGCCCGCAACAAGGTCTATGTGGAGTGGCTGCGCAACCAGTCCATGCTCGGCGACGCGAAGGTGCTGGGCCGCCAGCTCTCCGGGCAGGCCAGCATGTGGCAGAACCCGTTCGCGTATCCGAACCCGCGGGCGGCGGTGGAGCGGGCCTCGGTGTGGTTCACGGCCTACCCGCTGTCGTTGATCACCCGGCCCGGGCAGACGTTCCTGGCGGCGCTGGGCGATGCCGCGCTCTGGGAGGCCTTCCAGCAGATCGGCATCAAGGCCATTCACATCGGGCCGGTGAAGCTGGCCGGCGGCCTGACCGGCTGGAACCATACCCCCAGCGTGGACGGGCACTTCGACCGCATCAGCATGGCGATCGATCCAATGTTCGGCACCGAGGACGAGTTCCGGAGCATGTGCGAGGTGGCCGCCGAACACGGCGGCACGATCGTGGACGATATTGTGCCCGGCCACACGGGCAAGGGCGCGGACTTCCGGCTGGCGGAGATGAACTTCCGCGACTACCCGGGCATCTACCACATGATCGACATCCCGGAGTCCGACTGGGACCTGTTGCCGGATGTCCCCGAGGGCGAGGACGCGGTCAACATCGACGTCGCGACCGAGCGCCGGCTCCAGCAGGCGGGCTACATCATCGGCGAACTCCAGCGGGTCATTTTCTACGAACCCGGCGTGAAGGAAACCAACTGGAGCGCCACCCCGCCGGTCCTGGACATAGACGGAAAGGCCCACCGCTGGGTGTATCTGCACTACTTCAAGGCCGGCCAGCCGTCGATCAACTGGCTGGATCCCACGTTCTCCGGCATGCGCCTGGTGATGGGGGATGCCCTGCATTCGCTGGTGGACCTGGGGACCGGGGCGCTCCGCCTGGACGCCAACGGCTTCCTGGGCGTGGAGAAGAGTGCCGAGGAAACGCCGGGCTGGTCCGAGGGGCATCCGCTCTCGGCCGCAGCCAACCAGATCATCGGCAGCATGGTCCGCAAGGTCGGCGGCTTCACCTTCCAGGAGCTGAACCTCAGCATCGACGACATCAAGGCCACCTCCGAAACCGGTCCGGACCTGTCCTACGACTTCGTGACGCGTCCGGCGTACCACCACGCCCTGGTCACCGCCGACACCGAGTTCCTCCGCCTGACGCTGCGCCTGGCCATGGAGATCGGTGTGGACCAGGCGTCGCTGGTGCACGCGCTGCAAAACCACGACGAGCTGACCTACGAACTGGTGCACTTCACCACCAAGCACAAGGACGACGTCTACGAGCTCGACGGCGAGCAGCTGACCGGCGCGGAGCTGGCCCACAAGGTGCAGCAGACCCTGCGGGACGGGATCACCGGGGAAGCCGCCCCCTACAACCTGGTCTTCACCGCCAACGGCATCGCCTGCACCACCGCCAGCGTGATCACCGCGGTGCTGGGCATCACCGACCTGGACACGATCACCGAAGAGCAGTCGGCGGAGATCCGCCGGGTGCACCTGCTGCTGGCCATGTACAACGCGCTGCAGCCGGGGGTCTTCGCGCTCTCCGGCTGGGATCTGTGCGGGATGTTGCCGCTGGAGCGCAGCCGGGTGGCCCGGCTGATGTCGCGGGGGGACACCCGCTGGATCAACCGCAGCGCCCACGACCTCATGGGATTCGATCCGACCGCCGAGACGTCAACCTCCGGCATGCCCATGGCCAAGGCCCTGTACGGCACGCTGCCCGAGCAGCTCGAGGACGAATCGTCGTTCGCCCGGCAGCTGGCACGGATCCTGGCCGTCCGGGAAGAGCATGGCATCGCCAAGAGCGCCCTGATCGATGTTCCCGACGTCTCCCACCGCGGCATGCTGGTGATGGTCCATCAGCTGGTCTCCGGCGGGCAGGAGGTCACGGTCCTGAACTTCTCCGGCCAGGAGATCGCCGGTACCGTCCGCTCCGAGGCACTGGAGCTGGGCTCCGAGGTGACCGACGCGTTCAGCGGCGAGACCATCGGAACGGTGGATGACCTGCACAGCTTCTATCTCCACCTGGGACCCTACGCCGGCACCGCCCTATTGGTCACCCCGCCGGTCGCCGCAGAGGAGGACGACGCCGGCTATGCCCCTCAGGAGGGTGTCTGAGCGGCTAGATCTCCCAGTCGCCGAGGCCCTCGGCGCCGTCGCCGAAGAAGCCGCCGAAACCTGCATCTTCCGCAAAGCCCTCACCGGCGGAGGCGACGGTATCGCCGAATCCTTCGGCGGCGCCGGCCAGTCCATCCCCGATACCGGAGAACCCTTCCAGCAGGGGGCCGGCGATGGCCGAGCCGACGAAGCCGGCAGCCACGCCGGCCAGCAGCCCGGCGCCCAGGCCTCCGGCGGCTCCGGCGGCCAGGCGACCCCCGCCCCGGCCCGTTCCGGTCCGGCCGAGGATCCGCTCCATGAAGCCCGGCTGCGCCAGTTCGGCGCGGGTGGCCGTCCTGGCCAACGTCTCGGGCCGGTCGGAGGCTGCCCGCTCGGCGGCGGGAAGTTGGCTGTTGAGCTCGTCCCGGAGCATGGCGCGCTGCTGCGGGGTCAACCGGTTGAAGGCTTCGGCGTGGGCCCGCTCCATGTCCTGGGGCGGTGCCGTTTGCAGCATGTACTTGTATTTCGCGATGGCCGCCTGGTCGGCGTCCTGCCCGGCAGTCTGCCCGGGCCTGCCGTCACGGGGCTGCGGCCGGGACGGATACCGCTCGTCACGACCGCCGGAGTTGTATCCGCCGTCGTACTCACGGTCCTGGCCATAGTTGCGATCTTGTCCGTAACCACGGTCCTGTCCGTAGCCTCGGTTCTGGCCGTATCCGTAGCCCGCGTCCTGGCCGTAGCCGGGCTCCCGGCCGGAGCCCTGGGGCCGCGGCTGGCGCTGTTGCCCGGTGCGTTGGGCCAACTGCTCCTTGGCGTACTGGACCGCCTTTTGCTTGCCCTTTTGGACCAGCTTGTCGAACATTCCCACGGTTCCGCTCCTTGCCTGCCCGGTGGAAGCCGGTGCACGGGTCATCTCTCCCCGTTAAGAACTGTTGGCGACCGCAGAGAGTTCCGGCGCTTTCCCTAACCGGCGACGCGTTCGACCGCTTGCACGTGTTCGGGCCGCACCGGGGTGGTCCGGGCCTGGTACTCCGGGTGCTTGTCGACGTAGGCCTTGAAATACGGGCAGACGGTCACCACGGACACCCCGGCAGCGGCGGTGTCATCAAGCGAGTAGCGGGCCAGGCGCCCGGCCAGTCCCTGCCCGGCATACTCCTCGTCGACGGTGGTGTGGAAGAAAATCCGTTCGGGACCGGCCGGCCCCTCGGAGGGCAACCAGTGGGCCTTGCCGATGACCTTGCCGCCGTCGACCAGTTCGTAGCGGCGCCGTTCGGTATTGAGGCGGACGGTGATGGATGCGTCGGATTCCACGGATCCTCCTGGGAGTTGTCTGGCAGTGCTCAGCCGCGGGGTCGCAGCTGGACGGTCGGCAACGTTGGGGCGGGCAGCGGCGCGGGCATCCCGTCGGGGAAGGGGCCGAACCGGGGATACGGGGCACCGTCCGGATAGGTGCCGCCTGCGGGCTCCGGCGCCGGGTCGACGTCAATCTCCGCCTGCCAGGCGTCGCGGTACGCCACGATCTCTTCATGGCTCCTGCCTACGAAGTTCCACCACATGATGATCTGCTCGCCCAGCGGCTGGCCGCCGATGAGAAGCAGCCGGGCCGGCCCGTCCCCGGCCTCGAGGACGAGATGCGTTCGTCCGGGCGCGAGGTAGACCAAGTGGTCCACGGGAACCTCGTCCCCGTCCACTCGAAGATCGCCGGTATCCAGCAGGATTCCGTGTTCGAAATCGGGGTCCAGGTCGAGTTCCAGCCGGGAACCCGCACGCAGCGTCGCTTCGGCGCCGAGCAGCGGAGGGGTGTAAGTGTTGACCGGCGACGTGGAGCCGGCCAGCGAACCGAAGAAGACGCGCAACTCGGTCCCGTCGCCGACGACGGGTTCCGGTGCGTAATGTTCGAAGGTCGGCGGCATGTTGCGGGTCGAGTCGGGAAGGGCGAACCAGAGCTGCGCGCCGTGCAGGACGGTGGTGTCCGGCGTCGAAAATTCCTGATGGGAGATGCCGCGGCCGGCGATCATCAGGTTCACTTCCCCCGGCCGCACGATGGCTTCAAACCCGGCGGAATCCCGGTGCGCGATCTTTCCGGAGAACAGCCAGCTGACCGTGGCAAGGCCGGTGTGCGGGTGGCGGGGAACCTGCATGCCGCCGGTACCGGGCACCAGGTCGGGCCCGTAATGGTCCAGGAAGCACCAGGATCCGATCAGGCTGCGCCGTTTCTGCGGCAGGGTGCGGCGGACGTTCATGGCCCGGACGCCGCCCAGCGGCACGTCCCGCGGGGTCAGGACCTCCACGTCGGCGGACTCTGCTTCCAGTGAGCAGACAACTTCCCTCGGTGCAGCCTCCAAGTTGCTCATGGCCCAAGTTTAGATCGGGCGCCAACGGCGTGCCGCCCGATGCACCGTTGCACCAGCACCGCGGTGCATCGGGGAGGATGGAGGGATGGACGAACTCGGCGAACTGCTGCGCAGCCTGGATTACTGGTGGATCTATCCTGCCGGTGCGCTCTTCGTGACCGTTTCCGCGCTGGTTCCTCCGGTGCCGAGCACCACGCTGTTCGTCGCGCTGGGATCGCTCTCGGTGCACTCGGACCACCTCAACCCTTACGTCTTGGCGGCCGCCATGCTGGCCGGCGCGGTAGCGGGTGACGCCGGCACGTTCTTCTTGGTGCGCCGCTTCAACCTCGCGGAGCGGAAGGTGTTCTCCGGGCGACACTGGCAATCGGGCTTCCGCAAGGCCCGCACCGGGTTGGGGCGCAAGGGGCTGCCGCTGGTGCTGACGTCGCGGTTTGTGCCTATGGGGCGGGTGACGCTCAATGTGGCCGCCGCGATGATTCCCCAGCCCGGCCGCCGGTTCCTGGCGCACTCCGCCCTGGCCGGTGTGCTGTGGTCCGCCTACTCGGTGGGCATCGGCGCCGTGTCGGGCGTTTGGCCGGAGCTGTCCACCGAATTCGCGGTGCTGCTCGCCATCGCCGCGTCCTTGGTGCTGGGATCGCTGATCAACCACACGGTGACGTGGTGGGAAAACCGGCAACGGACGGTGTCCATCCAGAAGCGGGGCAAGTAGGCGGCCGCCGGCACCGGCCACAAGCGCAGGTGCCGGCGACAGGGCGTCAGGCCCTCTCTGCCACGCCGCACCAGTTGGCGATGAACAGCGCAATGCTCTTGGTGATCCGGCGGACCGACTCGATGGATACGCGCTCGTCGAATCCATGGATCGCTTCGGAGACCGGGCCGTAAACAAGCGCGGGCGTGTCGGCGTAGAGCGCGAAGACGCGACCGTCCAGGTAGCCGGGAGTGGTGAAACTGCCAAGCTCCTTGCCGAAGACCTGCCGGTGCGTGCTCTCCAGCAGGGACTCGGCTTCGCTGCCGGGCTCCAGCACATAACCTTCGGAGAAGAATCCGGTCTTGGTGGCGACAGCGTGGATCGACGCCGGTCCGGTCCCCAGCCGGGCGAGGCATTCCTGCAGTTCGGTCCAGGCTTGCTCCGCCGGAATCCCGGGGTAGATGGCCGCCCGCACATCGAATTCGCACCAAGCGGGCACGCTGGAGGGCCAATCGCCGCCGACGATCTGCCCGAAGTTGAAGTTGATGGGGTGTTCCAGGTCCTCGAAGTAGCGGTGCCGGCCCCGGTCCGCGTTCCACTTCTCCTCGACCTCGCGCAGGGCGGTGATGGCCGTATAGGCGGCGTCGATGGCGTTGAACCCGGTGCCCATCTCGCGCGGATGAGTCGGGTTGCCGGTGACACGCACCTTGAACCAGAGGACCCCGACATTGGCCCGGACCAGCATGTCTTCTTCGGGCTCGGGGATGATGACCGCGTCCGCCCGGTAACCGCGCATGAGTGCGGACAGGGAACCGTTGCCGGTGCATTCCTCTTCGACCACGGACTGGAAGTGGATGCGGCCGGCAGGGTCGAGACCGGCAGCCTTGACGGCGTCGAACGCGAAGAGGTTGGCGGCCAGGCCGGCCTTCATGTCGCCGGCGCCGCGGCCGTACATCCAGCCGTCGATGATGGGGGCATCCCAAGGGGAGCGCGACCACGCCTCTTCCGGCCCTTCCGGCACCACGTCGACGTGCCCGTTCAGGATGAGCGAGCGGCCGGTTTCGGCGGCCGGCCGGTAGGTGCCGACGACGTTGGTGACGTCGTCGTAGGAGACGGTGACCGGACCGAAGCCCTGATGCGTCGCGAGCTCGTCGGGGTCAAGCTGCCAGCGATCCATCTCCAGCCCGCGTGCCGCCATCGCGGTGTGCAGCACGTCCTGGGCGCTGCCCTCCTGGGTCCGCAGCGACGGGTGCTTCACCAGTTCCTGGGTGAAGGCCAGCTGCGCGTCGAACGCGGCGTCGACGGCATCGAGAATGCGTTGGGACTGTTCGTCATTGATCATCCGGATGCTCCTTGATATGGCGCGGGGGAGCCGCCCGGCTGGACGGCTCCCCCGCGAGGTGTTGGAGAGTATTGCTTCCGACGGCGGTGCCACCGGAGGCCGGAGCCCGCCCCGGGTGGGGGCAGGCGTGGGGGTTTAGCTGTCGGCGACGATCTGCTTGTCCTGGACGCGCAGCCGCTCGCCGAGGAATCCGCCAACGGCCGTGAGCAGCGCGATGATGGCAAGGATCATGGCCGCGCCCCAGGACTGGTTGCCGGAGACGCCGAGCATGGCGGTGGCGATCATCGGCATGAAGCCGCTGGTGGCGCCGGCGATGTTGTAGCCCAGGGCCACGCCGGAGTAGCGCAGTTTCGCCGGGAACAGTTCGGTCAGCAGCGCGCCGTTGACCGCGTACGCTACAGCGATCAGCATGATGCCCAGCGTGATGGCCAGGGTGATCAGCAGCGGGGACTTCGTGTCGATCATGGCGAACAACGGGAAGGCCAGGGCGGCGGTGAGGATGCCGCCCCACATGGTGACCTTGCCGGGGCCGATCTTTTCCGCGAGCCGGCCCATCAGAATGGTGACGATGATCTGCGCGACGGCGGCGATCAGGGTGGCGTTGACCATCACGTTGCGGTCCACACCCAAGGTGTTGACGCCGTAGCTGACCACGAAGGTGGTGATCATGTAGAAGCCGCCCACGCCCAGCAAGGCGGCGAGCACGGCAACCACCAGGCGGCCGCCGGCATTGCGGAAGACATCGAAGGCCGGGACCTTGGAGGTCTCTTCCTGGGCCAGGAGATCCTTGAAGATCGGCGATTCTTCCACCTTGAGCCGGATCCACAGGGCGATCAGGAGCATCGGGAAGGCCAGCAGGAAGGGAATGCGCCAGCCCCAGGCGTCAAAGAAGTCGGAGGGGAAGAGCAGCACGAGGGTGAACGCCGTGGAGGCCAGCAGGGTCGCCACCGGCGAGCCGATCTGGACCATGGCGGCATAACGGCCTCGCTTCTCGGCCGGGGCGTGCTCGACGGCCATCGTGACCGCGCCACCCCATTCGCCGCCCACGGCCAGTCCCTGGACGAGCCGCAGGACGGCGAGCAGGATCGGGGCCGCCAGGCCGATGCTGCCGAAGTCGGGCAGCAAACCGATCAGGCCGGTGGCCACGCCGATCGTGACGATGGTGGTCAGCAGGGCGGGCCGGCGGCCGTACTTGTCGCCGATGTAGCCGAAGAGCATTGCGCCGATCGGACGGGCGGCGAAGCCGACACCGAACGTGGCAAACGAAGCCAGCAACGCGGCCGTGGGATCCAGTTCCGTGAAGAACAGGCGGTTGAACACCAAAGCTGCGGCCGTGCCGAAGAGGTAGTAGTCGTACCACTCGAGAGCCGTCCCGACGAAGGCGGCCCGGGCGATCTTGCCTGCGTCCTTGCCGGAGACTTGGGGCGGGGCACCGGGGGTGTTGAGAGTTTGCGGCGTCGTCACGTGTTGCCTTTCAAGCTGTGCGGGGCCGCACCGTTGGAGGAGGCAGCGGCAGCCCGTAATTCCTATGGCCCTGAACGGAGGACATCCCGAGGTAGAGCTGTGAAGTACCTCTCGACTGTAAGGTAGTGCCATTCCCCTGAACAATGACAATACACACCGGCTTGACAACGCTCACTTGTGCTTTTTCACAACTTGTGGCCGTTTTGGTAGTCCGCGAGCGCGACGAGTGCCAGCGCGGCCTGTGCCGGAACCGTCATATCCAGTCCGATGACTTCCTGCAGCGAATGCAACCGGTTGACCACCGTGTTCCGGTGGCAGTACAGTTCCTCCGCCGTTTCCTTGATCGACCCCGTGCGGCCGTAGCTCTGCGCCACCTGCAGCAACCGTTGGCGCTCATGCGGCGTGCAGTGGTCCAGTGCCGTAGTGACGGGGAGGGAGAATCCGGGGAGCGCGTTCTCCAGGAGGTCCCGGGCTATGGACATCCAGGTGCCCGCAACGGTGGCCAGCCCCGGATCGGCCCCGTGCTTGGCCGCCAGCACCAGGGCCGCGGCTGCCGCCTGCGGAATCGCGGCCAGGCCTTCCACGCCGGGCATGTAGCCTGCCGGAAACTCGGGCGGCTCGTCCTGCCAGGTTCGTCCCGCACGGGTTACGCGGAAGAGATAAAGGGCGCCCGCGCGTTCGTAGGAAAAGGTCTGACGGTCGGCCGCGGGCTGCAGCTGCAACTTCGCCACGGTCTCCTTGGTGGCCGCAATCAGTTCGAAGACATCCGAGCTCTCTACTTCCAAGCCGGCAGCGATGTCGGAGACTTCGCCGGTGTTTCGCGTGTCGGTGTTGAAGAGCCGCGAAAGGAGCCGCTGCCGGTGCAACTGCTTGTCGCGGGCCAGCAGGGCTTCCTCTTCCGAAAATGCCTGCTGGATGCTGCTGACGTATCTCTCCACCGTGTCCAGGACGCGGTCCATGTTGGCAACGAGGACATCGGTGCCGTCCCCCCGCGCAACGCGTTCAAGCCCTTTCCACAAAACCCTGAAGTCATTGCGCACCGCGCTGAGAAAGGCCTCCAGCGGAACCCCCTGCCGCGCCCGGCGGGCGGCCACGTCCCTCGGCAGCGACCGAAGATCGGGGGGCAGCTCCAGACCGGCCATCTGGAACAGGAACATCTCCATCGTGTCGACCGCCGTCCGGCGCACGTCCTCCTCCGGAACCAGTGCTCCCTCATAGGAGATGGTGGCGAAGCGCTCCAGGAAGTCGCTGACCAGTAGGTCGCGTTCCTGCCACAAGCGCCGGATCAGGCCGGTCCACTGGGGTTCGGCAGACGGGTCGGGATCGAAGTCCCGCGGCTGGCTGGCGCTGTCGGGGAAGGGGTCTACGCGCGGCTCGCTCATCTCTCCATCTTATGCAATCGCCTAATTTCACTGGAGAATATGGCGTCTTTTGTCGATTGAGCGTGACATTGCTCCAGTGTTGAAATGGAGACGGCGCCCGGCACCTTCCGGTGCGCCATTTACCGCTCCGGGCACGCCGCAGCGAAAGCACGAAGAGGACTCATGCTCGTCGATCTCCTGATCCGCAATGCCCGCATTCTCACCCAGGACCCCGGACAACCCGTGGCTGAAAGCCTGCTGATCCACGACGGGAAGGTGCTGGCACTCGACGTCGACCCGCAGTCCATCCCCGGCGCCCGGAGGGTCGTCGACGCCGACGGTGCGGTCATCGTGCCCGGCTTCAATGACGTGCACGCCCACAGCGTATGGTTCGGGCTCGGCCTGATGGAAGCGAACCTGGGGACCGTCGCGAGCCTCGAAGAGGCCTACGCGGTCATCGCTGACGCCGCGTCGACGCTGGCGAAGGACGAATGGGTGGTGGCCTCCGGGTACAGCCCGCTGCTGCACGGCGGCGCCCAGCCTGACCGTGACCGGCTCGATGCTGCCTCCGGCGGCCGCCCGGTATGGATCAAGCACTCGTCCGGCCACGCCTGCAACGTTAACGGCGTCGCACTCGATGTGATCGCCGAGCACGGTGCCGACCTTGCGGCGCCGATTGATGGCGGCGTCGTTGTCACGGATGCCCAGGGCCGGCCCACCGGGCTGCTGGAAGAGAACGCCATGCGGCTGGTGCAGGACATCATGCTGCCTTACCCGCTGGCGACCATCGAACGCGCGCTGGACCTTGCGACCACGCACTATCTGACCGAGGGCATCACCAGCGTCACCGACGCAGGCATCGCCGGCGGCTGGATCGGCTACTCGCCGCGGGAGTTCGCCGCCTACCAGAGCGCGCGGGACAAGGGGCTGCTGAGCGTCCGGATGCAACCCATGCTGGTTTTGGATGCCTTGCATCAGGTTCCCGGGCACGCGGCAGACCCGGTTTCGCGCGGGCTTGACGCCGGCATCCGCACCGGTTTGGGGGACGATTGGCTCCGGTTGGGACCGGTGAAGATCTTCAGCGACGGCTCGCTGCTGGGCAGCACCGCCTACGTCACCGAAGAGTATGTTGGCTGTCCCCATAACCACGGCTACCTGCAAATGGACGCCGAAGTGCTGCGAGCATCGTCGCTCGAGGCGTACCGGGCCGGCTGGTCCATCGCCATGCACGCGATCGGCGACCACGCCATCGACCACGCGATCGACATCATTACCGAAGCCCAGGAAACCTACGGCCGCAAGGCGGTGCCCAATAGGATTGAGCACGGGGGCGTGATCAGGCCGGAGCAGCTGGACCGCATTGCCGCGGCCGGGATTGTCCTGGTCCCGCAGCCGCACTTCATCACCGAGTTCGGCGACGGCATGGCCAAGCTGCTTGGCCCGGAACGGACGGCCACGTCCTACCCGGCCAACGGCCTGCTGCAGCGCGGCGCCACGCTGCCGGGCAGCTCGGACCGACCGGTGTCCAACGGCCGGCCGCTCGACGTGATGCAGTCGTTCGTGCAGCGGCTGACCCCGTCCGGCGAGGTGTACGGTCCCGACGAGCGGATCAGCGCGGCCGAGGCGCTGGCCGCCTACACCGCCGGTTCCGCGGCGGCAACGGGAACCGGGGACACCAAAGGCCGGCTGGTGCCGGGCATGCTGGCCGACCTCGTCTTCCTGAACCAGGATCCCACCGCCGTCGAGCCATCGCGCATCGGCGCCACGCAGGTGCTGGCCACCATGGTGGGCGGCGAGATCCGCTTCGGCGCGGAGAACTTCCCGGCCCACGAAACCGCGGATGCGGCCATGGCATCGACCGGGGAGGAAACCCGATGAGCACGACCGGCCAGGAATTTCTTGACGACTTCGCCGCTATGTCCGGGTTCGGCGCGACCGACGGCGGCGGCGTGGACCGGCAGGCCGGAACGCCGGCGGATCACGCCACCCGCCGGTGGTTCGGCGAGTGGCTGGCACGGCACGGCTTCACCGAAAAGGTAGACGCCGCCGGAAACCAGTTCGGCACCCTTGAACTCGTCCCCGGTGCTCCCTATGTATTGCTCGGATCGCATCTGGACTCCCAGCCGCTGGCCGGGCGCTACGACGGTGCCTACGGTGTGCTGGCCGGTGCACACGCCGCGGCCCGCGTCGCGGCCGAAGCTGCCGTCGGCGGGATCGACCCGGTCTACAACGTGGCCGTGGTCAACTGGTTCAACGAGGAAGGCAGCCGCTTCGCGCCCAGCATGATGGGCAGCTCCGTCTTCACCGGGAAGCTGCCTCTGGAACAGGCGCTCGCCACCACGGATCCGGCCGGGACGACTGTCGCCGCGGCCCTGGCCGCCGGCCACCGCGCTGCCGATGACGGCGCCCCCCGGCTGGCCGAGGTGGCCCGGTACGCCGAAATCCACATCGAACAGGGCCGGAGCCTCGAGGAGACCGGCACACAGGTCGGAATCGTGGACCGTACCTGGGCGGCCAGCAAGTACCGCGTTACGGTCGACGGGGAGCAGTCCCATACCGGCTCCACCCGGATGGAGGACCGCCGGGACGCCCTCTACGGAGCCGCGCTGGTCATCTCCGCCGCCCGCGATCTCGCCGCGGAGTTCGCCCCCGGACAACTGCACACCTCGGTCTCCGAGATGTACGTGTTGCCCAACTCGCCGGTGACCATTGCGCGCCAGGCAGTCATGAACCTGGACCTGCGGTCGCCGGACGAGGACGTCCTGGCCCGCGCCATGGAGTTGCTGGACAAACGAATCGCCGAGGCGGAGGCGGCCTCCCGCACGACGGTCGCCCTCGAGCTGACCCACCGGTGGGGACTGGTGTCCTACCAGCCCGCGGGCGTGGCGCTCGGCATCGCCAGCGCCGAGCGGCTCGGGTTCAGCCATACGGGCATCATGACCGTGGCCGGGCACGACTCGACCAACATGAAGGATGTCGTGCCGACGGTCATGCTCTTCGTCCCCAGCGTCGAGGGCATCTCGCACAACGAAGCCGAATTCACCCGGGATGACGACGCCCTGCGCGGCGTGGAGCTGCTGACCGAAGTCGCGCGGCGGCTGGTTCGCGGGGAGCTCACAGCGCAATAGCACTCCGGCGCGATTAGGGGCTGTCCTCCGAAGCATTGCGGCGGAGAACCCAGACGTTGTCCTCGCCGTGGCGCTCGAAGGTGACAGTGCTGACCAGGGCATGGATCAGGTTGAGCCCCCGGCCGGACTCCGACTCCGCGTCAACGTCATGCCCATGCGGGTTCGAGATGCCGGGGCTGGAAGGTGCCGCACCGATTTCGGAAATACGTGCTTCCAACCGGCGGGACCAGACGGTGATTTCGACGCCGAGCTGGAGGGGAGTTTCGGAAGCAGGGACGGCGTGCTGGACCACGTTGGTGGCGGCCTCGATGACGGCAGTCGAGAAGGCCATGCGGTCCAGCTCGGGGACGAAGCTGGCTTTTAGCCAGAGCGTCTCGAAGTCCTCGTGCAGGGCCTCGACGGTTTCTGCCGTGGCCAGCCCCTGGCGTGCGGTTCTGGCAAGGACCTCAGTCATCGGAAAACGCCGCGTCGACGCTCTGGTACGGAGTCAGCACGCGGTGCATGCTGGTCAGCTCAAGCACCATCTGGACCTGCGGCTGCACGTTCGCGATGCGGAGGTCCCCTCCGGCCTGGCGGGCAATCTTCAGGCAGCCGATCAGCGCTCCCAGACCGGACGAGTCCATGAATTCCGTGCCTGCCATATTCACCACCACATGGTGGTTTCCTTCGGCCACGACGGCCGCAACCACTTCCCGGAGGCGGGGTGCGGCGACCATGTTCAGCCGGCCGCTCCCGTTGACTTCGGCGTAGGCGGGCGTGGTCTCAACGGTGAACTGCATCCACGTTCCTTTCGTCGGGCTTGAACCCTTTGTACCTGACGGCCTTGACCAGCACGCTCAGGATCAGCAAATCAAAGATAACCCAGGCCACGTTCACCAGCGTGCCCACGGGTTCGTTCAGCCCGGCGGCCAGTCTTGCCGCTCCCGTCAGGAGGGCAGCAACCAGCAACGCCATGATGACCAGCTGGGGTGTGATCAGGTTCCAGCTGCTCCCCTCGGACTGACGGGCCTTGGGAGTGACGGCAAAGCCGAGGGGGCGTCCCAGCCACACATTGCGGGCCGCCGTCGTGCACGCCCGGATCCAAGTGGGGAAGAGGGCAAGGCTGTACTGCTGCCCGCGCCAGGTGCTGACGCCCTTACCGACGACGGCGAACAGCAGTTGGTTGACCACCATGAACGGGATGAACCGGATGAAGAAGTCCGTGCTCAGGCTGTTGACGGGGAGGATGCCCAAGGTGAGGTAGATGATCGGCGCGGCGAAGTAGACCACGGCGGCAAAGCCGCTGAGGTAGCTCCACATCGTGGAGAAGTACATCAGCCGTTGGCCGAGTTTCAGTCCCCGCTGCGCCAGCGGGTTCTCGCGCAGCATGACCTGGACGGTGCCCTGGGCCCAGCGCAACCGCTGGGTGAGCATGGTCTTGAGGTCCTCCGGGGCCAGACCCTGGGCGAGGACCTCGTGGTGGTAGACGCTGTGCCAGCCCATCGAATGCAGCCGCATCGAGGTCGCCATGTCCTCTGTCACGGAGATAGTGGCCAGCGGCATCACCGGCTGGGCTTCGTCGGGGCGTTCTATGGAGACGGCGTCCAGCACGGCCTGCACTGATCCCAGCGCCCCCAGCGGGGACCAATCCCGCCGGGACATCCGCTCGACTGCGCCGTCCAATTCGTCCGGCTCGGGCGCACCCACCGTGCCCCCGAGCTCCAGGGCGGCGATCTCTGCCAGGTCCGCTTCCACGGCCGCGAAGTTCTCTGCGACCAAGGACCGCACGGCGTTGTCGACCTTCTTCCGGAGGTCATAGGTGATCTCACTGAG
Source organism: Arthrobacter sp. Y3221048 (assembly GCF_059092685.1). NCBI lineage: Bacteria > Bacillati > Actinomycetota > Actinomycetes > Micrococcales > Micrococcaceae > Arthrobacter > Arthrobacter sp. Y3221048. The sequence continues at coordinate 202,104 of NZ_JBNHHX010000001.1, read as the reverse complement.
CGATCCGCCGCCGCGGAGCTTGGAGCGGGCCGTGTCGGTGGCCGCCTCCACGTCGTCGAGCAGCATTGCCACCAGCGGATCTGCCGCTTCCGGGGACCTTCGGGCCTTGCGGATGGCTCTTCGGGCTCCTGTCAAGGCACGGTGGACCCCGCGGTCCACTTCGGACACGTAACCGGCCAGGCCCAGCTGCATCAAAGCTTCGCGCCTGAGCAGGGCGTTCGAGCCGCAGAAGAACGCTGCGTTCCAGCCGTCTTTGCCTTGCTGGATGGGCCCGTAGAACAGGGGGGCCTGGCTGCCCAGCGGATCGTCGACTGGAACGTTGCTGAAGTACTGCGGGGTCTGGACGAGGGCGACCCGGCGCTGGTTGAAATACCCCAGCGTCTTGTCCAGGATGTCGGGCTGAGGGACCTGGTCGGCGTCGAGGATCAAGATGAATTCCCCGCGGGTCATCATCAGCGCGTTGTTCAGGTTGCCGGCTTTGGCGTGCCTCGGCTTGTCCGCCCAGTCGCCGGTGCGGGTCAGGTAGCCCAGCCCGTGACTGGCGGCGAGTTCGCCGAGTTCCGGCCTGGCGCCGTCGTCCAGAATCCAGGTGCTGTGGGGATACCGGATGTCCCGCGCCGCCAGCGCGGTAGCCATGACCAGGCCCAGCGGCTCGTTGTAGGTGGTGATGAAAACGTCGACGGTGGCGTCCGCAGGCGGTGGCGGCGGCGCTTTGCGCTCTCGGATCCGCCAAACTGTCAGGCCGAAGAGGGTGACGTCGATCAAGCTGAACGTTTCGGCCAGAACCAAGGGGACGGCAATCCACCAGGCAGACCAGTTCAGCGAGTCCAGCCAACGCCACATCAGATAATTGGTGCCCAAGATGACAGTCAGGACGACGAGCACCCGCGTGGCGAAAGCTTTCACTATGACCCAACTTCGGCGATGCTTGGCGGGCAACGGCGCAACATCACCGCAGTGACGTCGTCGGCCACAGCTGTGCCCGCCAAGTCCAGTACGGCTTCGCACACGTCCCGCGGGGAGTCGTGGACCGCCGCGACGTCGGCCACCGCGTCCATAGCCGCATCCACCGAATCGAAGGCGTCCAGGAGTCCGTCGCTGAGAACCAGGAGCGAATCCCCGGGGGCCAGCACCAGGCTGCACGCGGTCCACGTGCTGCCAGGTACAGCACCTACTGGCGGACCGCCCGAGGGCAGGCGGCGCAGTCCGTCGGCGTACAGGTGCAGCCCGAGACCGTGGCCGGCGTCCACGTACTCCACGGTTCCGCTGTCGGAGTCCAGCCGCGCGTGGAAGATTGTCACAAACGAGGATGACTGCCCCAAGTCCCACTCCAGCGCTTGACTGGCCGCGTCGAACGCCCGGTTGAGGTCCGCATGCCGATTGGAGGAGCGCAAGACCGCGCGGACGGTGGCCGCGATGAGGGCGGCGCCCATGCCCTTGCCCATCGCGTCGGCAACGGTGAGCTGCAGGCCCTTTTCCGTGGCGCACCAGTCGAAGAAATCACCGCCCACATTCCGGGTCGGCCGGCAGCGGCCATCCATTTCATAGTCAGGGAGGCGGAGCGGCTCACCGGGCAGCAGGCTGCGCTGGACCTCGGCGGCGCGTTCCTGGTCGGCGCTGCTTGGGGCCGCGTCGGCAGGTTGGCTGCGCGGACGGCGGAAGAGCGCTCCGATCCTCGCCTGCAGCTCACGAGGGCTGAACGGCTTGCTGATGTAGTCGTCCGCGCCGGTTTCCAATCCGTTGAGCCGGTCGATTTCGTCCACGCGGGCGGTGACCATCAGAATGTAGGCGTCCGAAAACGCGCGGATTTGCCGGCAGACTTCCATGCCGTCGAGATCCGGCAGGTTCAGGTCCAAGGTGATGAGGTCCGCCCCGCCGTCTCGGATGAGGTCAAGCCCCTCCTGCCCGGTTTCCGCCTCCGCGACGGTGAAGCCCTGGTCGGCCACAATCTGGGTCAACAGCCTGCGAATGTCGGGATTGTCCTCGACTATGACGGCACGGCGGTTGCTCGGGACTGCAGGCATGTTTTCATTAAGGCGTCAATCCTCCCATTTGTCACATCCATCACTGCAGAAACCCGTCCGCGACCACCACATTGGAGTTTCGCCGCCGTGGATAAAGTCCTCGACCTGCTGACCCTGCATCGGGTGAAGTTCCACGCCCTCTCACTGCGCGGGCGGGTCGTGATGAGCCAGTTGCCGCTGTCTATCACCATGCTGTTTCTAGGGGTGGGCACCTGGCTTTTTTCTTCCCCGCTCCTAGCGAACCCGCTGTTCGGTCTCAGCATGGGTCTCAACGCCGTGTTGCTGGCGGCGTGTTTTTTCGTTCCGTGGGAGAAGCTGCCCTACCCGTCCTTCCTGATCATTCCGCTGCTGGACTTCATTCCCATCGGCCTGCTGCGCGAGGGCGCCGGGTCGTTCCTGACCGGGGTGGGACTGCTTGCCGCGTTCCCCGTGATTTGGCTGGCAGCCTCCGGTCAACTCCCGCGGCTGTCCGTGATCGGCGGTGCGCTGGCCGCCCTGGCGATGGTGTGGATTCCGGTGTTCCTCAAGCAGCCTGCCGTCACTGTCGAAGCGTTAATTCACCCGCTGCTCATCCCGTTCATGATGCTGGCCATCGGAATCACGGTGCGGGTGATGACGGCGAGCATGATGGAACAGCAGCGGGTGGTCGAGGCCAAGGACGCCGAGCTGCGCAGTCTGCTGGAAGCCAGTGGCCGGCGTGAACGGCTCCTCTCCGCCGTCGTGGGAGCGGTGGATGTGGGGGTCCTCGCGGTCGATGAAGACGGCAATACGATCCTGCGCAACCGCCGGCAGGAAGAGCTGCGACGCCTGGTGCTGCCGCATGGCGACGAGGACGCACCGGAGTCCCGGCTCGAGCTCTACACCGACGGCGGCACCACGGTCATCCCAGCCCAAGATCGGCCCATCTCCCGCGCAGTGCGGGGCGAATCGTTCTCCGAGTACCTCGTGTGGATGGGCCGGCCGCCCGGGCAGCGCGTGCTCTCATCGTCCGCCCAAGCAATGGTTGACGACAGCGGCCGGCGAGAAGGAACCGTCCTGGCTTTCAGCGACGTTACCGAACTGGCGGCAGCGATGGACGCGAAAAACGAATTCCTTTCCAACGTTTCCCACGAGTTGAGGACGCCGCTGACCTCCATCCAGGGGTATGCCGAATTGCTGGCCATGAAGCCGGACTTGCCGCCAAACATGGTCTCAGGGCTGGAAACCATCACCAGAAATTCGGACCAACTGCTCAAACTGGTCAACGATCTGCTGGGCACAGCGGCAGGCGTGTCGGAGCTGCAGCCGGTGCCGGCGGACCTTGCGGAAATTGCCGGTCAGGCGGTGGCGGCGGCAGAACCCCGGGCTGCGGCCGGCAGAGTCCAGCTGTCCGCGCACTTGCCGCGGAACCTGGACGTGGTCTGCGATCCGGCGCGGATCCGGCAGGTGTTGGACAATCTGATCTCGAACGCCATCAAGTATTCCCCGCAGGGCGGCGACGTCACGGTCAGCTGCACCGGAGTCGATGGAGTGGTGCAGTGCAGGGTGGCGGACCGGGGCATGGGCATGGATGTTGAGGAAGGCAACAACGTCTTCACACGCTTTTTCCGCAGCGCCGCGGCCCGCCGCAGTTCCATTCCTGGACTGGGCCTGGGGCTTGCGCTGTCCAAGGACATCGTGGAACGCCATGGCGGGACGATTACGTGCGAGAGCGAGCGCGGCGTTGGCAGCGCGTTCACTCTTGCTCTGCCCGTCGCCGGACCGCCCCGGGAAAATGAACTCGAAGCCGCTGACGCCAGCAACCAAAGCACCACCGTTGGCGCACGGCAAGAGCCGTGACCCCTTTGGGAGCGTCCGCTGCCCCTTGCGGCGGAGTTTACTCTTGGCAACACTTGTTTCACCGGGGAAACTCCCCGTCGCAGTTGGCCATGCTGCAACAAGGAGGCCGCCATGGGCGCCGCCGCACTGCATACTCCCTCCAATGATCAGGTCCTTGAGGCCGCGGCGGGCATTGTCGGGGCTTTCGCAGCTACAGACACCGATCGCTACTTCGCGGCGTTCGCCCCGGATGCCAGCTTCGTTTTCCACACGGAACCGGCGCGTCTGAACAGTCGCGACAGGTATGAGGCGTTGTGGGCGGGGTGGCTTGCCGACGGATGGCGTGTGCTCGCCTGCGGATCCACGAACCAGCACGTGACGGCCTTCCCCGGCGGCGCGGTGTTCGTGCACGATGTGGCAACGACCGTTGCCCTGCCGGACGGCGAGGACTCGTACCGTGAGCGTGAAACGATCGTCTTCCGCTACGGGGACGGCGGTTTAATCGCGGTGCACGAGCACCTCTCACCGATGCCGCCGGCGGGGCAAGTCCAAGCCCCGCCTACTTAAATTCATTTCGTCCCGAGGACCATCATGAACCTCTACCAGCGCCTCGATACCCACCTGCAGCAGAATGCGGACGGCTTCGGTCCCATCCGCGGCGCATTGTCGACACCCCGCATCGGGATGATCTGGCTGGCCGCCAACTTCGTGGTCACCACCCTGCTGACAGGCACGCTGTTCATCCCCGGCATCGACTTCGGCTCCGCCATCTGGCTGATCGTCATTGGCACCCTGGCCGGCGCCGTTGTGCTGACGCTGATCGGCAACATCGGTACCCTGACCGGCCTGCCCACCATGGCCATCACCCGCGGGGCCTTCGGCACCCGCGGCAGCCTGTTGCCGGTAGCCGCCAATGTGATCATCCTGATGGGCTGGAGCTGGGTGCAGGCCATGCTTGCCGGAGTCACCGTCAATTACGTGGTGGCGCAGCTGACCGGCTTCTCCAACCCCATCCTGTTCGCCGTGCTGTGCCAAACCCTGGTCGTCTGCCTTGCCATCCTCGGGCACGAAGGCATCGCGAAGGTAGAACCGTGGCTCGCCGTCGTCATTCTCGCGATCATGGTGTACGTCTTCACCACCGCCTTCACCACGTTCGGCCCGGCAGAGTTCGGCGGCATCGGCGTCGACGCGTCGCTCGGCTACACCAGCTTCGTGGTGCTGGACATCGTGATCGCGACGGCCATTTCCTGGACCGTTCTGTCCGCGGACTTCAACCGCCTGGCCAAATCCAGCCGCGCGGGCATCCTTGGCTCCGGCATCGGCTACACCGTTTCCACGGTTCTGGCCATGTCGCTGGGCGCCACCGCCATTGGCTACGTGATTCTCTTAGGCGAGCCGGCCGCCGAGTTCGATCCCACCGTCATTGTGGCTGCCTTCGGCACGCCGCTGGCCATTGTGATCTTCATGTCCGTCATGGCCACCAACACGATGGTGGTCTACGGGATGGTCACCACGATCGTGAACGCCCAGTCCCGGTGGAAGCTCCGGTTCCTGCCTACAGCCCTGGTGGTCGGCGTCATCTCGATAGCCGGTTCCACCTGGTTGGCCCTGTTGAACCAGTTCACGGACTTCCTGGTCACGATCAGCGCGTTCTTCGTGCCGGTGTTCGCGATCATGATCGTGGACTACTACATCATCAAGCGCCGGAGCTACAACCGCGACATCCTGAGCGAGGGAGGCGGACGGTACTGGTACACCGGCGGGGTGAACTGGGCGGCCATCGCGGTGTGGGTCATCGGCGCCGCGGCCTCCTACGTGCTGACCTACCTGTGGCCCAGCCCGGTCGGTGCCACCATCCCTGCCTTCTTGCTCAGTTTCCTGCTGTACCTGGCCCTGTCCATCAGGAGCCGAGAACGCTTCGCCGGCGAACGGGCCGGCCACCTGGCCGAACAGCCGGGAGCGGTGCCCGGCGCCGAATTGCCCAGCGCCGGGGGAGACTGAGCGGGCCGTGAGGTGCGTGGACCTGACGCATCCCGTCTCCTCGGGGATGCAGGTCTTTCCCGGGGACCCGCAGGTGAAGATCGCCCGTGCGCTGACCATCACGGAGAACGGAGTGGAAGTCTCCGAACTGCAGCTGGGCAGCCATGCCGGCACCCACTTCGATGCTCCGTGCCACAGCATCGAAGGCGGCCGGACCACCTCCGAGGTGTCGCTCGACGAACTGGTCGGTGAAGCCCTGGTTTTGCAGGTTCCGGGCCTTGCCGCGGGGGAGGAAATTTGCTGGCACCAGCTGGCCGGCCAGGTGCCGGGAAACGTGCCCGCGATCGTCGTAGTGGCTACCGGGTGGGACCGCCACTTCGGCACCGAGGCCTACTTGGACCACCCTGTGCTGTCCCGGGCGGCAGCCGATGAACTCAGCCACCGGGGCATGCGCGTGCTGGCCGTGGACACGCTGAATCCCGATCGCACCCTGCAGCCTGCCGAGACGTTCAGCCTCCCGGTGCATGAGCTGGTGCTGGGCTCCGACGGCCTGATCGTGGAAAACATTCGGCACGCCACCACGCTGCCCGTCCGCTGCCGGGTCGGCTTCTTCCCGCTCAAGCTGACCGGAACAGATGGTGCTCCGGTCCGCGCCGTCGCCTGGACGTAGCCTCGAACGACGGCGGAGCCCGCCTCTGGGAGGTGGGCTCCGCCGTCGTTGTGGCTTACGGTTTCAGTCCTTGGGCGTGGCCTTGGCGGGGTCGACGAAGGGCTTTTGGACGACCTGGCCTTCGCGGACTCCCTGGGGCGTGTGGATGGACAGCGTGGTGCCTTCGCTGCTGAGGTTGATCGGCACCATGGCCAGGCCGATGTTGCGTTCCAGGCGCGGGGAGTGGCAGGCGCTGGTGACCTCGCCCACGGGGGAGCCGTCGCCGATCGAGACCGGGAAGGGCTCGATCATGGAGCCGTCGTTGTAGCTGCCCAGCGGTTCGCCGCCGAACTCCACGCCGACCATCAGCCGGTCAATGCCCTTCTCCCGGATGCGGCCGAGCGCTTCCTTGCCCACGAAGTCCGCTTCCTGGTCCAGATCCACCATCCAGTTGTAGTCGTAGCCAACTTCCAGCGGGTTGGTCCTCAGGGTGATGTCGCAGCCGTAGGCCAGCATGCCTGCCTCGATGCGGCGCATGTGGCAGGGCCCGATGACCCGCAGGTCGTGCGCCTGGCCTGCTTCCCAAATGGTGTCCCAAAGGCGGCCGGCGTTTTCGGTGGCGTTGTAGAGGTAGATTTCGTAGCCGACCTCGCCGGTGTAGCCGGTCCGGCTGACCACCACGTCCATGCCGTTCAGGGTGTGGTGCTGCATGTAGTAGTACGGCATGTCCAGGATCTGCGGGCCGAACAGGTCGGACATCAGCCCCTTGGCCTTGGGGCCCTGGATCTGGACGGGCGCCACATCCACTTCTTCCACGGTGACGTCCCAGCCGCCGGCGTGCGCCAGGCCCATGGCCCATAGGTGCACGTCGCTGTCCGCCAGCGAGAGCCAGAACTTGTTTTCCTCGACGCGCAGCAGGATGGGGTCGTTGATGATGCCACCGTCGGGCGCGGTGATGAAGGCGTACTTGCACTGGCCCACCTCGCACTTGGTCAGGTCCCGCGGGGTAAGCATGTTGGTGAAGTCGAAGGCCTGCGGGCCGCTGATCTGCAGCTGCCGCTCCACGCCGACGTCCCACAAGGTGACGTCATTCAGGAGTGACCAGTACTCGCTGACCGGGTCGCCGTAGTGGCGCGGGTGGTACGTGTGGTTGTAAACGCTGTACGCCGCGACGCCGTGCTCCCGCGACTTCCAGAAGTAGGGCGACTTGCGCAGCCGGGTGTAAAGCGTGATGGCCGGGTTGGGGTTGACGCGGGATGAATCGGTGCCGTTGATCTGGGCGGAGCCAGAATCGAGAATCTCCGACATGTGGGCTTCCTCCTTCGAGGTTCTGGCGCCAGCCGGACCTGAAGTAAGTTGCGCATGGTGCGCAACTTTGCGCCATGTGAGACTGCCATCGTGGCAGTCGCGCCACCGGGGAGTCAAGGGGTAGCCCCGACCGCTTGCCCGCCGCCGCTGTGTCCCATCCGCGGGGCGGCCCAAGCCTCCGCGAGGGGCTCCACCAGCCGGGATTCCCGGGTACATAGGCCGCACGCGTGAGATAATTGAGACAGCCAAGCTCGCGGGTTCGGGGCGGGTCCATCCGCATGGTCTCGAACCGGTCCGCGTGCTCACTGATACCGAATCCCCGGTTTTGCACCGCAGGTTCGGAGGTGGGACGACCGTCTGGCGCGAGGGCCCTGCGGCCCTCCGTCCACTGATGTCGAGTGTGGCGCTCGTGCGAATCAGAGGACTCTTGAATGCATTTTGCTGAAGGTCAAACCCTTGTTCACCCACACCACGGTCCGGCCATTGTCCAAGGCATCAGGACCCGGCCCCTGCGGCAGGACGCGGAATGCCGCTACGTCATGCTGGAGGTCAAGAACTCGAACCTGACGGTCGGCGTTCCGGTCGAGAAAGCCGAGCAAGTCGGCCTGCGGGCAGTCTTCGACGAGGGACAGCTGGAAGCACTGTTCGACGTGCTGCGCGCCCCCTCCCAGAAAGAGGATCCGCAGTGGTCCCGGCGCTTCAAGGACAACCAGGAACGGCTCCGCACGGGGGACATCTTTGTGATCGCCGGATTGGTCCGCGACCTCACCCGGCGGCTGCACGCCAACGGCACGATGTCCCACGCCGAGAAGGACATGCTGCAGTACGCCAAGAAGCCGCTCGTCACGGAGATTGCCCTGTCCAAGGGCATCGGGCTGGAGGAAGCCGAAGAGATCCTCGATGCCGTGGCGACCTGCCCGGTGCCGGCGGCGGAGGAGCTGGCCGCCAGCGCCTGAACGACGACGGCGCGCATGGCGGTGCGCATGACGGCACACGACGACGGCGCACGACGACGGTGCGACGGCCGCGGGGCAGGCGCGACTCGCGACGGGTCAGGCGCGGGTTACGACGGCGTCAGGCGCGGACCAGCCGGGATGCCGCGGCCAGGTCATGCGTGGCGTGGTCGTACGCGATGGTGAGCGCACCGCCGTCGTGCTCGAACTCGTGGTTGGAGCCGTCCGGGAGGCCATACGCCCCGTAGTTTTCCTCCCACGAGCCGTTCAGCGCGAACTTGAAGGCATACCGGCCGGCGGGCAGCTCGGCGTCCAGCTTCCACAGGCCGTCGGAGGCATCGAAGAGCATTTGCACCGCCCCGTCGGCCGGTTCCCAATCGCGTTCGGCGCCGAGCAGCACGCCAAAGTCGCCAACTACGGCGACTCCCGCAGGCTGTCCGGCGGGAAGCGTGGGCTCCGCTGCCGGCGGCGACGGTTCCGGCAGCGGGGTCCCCGCGGCGAGGGCCGTGGCCAGGTCCGCCGCGTCGGGAAACGCGGTGACGGCCAGCAGCCCGTCCTCGGTGATGGCCCACCCGCCGCGGCCCTTGGACATCCAGCCGGCTTTCACCAGCCGGGCGGTCGCCGTCGTCAGGTTTTTGAATCCGCGGGGCACGCCGCCGCTGAGCAACTCCTGCTCGTGCGCGGTCGGCGGCACGCGCCGCAGCGCCTCGCTGATGACTTCCCTGGCGTCCGGCCGGGTGCCGGTCGCGGCTGCGGCCGCCAGAATCTCGAGGACGGGTTTGAGACGCAGATGGGTCTTGAGCATGGCCGTGGCTCCTTCGCGGTCTGCCTGAACTGGTGACGCTCCCAGTCTGCGACCCGGCCACGCGGAGCACCACTATTTGGCGTTGTGTGTCGGCTCCCCTTAAGCGCGCAGGTCCCTGGGATCCGGGGCCGGCCGGCCGGCCCCGGATCCTTGGCCGGCTATCGCCCTGATGCTCCGGCTACAACGTGATGACCACCTTGCCCCGCACCTCGCCGGCCTCCAGGCGGCGCAGTGCTTCCGGCATCTGCTCCAGCGGATAGGTGTGGTCGAGCACTGGTTTCAGCTGCCCCGAGACGATCAGCTCACTCAGCCGTTCGAGATCGGAGGAGGTCTGGCGCGCCATGAACATGACAACACGCTGCCGGTTGAACAGGGACAGGAACATTCCGCCCAGCGGCCTGAACAGGCCGCCGGTCCAGCGGTCGCCGTGTTCGCCGCCGACAATAACCGCCGTGCCGGCAGGGGCGAGGGCCCGGCGCACGCGCGACAGGGACGGGTTCCCGGCTATATCCACGATCACGTCGTACCGGTGTCCTCCTGCCGCAAAGTCTTCGCGGGCGTAGTCGATGACGGTCTCAGCGCCGAGGCTTCGCACCAGCTCCACCTTGGCGGCGCTGCACACGCCGGTCACCGTCGCGCCCAGGGCCGTGGCTATCTGCACGGCGTAGGTGCCGACGCCGCCGGAGGCTCCGGTGATGAGTACCCGGTGCCCAGCCTGGACACGGCCGATGTCCCGCAGCGCCTGCAGTGCTGTCACGCCGGAGACGGGAAGGGCCGCGGCCTGCTCAAAAGTGAGTTCTGCGGGCTTGGGGGCCAGCAACGACTCCGCTGCCACCGCAAATTCCGCGAAGGAGCCTTTGCCGAAACCGAAGACCTCGTCCCCGATCGAGAATTTCGTGACGGCACTGCCTACGGCCGCTACCGTTCCCGCGACGTCAAGCCCGGGGATCGGATTCTTAGGGGACTTCCACCCGGACACAGCGCGGACCGGATACGGCAGGCCGGTGGCCATGTGCCACGTGCCGCGGTCCAGGCCGGCGGCGCGGACCTTGATGAGGACTTGGCTTTCGCCGACCTCCGGTACTGCGATATCGGCCGGGTGCAAGGCATCGGTAATTCCGTACCGGGTCTGCACAATTGCGCGCATGGTGGGTTTTGCCGGGGCGGGGGAGGCGCTGTCACGCAGCGGCTCCGTGTTGGCCGCCGACGGGGAATCTGATGGTTCCATGGGACTTCCTTCTCGAGGATGTGGATGACGTGGAGCCCAAGTATTGCCGTACAAAGTACGAAGGTACCGTACAAAGTACGGGAATGCTATAGTCGCGGGAACAATGATCAAAAAACCAGGCAGCGCCCCCGCAGAACGCGTTCCGCTCAGCAGGGAGCGCGTGCTCCGTGCCGCCATCGAGATCGCCGACGGCGGCGGGCTGGCCCGCCTCACCATTCGCTCACTGGCCGACGCGCTGGACGCCAAACCCATGTCGCTCTACCACCACGTCCGCAACAAGGACGAGATCCTCGACGGCATCGTCGATGCCGTCTTCGAAGAGATAGAACTGCCGGTGCCCGGGGAAGAATGGCAGGCGGAGTTGAAGCGGCGTGCAGCCTCGGCCCGCGACGTGCTGCGACGCCATCCGTGGGCCATCGCCTTGATGGAATCGCGCACGACGCCCGGACCGGCAAACCTGCGCCACCACGATGCAACCCTGGGCGCCCTTCGTGCCGCCGGATTCTCGCTGCCGCTGGCGGCCCACGCCTATGCGCTGTTGGATGCATACGTTTACGGGACGGCTCTTCAGGAGGCGTCCTTGCCTTTCGACGGCCCGGACAGCTTGGCGGAAGTCGCCGGGCCGATGGTGGAGATGTTCACCGCCCAGGACTATCCACACCTGCGGGAGCTCGCCGTGGAGCATGTGCTGCAGCCCGGATACGAATTCAGCGACGAGTTCGATTTCGGCCTCGACCTCATTATCGGCGGCCTGGCAGCGTCCCTGCACGGCCCCGGGCCCGGGGAAGAATCAACGGAGAGGGCGGAAGCGCCCTCGCCCTGAACCATGGGTCGCGGGAAAGCCGTAGCGGCTAATGCCGGGGAACCCTGATCCGAGGCCGGGGAGCCGCCGGTGCCCCGCCAATGTTCCGCGGCTGCCGCCGTTTTCCTATACTGGCGGGATGGGAATGCCGGTGCTATTCGGCGTCGTGGCTTCCAGCGCCTTGGTGCTGGGCGCGTTCATCGGTGTGAAGTTCGAGCTGCCCAAGCGTGTGCTGGCGATCCTTCTGTCTTTCGCGGCCGGTGCGCTGATTACGGCGCTGGCATTTGAACTGTTTGAAGACTCCTACGAGCGCGGCGGCATCTGGCGGGCGGTGATCGGCCTGGGTGTTGGGGCTGCGGTATTCACGGCGCTGAGCGCGCTGCTGGACCGCTGGGCGCAGCCGTCGTCCCGTTCCACGCCGGCGGACGAGTACCAAGGCAGTGCCAAGCTGGATACCAATGCGGCTGCCGCGGAGCATGCTCCTACGGCTGAGACCACCCGGGGCACTGCCGGACTGGCTCTGCTGGCCGCGGTCACGCTCGACGGCGTGCCGGAGAACCTTGCGATGGGTGTGGCCTTGGGCGAGGGAACCGGCGGGTTGGCCCTGCTCGCTGCGATCTTCGTCTCCAACCTGCCCGAGGCGCTGGTGGGAGCCGCTTCCATGCGCAGCCAGGGCAAGTCGGCGCTCGCGATTATCGGGCTCTGGAGCGCCTGCGGAGCCCTGCTGGTCATCGCCGTCATCATTGGTGCGGGCCCGTTGTCCGGCAGCGACCCGGAATCCATCTCGTTGCCGCTGGCCTTCGCGGCCGGGGCAGTGATTGCCTCGTTGGCCGACACCCTCATGCCCGAGGCCTACGAACACGGTGGCCCGGCGGTCGCCATGAGCACGGCCGCGGGGTTCGTTTTGTCCTACGCACTGTCGCTGGCGTGAGCCGGAGGCAGCGGTGGCGGGACGCCCCATCCGTTGGAGTGCCCCGCCGTCGCTCTGTCGCGGTCGGTTGCCCCCGTCGTGCGGTCGCCGCCGCTATGCCGCCGCGGCCATGCTGGCCGCTGCGACCCGCAGCCCATCGTCGCCGGCGGCGACGCGGATCCGCCCGCCCTCGGCAACGGCCTCGGCCACCAGCAGGTCCGCGATACGGTCATCCAGCTCTCGCTGGATCACCCGGCGCAGCGGCCGGGCGCCGTATTCGGGCTCGTAGCCGGCCTCGGCGATCCACTTCACGGCGTCCTCGCCAACCTCCAGCGCGATGCCTTGGGCCGCCAGCCGGGCTTCGGTCTTGCGCAACTGCAGCCGCACGATGGAACGCAGCTGCTCCTGCTCCAGCTTGCGGAACAGCACGATTTCGTCGATCCGGTTCAGGAACTCCGGCCGCATGGTTTCGCGCAGCCGGCCCATCACCCGGGCGCGCAGATCCTGCTCGCTCCCGAAGCCGTCCACTCCGTTGTTGGCGGTGAAGCCCAGCGCTCCGCCCTTGCTGGCCAGGAACTCCGACCCGAGGTTGGAGGTCATGATCACCACCGTATTGCGGAAGTCCACGGTGCGGCCCTGCCCGTCGGTGAGGCGTCCGTCGTCGAGGACCTGCAGCAGCAGGTTGAACACGTCCGGATGGGCCTTCTCCACCTCGTCCAGCAGCACCACCGAGTAGGGGTGCCGGCGGACGCGCTCGGTCAGCTGGCCGGCCTCGCCGTAGCCCACGTAGCCCGGAGGTGCGCCGACCAGCCGCGAGACGGTGTGGCGCTCGCCGTATTCACTCATATCGAAGCGGATCATGGCGTCCTCGTCGCCGAACAGCGACTCCGCCAGCGCCTTGGCCAGCTCGGTCTTGCCCACACCGGTGGGACCCAGGAACAGGAAGCTGCCGACGGGCCTGCCCTCGTCCCCCATGCCGGTGCGGTTGCGCCGCACCGACTTGGCGATAGCGGTCACCGCATCGTCCTGGCCTATTACCCGGGCGTGCAGGTCCTCCTCCAGCCGGGCCAGCCGCTGCCGGTCGCCCTCCGTCAGCCGGGCGGCCGGAATGCCGGTGGCGCGGGAGATGATCTCGGCAATCTCGGCCTCGCCCACCACATCGGAGGGCGCGACGCCGGGGCGGGCCCCGCCGTCGTGGTCCTCGTCGGCACCGGAGGTTGGCTGGTTGGCGGAGGCGGCTGCCAGCCTGGCCTGCAGCTCTTCGATCTCGTCGCGCAGCTTTGAAGCGTTCTCGTAGCGTTCCTCGGCGACGGCGCCGTTCTTGGCCGATTCCAGCTCTGCCAGCCGGCCGCGCAAAGCCTCCACGTCAACGCGCGGGCCGCGCCGCAGGCTTAGCCGCGCTCCGGCCTGGTCGATCAGGTCGATCGCCTTGTCCGGCAGGAACCGGTCGGTGATGTAGCGGGAGGACATCTCGACGGCGGCGCGGATCGCTTCGTCGGTGTAGGCCACCTGGTGGTGTTCCTCGTAGCGGTCCTTCAGCCCGGACAGGATCTGCACGGCGTCTTCGATCGAGGGCTCGCCGACCATGACCGGCTGGAAGCGCCGCTCCAGGGCGGGGTCCTTCTCCACCTTGCGGTACTCGCCCAGCGTGGTGGCGCCGACCAGGTGCAGTTCACCGCGGGCCAGCCGGGGCTTGAGGATGTTGCCGGCGTCCATGCCGCCCTCGCCGCCGCCGCCGGCACCGACCACGGTGTGCAGTTCGTCGATGAACACGATCAGCTCGCTGCCGGCGGCGCTGATCTCGTCCAGGGTTTTGGTCAGGCGTTCCTCGAAATCGCCGCGGTAGCGGGTGCCGGCCAGCATGCCCGGCAAATCCAGCGAGACCACACGCTTGCCGCGCAGTTGCTCCGGGACGTCGCCGGCCACGATGGCCTGCGCGAGGCCTTCGGCGATGGCGGTCTTGCCCACGCCGGCCTCGCCGATCAAGACCGGGTTGTTCTTGGTCCGGCGCGCGAGGATTTCGATGGTCTGGGCGATCTCGTCGGCGCGGCCAATCACCGGGTCCAGCCGGTCCTCCCGGGCCTGGGCGGTCAGATCGGTGCCGAACTGGTCCAGCATCGGCGTTTCTGCCTGAGGGTTCGCGCCCGGCTGCGGGCCGGCGGTTGTGTTGGGGCCGCCGGCCTGCGCCGCAGCTTTCTCCGCCGCCTGCTGCAGCGCCATCGGGGTCACGCCCGAGCCGGCCAGGATCTGGCCGGCGGGGGTCTCCTGGTTCAGGACGAAAGCCGCGAACAGGTGCTCGGGGTCGATGTACGTGGAACCGAACGCGCGGGCCACCTGGTGCGCGTCCAGCAGGGCACGCTGCGCGGACGGCGTCAGCGACGGCGTTTCGCGGGTCGGGGCGGTCTTTTCCGGCAGGCCCTGCTCGGCGGAGCGCGCGATGGCCTGCGGGTCGGCGCCGGTCAGCTTGATCTGGCTGGCGGCCGGCTCCTGACGGGCCATGACGTGCAAAATGTGCAGGGCGTCCACCTCGATGTGGCCGAGGCCCGCGGCAAACCGGGCCGCCTGTGCCAGCACTTCATGGGTGCGGCGGCTGAGCAGGCGGGTGAGGTCAACGGTGCGCGACTGGGCAGCCCGCTGGCCCTGCAGGTAGCGGGCTAGGAACTCGTCGAATGAACCGTTGCCGGAAGCTGGTCCGAAGAACAGTGGCATGAATGATCCTCCTGTGGAACGTGAGTGCCTTCGACTCATGTTAACGCCTTCGGGTGAAGATTATTCCAGAAGTTCCGCAAACTTGAGTGAAGTCGGCTCACTCTTGCCTGGGGTTGTGGCGCGGGGCGTTCATTTCGGGCGAATTTGTTGTGCCCGAATCGTCGGATCCAATAGGGCGGCCGGACTGCTGGACTGCCGGGGCATGGGCCCGGGTGAGGGCCGGTGCTAGTGTTGTCTTCGAAGCTTTGTTCGAAGACGGGGGTCCGGGATGTTCGGTTTGGAGCAGCCGTCGGATGCGTCGGCCGGCCCGGAAATGGGCACCGGAACGCCCGAGGATGCGCGCGGTTTCCCGTCACCGGCGCGGGACTACTTCCACGGCGGCATCGACCTGAACCGGCACTTGATCCGCGACCGCACCAGTACCTTTGTGATGCGGGTGGCCGGGAACTCGATGGCCGCCGCCGGGATCAGCGACGGCGATGAGCTGATCGTGGACCGCTCGCTGACTCCGCGCGACGGTTCGGTGGTGATCGCGGTGCTGGACGGGGAATTGGTGGTCCGGCGCCTGCATCTCACCGCGGACGGCGTGCGCTTGCAGGCGGACGACGGCGGTGTCCCCACCGAGGTGGGCGAACTCGCGGACCTGAGCATCTGGGGCGTCGCCACCCGTTGCCTGCACCATGTCTAGCGGCCCCGTATCGGGGTCCGGCGCCGCGGCCTCCGGCCAGCCGTCAGGGTCCGGCAACACAACCTTCGGCCAACCGCCCGAATCCCGGCCCGGCGAACGAATCGCGCTGGTGGATGTCAACAATTTCTACGTCTCCTGCGAGCGGGTCTTCGATCCGTCCCTCGAGGGGCGCCCCGTCGTCGTGCTCTCCAACAATGACGGCTGCGTGGTGGCGCGCTCCGAGGAAGCCAAACAGCTGGGGCTGAAAACCGGGACGCCGTGGTTCCAGGTGGCGCCGCGGGCCAAGGCGTGGGGGCTGGTCGCGCGCTCCAGCAACTACGAGCTGTACGGAGACCTGAGCGCCCGGGTGATGGAAGTGCTCGGCCGGTTCGGGACCTGGCAGGAGGTCTATTCGATCGACGAGTCTTTCCTGGGCCTGCCCGGCGATGAAACCCAGTTGCTGGAAACTGCCGGCCGGATCCGGGCCGCCGTGATCCGGCAGGTGGGCGTGCCGGTCAGCGTTGGCGTGGCCCAGACCAAGACGCTGGCGAAGTTTGCCAACCACGTTGCCAAGCGGAATCCGCAGATGGCCGGGGTGTGCTCGCTGGGCTCGATGCCCGCTTCCGACATCGCATGGATCCAGTCGCGCGTGCCGGTCACCGGGCTATGGGGCGTGGGCGGACGGACCGGGAAACGGCTGAACGCCCTCGGGATCGAGTCGATCGCAGACCTGAAGGCCGCGGACCCGCAGGCGATCCGCAAGAAATTCTCCGTGGTGCTGCAGCGAACCGTGCTGGAACTGAACGGGACGCCCTGCATCCCGCACACGGAGGAGCGGGCCGACAAGCAGCAGATCATGTTCTCGCGGAGTTTCTCCACGCCGGTGACCACGCTCGAGGAGATGGACCAGGTGATGGCGGTTTACGCCCAGCGCGGGGCGGCCCGGATGGCAGCCGAGGGACTGCGTGCCTCGGTGCTGACGGTGACGGCGGGGACCAGCAGGTTCGCCGGTGGCGAGGGAGCGTTTCCCGCGGCCAGCGTCAACTTGTCGACGCCTACCCAGGACCCAATCCAGCTGACCAAGGCTGCCGTGGCTGCCATGCGCGGTTGCCTGGTACCCGGCGCCCACTATGTCCGGGCCGGGGTGCTGTTGTCGGGGCTGGAACCCGCGGCCGGGCAGCAGACCTTCGACCCCTTCGTCAGCGATTTGGAACAGCGGCACATCGGCGACCTGTTGGGCGCCGTGCGTTCCAAGTTCGGCGAAGCCGCGATCGGTCTCGGTCAGGGCGGGCTGGCCGCCCCGGCGGCGTGGTCAATGAAACGCGAGTTCTCCTCGCCGCGCTACACCACCGAGTGGAGCGACCTGCCGGTGGTCAAGGCGGATTGATCCACGAACGAAACGGGCATGGCAGCGGCCGGGATCTCTGCGGCCGCTGCCATGCCCGCGGCGGATCAGTCGCTCGGGCTGGTGTCGGTCGTGAGCCCGCGGTCGTCCGGGGTTTCCCGGTCCTTCTCTTCAGCCGGTCCGGGCGCGATGTTCATGCCCTCCTTGCCCTCGGGCTCGGGGGCCGAATCAGCCGCCTCCTCTTGAATGTCAGGCGCCGACGGATCTGCCCCGGTGCCCGACTGGTCCCGCGGACCCTTGACCTGGCCGTTGTCGTTCTCGGTCATGCCAGTCCTTCCTTCTGCCGTTGCTGCAAGCCAAGCCCGGGGAGAAACTCGCTTGCCGATATCCCGGGCAGGTCACACTCCAGGCGGGCGCAGGTCGTCGTCCCTGTTACTGGTGGCGGGTCCGCCCGGCATGGCGCCTCCCTCGCCCGTCCAGCTCTGCCCGAGTTCGTCGCTGTGCGCCGGATCCGAGACGGTGTCGCCGAGGGTGGTCGTCGGGCCAGTGGTGGCAGTGGTGCCGCCGCCGTCCTTCCCTGCTCCGTGGTTGCCGGGCAGCTTGGCGGACGCCACAGACCCGGCCTTCTTGGCCGCTTCGGTGACACGGTCAGCGACTCCCGGGGCCTTCTCCTTGACCATGCCGGTGGCTTCGTGGACTTTTTCCTGGACCGCCGGATTCTGCCAGAACTCCTGGGCCTTGGCCTTCAGCGAATCGTAGGCGGACCTTCCGGATTTCGAGCCGAGGACGAATCCGAGGGCTATGCCGGTGCCGAATGTGAGTTTCCCTTTCACAGCGTGCTCCTGTCAGTAGACGGTTGGTGGGCGGTGCTAGGTAGACCGTTGGTGGGCGTTGCCAAGTCAGCCGGGGAAAGGCGCGTTGGGTGGGTCCTCTCCGTACGCTTTCTTGACCAAGTCGTCGGCGAGCTTCTCATCGCCGTGGACCGGGATGTGGGCCTCGTCGGCTTCCTTGTCGTCGTCGTCGTTGGTGCCGCCTGCGCCGGCGGGCTGGCTCAGATTTTCGTCATCCAGGTCGTCCGGGTGTTCCGGGCGCGGATTCTCGTTCGGATTCATCAGGTCCTCCTTCTCGAGCGGGTCGTCCTGTGGGATCAGCCCGGGCAATGGCGCTCATCGCGCGGCATGCCCATGGGGCCACACTACGCGTCGGTCCTCGGCTTCGCACGGGTCCAGCGGCTGCGCGGGCGCATCGCGGGGGATTCCGTAACCCCTCCGGCCCTGGCCATTCCCGCCAGGACTTCACGGATCGCCGCCAACGAATCCACCTGCGGCACCCAGCCGAGTTCATCCCTGGCCCGGCTGGTGTCCATGACCGGAGCGTAGCGGGCCATGTCCACCCAGCCGGGGTCGCTGGCCAACAGCCGGACGGACCACGCAGCGCCGACCAACTGTCGCACCAGCGGCACGGGAACGGGCAGCCAGCGCCGGGCGCCGAACAGGGAGGCGACGAGGCCGGGCGTTACCACCGGCTCGGCCGCGACGTTGAAGGCGCCCCTCGCGCCCTGGTCCAGCACCCGCCAATACGCGTCCGCCACGTCATTGGCATGCAATGCCTGGAAGATAAACTCCTCGGGAAACGGGAACAGCGGCAGCCGCAGCCGATTAATAAAGAACTTGGGGATCCACCGGCCCACAAAGTAGCGGCCGATCTGGCTGCCGGCCTCGGCCTGGAATATCAGGCCGGGCCGCAGCCGTGCCACCTTAATTTCCGGGTGGTCGTCGGCGAACTGGTCCAACAGCGCTTCCTGCTGGCCCTTGAACCGGCTGTAGTGCGAGCTGGCGATGCCTCTGGCCGGCCAATCCTCGCGGACCCGGGAGTGCTTCGGACCCGGGCTGTACGCGCCGAGCGACGATGCGCAGACCACTTGCCCGACGCCGGCGTTGGTGGCAGCGGCAAGCATGTTCGAGGTGCCGTCCACGTTCACCCGGCGCAACTGCCATTCATCGTGGTTCGGCTGCAGCAGCCACGCGAGATGGACGACGGCGTCGCATCCCTTGAAAGCCTGGGCGAGCCTTTCCTGTGCATCACGGGAGGCGATGTCCACTGAAACCCACGTGACGCCGTCGTAAGGTTCCGTCGTGGCATCGGGCACGCGCCGCGCAATGCCTACGATTTCCACGTCGTCAGCACGTTCGCCCCGCGCCTTCTGCAGCCGGCGCAGCACTGCTGTACCGACGTTTCCGCTGGCTCCGACCACCGCGACTCGCATGCACAGACGCTACCGCGGATACCACGGCTTGGCGAGGGCCGGTGCGGCGGCTGGCCGCCGGAATCTGCGCAGGATTCAGCGTTGCCTCACGCATCGCCGCAGGTCAGCAGGCGCTTGAAGCTGTAAGTTGCAGGGTGAAGGCTAGCGCTCCATTTTGACGCGTTCGTTAGGCACGCAGTGCGTCATGGTTAGCCCGGAGACGTCCCGCGGCCCGTTCTTGCCGAGGTTGGCCATCCACTGCTGCTCCGCTTCGGAGAGATTCTGGCTGGCCAATGGCCCAAGGTCCTTCACCTCGTCCAGCGAGATGCCGATGCCGCCGCCCACGCCCGCGCCGAGCTCGTCCGCGATCATGTAGAGGTGCCAGAGCATGCGCTCCTGAACGGGCCTGTCGCACTGGGACAAGGCGTTGGTCAGATTGGTGATCAGGTCCTCGCGCTCCCAGGCCTCTTGCAGGTAGAACCGCTGGCCGGCCTGCAGGTAGTCGTTGGTCCGCTCGATCCGTTCCCGGGTCAGCCGGCCGCTGATCTCCGGCCCGATGGCGTGGTGGTAGCCGGAATCCTTCTCCGCCTCCTGAAGTCCGCCGGTGATGGTGGGCTCGTAGTTCACGTGCGGGTTCTGGCCCGGCGCCGTGTCCACAAAGTGCGTCAACTGGCCGTCCCGCTGGTTGGTGGCTACCGGCACCTTCGGGCTGTTGACCGGCAGCTGCAGGTAGTTCGGGCCAACCCGGTGCCGCTGGGTGTCGCTGTAGGAGAACGTGCGGCCCACCAGCATCTTGTCGTCGGAGAAGTCCAGGCCGTCCACCAGCACGCCGGTGCCGAACGCGATCTGCTCGCTCTCGGCGAAGAAGTTCTGGGCGGTGCGGTCCAGCACCATCCGGCCGACCGGCTGGGGAGGGAACTGTTCCTCGGGCCATACCTTGGTATCGTCCAGCGGGTCGAAGTCGAGTTCGGGATGCTCGTCGTCGGACATCATCTGCACCACCAGCTCCCACTCGGGGTAGTTGCCGGCTTCGATGGCGTCGTACAGGTCCTTGGTGTGTGAGCCGAGGGTCTGAGCCTGCACGTTGGCGGCGTCCTCGGCTGTCAGCGACTTCACGCCCTGCTTGGGCATCCAGTGGTACTTCACCAGCACCGTCTCGCCGGCAGCGTTGACCCACTTGTAGGTGTTCACGCCGAAGCCCTGCATGTGCCGGTAGTCCGCAGGGATCCCGCGGGGGCTGAAGACCAGCATGACCATGTGCATGGATTCGGGGGACTGGCTGAAGAAGTCCATCGCCCGGTTCGGCACCGACGCCTCGAAGTTCACCGGATCCGGCTTCTGCGAGTGGATGAAGTCGGGGAACTTGATCGCGTCGCGGATGAAGAACACGCCCAGGTTGTTGCCCACCATGTCCCAGTTGCCGTCCTCGGTATAGAACTTCACGGCAAACCCGCGCGGGTCGCGGGCCACCTCCGACGAATCACGGCCGCCGGCCACGGTGGAAAAGCGGATGGCCAGGTCGGTGCGCTTGCCCGCTTCCTGGAACAGCTTGGCGCGAGTGAACTTGGAGATCGGTTCGTCCCCCCACTTGCCGTAGGCCTCGAAGTAGCCGAAGGCCGTGATGCCGCGCGCATGCACCACGCGTTCGGGCACGCGCTCGCGGTCGAAGTGGCTCATCTTCTCCAGGAACTGGTAGTTCTCCAGGGTCGCCGGGCCGCGGGCGCCGACGGTTCGCGTGTTCTGGTTGTCGTAGACCTTGTGGCCCTGGCGGTTGGTCAGGGGCTGGTCCGGGGACTGGGCCGCATCGGTCATGGCTGATCACTCCTAGGGAAATAGGGGATGGCCGCTTGCCGTGATTCCAGCTTCCTCCTCGGCCGGGGCGAGGGCAAGAGTCCGACGGCGGTGCGGCCGAGCTTCGCGGGGAGTGGCCGGGGGCGGTGCTTTTCGCTCCCACGTATAGGCGGCGGCTCCTGGCGTTTTGCCTAGTCAGCGCGCTTTACCGGTCGCCAAAGATGGGCAGATAGTCCGATACCTGGGAGCGAAGCCTCAGCACTCCGGCACCCTCTACCGGTGGGCGAAGCTGAGCCCCAGGCGTTTCTCGCTCAAGTACAGGCTCAGGCCGATGCCAAGGGCCGCGAACGTGCAGGTCATCCACCAGGTGGACTGCCAGCCGCCGGTGACCGTGGCCAGCCAGGCGACGATGGCCGGGCCGGTGAAGTTGCCGACGTTGAAGATCTGCTGCATCAATCCCATGGCGGCCGGGGGCGACCCGTCCGCCGGCGCCAGGTCCACGGCCATGCGGGTGAGGGTGGACGGGATCACCGCTCCCACCATGGAAAACAGCGCCACGCAGGCGAACTGGATGGCCATGCCGCCCGGCGCCACGGTCCAGTCGATGCCGAAGGTGAGCACCGTCGTCGTGCCCATCAGGATGAAGGTGGGGATGATCAGCAGGCGGGGAGGGACGCCGCGCTGCAGCAGGGGAGCGGTGCCGATGGCCCCCACCGCGTTGAGGCCGCCCACCACCGCGGACAGGATGCCCGGCCAGATGCCGGTGACCCCGTTCTGCTCGTAGATGGTGGGCAGGAAGCCGACCACGGCCATCCACTGGACGGTGTAGCAGGCAAACACCACGCCGGCGATCCACGGCTTGGCGGACCGGACGGTGCGGCCGATGCGACGGGTGGCCGCAGGCAGGCCGGAACGGCCGCGCGCCGGGTCCTGCGGCACGAACTTCAGCACCAGCGGGATCGGTATGAGCGTCAGGGCGGCCATGATCCACCACCACGTGTGCCAACTGGTGGCCTGCAGGATGAGCGCGCTGGCCACCAGTCCGGCGAAGGTCGCGAAGCCTTGGTACGCGCTCCAGAAGCCCACCGCCAGGTTGACCCGGACGCCGGGAGTGTTCGCCCGGATCAGTCCCGGCGCCACCACCGTGGTCAGCAGGAAGCCCGCGCCTTCGAGGGCGCGGCAGGCCATCAGCAGGGCGGCCGAGTCGGCGAAGCCCCCGATGACCGATCCGAGGATGAGCAGCCAGAGGCCGGCGAGCAGGCACCGGCGCGCGCCGATCATCTCCGCCAGCAGGGAAACCGCCAGGCCGCCCACCATGCCGGCCACCTGCACCACCCCCAGCAGCACTCCGGCCTGCACCAGGGACATGCCGAGCTCGTCCTGGATGACGGGAATGGCGGAAGGCAGCTTCCAGATGTGCATCGCGGCTGTTACGCCGGCAAGAACGACGACGATCCATGCCGCATCGCCCCGCGGCCGGGTGGCGCTGGTGGTGGCCACGCTGCTCCTTCCCCGCGGGTTTCGATTAGTTGCCTGTACAGACTATCCATGGCGGGAGAGGGGGTGACGCGCGGCACGTAAGACGGGCTCCGGCGTCGTAATAGTTGACTACGATGTGGGCGGAGCGGGCAGGAGCGGCGGACCAAACCGAGGGGCGGCAGTGCCGCGCCGGGGTGGATAGACTGGCCAAGGCGGCAAACCCGCCGGGAACTACGGGAGGGCAACATGTTCGAACCTGGGGCGCCGATCGACGAGGTCGAGCGCGACGTCGAAGCGATCATCATGGAATTGGTTCACGAGCTGGGCGAGCGTGCCGACGCCGATCCGGAGCCGCTGGGCGCCGAGGAGCGCGCCTACATCGCGGCGTTTTCCGACGCCCAGGCCAACAACGACCGCAACCAGACGGCATTGCTGTCCACGGCGATACGGCAACCGAACCTGGCCGAATCGTTGGTCTACCTGAACCAGCGGCTGGACCGGCAGGATCTTGACCCGCGCGAGCCCGTTGGCATCATCGGGATCATCGTCAGGCTGGCGATGGACGGGCTGTGGGTCTCCGACATGCTGGACAGCACGCGGTTCCGGCCCGAGGACCGACGCCGGATCACCGACGTCCTCACCGGCATGACGTACCTGACCGACGCGCGGCTCAAGGAACTGCTGGCCGAGCTGGCGCCCAAGGGACAGGCGTCACCGAAGGGCTGACAGCGCCGACGGGCCCGCCCGCAGCTTAACCGCTGGGGCGGGCCCGTGGCAGTGAGGGTCCATGCGTCCGTCGCGTCGCGGCCGCGCTGCCTTCTGCGGCGTGACCCCTTATCCGGCCTTGCCTGAGCCGGCCTTGCCTTAGCCGGCGTGTCCCGCGAACGGTGTCAGCACGATCTTGCCGGAGGCGTGGCCTTCCTGGCTGTAGCGCATCGCGTCCGCGGCCTGGTCCATTGAAAACGTGCGGTCGATGTCCACGGTGAGCTTGCCGGCGTCGGCCAGTTCGCTCAGCCGTGCGAGCTCGGCACCGTCCGGACGTACCCAGATATAGTGGCCGCCACGTTTGGCTTCGGTCGGATCGGCGATCGACGCGTGCCGTCCGCCGTTGCGCAGCACGGCCAAGGTTTCCTCCAGGACGCCTCCCACGAAGTCCGCGACGGCGTCCGCGCCCTGCGGGGCGAGCCCGCGCACGCGGTGCACCAGCCCGTCGCCGTATTCCACTGGCTCGGCCCCCAGGTCCCGCAGCCGTTGGTGGTGTTGCTTCGAGGCGGTGGCGATGACCCGGAGGCCGCGCTCGACGGCGAGCTGGATCGCAATCCGACCGACGCCGCCGGAACCGTTGTGGATCAGGAGCGTCTCGCCGGTTGCGGGGGCCATGGCGTCCAGGGTCCGTTGTGCCACCATCCCTGCAAGCGGCAGGCCGGCGGCCTGCTCCCAGCCCAGCGATTCCGGCTTGCGCGCCACCATTGATACCGGCAGCGCCACGAGCTCCGCGTAGGTTCCGCCGCTGACGGTGTCGCGGCGGCCGTAGGCATAGACTTCGTCGCCGGGCGTGAATTCGGGGGTATCCGGTCCCACCTCCTCGACGACTCCGGCCACGTCCCAGCCCGGGATCACCGGAAAGTGCACGTCCAGCATCGAGTCCAGTCCGCCGGACATCACCTTCCAGTCCACCGGGTTCACGCTGGCTGCCTTGACCCGGATGAGGACGGAACCCGGTGCCACCTTCGGCCGCGGAACCTCTGACTGCTCCAGAACCTCCGGTCCGCCGTAACGGGAGTAGGTCATGGCCTGCATGGTCTTAACCAACGGATGCCGCCTTCCTGTTTCGCTCCACCCTAGTGGCGGGCTGGGCTCTTGCCTATGCAAAGGCCGCACGGAACGGGGCATGCACTCCCGCGGGCGGCCCTCCCGCGGGCGGCCCTCCCGCGGGCGGCCCCCATTCAGGCGTGTCCGCATCGCCGTGCCGCGGCTCAGAGGACCGGGGCGTAACGAACCTCACAGGCCGGCAGGAAATTCCGGCGTGGAGAGGCGGTGTTCAACCCTGTAGACCCATCCCTCAACTAAGGAGTCACATGAGCGTCGAAACCGTTGACGTCAGCCTGGAGAACGAACTGTCCGTGGACCGCGAGGCCGCGAACCAGCTGTTCCTGGAAGCCCGCACCGCGAACACCTTCTCCACCGAGCCGGTCTCGGACGAGCAGCTCGCAGCCATCTATGAGCTGGCCAAGATGGGCCCGACCATGATGAACAACCAGCCGCTGCGCATCACCTGGGTCCGCTCCGCCGAGGCCCGCGAAAAGCTGGGCGCCCGCATGGCGGAAGGCAACCGCGCCAAGACGCTGACGGCTCCGATGGTCGCCGTGCTCAGCTACGACGCCGACTGGCACGAGCACTTTGAGACGTTCTTCCCGCACGCTCCCGAGCGCAAGGCAATGTTCGACGACAACGCCGAAATGCGTGCAGAGGTCGCCAAGAACAACGCGTGGCTGCAGGCCGGCTACTTCATCATGGCCGTCCGCGCCGTGGGCCTGCACGCCGGCCCGATGGGCGCGTTCGACGCCGCCGGCATCGACGAGGACTTCAACGCCGGTACCTCCCACCGCACGTTCATGGTGGTCAACGTCGGCACCCCGGGCGAGAACCCCTGGTTCCCGCGGCTGCCCCGCCTGGACGCGGAGATCGCCGTCCAGACGGTCTGATCCCGTCAACCGCTGACGACGGCGGTGCCCACCCACCGGAGGCTTGCGAGCTTCCCGGGGAGGGCACCGCCGTCGGCGTTTAAGAAGGCCACCTGGCCCGGAAGCGGGCGCGCGCCGGGGGGCGCAGGTCAGGACAGCGCGGCGCCGCCCTGCCAGAGGGCGTCGAACGGGGCGTTGGAGGAAACCCGGGCCTTGATGCCCTCGGTGACGAAGTCCTTCGCCGTTTTGGCCGCCTGCAGCGGGGTGGCGCCCTTGGCCAGTTCGGCCGTCACCGCGGCGGCCAGCGAGCAGCCGGCCCCGGAGACGGCCACTTCGCCGACCTTCGGCGCGGACAGCACTTCGAGCGTCTCGCCGTCGTAGAAGACGTCCACCGCGTCCGGGCCGGCCAGGCGCACGCCGCCCTTGGCCAGCACCGCGGCGCCTGAGGCCTCGTGGATGATTTTGGCGGCCTGTTTCAGGTCCTCGACGTCGTTGATCGTGATCCCGGAGAGGGACTCGGCTTCGAAGTGGTTCGGGGTGACGAAGGTGGCCAGCGGCAACACCTGCGCCTTGAGCGCCTGGTCCGTGTCCAGCGCGTGGCCGGGTTCCTGCCCCTTGCAGATGAGTACCGGGTCCAGCACGATGTTGTCCCATTCCTGGTTCTGCAGCGCGGCCGCGACGGTGTCGATGGTCGCGGGCGAGCCGAGCATGCCCAGCTTGACCGTCCTCAGCGACCCTTCATAACAGGTTTGGATGGCCTCCAACTGGTCGGCGATGACGCCGGCGTCCACCGGGACGAAGCGGTGGTTCCAGTTGTCCTTGGGATTAAAGGACACAATGCAGGTCAGGGCGGTGATGCCGTAGGTGCCTAAAGCCTGGAAGGTCTTCAGGTCCGCCTGCGCTCCCGCGCCTCCGGTGGCTTCGGAGCCGGCGATGGTCAGCGTGATGGCGGGCCGGTTGGTTTCGGTAGTGGAAACAGACATGCGGCTATTTTCCACTGACACACCCTCAGGCTCCTAATAACGACGGCGGCGCTCACCGCCGGGCGAACGTGCGGACGCACAGGGGAGCAGGGGGGGACGCCCTTGGGTTCGCGCCGGCTCAGCGGATGTCCACCATCCGCCACACGCTGAACCGGCCGATCGCCGCGGCCAACCCGATCAGTGCCGCCAGTTCCAGCGTGCCGAGCGGGTCGCCGCTGGAGAGCGAGACCAGGATCAGGAACGAAGCCGCCGTCATGACCGCGAAGAACGCCAGCACGTGCAGCCATTGGTTGGCCACCGGCCGGAGCAACATGCCCAGCACAAAGGCGATGGGCGCACCGATGACCAGCCCGACGCCGCCGGCATACAACCCGACGACCAGCGCCAGGAGTGCCGCCGAGGCGAATTGGTGCCAGCTAAGCGGACCACCGGCCAGAGTGAGCAGCAGGGCGCCCAGCGCGAACACGGAGACGGCCACGAGGAATCCGACCACGAAGGCCGCGAACCCGAACGTCACCCGGTGGCGCGGGTTGTTGTCCTCGAAGTCGTCGGGTTCGGGCACCTCGCTCATACAGCCAGAATAGGACGGCGGCGGCCGTGGAGCAGCCGGGCGGCGCAGGTGCGGGAGAATGCGCCGGGGGAACATGCTCGTGCAGGAAAGCTCCCGCGCGCATGGGAGAATGGTTGGCGGTCCGGGTGGCAGACGGACCACTAGTGCTAATACAGCGGACGTTTCACCAGGTCACCGGGAGGTGCGAAACGTTGCGCGAACCACTACTACGAGGGTGAACACCATCATGACTGAACTGCAATCCCGCGCGCCTGCGCGTTTTGCCTCGATCGGCAGCCCCTACTTCGGCATCATGCTTGCCGTCATGGCAGTGGTCCTGATCCTGTCCAACATCGGCGCTTCCAAGGGCGTTGCGCTGGGTCCCATCGTCACCGACGGCGGATTTTTCCTGTTCCCGCTGGCGTACATTCTGGGCGACGTGATCAGCGAGGTCTACGGCTTCAAGGTGGCGCGGAAAGCCATCCTCACCACCTTCGCGCTGTCGGTCTTCGCCTCGCTGTGCTACTGGGTGATCATCGCGCTGCCCGGCTTTGACGACGAGTTCGGGCAGATGAAACAAGAGGCTCTTGAAGGTGCGCTCGGCCCGGTGCCGCTGATCGTGCTGGCCAGCCTTTTGGGCTTCCTCGTGGGCCAGACGCTGAACTCCTGGGTGCTGGTGCGCATGAAGGAGCGCTGGGGTGAACGCCGGCTGTGGGCGCGCCTGATGGGTTCGACCGGTGTCGGAGAATTCGCGGACACGCTGATTTTCTGTTCCATCGCCGCCTCGGTGATCGGCATCGGCGATGTTCCCACGTTCGTTAACTACGTGGCCGTCGGCTTCATCTACAAGACAGCGGTGGAATTCCTCTTCGTTCCCGTCACTTCCGCCGTCATCGGGCGGGTGAAGAAACGCGAACCGTCCTACACGGGTGCGCCGTCTTCTTCCGCAGGCTGATCCTCGGCGGCGAGCGCCGGGACGCGTTCACTGAGCTCCGTCGGAGACAAGTTCGCTGCTCCGCCGATCTCCTCCGGGGCAGCCCCGGCCTTGAGCGCTTCGTCGATCGCAGAGTCCAGAACCGTCTCAGCCTGATCCATTTCGCCCTGCAGCGTTTCTACCGCGGCCGAGGCGGTCCAGACCTGTTTCAAGTGCTCATCCATTGCTCTACTTCCTATCTTGCCGAGGGACGAATCCCGCCCGCAGGGCATGTCAGCATCGGTGATGCGGAGTCCGGGGCCCCGGAAGCCCCAGCTTACAATGTAAGGCCTAAGGAATCGAGTCCCGCCGTCGATTTTTTGGCGTCTCCTGCCCAAAACTTTTCATACTTCGGCCAACGGCGGCAAAACCGCGGGTTACCGCGGAAAATCACGTACGTCCGGTGCCGAATTAACCGGCCGCTGAGGGGGCTCGGGCCGGCGGGCGGGAGGACAGGGCGAAGCCCGGCGCGTAGGCTGGGGCGCGAATGCAGGGAGGGAGCGGTCAATGGTCGAACCCGAACAATCTTCGGCGGCTGAAGCGGGCCACGGCGGCCACGACAGGCAGCGACTGGATCGACAGCGAATCCTGGAGGCTGGCGCAGCGTTCATCGAGCAGCACGGGGTCCGGCAATTGAGCATGCGGCGCCTCGGTGCGGAGCTGGATGTCGAGGCCATGTCGCTCTACCGCTACGTGCCGTCGCGGGAGCATCTGCTTGACGGCATCGTGGAGATAGTTGTCGACGAGCTGTACAGCGACCCGGAAGTGTATGTGGAACCCCGCCACGGGTGGCAGGACTACCTGCTGCGGCTGGCCCACGGACTGCGCCGGCTTGCCGTTCAGCATCCGCAGGTGTTCCCGCTGATTGCCACGCGCCCCACCGAGGCCCCCTGGGTGCAGCCGCCCTTGCGCAGCCTGAAGTGGGTCGAATCGTTCCTCAAGGCCATGACCGGCGCGGGGTTCAGCAATGAACAGGCGGTGGAGGCCTACCGGGCCTTCAGCAGTTTCCTCATTGGCCACTTGCTGCTGGAGGTGGCTGCGCTCGGTGCCGATATAGGGCCGGTCGAGGAGGGCACGCCACCGCCGCCCGGGCAAACAGACCTGACCGACTATCCGCTGCTGCAGAAACTGCAGGGCCTGCTTTCCCAGGACCGCGCCAAGCAGGAATTCGAAGCCTCGCTGGATTGGCTGCTTGAGCGCCTGGACAGTCAGCTGGCCTGATATCTCACAGGGTCTGCACCTCGCTGCCGCGGCGCTTCCGCTGCCGTGCACTTAGCCCTTAGGCCACCGTGCCGCGGCGCTTCCGCCGACGTGCTCTATCGCGTCTGCGGTAGAGCGATTTAGCTGCGCCACTTTGCAGATTGATAATAAGCATGCTTTGCTTACATCGTAAGCATGATTACCGTTCAGTCCGGCACCGCCGGGTCTGAGGTTCCCAGCCAGGGAGCCGGTCGCGTCCCGACCGCACCTCCGGTTGGAGACGCTAAGTGAGGAGAGGCATGCAGGTAATACGCAACAACTACGACGCATCACGCTTCGACGCCTATGTGGACGGGGAAGTGGCCGCGTCGCTGCAGTACAAGATCCAAGACGGCGAAATGTGGCTCCTCCAGATTGACGAAGACCGCTGGCACCGCGGGCTGGGCCTCGCCGGCGAATTGGTCCGCCGGGCACTCGTTGAAGCGCACCGCCGCCGGCTCCGGGTGCTGCCGTTCTGCCAGGAAGCCAGGCAGCAAGTGTTCAACCATCCCGTATTCCTCCGGCTGGTACCGCAGGAACAGCGCAGCCGGTTCCACAAGTCATGGGCCCTGGAGGGCAAGGCCGGCCGTCGTCGGCGCCGTGCCTCCACCGGTTCAGTGCGAAGTTCCGCGGCGCCGAAGGCTGCGGCCCGATGAGTGGCAAACTCAAGGTCACGATCCGGGTCGATTTGGAGTGTTCAGCCGCGCACATCGAGGTACGCGGGCGCGTCGACGAGCGGAACGTTTTGGCCGTCTACTCACTCGCCAAGCGGGCGAACTCGCTGGCCGCGGGACTTCAGATAACCATTGACCTGCAAAATGCCTCCGTGGACGGGGCAGTCCTGGCATGCCTGCAAGAATGCGCGGAGGCCGGAACGCTGCCCGCCCATGCCGATCCCGGGCAGTCCGACTGCCGGCTGAAGATCCTGGCTCCGAGCACGGAGCTGTCCGACGTGGCGTTGGCTGCCTGACACCGGCACGCGCCCACACGCGGAAGGCCGCCGTCGTTCTCACGGAAACGACGGCGGCCTTCCGCGTGCCGGGAACTGCCCCGCCCCTGCCTGCCTGCCCCTGCCTCCCGGGGCACTGTCCCGGGCCAGTCCGGGCAGATCAGGCGTAGTAGCGGCCCAGTACCTCGGCCTTGAAATCAAAGAAGGAACCGCTGTCGATGGCCAGCCGCGCATCGTCGACCAGTTTCACGGTGAAGCGCTCGTTGTGGATGGAAATCAGGGTGTGGCTGACCATCTCGTTGGCCTTGTACAGGTGGTGGATGTAGGCGCGCGTGTAGTTCGCGCAGGTGTAGCAGTCGCAGCCGTCCACCAAGGGCGCGAAGTCCAACTTGAACCGCCGGTTGGACAGGTTCTTGCGGCCGTCGGGGGTGTAGAACGCGGAGTTGCGCGCCACCCGGGTGGGGGAGACGCAATCGAAGGTGTCGGCACCGTTCTCGATCGCCGTGAAGATGTCGTCTGGTTCCGAAATGCCCAGCAGATGCCGGGGCTTGTCCTCGGGCAGCTCCTCGGTGCACCAGCGGACGATCGTGCCCAGGTTCTCCTTCTCCAGCGCGCCGCCGATGCCGAAGCCGTCGAAGTTCATCGCTCCGAGGTCGCGGCAGGCCTTGCGCCGCAGGTCTTCGTACTGGGCCCCCTGAATCACGCCGAAGAGCGCCTGGTAGGGCCGGTGGGAGCGTTCCTCGGTGAGCCGCTCGTGCTCGGTGACGCACCGCTCGGCCCACCGCCGCGTGCGTTCCAGCGACTCCTCCTGGTAACCGCGCGAGTTCATCAGCGTGGTCAGCTCGTCGAAGGCGAACATGATGTCGGCCCCCAGCTGGTGCTGCACCTGCATGGAGATTTCCGGCGTGAAGCGGTGCTTGTCGCCGTTAAGATGTGACTTAAACCAGACGCCGTCGTCGTCCACATGGGCCAGGCGTTCCTTGCCCGGTGCCACCCGGTCGTCGGAGCCGCTGCCTGCCGCGGCCGCGTCCATGCTGATGACTTTCTTGAACCCGGAGCCAAGGCTCATCACTTGGAAGCCGCCGGAATCGGTGAAGGTGGGTCCGTCCCAATTCATGAACCTGCCCAGCCCGCCGGCCGCATCGAGCACCGCCGCCCCGGGCTGCAGGTACAGGTGGTACGCGTTGGCCAGCAGCGCCTGGGCGCCGAGCTCCTTCATCGACTCGGGAAGCACGGCCTTGACCGTTGCTTTGGTGCCGACGGCGATGAAGGCCGGAGTCTGTATCTCCCCGTGCGGGGTGGTGATGGTTCCGGTGCGGCCCTGGAACCCGCCCCCGTTGTCCTCCACTTGGGCGGGGGAGGGGCGGGCGGTGTCGGCCAGGCGGCTGCCGACGCGGAAGGAAAAATCAGACTGGGGCACCCCACCATTTTGCCTTACCGGGCGGCGGACGGACTCCGGGGCGCTGCCGCGGGACTCCGGTGCGCTGCCGCCGGACTCCGCCGGGCGGCGGACGGACTCCGGAGCGGTGCCGCCGGACTCCGGGGCGCTGCGTGCCGGGCGGCGGCATGGCTGCACCGAGCCCCCGCCGCCGTCCGCGCTGGATCCTCGGCAGACCGTGTGGCCGGGCGAACACCGGTATGTCGGGTCTCCCACAGGATGACGGTTGCTTCGGGCAAGCACCCTAGGCTTGAGAAGATGCCTTGCTGCAACGTAGATACAGTGGGCAACCGAAGGGCGGACACAATGCTGAAGCAGCACGTGCGCGAGTTCTTCCGAGTGGGCCCGGCACGCCAGGACCATATCGTGGCCACGCGTTGCGGTCTCAGCGTGGGCCTGCCGCTGTTTGCCCTGCTGGCGTTCGGCCGGTTCGACCTCATGGTTTTCGCCGCCTTCGGCGCCTTCACGGGGATCTACGGCCGCGGCGAAGCACACGGCTCCAGGCTGCGGCATCAAGGCCAGTTCGGCGTCCTGATCCTGTTGGTCATGTTCCTCGGCGCGCTCACTGCCCGGGCCGACCCCGGGCCCTGGGGGATCGTGTTCGGCACCACCGTGGTGGCCGGGCTGTGGTCCCTGGCAGTCAACTACTTCCGGCTGCGGCCGGCCGGGGTCATCTTCTTCACCTTCGGTTATGCCGCCATCGGCTCGATTCCGCTGACGGCGCCGTTGTGGCAGGCCGTGCTGACCGGACTGGTGAGCGTGGTGCTTGCCATGCTGATCGGGATCAGCAGCCGGTTGGTGCCGTCCTGGCGGACTTCCATGGCGCCGCCGCCGAAACGGGAACTGACGGCCGAACACTGGCGGGAATTCGGGGTGGAGGCCGCCGCGAATGCCGTGGCGGTGTTGGCGGCCGGGACCCTCGCCACCATCGTGGGGCTGGGGCACAACTACTGGGCGATGGTGGCCGCGGTGGCCCCGATCGCCGGCCCCAGCCTGGCCCAGCGGGTGAACAAGGGCGTGCACCGCATCCTGGGCACCTTTGCGGGCGTGGGGGTAGCCGGGGTGCTGCTGGCCCCGAGCCCGGCGCCGTGGGTGCTGGTGCTGATGGTGATGGTGCTGCAGTTCGCGGCCGAGATGTTCGTGCTGCGCCACTATGCCCTCGCGCTGATCTTCATCACGCCGCTGGCCCTGATCATGACCGAGCTCGCTGCCCCCACGGATCCGCAGGAGCTGATGGTGGACCGGGCCTTGCAGACCGCGATCGGTGCGCTGGTCGGGCTGAGCCTGGTGTACCTGATGCACCAGCGCACCGTGCGCATGAAGAACCGGCGGCGCTTCCAGCGCAAGCACCGCGGCGAGGGATGACCGGTTCGCCCGGCCGCCGTCCGGCCGGGTGCGGGGTGGTTTACTCGCCGCCGGGCCCCGCGGTGCTGCCGGGCACCAGCGGGTCGGCGCCGGGCAGCGTGGCGCTGCGCCAGCTCTCCCAGGCATCCCGGATCTCCGCGAGCCGCCGGGCACCCAGGCCGTAACAACTGATCAGCACCTGGCAGCCGCCCTCGGGCCGGCCCTCCGGATGCGGCGGCGTCGTCGCAACAATCAGGAGGCCGCCGCCATGGTCGGCGTAGGAATCCACGGTCAGTCCGAGCTGGCGTTCCGACCGGAACCACACCTTGCCGGACAAAGTCTCGCCGGTGGCCAGCGTCGTGGAGTACGGCTCGTCCGGCTCCGGCAGGTTGTCGAGTCCCAGGCTGGCGAGCAGGCCGTCGGGCGGCAGCGAGTCCGCGCCGAGGTAGGTGGTCTGGCGGGAGTCGTTGGGGTGCCGCTCCAGCGCGAACCGCAGCTGCTGCAGGAAGGTCAGCCAGCCTTCGGTGACGTCCTCCCACCATTCGTCGGACTTCTCGCTGGACTCCCGGCCGCGCTCGAGGGTGAGCCGCACGCCGTCGCCCACCGGATCCAGGATGAAGGCATCGCCGTTGCTCAGGGTGAGCCGTTTGTGGTCTTCGGATTCGGTGGCACCGGTGAAGTAGATCTCGCGGATCTCCTCGTCGAGACCTTTCATGTCCCAGCCGTGCCATTGCGCGATGGACTTGGGCTCACGCAGCATGACCCAGACCTGGCGGGCGTCCGCATTGATGTGGACGCTCAGGGGACCGGTCGCCGGTCCAACGCCGCTATCCGTCATGCGGCCGACTTTACCCGCGGGCCGCAGGGGTGGCCAGAGTGTGGCCCTACGTACCTAGGAGTTACGCTGCTGGGCGTCCAGCGCGCGGATCGCCACCAGTTCGTTGCTGATCCGGCGGTCCAATTCGACCGGCTCCAGGGTCTCGGATCCGCCGTGCGCGCGCAGGTACAACAACGAGCTCAATCGAAGTTCGCGCCACTCCCGCTCCACGTCGCGGTCGGCGGCGGCCATGGCGCGGTGGATCTCCTTGTCGTAGAGGTTCGGCTCGTTCAGCTGGCGCTGGCGGACCTCCGCGTTGACCTTCGCGCGGAAGGGGTCCTCGTCCGAGTCGTCCGGGGTGCGCAACGCCTCGGCCAACCGCAGGGCTTCGTGCTGGTCATCCTCGTCGTCGGACTCCCGCAGCATGTGGGCGGCCATGGCCAGCGCCGACTCAATCCATTTCCACCGGCCGAAGTTCCCGTCGAAGGGCTGGTCGATGATCAGCCGGCAGACCGTGAGCGCGCGTTCCCGGTCGTCCAGCTCCACGAACAGGGTGTGGGCCAGGTCCCGCACATCCTGCAGGTGGCTGCCGGCCTTGGTGTTGAGGCCGCGGCTCAAGCGGGCGGCCAGCCCCTGAACCCGGGCGTTGCGTGCGTGTGCGCGCGCCACCTCCACCACCACCGCCTCGGGAGTACCTTCCTCGGCCGGAATCAGTTCCAATTCAGCCAGTGCCAGCGCGCCGGGCAACGGGGCGGGCCTGCGGGCGGAAGCGACGCGGATGCGCGAACCGTGGGCGATGCGCACCTTGCTGCCGTCTTCCAGCGTGGCCACCACCAGCGCCGGTGTGCCGAAATCGTCGGGTACGACGGCGGTGCTTGCCACCGGCGCCGAGTGCTCGCCGGAACGGGTCAGAAAACGGGAGCCGGCGGCTACTGCCTCGGCCTTGACATGGTGGATGTATGTCTCGGCCTGCTGTTCCGTCATGGGTAAATCCTTAGTCACGCTCGCGATCGTCTGAACAGTATATGAATCCGTTATCTTTCCGGGGGGAGGCGGGGCCCGGTGTCCAGTGTGCCGACGTGATGAAACGATGGATTGTGAGCGGAGTCTCACGCGCTTCGAATCGTGGGAATAGGGATGGCGCGCCACGGCGTTGGTTTCGGCATCGGATACCGCGGGCCCAAAAAAATCGGTGTCCGGCTCGGGATCGAGGACCGAAGATGACCGCGATCGCCGATAGCGTCCAAGATATCGAAAAGTTCCTTCCGGAACCGTGCCTCGTCAGTTCTTGCGACGAAGTACCTCACGCACAGCAGCCCTACATTCTTGTGAAAGCTGAATCCAGCCATGAGCATCATTCTTGCCCCGGAGGCCCGCCTTGGCGAAGTGCCGACGCACGCCCCCGTTCATCCCGAGCAGTTCCGCAGCAGGAGCCGCCTGACCGTGCTGCTGCGGGCCGCGGGCACGGTCCTGACGGATCTTGCCAACCGCCGCAGCCAGCGGCCGGTCCCGCTAAAGCGGCTGCGCTACCAGGACCAGCACCGGGAGCAGTCCCGGGACCTGGCCGCCCAGATGTACGCCTGGATGCTGCCGAAGTAGCGGCGGGCGGTACACCCGTCCTCGCCGAGGCCAACGGTCCACCCGTTCCCGCCGATGCCGGCGGTCAACCCGTTCCCGCCCAGGCAGGACCGGCGGTCAGCGGCACCAGCCCGCGTGCGCCAGCGCCTGGCGCAGCAGGTTGCCGCGGCCGCCGATGAATTCGGACTGGACCGCCTGGCTCAGCGCATCTTCCGGGGTCATCCAGCTCAGTTCCAGGGCAT
The DNA here is from genome assembly GCF_059092685.1 of Arthrobacter sp. Y3221048. Taxonomy (NCBI): domain Bacteria; kingdom Bacillati; phylum Actinomycetota; class Actinomycetes; order Micrococcales; family Micrococcaceae; genus Arthrobacter; species Arthrobacter sp. Y3221048. The sequence continues at coordinate 166,615 of NZ_JBNHHX010000001.1, read as the reverse complement.
CCTGGCGCGGGTTGCATTCCCCGGTGACCGGGATGACGTAGGCCAGGGCCACGGCATGCTGCCGGTCATCGGTCAGCCCCGTTTCCGACGGCGACGGGAAGTACTCCGCCACCGTAAACGGCACCGGGCTGGCCGGCAGCTGCGGTAAGGCCAGTGGCCCCAGGTCCTTCTCCAAGTGACGCAAAAGCGCAGCACGGACCGTCTCGCGGTACATCACCCGTCCCGAGACGAACGTGCGCACCATCTCGCCTTCGGCCGAAGCCTGCAGCAGCAGGCCGATCTCCGTCACGTACCCCAGCGAGTCCAGCCGCACCGGCACTGCCTCTACATAGAGCATCGGCAGGCGTTGCCGCGCCTCGTGGAGATCCTCGTGGGACAGCCAGCCGGGATACGGGTCGGGAGTGCGTACGCTCATGTACTTGTTCTACCGCACCGCTGCGACGCCAGTCACGCCGGCCGCCTTCCACGGCGCGTCCATTCCACTAGAGGGCAACCACGGCCGGACCCGCCCGAACCGCGGAACCGCCGGTCCCATCAGGACCGATGCGTCGGCGGCAGCGGGCAATTTCAGGCCGAGTCGTTTCGCGGGGCGCTGAACCGCAGGCAGCCTCCGCCGGCAGGGTTCGCGCCGTCCGGATGCTCCACCAGCAGGATGTGCCGGCCGGCCTCGTCCGCCAAGGAGCAGCCGAAACCGGCCGTGGTGAGGCGTTCCCGCAAGGCGGATAAGTCGTCGTCGTACTCAAAAGCCAGCCCCAGTTGCTCCGCCCCGCCGTGCTGCACCGCGACCAGCCCGCCGTTTTTCGCCGCGAAGTCCGCCCGGTCGCCGGCATCGCCGCCGAAGCGGGGACGCGCGCCGATCCCGCGGAGTGTGGCCGCGGCACCCCGCACGTCCGGCGTCACCCAGACCGGCATGACGGACAGCGCCGGATCCGGCGGGTTTTGCCCGGCAATGGGCCCGGACGACGGCGCGGCTGCCTTTGCCAGGAAGCTGAGGCCCGAGGGTGCGGTGATCCGCCCGGCCCGGCCGTGGGCGCCCTCCTCGATCTCCGCCCGCGTGCCGTCGGCCACGGTGCGGCGGACAAACTCGTCCAGGTCACGGACTTCGAAGCCCAGTTCCACGCGGCCGTCGGCGGCGTCACCGGCATCGGCCGGGCACAGGTCCAGCCGCCCCGAGCCGGCGTCGAACTCCAGCCGGGCACCACCGTGGTCGGCCACGCAGGCCAGCCCTGCGGCGGTCAGCAGGTCCTGCCACGGACCGATGCGGGAGGTGGTCAACACGGGGCGGACGCGCAGCATCTGAGTTCTCCTTTGGGTCGGCACGCGACGATACCAAAAAACTACTGGACGACGCGGCGCTGCCGTGCTGCCATAAGGGCATGCCTGCTGAGCTTCCGGAGTTGCTGGTCCCAGACGCCGCCGCGTGGCGGGCCTGGCTGGAGGAAAACCACGCCTCGTCGGCCGGCGTGTGGCTGATCCTGCGCAAGAAGGGCGGCACGGTGACCGCCCTCGATTATGCTGCTGCGCTGGACGAGGCGTTGTGTTTTGGCTGGATTGACGGGCAGGCCAGGCGGCGCGACGCGGAAAGCTCTTTCCAACGCTTCACCCCACGGACGAAGCGCAGCATCTGGTCGCTGCGGAACGTCGGGTACATCGAGCGGCTGGAGCAGGCCGGCAAGATGCACGAGGCCGGCCGGGCGGCGGTGGCCGCGGCGCAGGCCGACGGCCGCTGGGAGAAGGCCTACGCCGGGCCGGCCACGGCCGAGGTGCCCGAGGACCTGGCCACGGCGATCGCCGCCGTCCCGGAAGCGCAGGCGATGTTCGAGGTGCTCACGTCGCAGAACCGCTTTGCGCTGATCCACCGGCTGGCCCAGCTGAAGACCGACGCCGGCCGGCAGCGCAAGATCGCCGGCTTCGTGGAGATGCTGGCCCGGCATGAAGCGCCGTATCCGCAGCAGAAGAAGCCGTCCTGACCCCGGCCTGACGGCCGGCCGAACGCGCGGCCCGGCCGCCCGTCATTCGGCCAGCGTGGCGGCGGCCTCCAGGGTCATCCAGGCCTGCAGCTGGGTGGACAGTTCGACGCCGGCGCCGGGCCCGCCCGGCGCGGCGGCCGGAACCGCGGGGTCGGGGGAGAAGACCAGTACCTCCCAGTTGCGGTGGTTTTCGATGGCCCGCCCGTCCCAAAAGCCTTGCGCGGTATCCAAGACCATCCGCGCGGCCAGTTCGCGCGCCGGGTCCGGCAGGCGGTCGGACCGGGCGGCCAGGGCCAGGTACCGGGCCAGGATCCCGGTGAACAGGCCGCCGTCGCCGGCGCCGTGCGTGCGCAGGACGAGTTGGCCGCCGGGGCCGCCCGGCCCTGAGGCCGCGGCGGCAGGGTCTGCGGTGGCCTGGCCTGCGTCCGCCTGTACCGCGGCGGCCGGGCCAGCGGTGGCAGGGCCGCCGTGCGGGGCTGCATCCGGTGGCGTCGAAGGCCCTTGGACCAGACCGGCCGCGATGCCGTGCACCAGTTCGGCGGCCCGTACCAGATCGGCGTCACGGGCCGTTTCCAGCAGTGCCCCGAGCACCGGCCCCTGGTTGTAGGTGTAGATGTCGTCCACCAAGACCGGCTGCCCGCCCGAGACCCGGGCGCCGTCGAGGTACAGCCGCTGCCCGGGCGCATACAAGGTGGCGTCCAGCCAGTCCAAGAGCCGGGCGGCCTGCTCCCGGTCGCCCGCGCGGGCCAGATACAGGGCCGCCGGTGCCGTGGCGGGTGTGTTTTTGAAGTCCCTGGCGGTGTTCCAGAACAGGCCGCCGCCCAGGTCCGGGGTGTGGGCCGATTCCAGCTCGGGCAGCAGGCGGCGTGCGGCGGCCCTGTTCCGGAAGCGGGGCTTGTGCGCCTCGGCGGCCAGCGTGTCCAGCCGCTGCGCGGCCAGGGCCAGCCAGGCCATGTCGTCGTAGTACGAGTTGGGGAAGCGGAAACCGTTGCGCCACCGGATCGTGCGCAGCAGCCGCGCCGCGAGACGGCCGGCGCTCGGCCCGTCACCGCCGTCGTAATGCTGGTCCCGGCGCAGCTCCCGCCACCCGGCATCCACCAGGCAGTCCAGGAAGTGGGCCTGCCACCAGTAGTGCCACGGCCCGGATCGGCCGGGGGAGGGTCGGCGGACCGCGCCCAGCACGGTGAACGGAAGGCCCAGCAAGCGCTGGCCGAAAAGGCGGACGACGGCGATGGCGGCCTCATCCGCGCGTCCTGCCGCCAGGGCGGAGTTGGGCGGGCGGAAGGCTCCGCCGCCGCCGGGCAGGGTGGGCATGTGGACCAGCCTAGCGGCGGAGCGGGGGAGGCGCAGGCCGGGAATCTGCCCGACCGGCCCGCCGGTGCGCTGGGTGTGCGCCGGGCCACACTAGGCTGAGGTGTGCAGTGCCGCCGGGAGGCCGACGGCCGTAGTGACAAACTTTCAGGACCCTGAGGAGGATTCAGTGGAGGTTGCCGGAACCGTAGCGTTGATCACGGGCGGAGCGTCGGGGCTGGGAGCCGCGACGGCCCGCCGGCTGCATGCTGCCGGAGCGTCGGTGGTGCTGATGGACCTGCCCGGCTCGAAGGGGGAAGAGTTCGCCGCCGGGCTCCGGGACCGGGCCGTGTTTGCCACCGCGGACGTGACCGACGAGGGCCAGGTGCAGGCGGCGGTGGAGCAGGCCGCGGCGCTGGGCCCGCTGAGGATCGTGGTGAACTGTGCCGGCGTCGCCACGCCGGGCAAGGTGCTGGGCCGCGACGGGGTGCTGCCGCTGGAAGCGTTCGCCAAGGTGGTACAGATCAACCTGGTGGGCACCTTCAACGTGATCCGCCTGGCCGCCGCCGCCATGGCCGCCACCGAACCGGTGGAAACCGAACTGGGCGGGCCGGAGCGCGGCGTCATCATCAACACCGCCTCCGTGGCGGCCTTCGACGGCCAGATCGGCCAGCCCGCCTACGCTGCGTCCAAGGGCGGGGTGGCGGCCATGACGCTTCCGCTGGCGCGGGAACTGGCGCGCTCGCTGATCCGGGTGGTCACCATCGCGCCGGGCATCTTCGAGACGCCGATGATGGCCGGGCTGCCGCAACAGGCGCAGGAATCGCTGGGCCAGCAGGTGCCGCACCCGTCCCGGCTGGGCCGGCCGGCCGAGTACGCGGAGCTGGCCGCGCACATCGTGGCCAACTCGATGCTCAACGGCGAAACCATCCGGCTGGACGGCGCGATCCGGATGGCGCCCAAGTAACCGAACGGTCCGGTAGTCGGGTGAAGACGGCGCCCAAGTAACCGTGCGGTCCCGTCAGGCGGGCGGCGCGGTAGGCGGGCGAAGCAACCGGCGGGTCCCGGGCGGCGGGCGAAGTAACCGACGGCGCCCAGGCAACCCGAGGCTCCCGGACGCCGTCGGCGAAAGGCGAGGCGCCGCCGTCGTACGCTTGAGGTGGACCGTGCCGACGCTTGGAGTCCCCGGGAACGGCACGCCCGCCGCAGCCGCCCGCAGGACGCGAAAGGACGCACCCATGCCGCACGCCGCCCGCGACCGGGACCTCGACGCGAGCCTGCGCGCCGACGTGCGCCGGGTGAGCACGCTGCTGGGGGCATCGCTGGCGCGCCAGCATGGGCGGGAGCTGCTCGACCTGGTAGAGCAGGTGCGGCTGCTGACCAAGGAGTCCAAGGAAGCGGCCCGCGGCGAGGGCGAGGCCACCGGGCCGTGGACCGCCCGCGAGGTGATCGACCAGGTCCGCGAACTGCTCGCCGGGTTGGACGTGGGCGAGGCCACCGACCTGGTGCGGGCCTTTGCGTTCTATTTCCATCTGGCCAACGCCGCCGAACAGGTGCACCGGGTGCGCCAATTGCGTGCCCGGCCGGAGGAAGACGGGCAGTTGCTGCGCACCGTGGCGCAGATAGCCGAGGAAGCGGGGCCCGAGGCGCTGCAGCGCGCCGTCGACCAGCTGGACGTCCGCCCCGTCTTCACCGCGCATCCCACCGAGGCATCGCGGCGGACCGTGCTGGACAAGCTGCGTGCCATCTCCGACCTGCTGTCCACTACGACGGCGGAGGGCAGCACCGCGCGGCGGCGGCAGGACCGGCGGTTGGCCGAGATCATCGACCAGATGTGGCAGACGGACGAGCTGCGGCACGTGCGGCCCAGCCCGGTGGATGAGGCGCGCAACGCCGTCTACTACCTGGGCAACATCCTCAACAACACCATGCCGGAGCTGATGGGGGACCTGGCCGAACTGTTGTCCGAACATGGCGTGACACTGCCCGCCGACGGGGCGCCGCTGCGTTTCGGGTCCTGGATCGGCGGCGACCGGGACGGCAATCCGCTGGTCACCGTGGACGTGACGCATGAGGTCTTCCAGCTGCAGAACCAGCACGCGGTGCGGATCAACATCGGTTTTGTGGACAGCCTGATTGCGGTGCTCTCGAACTCGACGACGATCGTGGCCGCCAGCGACGAGCTGCTGGACTCCGTGGCCAGGGACCTGGAGAACCTGCCGGGCCTGGACGCCCGGGTGCGCGAGCTGAACGCGAACGAGCCCTACCGCCTGAAGCTGACCTGCATCAAGGCCAAGCTGCTCAACACCAGTGCCCGGATCCAGCGCCGGCTCCCGCACGAGCCCGGGCGGGACTACAGCTCGACGGCGGAGGTGCTGGCCGACCTGGCGCCGATCGAGCAGTCCCTGCGCGCCCACACCGCGTCGCTGGTGGCGGACGGTTCGCTGGCCGCGGTGCGCCGGGCGGTCTCCACCATCGGACTGCACCTGGCCACCCTGGACTTCCGGGACAACGCTGGAAAGCACCACAAGGCGGTCGCAGCGCTGCTGGCTGCCCGCGATGCCGCGCGAACGCCGGCGGGGGCGACGCCGGCCTTGGGGGCTGCGCGTGGTGAGGCGGCGGCGCACTTGGGGCCGGCGGGGAGCGCTGAGGCCGGATTGGGGGCAGGCGGTGGCGCGGCGGCTGGTGTAGCGGCGGACGGCGCTGCACCGGCGGGTGTGGCGGCGGACGGCGCTGCACCGGCGGGTGTGGCGGCGGACGGCGCTGCACCGGCGGGTGTGGCGACAGCCGAGGGCGGCACGGACGCTGCGGCCGACGCTGCTGCGCCGGAAGACTACCTTGACCTGGCGCGCGGTCCGCGGCAGCAACTGCTTTCCTCGCTGCTGCTCTCGCCGGGACCGCTGGCACCGCCGTCGTCGTTGAAAAAGAAGCGCGCGCGCACGCTGGAGGTGTTCGGAGCGATCGCCGAGGCCCTGCGCCAGTACGGCCCGGATGCGGTGGAGACCTACATTGTGTCCCGGGCACGCGGCGCCGACGACGTGCTGGCCGCCGCCGTGTTGGCGCGCGAGGCGGGACTGCTGGCGTTGGATGGGCCCGAGCCGAAGGCGCTGATCGGGTTCGCACCGCTGCTGGAAAGCGTGGAGGCCCTGCGCAGCGGAGGGCAGATCCTGGACGACCTGCTCTCGGACCCGCAGTACCGCCGGATCGTGCGGCTGCGCGGCGACCTGCAGGAGGTCATGTTCGGATATTCGGACTCCAACATGGAAGCCGGCGTCGCCACCAGCCAGTGGGAAATCCACAAGGCCCAGCTGGTGCTGCGCGACGTGGCCGCCCGGCACGGGGTGCGGCTGCGCTTCTTCCATGGCCGCGGCGGGTCGGTCGGCCGCGGCGGCGGGCCCACCTACGACGCGATCCTCGCCCAACCCAACGGTGCGCTGGCCGGCGAGATCAAGTTCACCGAGCAGGGCGAAGTCATTTCCGACAAATACACCCTGCCGGAGCTGGCCCGGGAAAACCTGGAACTGGCGCTCGCGGCCGTGCTGCAGGCCTCCGCGCTGCACCAGGAGCCGCGGACCTCGGAGGCCGAACGCGGCCGGTACCATGCGGCGATGGAGGTCATCTCCGGCGCGGCCTATGAGCGCTACCGCCTGCTGGTGGAGCATCCGGACCTGCCGGAGTACTTCCGGACATCGACGCCGGTGGAGCAGCTGAGCACGGTGAAGTTCGGTTCGCGGCCGGCCGACCGGACCGACGCGGACACGACTGCGGGTCCGGGACTCGGCAAGTTGCGGGCCATCACCTGGGTGTTCGGCTGGACCCAGTCGCGGCAGATCGTTCCCGGCTGGTACGGCGTGGGCAGCGGCCTGCGCGCCGCCCGGGCCGCCGGACTGCAGCCGCAACTGCGGGAGATGATCAGCAACTGGCACTACTTCCAGTCCTTCATCTCGAACGTGGAGATGACGCTGGCCAAGACCGATCTGGAGATCGCGGCGCACTACGTCTCCACCTTGGTGCCTGCGCAGCTGCGGCACCTGTTCGACGACATCCGCGCCGAGTTCGAGCTGACCGTGGCCGAAATCCGGAAGCTGACCGGCGAAAACGAACTGCTCGACAACCAGCCGGTGCTGCAGCGCTCGCTGCACATCCGCGACCAGTACCTGGACCCGATCTCGTACATGCAGGTGGAATTGCTGCGGCGCATCCGGACGTCGGAGCCGGATGAAGCCTTGCAGCGGGCCATGCTGATCACCGTCAACGGCATCGCCGCGGGCCTGCGGAACACCGGCTAACGCGGGCCGGCGATGGGCCCCGGGCTGCGTGCGTGCGCGGCGTGCTGCGGGTGTGCGGCCGCCCGGGTAGTCGTCCGGGCGTCGGATGGCTGTCTGCGGGGCATCCGCGGGGTTGGAGGGCTGCGCGGAGCCCGGCGAGTGCATCCCCAGCGCCCAGCTGTCCATATTTAGCGATAACTGTCCATGTTTCACCCGACCCGCCCGCGTCTGACTAGGCATGATACTTAAGCATCCGGTTAAACATGGACAGTTTTGGTGCCGTTCCCTTACCAAACCGCACCACCCGGGGACTGTGCGACCTCCGGCAATGCCGCCGGGCGGTACTTCCGGCGACGGCCTCGGCCCGCCAGCAACCCGCCCAAGGCAACCCGCCCTAAGCACCCCCCACCTGCGCCGAGCTTCCGCCCAGCGGAACCCGGCGGTTGCCCGCCTGGCGATTGCTCGTCATGCTGTGGGCATGACCAAGCTGCTGCCCGCCGCCAACCTTTTCGGCCACGACGTCGCCGCCGCCATCGAGGCCCAGCCGGACGGCGTGGTGCACCTGGACGCGCACTTGGACCGGATCTGGCAACACGCGGCACCGTTGCTGGCCGTCCGCGACAACGACGCCCACACCCTCTACGCCTACGGCCTGGCCCAGGCCATGCTGGCGGCCCACCCGGAGGCCGACGCTGGCGTCGTCCTTCCGGCCATCATGCTTCATGACATCGGCTGGTCCCAGGTGCCGCCGGACCAGGTCCTCTCCGCGATCGCCCCGGGCGGCGGCCGGCCCGACCTCGTGCTGCTGCACGAGAAGGAAGGCGCCCGCCTGGCAGCCGGGATCCTCGAAGAGGCCGGCCATGAGCCGGAGCTCATTCCGCGCATCCTGGAGATCATCGACGGGCACGACTCGCGGAAGGAGGCCCTCTCGATCGAGGACGCGATCGTCAAGGACGCAGACAAAACGTGGCGGCTCAGTCCGCACGGCGTCGACACCGTGATGGAGTGGTTCGGGCTGGACCGCGGCCAGGCCCTCCGGCTCTGCAGCCAGCGCGTCCTGGGCCATCTCTTCACCGAGGAGGCCAAGGCCATGGCGCGCGCGCTGTCCGCGCTGGAATCGGTGACGTTGTGGCCGCAGCGCCGGGCGCTGCTTGCCGACGGCTAGACTCGGTCTCGGCCGTGTGCCGAATGGGCGCCGGCTGCGAAGTACCGCGGCACTGACGACGGCGGTGCCCGGCTTTGCCCGGAGGACGACGGCGGTGCCCCGGCTTTGTCCGGACGACGACGGCGGTGTCCGGCTTTGCCTGGACGACGGCGGTGCCCCGGCTTTGTCCGGACGACGACGGCGGTGCGCGGCTTTGCCCGGACGACGACGGTGCCCGGCTTTACGAGACCGCCGGGAATTTGGGAGGCAACTATGGCCGGCGGTAGCCGAGATCCGGGACGCACGGTCACGTCCCGTGTGCTGGCCATCCTTGAAGCCTTCGAACAATCCCGCAGCGCGCTGAGCCTGACCCAGATTTCCGAGGGTTCCGGCCTGCCCTTGAGTACCACGCACCGGCTGGTCTCGGAGTTGACGGAATGGGGCTTCCTCTCCCGCGGCGCCAACGGCCGCTACCAACTGGGTATCCGCCTCTGGGAGCTGGCGCAGAATGCCGGCCGGCAACTGCGCGATGCCGCGCGCCCGTTCGTGCAGGAGCTGTTCTCGCTCACCGGCGAGACGTCACAGCTGGCGGTCCGGGAAGGCCACGAGGTGCTTTACATCGAGCGCATCTACGGCACCAAGCGCGTGCCGCGTGCCTCGCGGGTCGGCGGCCGGCTGCCGATGCACGCCACGGCCGTTGGGAAAGTCATCCTGGCGTACGAGGAGGAGTGGGTGCGCACCGCCTACTTGAACCGGCAACTGGAGCGTCCCACCGCCCACACTCACATTGTTCCCGGGCGCCTGGCGGAGGAACTGGTCCAGATCCGCGAGCAGGGCTACGCCACCACGCTGGAGGAAGTCCGGCTCGGCTCCTGCTCCATCGCCGTGCCGGTCTTCCACACCGGTCGGATAGGCGCGGGGCTGGGATTGGTGCTGCTGACGACGCAGGCCGCGACGATGACGCGGCACCTGCCGGCGCTGCGCGGCGTCTCGACGCAGATCGAGCGCGCCACCGCGCACATCCCGCTGGAGTCGTTGCTGGGAAGCCACATCGCGCGCAAGGCCTGAGCGCCACGGCTCACATCCCCGTGCCTGTTGCTGGCCAGCCGCACCACGCGCTACGGCGTATGCCTGGCGAGTCGTTGCTGGGAAGCCACATTGCGCCCAAGGCCTGAGCGCCACGGCTCACATCCCCCGGGGTGATTGCTGGGCAGCCACACACAGGAGCAACGGCCTGAGCGCCCGGTGCATGCCAAGAGATGCTAAGCACTATTCGTTTCCACTCAGTGGAAGAATGATTTAGGCTCCGGAGAGTGACGTGGGCAACACTGGAGTCTAATCAGCCCGCCAACCGACAACGGCCACCGGCGGGAGCAGACCCCAAGGAGTTCCAGATGTCATCTTCGACCGAAACGGCAGCTTGTCCGTTCGGCCACGGTGCCGAGGCCCCCGCAGGACACCATGGCTATGAGCCGTTCCAGATGAAGGACCCGTTCCCGGCGTACACCGAGCTGCGGAACGAACAGCCCGTCATGTTTGACGAGCGCGTCGGCTACTACGTGGTTTCCCGCTACGACGACATCAAGGCTGTTTTCGAAGACTGGGAGACCTTCTCCAGCGAGAACGCCCAGGCGCCGGTGCGCAAGCGCGGCCCGCAGGCCACCAAGATCATGGAAGAGGGCGGCTTCACCGCCTACTCTGGGCTTTCGGCCCGCCGCCCGCCGGAACATACCCGGATCCGTGCAGTGGCCCAAAAGGCTTTCACCCCGCGACGCTACAAGGCGCTGGAGCCGTTCATCCGGCAGAATGTCGTCGACCAGCTGGAAGCCATGCTGGCCCACCCGGATCGCCGCGGCGAACTGGTGAAGGACCTGGCTTACACCGTCCCGACGGTCACGATCCTGACGCTGATCGGCGCCGATGTTTCCCAGGTGGACACCTTCAAGCGCTGGTCCGATTCCCGCGCGGCGATGACCTGGGGCGACCTCAGCGACGAGGAACAGATCCCGCACGCCCACAACCTGGTGGAGTACTGGCAGGAATGCCAGCGCCTGGTCCGCGTGGCCCACGAGGAAGGCGGCGACAACCTGACCGGCGACCTGGTCAAGGCCCAGCAGGACGGGGCGGAGATCAGCGACCACGAGATCGCATCGATCCTCTACTCCCTGCTGTTCGCCGGACACGAAACCACCACCACCCTGATCGCCAACTCCCTGCGCGTGCTGCTGGCGCGTCCGGACCAATGGCAGCAACTGGTGGAGGAACCCCGGAAAATCCCGGCGGCCATCGACGAGGTGCTGCGCTTCTCCGGCTCGATCGTCGGATGGCGCCGGAAGGCGCTCAAGGACACCGAAGTCGGCGGGGTGAAGATCCCGGAGGGCGGCGAACTGCTGCTGCTGATGGGCTCTGCCAACCGCGATGCCGCCCGCTTCGAAGATGGCGAGGAGTTCGACATCTCGCGCGGCAACGCCCGCGAACATCTGTCCTTCGGCTTCGGCATCCACTACTGCCTGGGCAACATGCTGGCCAAACTGCAGGCCAAGATCGCACTGGAAGAGGTGGCGCGGCTGGCACCGAACCTGAAGCTGGAGAACCCCGAGGGCATCGAGTTCCGCGAGAACATCTCCTTCCGTGTCCCCGAAACCGTCCCCGTCAGCTGGGAGGCCTGAGCCCATGCGCAGCAACGAATTCATCCAGTTTTTCGACGGCGGCATCGAGCCCAGGCTCGAGAACCTCGGCGGCAAGGGCGCCTCGCTGGTCACCATGACCTCTGCGGGCATGCCGGTGCCCCCGGGATTCGTCGTCACCACCGCCCAGTTTGACCGCTTCATGCAGGAAGCCGGGATCACCGACCACATCAACCAACTGCTGGCCGGCCTTGACCCGGAAGACATCGCCCAAGTGGACGCAGTGTCCGCCTCCATCCGGGACAACATCTGCTCCCGCCCGGTTCCCGCCGACATGCGGGCCCAGACCATCGAGGCCTACGACGCCTTGATGTCCCGCTTCGACGCGCCGGTTCCGGTGGCAGTGCGTTCATCCGCCACCGCCGAGGACCTGCCGGATGCCTCCTTCGCGGGCCAGCAGGACACCTACCTCTGGCTGGAAGGCTTCGCGGCCGTCGGCGAACACATCCGCAGCTGCTGGGGGTCGCTCTACACCTCGCGCGCCATCATCTACCGGCTGAAGAACAACATCCCGGACGAGGGCCTGTCGATGGCCGTCGTGGTGCAGAAGATGGTCAATGCCAGGGTCTCCGGCGTCGCCATGACCCTGGACCCGGCCAACGGCGACCGCTCCAAGATCACCATCGACGCGTCCTACGGCGTCGGCGAGATGGTGGTTTCGGGGCAGGTCACCCCGGACAACATCGTGCTGGACAAGGTCACCCTGGCCCCGGTCGCCGAACACCTGGGCGACAAGCACGCCGAGCTGGTGCCCGATGCCGCCGCGCGCACCCTGGTGGAGCGGGAGGTCGACGCCGAGCGGCGGGCCCGGCGCAGCCTGAACGACGACGAACTGCTCGCGGTGGCGCGGATGGCCAAGCGGGCCGAGAAACACTACAAGTGCCCGCAGGACATCGAGTGGGCGTTGGACAGGGACCTGCCCGACGGCGAGAACCTGCTGCTGCTGCAGTCCCGTCCGGAAACCGTGCACTCCTCGAAGAAGCCGTCGGCATCTTCGTCCGCGGTACCGGGAAGCGGCGGATACGCCGCGGCCCTCGGTGCTGCTCCCACGACGACGACGGCGGCGCCCGCCGGAGCCGGGAACACCGGAGCCGGCAACGCAGGCCGCGCCACCGGAGGCTTCAGCTTGGGCAGCATCACTGCCTCGCTGCTGAAACCCTCCGCCTGACCTTTCCTGCCCTGAACTGTTCCACCGTTCCACCGCAAGGTAGCAAGGTTCCAACAGCTCCACCGCAAGGATCCACCGTTCCACCGAACCGCCCACCGCAGGCTCAACGCAGAGCCGCCACCGAAAGGACCGCCATGTCTATGAAGTCCTTCCCGAAGCCCTCCGAACTGCCGGTGCCAGCCGGCGCCGAGGGCTGGGAGAAGATCTACCCGTACTATCTCGTGTTCCAGGACAAGCTCAAGGAACAGGAAGACGCCAAGTTCTGGTTCTGCGACAGCCAGCACTGGCCGACTGTCTACAAGCCGTTCGAGACGATCGGCGGTGAGTTCGCGGTCAAGTGCCTGGGCCAGTACAACGCCCGCCACCTGATGATTCCCAACGCCAACGGCATCGAGTTCCGCGTGCATCTGGGTTACCTGTACATGTCCCCGATCCCGGTTCCGGAGGACCAGATCGCCGCGCGCGTCCCGCATTTCGAGCAGCGGGTGGGCCACTACTTCCAGAACTGGGAGGAACTGCTCCAGCAGTGGCATGCGAAGGTCCGCGGCACCATCGACGAGATGGAGACCCTCTCCTTCAAGAAGCTGCCGGACATGGTGCCGATGGATGACATCACCACGGGCAAGGCGATGGACGGCTCCGAGGTGCTGCTGGAGAACTACGACCGGCTGATCCAGCTGGCCTACCAGAACTGGCAGTACCACTTCGAGTTCCTGAATCTGGGCTACATCGCCTACCTGGACTTCTTCAACTTCTGCAAGGAAGTCTTCCCGAACATCCCCGACCAGTCGATCGCCACCATGGTGCAGGGCGTGGACATGGAGCTCTTCCGCCCGGACGACGAGCTCAAACACCTCGCCGTGCTCGCCGTGGAACTGGGCCTGCAGTCCGCCTTCGGCAACACGGACGACGTCGATGCCACCTTGGCCGCGGTCCGCGCCTCCGAGGGCGGCGACCGCTGGATCGCCCGCTACGAGGAAGCCAAGGACCCGTGGTTCAACTTCACCGTGGGCAACGGCTTCTACGGGCACGACAAGTACTGGAACGAATACCAGGAAATCCCGTTGGGCTACATCGCCGACTACATCCGCCGGCTGGACGAAGGCCAGCAGATCATGCGGCCCGTCGAGGAGCTGGTGGCGGAGAAGGAACGGATCGTGGAGGAATACCGCGAACTGCTGGAAGGCGACGCGCAGGCGGTTTTAGATGCCAAGCGCCAGCTGGCCGCCACCGCCTACCCGTACGTGGAAAACCACAACTTCTACATCGAGCACTGGACCATGGGCGTCTTCTGGCGCAAGATCCGCGAGCTTTCACGGATGATGCACGCCGAGGGATTCTGGACCGAACCGGACGACCTGCTGTACCTGAACCGGAACGAAGTCCGCGACGCCCTCTTCGACCTGGTCACCGGCTGGGGCGTGGGTGCCGAGCCGATCGGCCCCACCTACTGGCCGGAGGAAATCGAGCGCCGCCGCAAGATCGTGGACGCGCTGAAGACCGCGCGTCCGGCACCGGCGCTGAACACCCCGCCGGCCTCGATCACCGAACCGTTCACCCGGATGCTCTGGGGCATCACCACCGAACAGGTCCAGCAGTGGCTGGGCGAAGGCGAAGAGGTGGAAGGCGGCGGGCTGCGCGGCATGGCCGCGTCCCCGGGCGTCGTCGAAGGGTACGCACGGGTGGTCCACGATTCGGACCAGCTTTCCGAGGTCCAGCAGGACGAGATCCTGGTGGCCACGGTGACCGCGCCAAGCTGGGGGCCGATCTTCGGCAAGATCAAGGCCACCGTCACGGACATCGGCGGCATGATGAGCCACGCCGCGATTGTCTGCCGCGAGTACGGGCTGCCGGCGGTGACCGGCACCGGTTCGGCCTCCACCACCATCAAGACCGGCCAGCGGCTGCGGGTGGACGGCACCAAGGGCACCGTACAGATCCTTGACGCCGAAGAATCCGCCGAACCGGCCGTCGCCGGGCCGGGAGCACACAGCCACACCTGAGCACTCCGGTATCTCCGCAGTCTCAGGCGAATTAGTGCCGGGCCGGGCGAACCCCGTTTCCCAGGCGGGTCCCGGCCCGGCACACCCCAACATGAAAGCGTGACGATGACACAGCCTCCCCCCGACGCCACGGCCGGCCCCGGCTTCCTGAACCCCGACCAGGGGGCCGGCACCAGGACCGTGCTGATCACCGGCGCCGCCGGCGGTCTGGGCCGCGCCTTCGCCCTGGGCTTCGCGTCCCGCGGGTACCGGGTGGCAGCGGCCGACACCAACCTGGCCGGTGCCGAAAAGACAGCCGCGCTGGTCCGCGAAACCGGCGCCGAGGCCGAGGCCTTCGAAGCCGACGTCACCGACGTGGCCTCCACCGAGGCCCTCGCCCGAAGGTGCGCCGACTTCGGGCAGGGGAGCATCGACGTCGTCCTCAACAACGCCGCCATCTACGCCACGGTGACCCGCACCCCGTTCGAGGAGATCGACCCGGCCGAATGGGACCTGGTGATGAACGTGAACCTCAAGGGCCCCTGGCTGGTGACCCGCGCCGCCAGCCCCTACCTGCCCGACGGCGCCCGCGTCATCAACCTCTCCTCCGCCACCATCTACTCCGGCTCGGAGCAGTGGCTGCACTACGTCGCCTCGAAGGGCGGCGTGGTGTCGATGACCCGGGTGCTGGCCAAGGAACTGGGCCGGCGCAACATCACCGTCAACGCGATCGCCCCGGGCTTCACGCTCACCGAGGCCAGCTACGGGCTGATGGAGAACGCCGAGAACTACGGGGTGGACCGCGGCGCGCTCAAGCGCGCCAGCCAGCCCGAGGACATCGTGGGCGCGGCGCTGTTCCTGGCCGGCCCGGACAGTTCCTACATCACCGGACAAACCATGGTGGTCGACGGCGGCCGCCAGTTCATCTGAACCACTGCAACCCCGAAGGAGAACCATGCCTACGGTACATTTCACCGACGCTGAAGGCGCCGTCCGCGACGTCGAAGGCAACCCCGGCGACTCGGTCATGGAAACCGCGGTGCGCAACGGCGTGCCGGGCATCGTCGCCGAATGCGGCGGCTCGCTGTCCTGCGCCACCTGCCACGTGTTCGTCCGCGAGGACACCCTGGACCAGCTTCCGGAGATGGAAGACATGGAAGACGAAATGCTCTACGGAACGGCCGTGGACCGCCAGGAGAATTCGCGCCTGTCCTGCCAGCTCAAGCTCTGCGAGGGCCAGGACGTTTACGTCACCACTCCGGAAACGCAGATCTGATCATGGAAACCACCACCACAACGACGACGACGGCGGTCCCTGCCGAGGCAGCGGACGGCGCCGTGCAAACCGGGCTGCTGATCATCGGTGCCAGCCAGTCGGGCGTCCAGTTGGCCGTTTCACTGCGGGCGCTCGGCTTCACCGAGCACATCACGCTGCTGGGCGAGGAAAACCACCGGCCCTACCAGCGCCCGGCCCTGTCCAAGGAATTCCTGCAGGGCACGGTGGAAAGCGAATCGCTGATCTTCCGGTCCAACCAGTACTGGGAGGACCACAATGTGGCCCTGGTCAAGGGCGAGCGGATCGAGCGGATCGAGAAGGAAGCGGACGGCTCCGGGGTCGCCCACGCGGTCTCCGGGGCACAGTTCCCGTTCCGCCGGCTGGCGCTGACCGTTGGCGCCCGCGCCCGCAAGCTCCAGGTCCCCGGTGCCGAGCTGGACGGGGTGGTCTACCTGCGCAACGCCGACGACGCGCTGGCTCTGAAGGCCCAGCTCGAGGACGTGCGGGACGCGGTGGTGATCGGCGGCGGCTTCATCGGGCTGGAGGCTGCCTCCAGCCTGCACAAGATGGGCAAGAACGTCACCGTGCTCGAGTACGGGCCGCGGCTGATCGGCCGGGCCGTGGGCGAAGAAACCAGCGACTACTTCCTGACCGCGCACCGCGAACGGGGCCTCGACATCCGGTTGAATTCCCGCATCCGGGAACTGGTGCCGGCGGACGGCGGGGGCAGGGTGGGCGGCGTCGGACTCGAAGACGGCACCATGGTCGCCGCCCAGCTGGTGCTGGTGGGCATTGGCGTCGTGCCGAACACCGAGCTGGCCGAGCAGCTGGGCCTGGAGGTGGACAACGGCATTGTGGTCGACCGGCACGCGCTGGCCTCCGACGGGACCACGGTGGCGGTGGGCGACGTGGCCAACATGCCCAACCCGCTGCCCGGCTCACCGGAGGGCGAGCGGATCCGGCTGGAAAGCGTGAACAACGCGATCGAACACGCCAAGGTCGCCGCCTATTCGTTGATGGGCCGGCGGGAGGAGTACGCCGGGATCCCGTGGTTCTGGTCCAACCAGGCGGACCTGAAACTGCAGATTGCCGGCCTGACGCTGGGCTACGACCGGACCGTCGTCCGCCGCGACGACGAGCGCGGCAAGTTCTCCGTCCTCTACTACCGCGACGGCCGGATCATCGCCGCCGACTGCGTGAACGCCCCGCTGGACTTCATGGCGGTCAAAAACGCGCTGGCCAAGAGCCAAAACATTCCCGCGGACGCCGCGGCTGACCCCGCCGTCGTCCTCAAGACCATCGCGACGGACGACTGACCGCCCGCCGTGCGCGGCCGCACGACAAGGAGACCCACCCCATGAGCACCCCCGAGACACAGACCCCGGAGGCCAAAGGCAATGCCCCAGCGTGGGCCCCCGGCGGCCAGCCCAACCCCGCCGACGATCCGCGCGCCGCTGCCTTCGCGGCCGCCTACCCGGTGAGGCCGCTGCCGGCCACGGGCGACATCGACACCGCGCCCATTTCCACCACCCCGGCGGCCGCCGCCGACCTGGACCCGATCTGGCAGGCCGTGGTGCAGGAGACCCGCACCCGCGCCAACGACATCCACCTGCCGATTTCGCTGGCCTTCGCCGAGCGGCTGTGCCGGGCCTACCCGCAAGCCGACGCGGAACTGGTCCGGGTAGCGGTCCTGCTGCACGACACCGGCTGGGCGCACGTGGACGAGGAACGGATCCTTTCCGAGGGGTTCACCGGCGACTGGCGCAAGGCGGCCATCCGGTTCGAGCACGAAGCCGAGGGCTGCAAGGTGGCGCGCAGGGTGCTGCCCGGCCTCGGGTATTCGGAGGAGTTCATCGACCGCGTCTGCGACATCATCGACGGCCACGACACCCGCCACGTGCCGTACTCACTGGAGGACGCACTGGTCCGCGACTCTGACCGGCTGTGGCGGTTCGACCACGCCGGCATCGCGGTGGCAGCGTCCTGGTTCGGTATGACGCCGGCCGTCTACTCCGACCGGCTCGGCGCCGAGATCATTCCGGAACTGATCACCGAGGCCGCCCGTGCCATGGGAACGGCCGACCTGGAGCGTTCCAAGGCCCTGCTGAAGACAGGAGTCATCCGATGACCACCACCCCAGGCACCACAACCCCCGCACCCGGGGGAGCACCGGCGTCGTCCGCACGGCCTGCCGTCGCCGCGCGCGCCGCGTTGCACCTGCCCTACACGCACGTCGACGATGTCTTCGTCGACGGCGCGTGGGTTCCCGCCCGCGGCACCGGCCGCAACCCGGTGACCGACCCGGCTACCGGCGAGGTCTGGGGATCGGTGCCGGACGGCACCCCCGAAGACGTGGACGCCGCCGTGGCCGCGGCGCGGCGGGCCTTCGACTCCGGTCCGTGGCCGACGCTGGCGCCGTCCGAACGCGCGGCGTATCTGCTGCGGATTGCCGACGAGGTGGAGAAGCGGGCCGACGAGCTCTCGCTGACCAACACCCGCGAAAACGGCTCGCCGGTGTCCGAGTCCTCCCGTGCCGCCGGCAACGCTGCGGGAATCTTTCGATACTTCGCCACGCTGGCCGACTATCTGGAACATGAAGATGTGCGCCCGTTCCCGCACGGCGGCGGCGAATCAGTGGTGCGCCGGGATCCGGTGGGGGTGTGCGGGCTGATCGCGCCGTGGAACTTCCCGATCAACCTCATGGTCATCAAGCTGGCGCCGGCGCTGCTGGCCGGCTGCACCGTGGTGATGAAACCGGCCTCGCCCACGCCGCTGTCCTTCCGCCTCATCGTCGACGCCGTGGCCGCCGCCGGAGTGCCGGCCGGCGTGGTCAACCTGGTCACCGGATCCGGCAGGCTCGGCGACACCCTGGTCAGGCATCCCGGCGTGGACAAGGTCGCCTTCACCGGTTCCACCCCGGTGGGACGCCGGATCGCCGCGGCCTGCGGCGAACTGCTGCGTCCCGTCACGCTGGAACTCGGCGGCAAGTCCAGCGCGGTGGTGCTCGAGGACGTCGACCTGGACGAGATGTCGAAGGTGCTGATCCGCTCCAGCATGCGCAACACGGGCCAGACCTGCTATATTTCCAGCCGCATCCTCGCCCCTGCCTCGCGCTATGACCAGGTCGTGGACATGGTGACGGCGACCATCGCCGCCGGCGTCCAGGGCGACCCGCTGGACCCGGCCACCGATTTCGGCCCGTCCGCCACCGAGTCGCAGTACCGGACAGTGCTCGACCATCTGGAGGCGGCCAGGGCCGAGGGAGCCCGGGCCACCACCGGCGGGCGGGCCGCCCGGCTCGGCGGCGGACTCGAGGGCGGTTACTTTGTGGAGCCCACCGTGTTTGCCGACGTGGCCCCGGACATGCGCATCGCCCGCGAGGAGGTCTTCGGACCGGCCCTGGCCGTGTTGAAGTACACGGACGTGGACGAAGCCGTGGCGCTCGCGAACAACACCGGGTTCGGCCTGGGCGGACTCGTGTTCGGCCAGGACCAGGACGCCGCGCTCGCGGTGGCCGACCGGATGGACACCGGCTCGGTGGGCATAAACTTCTTCGCCTCCAACCACTCCGCCCCGTTCGGCGGCAGGCACGACTCGGGTCTCGGCACCGAGTACGGAATTGAGGGACTCAACGCCTACGTCAGCTACAAGTCCATCCACCGCCGCTAGGACTGTCCGGCCAGCAGCCGGGAGTAGAGGTCCAGGTGGTCCGCCGTCATGCGCGCCGCGCTGAAGCGATCCTCCGCGGCGGCGCGGCAGGCGCGGCGGTCCAACGAGGCCGCCCGGGGCAGCAGCTTCGCCAGCTCCCGGTGGTCCTCGGCCAGGTGCCCGGTGGCGCCCGGCTCGACGATTTCCGGGGCGGCTCCCCGCGGCGTGGCGACCACGGGGGTCCCGGCGGCCAGGGCCTCGATCATGACGAGGCCGAAAGGTTCGGCCCACTGGATAGGATTCAAGAGGGCCACCGCCTCGCCCAGCAACCGGTATTTGTCGCCGCCGGCGACTTCGCCGAGGAACTCCTCATCCGGCCCGAGCATGGGTTCGATGACGTCATGGAAATACCGCAGCTCCTCGGGCTCGCGCATCTTGGCGGCGATTTTCAGCGGCATCCCCGCCAAGCGGGAGATCCGGATGGCCTCGGCGACGCCCTTGTCCGGGCACATCCGGCCCAGGAAACAGGCGTAGCCACCCCGGCCCCCGCCCACCGGCACCGCGGCGGTATCGATGCCGTGGTGAATGACGGCGGCCACGTCGAGGCCGGTGCCGGCGACCTGCTGGTGGGAGATCGCGACGAGGGAGACATGCCGTGCGGCGGCGCGGTAGATACCGGTGAGCGGCGCGGTCAGCCCGGTGTGGATCGTCATGACCCCGGGAACCCCGGCCGGCCGGTCCCTGTAGAACGGCCCCGCCAGGGTGTGGTCGTGGATGAGATCCACCTCGTGAAGCCCCTCATAGGCCCGGATGACGTGGTTGAGCTCCGACCAGCTCGTTCCGATGGCCTCCGGATCAGACGGCTCCATGCCGGGCACCAGGGGAACGGGGCATTTGCTGTCGGCAGCGGCGGCCAGCAGCACGTCGTGCCCCGCGTCCGCGAAGCCGCGGGCGAGGATGTCAACGACCTGTTCGATACCGCCGTAGCCGCATGGCGGAATCGGAAACCACGGTGGTGCGATCAGCCCGATACGCATCGTTGGCCTATTCTCCCGGAGGAGGTCCAGCGTACGACACGGCGACGCGGGTTGGCGAGGCGCATCCGCGACGCCCGCGGCCCTGCCCAGCGGCGGCGTGTCGGCAGCCGCGAGTGGCGCGGCCGCCAGAGCCGGCCAGAAGGCGGCTCATCTGTCGCCTGCGGAGCTTTCCGACCCTTCGGATTCCCGGCCGCCGAGCACCAGCAGTTCCGCCAGCGGAGACCGTGCGCCGTGACGCACCTTGACCCCGGGAGCCAGGCCCTCCACCGTGAAGGTTTTCTCTGTGGCGGCCAGTGACACCCGGGATTTCCCGAGCAGCAGGTTGTCCGCCCGGAACGAGCCGAAGTCTGCCGGAATCTCAGGAGCGAGCCACAGCTCGTCTGCCGGGAGGTACGGGTCCAGGCGCAGGAGCATGCGCATTAGATGGACCGGCGAGGCGGCGGCCCAGGCCTGCGGCGAACAGGACGTGGGGTAGGGCACCGGCACGTCGTATTCACCCCGGTCGAAACCGCAGAACAGTTCGGGCAGCCGTCCGCCGAAGCAGACCGCGGCATCAAAGAGCCCGCCGGCCACCCTGCGGGCCTCCTCGACAAACCCGTAGCGCATCAGCCCGCTGGCGACCAGGGTGGTGTCATGGGGCCACACGGAGCCGTTGTGGTAGCTGACCGGGTTGTAGGCGCCCATGTCCGAAGCCAACGTCCGGATCCCCCAACCCGTGAACATCTCGGGGGACATCAGCCGGGCGGCCACCTGCGGTGCCTTGTCGTCGTCGACGATGCCCGACCACAGACAGTGCCCCATGTTGGAAGCACAGGCGTCCACCGGCCGCTTTTTCCCGTCCAGGGCCACGGCGTAGTACCCCAGGTCGGGGAGCCAAAAGCGCTCGTTAAACTCCTCTTTCAGCCTTTCCGCCCGGCGCCCCCACTCGGCGGCCAGGTCCTGATCACCGGCCGCGGCGGCCAGCAGACCGCGGCCAATGTAGGCGCTGTACACATACCCCTGCACCTCGCACAGGGCAATCGGCGGCTCGGCCATCCTGCCGTCGGCGAAGTTGATGCCGTCCCAGGAATCTTTCCATCCCTGGTTGAGCAGGCCATGGGGAACGGCACGGTTGTATTCCACAAAACCGTCACCGTCCCGGTCGCCGAAGTCACGGATCCAGTCCAGCGCCCGGTCCGCGTGCGGCAGCAGCGATTGGAGGACGTCCTGCTCCATCCCCCAGCGGTTCAGCTCGGACATCAGGATGACGAAGAGGGGAGTCGCGTCCGCGGTCCCGTAGTACGCCGCGTGGTCGCCGAGAACCACTCCGGCAGCCACGCCCAGGCGCACCTCGTGGAGAATCCGTCCGGGCTCCTCCTCAGTGTCGGGATTGATTTTGGTGCCCTGCCGTGCGGCGAGCGTCTGCAGCGTCCCGCGTGCCAGCGAGGGGTCGACGGGCAGCGCCATGTAGGCGGACAACAGCGAGTCCCGGCCGAAGAGCGCCATGAACCATGGGGCTCCGGCCGCAACCACGGCGCGCCCCGGATGGGCGGGGTCGAAGATCCGCAGCGCGCCGAGATCCTCGTGGCTTCGCCGCAGCACCGCCTCGATGTCGGCATTGGCTATGTCCAGCTGCGGCGTCGATTCACCCCAGGCCCGGTGGCGGCGTGCCGCTTCAAGGTCGGCGACGGACCCGGTGGCGGCGAACGGCTCCGCGGGCCGGTCCTGTTCCACCAGCGGGGTGACGATGACGCTCGTGGACCACTTCCCGCGCGCCGGGATGATTGCCTCGAAGTGGAGCACGTCCTCGTTCACCGCTGCGCCGCGCCCGTGCACGAGGATGCCGCGCCGGCGGCCGCGGCGAACGGCTTCGAGCTGCAGCTCATCACCGTGGACCTGCCGGACCAGCTGTGTTACAGGCGCCACCCGCCCGCCTTTCACGTCAAACAGGTCGGCAAAATCTGCCTCCACCCGCAGCTCCAGCACGCACTTCGCCGGCAGGGCCGAGTGATTGGTCACCACAAGGTCCTCGCGCAGGCCGGCCCCGACCAGCCGTTCGCGTTCCACGACCAGCTGGGAGTCGGCGAGCCCGTCCGCGCGCCGGGCCCGCCCGACGAAGAGCGCACGGTACGGCTCCAAAACCCGGGAAAGCAGGGGCTCGAGGGGAAGCGCGTTGACGGTCAGGCACCAGCCGGACAAAATCCGGGTGTCCTGGTAGAAGGCGCCCTGCGTCAGGCCGGGATACATGTCGCCGCCGGCCGAGGAGATACAGAAGGACGAACCTTCCACCACCGTCACGGCGCCGCCGGCGCCCATCGGCCCGGCCGCGGTATCGGCATTCCAGCCACTGTCGGACGGCGCCTGCTCCGGCGGGGCGCTTTCTTGTTCGGGGGATGCAGGGGTGATCGATTGCTTTTTCACAGTTGACTCTCTTGAACTGCGCACAGCGGAACCCTGGTGCTGAAACCGGCTGCTGAAGAGGCTGCTCTTGCAGCCCGCCTCCAGCGGTTTCTCTTTATTTGATGTTCTGCCGGATTGGTACGTCAAGATGGCGGCTCCAGGATTCCCGTCCGCCGTGCCTTTTGGCACGTGGACCCGGACCATGTGCGACACATCTCCCGCGCCGATCCTTGCTCCGAGCGTGCAATGGACGGCGGAACCTGTTGTGCTGGTGGGGGGAGGAGGTCGAAAGATGAAGAACTGGTTGCTCCTCGCGGGCGCGATTGTTTGTGAGGTGGTGGCCTCCCTGTCGTTGAAGGCAGCCTTGGAAGCGCCGGCGATGTACGCGGTGGTGGTCGTCGGCTACGTCACGTCGTTCGCGCTCCTCGCCGCCGTCCTGCGGGCGGGAGTGCCCGTCGGGGTCGCCTACGGGATCTGGGGCGCGCTCGGCGTCGCCCTCACTGCGGTCCTGGCGGCCGTCCTGTACCAGGAACCGCTGACGACCATGATGGTTGCCGGCATGGCGCTCGCCGTTGCCGGAGTGGTGCTCGTGCAATGGGGAGGGCACCGGGCCGCGGTGCGCCGGGCAGAGCAGGCGCGTACGTGACGGCCTGGGTCTTCCTCGCCATCGCGATCGTTGTGGAGGTAGCGGCGACCCTCTCGCTGCGGGCCAGCATCGACGGGCACAAAGCGTGGCTGGTGGCCGTGGTATCCGGCTACCTCGTCGCCTTTACCTGCCTGTCCTTCGCCCTGCGCCACGGGCTGGGAATCGGAATTGCCTACGGCATCTGGACCGCCTGCGGCGTTGCCCTGACGGCGCTGGCCGGCAAGTTCCTCTTCGACGAACCGCTCACCAAGCTGATGGCGGCCGGAATCGTGTGCATCGGCGCCGGCGTGCTTCTGATCGAACTGGGTTCGCCCTGACGCCTGCCCGCACCACCACGGAGGACGTGCCGCTGACCGCCGGTTCGGCAGGCCCGGGCGCAGCTAAAGTTGAGGGATGCCATCCTTCCGCGCCCAGTTGAACATCACCGGACTGCGGCCCGGTCACCGGCCGGAAGCGGTGATGGAGGCCGCAACGGCAGCCGTCGGTTCCGCCCACGTGGTGGAAGCAAACCAGTTGGACGTGGTGGCCGGCGTCCCGCGGATCACGGTCCGCTTCACGGTGGACGCCAACGCTTACGCCGCGGAGAACCGCCAGGCCTTGCAGGCGGGAGCCAACATGCGCCACGCGGTTGAAGAAGTCGCCAGCACCGCCGGGCTGGCCGTACTGCGCCGCTCACGCGGCAAGTGGGGCCCGGTCCGCTAAGGGGAACCTCCGCCGGCCGGGTCAGTCCAGCGGTTCGCCCCGGCGGATCGCGAGGCGCTCGGCATGCCCCACCTGGAAGCGGCGGGACATGCCGCACACGAGCACGAAGAACAGGCCGAAGCCGGCCGACATGGCCACCGGCGCGGACGGCGGATCACCCAGGAAACGGTCGTAGAGCAGCCAGCCCAGGCCCCAGCAGACTGCCAGCACCACCGCCATCCGACCGCGGCCGGTCATGGCCGCCACTGCTGCCGCAAAGGACACCGCCGCCACCGCCAGCACGGCCCAGGCCTCGGCGCCCCAGCCAAACAAATCGGCGCCGCGACCGGTCAGCCAGCCCGCGGCATTGACCGCCGCTGCCAGCAGCGTCCAGCCGGTGAACAGACCGATCGGAGCATCCGCCAGGAGGGCTTCCGCCGGCTCACGGGCGGGATAGCGGGTCAGTCCGTAGACCGCCCGGCCGAGTGATGCCAGCACCAGCAGGGTAAGGATCAGCGTCAGCCCCGTGTGTCCGGCCTGCACGGCCACGACGCCGGCCGCGTTCAGCAGCATCGCCGCCGCGACCGGCCACCCGGTGGAGCGTTGCCGCGCCGACTCGCGCACTGCCGGCCACCACTGGAAGATCGTGTAGCCGAAGAGACCCAGGTAAATCAGCGACCAGATCTCCGCTGCCCGGGCATCGAGCGACAGCAGGGTCACGTCGGGGGAGAGCGACCCGCCGGCCGCATCATGGATCGGAGTGCCGCCGAGCAGGCCCACGCTGCTGAAGCCTGCCAGCAGGCAAACGACCAAAGCGGCGGTCACCGCGCACTGGCGTGCCAGGTCGGTGGCCAGCACGTAACGGAGCTGCCGGGCCGGGGGCAGTGCGGCATTCATCAAGGGTTCCAGGGCAGGAGCAGGTTTCACTCTGCTCCCAGATCGGCCGCGGGGGATGCGGCGGGGCGCGGGACCACGGCGTCGGCAGCGCCCCCGGCCGGCCGGTAGGCCCGCCGGCGGAGGCCAATAACGGCCGCGGTCACCGACGCCACCAGGACGCCTACCCCTGTCCCGATCAGGATGTTGACCCAGAACGGGAAGGCGGACACGCTGCCCGCGAGGAAGCCCAGCCCGATCATCCACGCGGCCCACAGCACTGAGCCGGCCGCCGACGCGAACAGGAACGGCTTGAACGGTACGTCTGCCAGTCCGGAGGCCGCCACCGCCGCCGTGCGGCCGCCCGGGATGAAACGGGCCGCCACCACCGCGGCATAGGTGGAGGATTCGCCCGCTTTGCTCAGCGCCAGCGTCACGCCCCGGTCGATCATCCGGCCCCAGCTGTAACGGTTAAGCCAGGCGTTGACGCCCCGCTGGAAGAGCAGGAAGAGCAGGAGGTCGCCCAGCCAACTGCCCAGCACTGCGGCCAGCACCACCAGCGGCAGGATCAGCTCGCCGTTGGCCAGCAGGGTGCCACCGCCGATCACCATCACTTCCGACGGAGATGCCGGCATCGCGGCGTCGAGAATGACCAGCAGCAGCGTCATGGGGTAGTACACCCACTGCAGCGGCCCCTCGGGAATCTCCATCCGCCCAATCTATCGGGAATTCAGGCCCGGTGGCAGACTGGAAAAGATGGAAATCCGCATCCTTGAAGGGGACATCACCCAACGCCAGGTGGACGCCATAGTGAACGCCGCCAACTCCAGCCTGCTGGGCGGCGGGGGAGTGGACGGCGCCATCCACGCCGCCGCGGGACCGCAGCTACTGGAAGCCTGCCGCCGGCTGCGCGCCACCGATCTGCCGGACGGGCTGCCGCCGGGCCACGCGGCGGCCACCGAGGGCTACTTCCTGCCCGCCAAGTGGGTGATCCACACCGTGGGGCCCAACCGCCGCGCCGGCCAGACCGACCCGGAGACGCTGGCCAGTTGCTTCCGGGAATCCCTCCGCGTGGCCGATGAGCTGCGGGCCGAAACGCTGGCGTTCCCGGCGATCGGTGCCGGCGTCTATGGCTGGGATGCGGAGACGGTCGCCCGGCGTGGCATCGGCGAGGTTCTAAAGTACGACGGCGGCGGGATCCGGGTGGTCGAATTTGTCCTGTTCTCTGCTGGGCTGGCCGAGACCTTCCGCACCGTCCACGCGGAACTGGGCGCTTAGCCTTTATCGCGAAGGCCGTAGTAGCGGCGCAGCCACAGCGAGAGACCGTCCAGGCCCGGGAAGAGCACGCGTTCATTGACGTTCGCCTGGTCGAGGTGGTCCCGGATGCGCCACTTGAGCGTGCCCGGGATGATGACCTTGCGGTAGATGCCGGGGTGGCGCTCCAGCCATTCGTCCAGGCCCGCCGATGAATCCGACATGGTGGAAAAGATGGCCGCCTGGTTCACGATCCGCTCGTCCAGCGACGGCGGTTCGAAGAACAAGGGCACGCTTCGCCCGTCCGCGTCCGTGAAACGGTCGAACTCATCCAGGGTGAAGGCCGCCCGGGAGAGGACGTCGGTGGTGAACAGGCCGCCGCCCAATGACTCGACCGCCGCGCGCAGTTCCTCGGGCAGCGTGCGGTGGGCCGCCGCATAGTCGACGCACCAGATGGCGCCGTCCTCGTCATATCTGCTGGTGTCCCGGGTGGCGAAGTGCAACGCCACATAGGGCGAATGCGACCAGTCCAGCAGGCGGGTCGGCAGGCCATGATGCTGGGCCACGCTGAGCCAATTCCAGTCCGAGTCCCCGGGTGAGGTGTCCCGGTGGGCGTACTTGCGGAAGTTGCGCAGGATATGCCGTTCCACGGCGGTTTCGGACTCCCCGCGCAGCCGGATCAGCCCGGTGGAAAGCTTCCGGGCGGCGGAGGTGTGGCCGCGGTAGGCAACTGTCGGCCTGAACTTCCCCTGGGAGGACTGCCAGCGGCTCTCAGTCAGGGCGGCGATCAGGCCAAACAGGTCGTCGCCGTCCGCGTGGACCACGGACTCCTGTCCGCCTCCCGCAGGCGCAGGGCCGTTTGCGGCCATCAGGACGGTCCGCGTTCGATGGCCTGCTGCACGGCGGAAGCAATGCCGCCCGCGAACGGCTCCCCGTGGCCGGGCAGGGCGATGCGTGCATCCGTCTGTGCCAGGGCTTGGAGCGACTGCAGCGCTTGCCGGGTGTCGGCGGTGGCCGCGGCAGATACTATGTGCGGGCCGCGGGCGCCGGTATAAGGATCGAGGGTGACCAGTGCGTCGCCGGTGCTCAAGGCTCCGCGCTCCGGGAAGTGCAGGGCACAGTGCCCGGCGGTATGTCCGGGAGTCGGCACGACGGTGGGTGAGCCGGGCAAGGTTGCGGCAGCACCGTCGTCGAGCGTCCGCAGGTCCGTGACCCCCTTGACCATGAGCGCACCGGCGGCGGTCATGCGGCTCAGGATCGGAATGCACCGGGGATATTTGACCGGGTAGAGCAGGCGGCTTTTCTCGTGCTTGTACCGGTACGGGTGGGCGGCGATGTAGTAGTCGCCGGGATGGCAGTACACCGGGACGTCGAGGTCATGCTGCAGCCGGGCGGCGAACCCCACGTGGTCGAAATGGGCGTGCGTCAGCACCAGGGCACTGATGTCGCGGGGCGAACGGCCCAACTCCCGGATGGCTGCCACGGTCATCTTCCACATCGCCGGCAGTCCGGCGTCGACCAGCATGATCCCGTCGCCGTCCTCCACGATGTAAAGGTTCACATCGGCATGGGCGACGCGGTGGATGTTTTCGGCGACGTTGCGCTGGAACATGTTTTCCTCTCGGAGAGCGAGGATCCCCGCGGCGTTACGGCCGCGGGGATGCGCGGCCTGCTATTCCTTGCGGAGCTTGTCCTGGACTGCCCCGGCGGTCTTTTCAACCAGGTTCGGAACCTCGGTGGTCCCGTAGAAGCGGGTGTCCGGGTGGGTCGGCTTGGGCATCGGGGCGCTGGTGGTGGCCGAGTCGTGGTAGGTGAACTCGCCCTTGCCGTCGGGGGAAGGTCCGCTGGCCCAGGAGCCTTCCGCCGCCGCGGCGCCGTCGGAGAAGTTCTGGTACTGGTAGGCCACGTCCCGGTTCTCTTTCGACAGCGGGAAGTTGCTCGGCACCGGCAGGGTCTCGGAGCCCTCCTCCTGGAGTTCGCGGGCCGCGGCGATCCACTGGTTCTGGTGCATGGTGTCCCGGGCGAGGAGGAAGGAAAGCAGATCGCGAACGCCGTGGTCGTCGGTCATGTGGTAGAGGCGGGCCACCTGCAGCCGGCCCTGCATCTCCGCGTTGGCGTTGGAGGTGAAATCCGCGAGCAAGTTGCCGCTGGCGGTGATGTAGCTTCCGGACCAGGGGTTTCCGTTGCTGTCCACCGGCCGGGCGCCCGCGCCCGCGACGATGGCGTGCTGGACGTCCGTCCCACCCACCACGGCGGCGATCGTCGGATCTGACTGGACCGCTTCGTCGGTGATGCCAAGCGGGGATTTTTCCAGCAGCTGCGCGATCATCTTGGCCAGCATTTCCACGTGGCCGAACTCCTCCGCGGCGATGCCGAAGAGCAGGTCCTTGTACTTGCCCGGGATGTGGATGTTCCAGGCCTGGAAGCTGTACTGCAGGGCGACGGTGATTTCACCGTACTGCCCGCCCAGGACCTCCTGCAGTTTCCTGGCGTAGACGGCGTCCGGCTGGTTTGGTTCGGCCTTGTACTGGAGCTCTTGTTTATGGAAGAACATGTGCGGTGACCTCCGCGAGAAGGGCCCGCCGCCGATACTGCCAACTCATCGGTCTGGGTTGGCCCACGTGCGGGCCGGATGCCTCCCACGCTAGGCACGCGGGATTTAATAAGCAAGCTTAGTGACCGGCCTTGGGGTGCCCCGACCCCGATTGGGAATAGTCCTCCGGCGGCCGCGGGTTGCGGCGCCAAGGCATGGTTTTCCAGTGTCCCGTGCGGCACAATTGCCCCAGATCCACTGCCCCGGGTTCACTGCAACGGCGAGAGGTATCCCTATGCGTGCGGCAGGTCTGGCCATCGCCCACGGCGTGTTCAATGCGGCCTTCGGGGTGTGGCCGCTGCTGCACTACCGCAGCTTCGAAGCGGTGACCGGGCCGAAAGCGGAGCCCTGGCTGGTCAAGACCGTGGGCGGCCTGATGGTGGCGGCGGGGCATGCACAGATCAGGGGTGCACGGACTGCCGACGGCGTAGCCGCTGCCCGGCGAATCGGCATGGGCTCGGCTGCCACCTTTGCAGCCGTCGATGTGTTCACCGCGGTGCCCGGGCGCATCAGCAGGATCTATCTTTTAGACGCCGTGGTCGAAGCCGGTTGGCTCGCCGCTTGGGCGCTTTCCGGGCGCTCCGGTAACCGGCCACCGCCAGCCCGGCCAGTCCGCCGGCCATCCCTCGGGCACTTCCCGAACGCCATTTCCCGCTGACCCTGTTCGACGGCGGATCCGGGGCGAAGACCGTCCCTGCCGACGGTGCTACGCCCTTCCCCCGAAGCGCCAAGGTGTCCATGAGCGGCCCCGACACGCGGTCGTGCAGGCCCGGGAACCAGTGCTGGAACGGAATGAACGCGTGCTGGAACCGGCCGACCACCACCTGGCGACGGGGCTTGAAAGCCATCCGGGTGATGACCCGGGCCACCCGGTGAGGGCTGACGACCGGTGGGAGGGGGTGGACCCTGCGCCCGGTGTAGTTGGCCGCATGCTGGAAGATCGGCGTGTCCACGGTGGCGGGCAGCACGGTGCACACGTGGATGTCCTTCTCGTCCAGCAGCTCCTGCCGCAGCACGTTGGCCAGCCCCAGCAGCCCCGACTTGCTGGCCACGTATGCGGACACGTAGGGCGTGCTGATCTTGGAGTAGACCGAGCCGACGAGGATCAGGACTCCATGCCGCTGCCGGCGGAATTGCGGCAGCACGGCCCGGATGCTGCCGGCCTGGCCCAGCAGATTCGTCTCGACCATCTTCCTAAAGACGTCGGCCGGCGTTTGTTCGAACGTGCCGTAGCCATACACGGAGGCCGCTCCGATCCACACGTCGATCCGCCCGAACCGGTCCAGCGCAGCCTGGACCAGCCTCTCGGGGCCGCCCTCCTCCGTGATGTCGGTGGGCACCGCGATCGCCTGTGCACCCACCCGCGCGCAGTCAGCTGCCACTTCGTCCAGGCTGGAGGCGCTGCGCGCGGCGAGCACCAGGGACGCTCCGCGCTTGGCCAGGCTCCGGGCCGTGGCCCTGCCGATTCCGCTGGAGGCTCCGGTGATCACGGTGACCGGGCCGCTGGCCCGGCCGCGGGGCGATTGTTCTGCCAAGGCTCCTCCTCAACTGGTCCTCCATCGGAGGTGGCATCAGCGTAGACTGCGGCACCCGGCCTGGCTAGGAGCCGTAGCGTGCAACCGGGGCTACCCGACCTTCCAGGCAACCGGCCGGGCCGGAACCGCGCGGTCGGCAATGAGCTGCCGAACGTGGCCGCTTCGGCCCCCCCGAGCCAAGACGGACGAAATTCGGCTGCAGCCCGACTGTGGGGCTTAACTAGTAAGCAAGCTTATTGTAGAGTGAATTGATCAGGGTCCATATCGAACGGCGCCGAGGCACGCACCTGCCGTGGCGTCAGATGGGAAGATCGCCATGGCACGAGAAGGCAACATCCAGGCCCGAAGCACCGCAAGGGCTCCGATCCAGACGGCGGCGCTTGTTTTTGGTGCCGTTCTTGTTTTGGTGGGAATACTGGGATTCATCCCTGGCGTCACCTCGAACTATGGCCAAATGGCATTCGCCGGCCATCAGTCCGAAGCAATGCTGCTGGGTGTGTTCCAGGTCTCGATTCTGCACAACTTCGTCCATCTGTTGTATGGCATCGCAGGTATCGTCTTGGCCCGAAGTGTCCCGACTGCCCGGAACTACTTCATCTGGGGCGGCGCGATCTATCTGGTCATCTGGCTGTACGGCCTGTTCATCGACCAGAACAGCGCAGCCAACTTCGTGCCGGTGAACACGGCCGCCAACTGGCTCCATCTGGTTCTCGGCGTGGTCATGATTGCCCTGGGCCTGCTGCTCGACCGCCGGCGGGACACCAGCGCACGCGGGACCGCTGCCGGCCGCGCCTGATGGCGCCGTAGGCCGTGGCCGACTAGGCCCGTGTGGACGCTCAGGCGCCGCTGGCGTAACTCGCGCCGGCGGCACTTGGCGCTGCCCACTCGGACAGTTCCAGTTGGCTGCGGTACTCCACCGGGCGGCCGCTGATCGGGTCGGTGAAGGAGATGCCGCGGGCCAGCAACTGCAGGGGACGTTCGAAGTCGTCAGGAGCCTGGTCCAGCAGCACCGGGTAGAACGGGTCGTGCAGGATCCCGATACCCAACGACGCCAGGTGCACGCGCAGTTGGTGGGTCTTCCCCGTGTGCGGTTCCAGTTTGTAGCGGCCCAGCCGTCCGCGCCGTTCCAGCAGCTGGATCCGGGTCTCGGCGTTGGGTTCTCCATCGACGACCTCGGCCAGCAGGTAGGTGCGGGACTTGACCATGCGGTTGCGCACCGTATGGGGGAACTGCAGCCGGGGATCCACCGGTGCTACGGCCTCGTACTCCTTGTGCACCTGGCGCTTTTCGAACAGCACCTGGTATCTGCCGCGGGTCGCCGGGTTGGTGGAGAACAGCAGGACACCGGCAGTGAGCCGGTCCAGCCGGTGCATGGGAATCAGATCCGGAAGGTTGAGCCGGCGGCGGAGCCGGACCAGCGCTGACTCCTGGATGTAGGTGCCGCCGGGGGTGGTGGGAAGGAAATGGGGCTTGTCCACCACCAGGATGTTCTCGTCCTGGTGGAGAATGCTGATCTCGACCGGCAGCCGCTTCTCCCGGGGCAAGGTCCGGTAGTACCAGATGAAAGTGTGGGCATCGAGCGGGGTGGTCCGGTCAAGCACCGCTCCGCCTTCGCCGACGATCTCGCCGCGGTCGAACCGGTCCCTGATGCCGTCCGGGTCCACATGGCCCCACCGATGCAGCATGTAGTCCAACGCTGTGTCCCAGGGCCCCTCCCCGGGCAGGCGCAGGCGGGTGGCGTTGACGCCGTCGCGGACCGGTAGCGGGGATTCCATCACCCATCAAGGGTACCGGTTGGCCGCCACCCGGAACCGCAACGCTCAGGGGCAGCCGGTGACCTGGTAGAGCTTTGCTTCACCTTCGGAGTCCACCAGCTCGAATCCGTTGGCCTCGGTCAGCTCCTCCAGGCCCGGCACCGAGGTTGTCTCGCCGGGATGCACCGAGTGGTTTCCGAAGTCGAGCACGAACTGCACGTTCTGCGCCTCGACGGCCGCGCAGACCGCCGGATCCGTCCGCATCTCGTCCAGCTTGTCCATTATGAGCTTGCCGTCCACCCGCGGCGAAGTGGTTCCCGAAGGGACCAGCGCGGGACGTCCGGTGTAGGCGTAGGAAAGCGAGGCTCCGGTCAGCGGGTCGCCGGCGATCACCGCGTCTTCCGGAACGCTGTCAGGAATCCGCTTGATCAGCGTCAGCTCGTCGGCGGTGAGCAAGTGGGAGCTGTCCGTAAAACGGTACTTGGCGGCGGCTTCGGAAATGCCCCGCTGCACGGCAAACAGCGGTACCACTGCCAGGCTGACGACCACCAGCACAGCGGTGGCGGCCGGCCGGAACCACGCCGGCTGCTTCTTCTCGCGACGGGCCAGCGAGGCCCGGAAGAAGGACCGCGCAGTCCCTGCCAGCGCGACGCCGCCGATGGCCGCGATCAGCAGTCCGGCCACCGGAAGCATGGCGCTGATGCGGAAGAAGTCGTTGTACCAGATGCCGGTCACCCACCAGCGCAGGCCGGGCATCTGGTGCCAGTTGCCGATCACGTAGAGTGCGGCGGCAACCGCGTACATTGCCAGCGCGAAGCGGTTTTTGCGCAGGTTGAAGACGACCGCTGCGCCCACAATCGTCAGGACCGTCGCCAGGATGGCGATGGGGCGCTCGAGCGGCGAATGCAGCACCACGTCGCCCAGGGCCGCGGCGGCGTTGCCCAGGTTGTCCCAGTTGGTGCTGCTGCTGCGGGCGGGCCGGAGCGAAATCCAGAGCCCGACCAGCACCACCAGGTAGGCGACGGTGCCCGCCAAGGCGCGCCGCCGCCGTCGTTGTTCTCCGGAGCGCAGCGCCGGGTGGGCGGCCGCGAAAACCGGCGGCACCGAGAGCGCCAGCAGCCCCATGATGGTGGCGGGATGGGACAACGCCATGCCCGGCAACAGCCCGATCAGCAGCAGCACGTTGCCTTCCGTTGACACCCGCGTGTGCACGCCCACCCGGAGCAGTTGAAGCACCACTCCCAGGGCGGCCGGAAGCATGGCGATGGAGAGCATGAAGGGATAGACGACGCCGAACTCCAGCAGCAGGTAAGGGAAGCTGCTGTAGGCGAGCGAGAGCACCGCGGCGACCAGCAGCGGCATGGTGCGTTCACCGGTGATGCGGCTGACCAGGAACAGGCAGCCGCTGCTCCAGATGCCGGTGATCAGCACCAGGTTGGTGATGTTGATGGCGGCCGCCGGCTGCAGCCCGGCAGTGATCATCACCAGCGAGACCACATCGTGCCAGCCCGCGGGATAGAAGGTGCCCCGGTCGGTGGTGCCCAAGTAGCCCAGCGTCAGCGAGGAGGCGTTGCCCGAGTCGGAAATGTAGCGCAGCGCGTTGAGATGGAAGATGTTGTCGTGCGACTGCGCGATGTTATCCGGGGCGCCGAAGATCCAGATCATGGCTGCCGCCAGCGGCACCGCCGACACGGCCCAGGCCGGCACGACCGACCGCCAGGGCGCCGGAAGGTCCGGTGCTTCCGGATCGCGGTGCAGGCGGTGGCCAACGCTGCGGCGGAGCAGCCAGAGCATGACGGCCACCAGCACGGTCACGGCCAGCAGTTGGGGCCAGGCCCAATCCAGCCCGAGCAGGCGGCCAAGCTCGGCGGCGACCACGATGGCGGTGACGCCGAACGGGCCGGCCAGTGCGACCAGGGATAACCGGCGCAGGCCGAGCACTGCGCCCCAGAGCAGGCCGGGTCCGAAGACGAGGACGATGGCCAGCAGCGCGGCCGGAATCGTCTGCAGCCAGCTCATGGGCCCCCTTCGTCGGTTATCGTCACCATATTACGGTTTGTGCTGCCCGACCGCCGTCGGGGCAGGCCTGCGAGGACCTGACGGCAGGTCTCGAGGACCCCTGACCCGGCCGCCAAGGGGTCATGTCGGGCGGGGTCCTCGAGGACGGGGCACGCGGCGGCAAGGGGTCGCGTCAGGGATCCAGCGGCTGGCAGTGCGGGCAGAAGTAGACGTCTCGGAGGTCCGCGCCCGTGTTGCCCTGGAGGTCGTGGGCTATAGGCGTACCGCAGCGCGCGCAGGGGCGGCGCGCCCGGCCGTAGACCCAGAGCGAACCGCCCCGGGCGGGGGCGCCGGTGGTGCTGCGCATGCCGCGGTCCATGTTGGCCTCCAGCAGCTGCTTGGCCTTCTGCACCATGCCGGGCAGATCCGGCACCTGGGCCACCGGGGTCGACGGATGCACCCGGGCGAGGAAGCAGACCTCGCAGCGGTAGATGTTGCCGATCCCGGCGAGGTTGCGCTGGTCGAGCAGCGCCAGTCCGATCGGGCGGTCGGGCTCCTGCCGCAGCCGCCGCAGCGCTTCCGCCGCGTCCCAGTCCGGCCCGAGCAGGTCCGGACCAAGATGCCCCACCAGCGTGTCCTCGTCGGCCCGCGGCACCACGTCCAGCGCCGCCAGCAAGAAGCCGACGGCCGTCGTCGTCCCGGTGGTCAGGATGAGGCGGGCCTGGAAGGCGGGCTTGCGCCAGCGCTCGCCGGGTTGGTAGATCTGCCAGCTGCCGTCCATGCCCAGATGGGAGTGCACGGTCAGCGCGCCCACCCGCATCAGCAGGTGCTTGCCGCGTGACCGGACGTCGTTGATCGTCTGCCCGGACAGGTCCAGGGTGGCGTAGCGTGGCACCCGGAAATCGCTGCGGGTCAGCTGCCGCCCGACCAGCGCGCCGTGCAAACGCCGGGCCGCCCGCCAAACGTTGTCGCCCTCAGGCACGGAACCTCAGCCCGCGCGGGGTGGAATAGAAACCGGCGTCCATCAGTGCGCGGGCCAGCGGCGTGTCCAGGATGGTGGAGCCGTTGACCTTTTCGACGGCCATTTTGTCCGCGGCACCGCGACGGATCACCTGCACCAGGGCCCGGGCGCACAACGCCAGCGCCTCCTCGTCCTCGGTGAAGGCCAGCAGCGTCTTGCCGCCGCGTTCCGCGTAAAGGGCAAGCTCTCCGTCCACCAGGACCACCAGCGCGCCCGCCTTGCGGCCGGGCCGGTGGCCGGAGTCCTGCGGCGGCCACGGCAGGGCGGCCCCATACGGATTGGCCGGGTCGGTCGCCGCCAGCGCCACGGCCGACGGCGGCTGCTCACCGAGCTGCGCATCGCGGCTGAAGGAACGCAGCCGGTCAACGGTGGGGGAGACCGCGAACTGGGCCGCCCCGAGGTGTTCGATGAAGTAACCGCGGCGGCAGCGGCCGGTTTCCTCCAGTTTGCCCAGCACCTTGTACATCAGTCCAAAGCCGCCCGGGACGGACTCGGCGGCCACCGAGCCGCGGGTGACCACGCCGTAGCGGTCCAAGAGCAGTTCGGCGGTGGCATGGGCGCGCACGGTGGCATCGGACTCCGGGGCAGGCAGCAGCGACCAGCGGCCCGCAACGGTCGGTGGCGCGCTGCGCGGCTGGCCGGGACCCTTGCCGGTACCCGCCCCGGCGCCGCCGGGTTGCAGGCCGGTCCCGTGCAGTCCGTGCAGGCGTCCGATCCGTCCCAGCCGCGCCGACCGTGCCCGCGGCGGTGCATTGCGCTGCCGGTGCGAGGTGGTCCCGCCGGCCAGCAGCGAACGCACCGGGGCGAACGTGTCATTGGTGATCCGTCCGGCCCACAGCAGGTCCCACAGCGCGCTGCTGACGGCGTTGTCCCCCGGTTGGGTCCCGTTGGCCGCGAGCAGGTCGGTGAGCTGCCGGAAGAAGTAGGCCCCGCCGTAGCCCCCGGTTCCGGAGAGCGCGTTGAGCAGTTCATATTGCAGCACGCTGGGTTCGAAATCCGGCTGGGGATTCAGCGTCAGGTGCGCGGCGTCGGCCAGATGCAGGCTGATCCAGCCGTCGTTGCCGGGCATCGACCCGGCGCCGGCGATCAGGATTTCGCCCGTTGCGGTCAACTCGTCCAGCATGGCGGGGGCGTAGTCGCTCACGCGCGAGGCCAGGATGAGCGGCTCCCAAGCCGACGCCGGGATGGGCACCCCGGACAGCTGGTCCACCACCGTGACCACGCCGTCCAGTCCGCGCAGCTTCGCTCCCACGTTCTGCCAGGTCGGCAGGAACCGGCCATAGGTGGCGGGATCAACCGGTTCGACTTCCTTGCGCAGGGCGGCCAATGACCGGCGGCGGATCTTGCGCAGCACCTCGACGTCGCACCACTCGGTCTGGCGCTGATCGGCCGGGACCGGAGCAGCCGCGTCGGCCGCATCCTGGGCGCCGCCCTCCGGAGCGGCCGGTGCGCCGCCGGGGCGGAACTCGCCTTCAACCACCCGGCCGTCTTTGAGCAACCGCTGCAGCGCGGTATGCACCACGGCAGTGCCCAGGCCCAGCCGCCGGGCGCATTCGGCGGCGGTGAAGGGGCCATGGGTGCGGGCGTAGCGGCTGACCAGGTCGCCGAGCGGGTCGGCCACCGGCTCGATGAACGCCAGCGGCACGCCCACGGGCAGCGGCACGCCGAGTGCGTCGCGGAGCCGGGCTGCGTCTTCCACCGCCGCCCAGCGCTCGGCGCCGGCGACGCCCACCTTCAGGGCGCGGTTGGCCCTCGCCAGTTCGGCGACCAAGGCTTCGACGTCGGCGATCGCGACGGGCGCACCCGCCGCGGGGACCGATCCGTCCGCCGATCCGTCCGCCGATTCGTCCGCTGAACCGGCAACCGAACCGTTCAGCGGTTCGGCGGGCCGGACGCGGGCGGCGATCTCCGCCGTCGTCAGCGGTCCCAGCAGGCGCAGCAAGTCGGCGATGCCCTCCGCGCCCCGCACCTTGCGGTCCTCGGTCAGCCGCTGCAGCTCCTGCTCGGTCCGGGCGATGATCCCTTCGTCCAGCAGCTCACGCAGCTCGGCCCGGCCCAGCAGGTCGTTGAGCAGGCCCGGGTCCAGCGACAGCGCCGCCGCCCGGCGCTCGGCCAGCGGGGAGTCGCCTTCGTACAGGAAGCTGGCCACGTAGCCGAAGAGCAGCGAGCGGGCGAACGGCGACGGCTGCTGGGTGGTGGTCTCCACCAGGCGCAGTTCCCGGCGGTCGATCCCGGCGGCAATCTCCTTGAGCGCGGGCAGGTCGTAGACGTCTTGGAGGCATTCGCGCACCGTCTCGAGGATGATCGGGAACGTCGGGTACTTGCGCGCCACATCCAGCAGCTGGGCGGAGCGCTGGCGCTGCTGCCAGAGCGGGCTGCGCTTGCCCGGGTTCTTGCGCGGCAGGAGCAGGGCGCGGGCGGCGCATTCCCGGAAGCGGGAGGCGAAGAGCGCGGAACCGCCCACCTCCGCGGTGACGATCTGGTCCAGTTCCTCGGGATCGAAGAGGAACAATTCGGCGCCGGGGGGTTCGTCCTCCATCATCGGCACCCGCAGCACAATTCCGTCGTCGGCGGCCATGGCGGAACCGTCCAGCCCGTACCGCTGATGCAGCCGGGCGCCGACGGCCAGCGCCCAGGGCGCGTGGACGGGCATGCCGAACGGGCTGTGCAGCACCACGCGCCAGTCGCCGAGCTCGTCGTGGAAGCGCTCCACCACCAGGGTGCGGTCGCTGGGCACATCGTTGGTGGCCTGCTGCTGCTCTGCCAGGTAGGCCAGCAGGTTCCCCGCAGCCCAGTCGTCCAGCCCGGCGGCGGCGAGCCGTTCGCGGGCCGGCTCCTCGGCAGTGCCGGACAGTTCCCGGACGAAGCGGCCCAGCGCCCGCCCAAGTTCCACCGGCCTGCCCAGCGAATCGCCCTTCCAGAACGGCAGCTTGCCGGGCTGCCCGAAGGCGGGGGAGACCAGCACGCGGTCGTAGGTGATGTCTTCGATCCGCCAGCTGGTGGCGCCCAGCGCGAAGACGTCGCCCACGCGGGACTCGTAGACCATCTCTTCGTCCAGCTCGCCCACCCGGCGGCCGCCGCGGTTCTTCGCGTCCTCGGAGCCCACCAGGTAGACGCCGAACAGCCCGCGGTCCGGGATGGTCCCGCCGGAGGTCACGGCGAGCCGCTGCGCGCCGGGCCTGCCGGTGATGGTCCCGGCGATCCGGTCCCAGACGATCCGCGGGCGCAGCTCGGCGAATTCGTCGCTCGGGTAGCGCCCGGCCAGCAGGTCCAGGGTGGCCTCGTAGGCGGAGCGCGGCAGCGTGGCGAAGGGCGCGGATCTGCGCACGACGTCGAACCATTCCTCCACATCGACGGCGCCGAGGGCGGTGGCGGCCACGGTCTGCTGGGCGAGGATGTCCAGGGGATTGCCCGGGATGTACAGGGGCTCGATCCGGCCGGCGAGCATCCGCTCGACCGTCACCGTGGTGTTGACCAGGTCCTGCCGGTGCTTGGGAAACAGCACGCCTTGCGAGACCTCGCCGACCTGGTGCCCGGCACGGCCCACCCGCTGCAGGCCGCTGGCCACGGACTGCGGGGATTCCACCTGCACCACCAGGTCCACGGCGCCCATGTCGATGCCCAGCTCCAGGCTCGACGTCGCGACCACGCAGCGCAAGCGCCCGGACTTGAGGTCGTCTTCGATCTGGGCGCGGGCCTCCTTGCTGACCGAGCCGTGGTGGGCGCGGGCGAGGACGGCGTCCGTGCCGGACACCGAACCGGCCTGGGCCATGATCTGGGCCGGCGGCTTGGTTTGGGTGCGGGAGCCGGAACCGGAAGCGGGACCGTTTTCCGCAGGGCCGTCATCGGCGGCGGCGCCCCAGACGTCTTCGCCGGACAGCGGGAGGGACTCGCGTTCGGTCCAGATTTCGTTGAACCGGGCGGTAAGCCGCTCGGCCAGGCGGCGGGAGTTGGCGAAGACGATGGTGGACCGGTTCTCGGCGATCAGGTCCACGATCTTCTCTTCGACGTGCGGCCAGATGGAGGCCGGCTGCGCGCCGGGCCCCAGTTCCTCCTGGCTCGGCGAGGCCAGCGCGGTCATGTCCTCCACCGGCACGGTGACCGTCAGGTCCCACGACTTGCGGGCGGGCGGGGCGACGACCTCCACCGGGGAGTTGCCGCCCAGGAACCGGGCCACGGTATCCAGCGGCTCGACGGTCGCGGAGAGGCCGATCCGCTGAGCGGGCCGCTGCAGCAGGGCGTCCAGCCGTTCCAGGGTGACAGCCAAGTGTGCGCCGCGTTTGGTCCCGGCCACGGCATGCACTTCGTCGATGATCACGGTGTCTACCGACGCCAGGGTCTCCCGCGCCCTGGAGGTCAGCATCAGGAACAGCGATTCCGGCGTCGTGATCAGGATGTCCGGCGGGTGGGTGAGCAGCCGGCGCCGTTCATTGGCCGGGGTGTCTCCGGAACGGACGCCGACGGTGATGGACGGGGCCGGCAGGTCGAGCCGTTTGGCGGTCTGCGTGATGCCGATCAGCGGCGCGCGCAGGTTCCGCTCCACGTCCACACCCAGAGCCTTCAGCGGCGAGATGTACAGTACCCGGGTGCCGCTGGACTCCTCGCGGGCGGCGCGGCCCCGCTTGGGTGCCGCTTCCGGAACCGCGACGGGAAGTTCGGCCTGCGTCTGGGCCCTGGAGATGAACGTGTCCAGCGCCCAGAGGAAGGCCGCCAAGGTCTTGCCGGAACCGGTGGGCGCCACCACCAGGGCGTGGGAGCCGGCGGAAATGGCGTTCCACGCCCCGGCCTGCGCGTTGGTGGGCGCGGCGAAGGCACCGGCGAACCACTCACGGGTGGCCGGACTGAAGCGTTCGAGCACAGACGTCGTCATACCGATGTCTTGAGCCTAGCGGCCGCCACCGACGGTGTGCAGTTCCCGGTGTGCAGTTCGCGGAGCGGAGAGGCGGCTACGGGGCCTGGAAGGTGCCCACGGTCATCAGCACCACGGAGTCGTCCGAGCAGCCGACCGTCTCCTGCTTCGCGACGACCGATTCCTTCTGGTTCGGCGGGTAGACCCTGACTCCGACGACGTCCGTCAGTCCGCACTCCTCGCCGTAGTTCTGCGCGTTGGTTTGCTGGAGCTGCGCCCCGGCGGTTCCGCCCGGTTGCAGCGTGACGGCCACCGCCTCTGCCTCCGGGTCCCGGTCGGCCGGTGCGCCCACCTGCTCGCCGCCGGCGTCGAGATAGGAGACGCCCGGGTACCCCTGGAGCGTGCAGGACTCGCCGCCGGTGTTCGTCAGTACCAGCGTGCGGTAGACACTGCCGGCGGCCCCGGCGCCGACCTTGGTTTCGATGGCCGCCTCCAGCTGGCCGGCCCGGCAGGAATCGTCGGCGGCGCTGCCGCCGGCCTCCGGGGACGCGGTGGCGCTTCCGGTTTCGGCGGTGCTTCCGGTTTCCGGGGCGGGTGCAGGGGACGACGACGGCGCGCTGCCCGCGGGGGCGGAAGACGCAGGTTGGGTGCCGGGTTCCTGAGCCGGTTGCCCGCATCCGGCCAGCAGCAGGGCGGATCCAACGAACAGTGCCGCGGCGGCCGGGCGCCTCCCGAAACGATTCATCATGGTCTTATTAAACACCCGGCCAGTCGGTTGTGGCTTGGGACTCCTGCCGGCCGGCTGACGATCGATGCCGGGCTTTCAAGGTCAGGCCTTCCTGCGGGTGCGGGCAAGAGCGGTCACACCGGCCGCCAGACCCAGCACTCCGGCGCCGAGCCCGGCCCAACCGGCCACCGCTGCCGCGCCGCTGCCTGATGCCGCGGTGGTCCCGGCGTCGGGAGCCGCACCGCCGTCGTCGTGCCCTCCGTGGCTGTTGACGGGTGCTTCGCCGATCACGAACGACGGCGCCGGGGAGTCGAGCTCATGGGGATCCTGGCCCTCCGCGGGCAGCTCGGCCCAGTTGGTCTCCCCCTTCTCGCAGGTCTGAAGCGTGGGGAAGGCCAGGCTCTCGCCGGGGGCATCGGGCAGCAGCACCTGGAGCTGCAGCGTGTCGCGCAGCCCGTCTGCCACCGGTTCCTTGGCCGTGTAAACAATCTGGCTGACCCGTTCGGTGACGGTGGCTCCGCTGTCCAAGGTCTTGGGGGCATCGAAGGTTTCGGTCACCTTTTCGACCTCCCAGTTGGGGTGCGCGGTGGGCGTGGCGTCCACCAACTGCTCGGGCAGCGAGATCGCAACCTTCGTGGTCGGAGAACCCTCACACCCATGCGCGAAGGAGAACGTCAGCACAGAGCTGCTGCCGGCGGCGTTGTCCTCGGGCGTGACGCCGACATGCGCGGAGGCTGCGCCGGCGCCAACAAGCAGCAGGCCCGCCGTGGCGCCGGCGGCCAGTACGGAGCGAAGGGCAGTGCGGGGAATGGTAGTCACTGGAGTGCCTTTCAGGAGGCGCCGGGCCGCGGCCGGATTCGCAGGGGAGGGTCGCGGCGACTGCCGTCCACCGGCCGAAGGGCACTGCGCTCGCCGGTCATTCATGGTGGTAGGGCCTCCCGCCGGCGATCTCCTGGGCGCGGTAGAGCTGCTCCATGAGGATCAGCCGGACCAGCTGGTGCGGGAAGACCAATTTGGAAAGGGACCAAACGAAGTCGGCCCGCTGGTGGATCGAGTCGTCCACCCCGTACGCCCCGCCGATGATCAGGGTGACGTTGCGGGAGCTGTCCAGCGGCTGCTGGAGCGTGCGCGCCAGCGTGGGCGAATCGATGTTCTTGCCGCGTTCATCCAGCAGCACCACGAAGTCGTTGGCGTGCTTGCCGCTGAGCTTGGCCAGCAGGGTTTCGGATTCTTCCTTGCGCGCCGCGTCATGCTCGCGGGATGAATGCGGGATCGGCTGCCAGGTGACGTCGAAGGGCTTCTTCATCCGCTTTTCGTAGCGGTCGATTCCCTCCGCCACCCATGACTCGTGTTTGCGGCCGATGGTCAGGATGCGCAGGGTCATCCGGCTGACCCGGGGAACTTGCGGACGGTCAGGATCTGGGCGGCGCGGCCCACCGGACCCTGTTCGTCGAACAGTTCGGTATCCGTCAGGCCGACGCCGTCGGCGCCGAAGGTCACGCGGGTGTCCAGGCCCGTCCAGTCGCCCTGCGGCTGGCGGAACAGGTGGATGGTCAGGTCAAGGTTGGGGAACATGTACTCGCGCGGGTCCTGCCGCACCGCGATGCCGTTGGCGGTGTCCACGATGCTGACGAAGCGGGCCAGCGGGTGGCTGTCCTCGCCCTGCACCAACGGGTGCAGGGTCCGCGCCCAGACTGTCCGGTTGCCGGGACCGAGGTCCGCCGCGGTGCGGAACTCCGTGGCCCGGATAAAGCCGCCGTCCCAGACGCTGGTCATGGGCGCCGGGGGACAGCCATCGGGGCCGGGAAGAGGCCGGCTGAAGTTGCCGGCGACATCGGCCGTATCGCCGGTGACCAGCCGCCAAGCCTGGGCGCGGATGGCCGTGCGGCCCTGCGCGGTGAAGGTGGCCTCCAAGAGTTCGATTGTCTTGCCCGGTCGAAGGACCCGGGTCTGGATCTCGAACTCGCCGCCGTGGATGATGCCCAGGATCTCGAAACTGATCCGGCTCATCACCATCTCGGGGCGGGGATGGTTGCGCAGCAGTTCATGCACGATCAGGCCGGAAGCCGGTGCCATGTGCTGTTCGTGGTCGTTCCACGCGCCTTGGGAATGCAGCGTGGAATGGAAGCGCCCGCCGTCCAGGCGGACGTAGTAGGCGTCCGGAACTGCACTTCCATCGGCGCCGAGGTGCTCCGTGGCGGCAGCGCGAGCAGTGGTGGCAGTGGCGGCGGTGGCGGTGGAATCAACCATGCCACCACTCTAGCCAAAGCCAGCGGGAGCCTTCCCTTCCGGCACAGCGGGCTCAACGCGGCCACGCCGGGACCGGTGCCCTTGGATCAGCGTTGGCCCACAGGGCGGGGATCGGCCGGGGGTGTCGGGGCAACCGGCTTGGCCGGTGGCGCCCAATCCAGGATGGCGGGCGCGCCTATCGAGTCGCAATCCGCGGGCTCGGGCCGCGAGGGCTCCTGGGGCGACGTGGGCTTTTCGGGCTGCTGCTCCTCCTCGTCTTCGTTGCCCCTGTTCTCTTCGACTTCTTCCACCGCCTTGCGGTACTCTTCCATCGCCTTCTCGTACTCCTGCTGCGCCTTCTTGTACTCCTGCTGCGCGTTCCGGTTGTCCGCTTCGCACTGCGCCAGCGCGTTCCGGTAATCGGCCCGTGCATTGTCCTGCTGGGTAAAGAATGCCGAGCGCTCCGCCAGCGCCTGCTGGTAGACGGCGTATTCGGCCCAGTAGTCGTTCCACCGCGCCGCGATCTTGTCCCACTCCTTGTTCACCTTGGCGACCGCGGCGGCGTAGTCCTTGTACTCCTTCACATCGGTCCGGTATCGGTCGTAGGCGGCCCAATAGTCCAGCACGCTCTGTTGCCATTTCCTGGCGCCGGCGGCGAGTTTCGACTCTGTGGCGTGGACACGTTCCCGGTTGGCGGCGGCTGCTTCCCTGGCGTCAAAAGGCACCGGGGACATGCCGGTGAACTCCCAGCCGCAGCCCGGCCCGGTGGCGTCCTCGGTCAGCAGGTGAACCTTCGCCGACCTGGCAGGCTCTTCCGCAGGGCTCTTCGGCGGCCGGGGGAGCTCCCGCGCCTCCGGCATCAGAGGCCAGACCGGATAGACCGGCACGGCCGCCGGCTTGGCCGGCTTGACCTTCAGATCGGGCGCCGGGAAGGAGACGGCTTCGTAGTCGGCGTCGGCCGGTGCCTTCGGCAGCGGGACGGCGCGGATGGACACAGTGCTGGTGACCGTGAGCGGCTTGTAACCGGCCGTCGACCAGGGGGACCGGGCAGCGTCGCCGGCTGTGGAT
Organism: Arthrobacter sp. Y3221048; assembly: GCF_059092685.1. Taxonomy (NCBI): domain Bacteria; kingdom Bacillati; phylum Actinomycetota; class Actinomycetes; order Micrococcales; family Micrococcaceae; genus Arthrobacter; species Arthrobacter sp. Y3221048. The sequence goes on along the minus strand of NZ_JBNHHX010000001.1, from coordinate 122,538 downwards.
TCCTGGTCGGCACAGACGTCCGCGAGCGCGCCCGCCAGCTTCTTGTCCAGTCGCTTGGCCAGTTTCTCCAGCGGGGCGGATGCCTCTCCCACCACGAAGGCCATCACGTCCCCGCGCCGGAAGGTGAGCACCTGCATGGCGCCGTGGCCGTTCTTGGTGGTGTAGGCCCGGTGGGCCTGGACGCCGGGGCCGGCCAGTTCCTCGCCGCGGACACCGATCGCCGGCCCGGCGCAGTCGGCCGCGTTGTCCACCAGCTTGTCCATCGCTTCGGCGCCAAGGCCGGCGGTGTAGGCGGCCGCGAGCACCTGCACGCTCTCGTTGCCCACCCTGAATGAACGCGACAACGCGACCGAGGGAGCCGTACCGATGTCACACGCATAGGGCACCGGCAGCGCAACTCCGCGCTCCATCGGACCCTCCGGTTTCCATTTTTTGGGCGGTTCGCCCAGCAGCCCGGTCAATGAGGTGGAGGCAGGGCTGTCGGTGAGCACCGCGGTGATCGCCGCCGGCGAGGCAGGTTCGGCAACCGCCGGAGCCTGCTCCTCGGTAAAGAACATCGGCATGCCGGATGCCTGCAGCGCGGCCAGCCCGGACGCGGTGAGCGAAGCCAGGCAGAGCGCACCGGTGGCCAGGGCAAGAGCCGGATGTTTCTCGAAGGTAGACATCGTGGCTCCTTACGACCCGTCGGGAACGGTGATGGCGGTGTTGCTGCCGGCACTGAGCGTGACGGTCACTTCCTGCCGGAACGTCAGCCTGCTGCCCGGCGGTGCCGACTGTGCGGTGACCACGTCCTTACCCACCCGGGGGTCCGGCTTGGCCGTTTCCTTCCCGATCACGGGCACCAGATTGTTGCGCAGCAGCACCGTGATCGCCTCGTTGACGCCCAGTCCGCGCAGGTCGGGCATGGACCGGGACGCGGCAATGCTGGTGGTCAGCGGGTCGGCCTCGGGCATCGGTTCGGCGGGCAGGCCCTTGTGCAGGCCTTCCATCGTGTCCTTCCACACCGGGCCGGCCAGTTCGGAACCGGTGAGGTCGTAGAAGGTTTTGCCGTAGGCGTGCACCTTCTTCAGCGGGTACTGGGCCCCGCCGCGGGGGTCGCCGAGCCACACCGCCGTCGCATACTGCGGGGTGACACCAACGATCCAGTTCGCGGCGAAGTCATTGGTGGTACCTGTCTTCGCTCCGGCAGGGCGGCCCTTCGGCATGCCCAAGGCGCCCAGCGTGCCGGCAGGGTGGAACGGTTCCTGAAGCGCGTCGGCCACCGTGGCCGCGACCGAGGGATCGATGGCCTGGTGGCAGTTCGAGGCGGGGACCGGGAGCTTCTCCCCGGTATCGCTGCGGATGGCGGCGGTGATGGTGACCGGGCGGCACAGCACCCCGCCGCTGACGAAGGTGGAGTAGGCGTTGGCCATCTCCAGCGGGGAAATTTCGTAGGAGCCGAGCGCCAGCGATGCCTCCCGCCCATGGAGCTTGTTGGCGGGTATCGAGGTGATGCCCAGGGTTTCCGCGAACTCGGCGACTTCCTTCACACCGGTGCGCTCGATTAACCGCACAAAGTAGATATTCACCGAAGCCCGCACGGCCTGATAGGCGTTGATGTAGCCATAGTTCTGGTAGCCGTAGTTGTGGAAGCCGCCCGGCGGGTTATCCAGCGCCGAGTAATAGGGGCCGTTGGCCAGCAGCTTCTGGCGCGGCGAAATTCCCTGGGACAGCGCCGTGGCGAGCACGATCGGCTTCATCGACGACCCCACCTGGAAGGCGCTGTCGGCGAAGACCACCTCGGTCTTGCCCTTGCCCTCGCCCCAGGAACGGTTCTGCGCCACTGCCGTAACGTGCCCGGTGCCGGGTTCGACGACGGCGGTGCCCAGCGCCGCGCGGTTCTTGTTGCCCATCGCTTTGCGCACCGCTTTTTCCGCCGCGTCGATGGCCCTGCGGTCCAAGGCCGTGGTCAGGGTCATGCCGCCGCGGGAGAGCCGGTCCCCGCGTTCTTCCTGGGTCTTGCCGAAGGCAGGGTCGGTGAGGATTTCATCCCGGACCAGATCGCAGTAGAACGGGTACTCGGAGCCACCGCAGCCCGAGGGCACCGATCCCAGGTCAAGGCCGAGCCCGCTTTCGCGGGCCGCTGCGGCTTCTTCCGCCGTGATCGCACCGTGCCGCTCGAGCACATTCAGCACCGTGTTGCGGCGGTCGAGCGCGCGATCCGGGTACTTCACCGGATCGTAGTGGACCGGTCCCTTGAGCAGTCCCACGAGCAGGGCCGACTGGGGCAGGGTGAGCTTGGCCGCCGTCGTATTGAAATAGATGCGCGCCGCCGCCTGGATTCCGTACGCGCGGTTGCCAAAGTAAACGGCGTTGACGTACATGTTGAGGATCTGGTCCTTGTTCAGGCGTTTCTCCAGTTGGACGGCGTACTTGGCCTCGCGGATCTTGGCGTTATACGTTTCGCCCACCGCCACCGACTGCTCGGTTTCATCCCGGGCATTGTTGACCAGGATGTTCTGTACCAGCTGCTGGGTAATGGTGGAGCCGCCCTGGCGCTCGCCGCCCACCGAGTTGCTCACCATCGCGCGGGTGACGCCCATGGGGTCCACGCCGTGATGTTCGTAAAACCGGGAGTCCTCGGTGGAGAGCAGCGTGTCCAAAAACGTCGGCGAGACCCGGTCCAGGCCCACGTCGATCCGGTTCTCGCTGTAGAAGCGGGCAAACTCCTTGCCGTCCTTGTCCAGCAGGACCGTATGCTGCGGCAAGGCGGTGTCCAGCGGAAGCTCGGCGGGCAGGCCGTCCCACAGGTCCAGCACGGAATCCGTGGCTGCCGAGAAGGCGATGGCTCCCGGGGCCATCAGGGATCCGGCGCTGAGCGCAACGACCGCGACCGCGCCGATCCACCCGGCGAAACGTACAACGACGCCGCGCCTGCGCTCCGGTTGGCCCGTCTGCTGCAGCAGCTCGTCCAGCCCGACGGTGTCCTTCCGACGGCGCCACCACGGTTTCGCCCCGCTCCGCATGTGGGCGGCGACCCGGCCCGGAGGAGCCGGTGTTTGCCCGGCAGTTGGTTTTCGGGCGTCGCGGATCCCGCCGCCCCCTGGATCACGACCCTCTTGCTCCACCCGTAGCCCCCGTCCCCCTCAGCAGGGCCCGGACGTCCCCCGACGCCGCCACTGGAAACCTGCAGACGAATTACCTCAAGGAGGCGGCTTTCGTGCGCCGCCGCGACCAGTGAGGTGGTCTTAGCGTACGGCTAATCGGCCACGACTCAACCCCTTTTTCCGACGCTTTTCGATCGCTGTCGAAATGTGACACGGGCATCATTTTGTGATGGATGTGAAAGGCCGGAATGCGCCCAAAAGCATTGACAGGACCGCTTTCCGGCACTAGCAAAAGCTGTCCCGTCGAGGCTTCTGAGCGAGAGTTACGTGTGTGCCGTCGGGCGCAGGGACCGCGCCCCGCGGTAGGCCTTGACGGTGGCCAACTGGTGCAAGGTATCCAGCCGCCCCGGTTTTCAGATCGAAGCCAATACTCTGGTCGCTGTGCCGCTTGTTCGCAGGGCGGCTGCTAGACCACCCGCTGGTGAACCGAGACCGACCCTTCGGCGTGTACTAACACCGGTTGCGGAACTCCCTGCAGGTAAACCAGGAAATGATCGCCGTCCTGCTTCCGGTGGAATGCGGTCAGGACGCCGACATGCTCGTCCCCGTCGGCCGTGGTCACTGAAACAACCCGGCCAATGGCGGCGGGCTTTAACGTCTTGGCAGGAATGGCCATTGTCTTACCTTCTGAAGCCAGGGAAGTGTATGGGCCAAGGCTACGCCCGCTGCCCCGCTTCAGTAGGGCGTTCAGCGCGACAACGGCCCAGCGAGGTCCGGGTTAGTTTGGGCTCGCGGCGATGGGGTTGTGGACGTGTGCCGGATAGGCGACAGTGATAGGAATCCGTACTACGCGCCGGATGAGGGCGCCTGGGAAGAAGTGCTGGCCGTCGACGCGGACTATGCGGACTATCTTCAGGACCCCCTGACGATCCCCTGGCAATCCGTAACCAAAGAATCTCCGGATCAGGAGCAGTAATGACTGAAAACGTTCAGCCTGGCGACGAAGGCGCCGTCAGCGAAAACATCGAAGAGTATCAGCAGGATGACAGTCTTACCCCGGCCGACCGCATGGACCTCATTGCCAACGCCGTCGCCGCGGACGCGGACGCCGAGCGGGCGGATGAATCCCGCGACCAGGTGCAGGACGAAGGACCCGGAGACTCTCCGTAAAGAACCTGCGGCACGCTCAGGGACGCTCGAGCAGCCCAAATAACAGCAGCGCGGGGCAACGGCGGCCAATCCCGCGCCGACAACCCGCGAACCTGCCCCTCCGGTAGACCTGTTGAGTAGAGCCTGATTTCAAGGATGTGGCGTCGACCGTGAGGCTGCTGCATCGCTCGGCGGCCCGCCACCGAAGTCCCTGGTTGAGATAATGGCATTATCAGGAGCAGGTCCGCCTCTCAGGGATTGAGGCAGCCGCCTTGACTTGAGGAAAGCAAGCACCATGATCGACTCCGTGCGGGCACCGAGTCACGGGCACCCGGTCGCACTAAACCGGGACCAGCTTGAGGGTGCCGCTGAGACACTGCGGATGCTTGGAGAACCCACGCGGTTGCACCTGCTATTGGTCCTGACCGCCGGACCAGCGTGTGTTGCGGAGCTGGTTGCGGCGACGGGATCTGCCCGCACCATCGTGAGTCAACACTTGGCAAAGCTGCGCCTCAGCGGCCTTGTCAATGCCCGCAAGGAAGGGCGCAAAGTCATTTATTCGATTAGCGACAACCACCTGAACCGGTTGATTCAGGAAGCCGTCAACCACGCTGGCCACACCACGCCCGGGCAGCCCGAGCACGACTGATGACAGGCGCCGACCCGGACAAGCCGCTCGGCGTTCCATCTCCTTTGCCCTCTTCCCGCCGCTGCAAAAGCCGAGCGTAGACCGCGCCGACGCGCCGCTATGCGGGCACCTTTGAGGAGCCGAAGCACTCCCGTTGACACTGGGTAATTAGGGGGTGGAAAATTCTGGACATACCGATAGGTGCGCAGTTGCGGGGATGTTGTTTGCAGCGGCGCAAACCTTCGTCCGGGTCTTCCCTGGTGGCGCTGAGGCAACCATCGCGTTGGCGCATCTCGCGATCTGACGCGGGCGACGCCGAAGGAGGCGTTCTATGGACGCGAAGGATGGATCTCGGGGCGCGGTTACCTTCCTCAACACGCATGAGGCGGAGACCATCGATGCGCTGGCCGGACTGATAATACCGGGGTCGGAGGAAGATCCGGGGGCTCAGGAAGCCGGAGCGGTTATCTATATTGACCGCGCTCTGGCGGGCCCTTACCGGAACCTGCAGAAGTTGTACCGTGCCGGCCTGGCTGCCCTTGATGGCAGTTGCGTCCAGCGACAGGGGCGTACGTTTGTCGAGCTGGACGACGGAGAGCAGAATGCCGTCCTGGAACAGCTTGCAGGGAGCGGGCTGGATAGCGCGGTGGGTGCAGAACGCGCGGAATCCGACGGGGCGGAGACGACCGACCTCGGATTGCTGCCGTATTTTTTCGCGGTGGTGAGGCAGCATGTGGTTGAGGGGACATTCGGAGACCCCGTCTACGGGGGCAACAGGAACGCCGTCGGGTGGCGTTTACTGGGATTTCCGGGCGCCCATTGGGGGTACGGCGAAGGCGAGATGGAATACGGGTTTGATGCCTCGGCCCTGCCTGTCGTGACCCTTCAGGACCTGCGGCATGAGCGAGAGCAGCGTAAAGGGGAGCCGGACCATGGCTGAGCGTGCGGACATTGTGATCGTCGGCCTTGGGGCAGCCGGCGGGGTTATGGCCAAAGAGATGGCGCAAGCAGGCATGAGGGTTGTGGCCCTTGAAAAGGGCCCGCGCTACGTGGATGAAGATGTCGAGGTCAAGCACGACGAGCTGCGGTACTTCGTCCGGCAGGAAATTTCCCCCAATATGGTCAGCGACCCGGTGACGTGGCGGCCCTCCAAGGAGGGTGCCGCAAGCGTTTTACCATGGTCGGCCGGACCACTCGCGATCGGCCCTTTGTTCGTGCCTCCCTCCATCGGGGTCGGCGGGGGGACGATCCACTGGGCCGCGTGGGCGTGGCGGTTCCGCGACGCGGAGCTGCGCCTGCGGACTACGCTGACCGAGCGTTTAGGCGCGGAAGCTGTGGCGGACACCGCCATCGTTGATTGGCCGATGGGCTATGACGAACTTGAACCGTATTACGAGCGCGCCGAGTACGAGATCGGAGTCGCGGGCAAGGCAGGTAATCTCAACGGGGAAATTCAGGAGGGCGGCAACCCGTTCGAACCGCCGCGGAAGCGGGAATATCCCATGCCGCCGCTGCGCATGACGGCGGGCGACAAACCATTTTCGGAGGCAGCGAAGCGGCTGGGCCTGCACCCCTTCCCTGCTCCTGCAGCAGTCAACTCCGTGGAGTACCAGGGAAGAAGCGCTTGCGTGTACTGCGGATTCTGCCGGGACTACCCCTGCCACGTTGGCGCAAAGTCCAGCAGTGCGGTCGCCCTCCTTCCGCAGGCTCTCGAAACGGGCAACCTCGAGATCCGCCCGTATTCGCGGGTTTTTGAGGTAAAGCGGGATGCGACCGGGCGGGCCTCCGGTGTGCGATACATCGATCTCGTGCGGGAACAGGAACGCGAAATCGACGCCGACTACGTCGTGCTCTCGGCATACGCCTTGGAGAACACCCGGCTGCTATTGGCTTCGGGCATCGACGGAAACGGCGTCGTCGGCAAGTACTTCATGACGCATAACTACGGCTGGTTTACCGGCACGCTTCCGGACTGGACTAACCCGTTCGCCGGTCCGGCGGTTGCGACCAGCGTGGTTGATGACTACACCTCCGAGCTCGTCTCCGGTCACGGCGCGGTCTGGGGCAGCCCGATTATCGGCTTTGGCGGGGATGTGCAGCCGGTGGAAGCCACCCGGAATATGCCGGACTCGGCACCGAAATTTGGGCAGGGGTTCAAGGACTGGATGCGGGATAATTACCGGCGTACTTTCAGCATGTACCACCAGACCGCGACGTTCCCCCGTGAAGAGTTCTTTTGCGACCTGGATCCGAAGGTTAAGGACGCGTTCGGTCAGCCGGCGCTGCGGATCACCCACGACTGGACGTCGCGCGACGAACAGGACGTGGAGTTCATCATCGGCAAGAAGCGCGAAATCGCACGTGAGATGGGAATGCTTGAGTGGTGGGAGGCACCGACCGCGCCGCCTTACCATGTGTCCACCCACGAGGTAGGTACCCATCGGATGGGCGATGATCCGGGCACCTCGGTTGTGGACCGTTACGGCCAATGCCACTCCGTGCCCAACCTCTTCGTTCTCGGGGGAGGACAGTTCCCAACGTACGGCGCCTATAACCCCACGTTGACGATCTATGCGCTGGCCTATATGGCTGCTGATCATCTTCGGGCGGAGACCGGGGTGAAGGCGGGCGCCGAAGTTCCTCATCGCTGAAAGGTTGGAAAGATGCCGGTCGTACAGGTCCATATGCGGGCGGGCCGGTCCGCGGAGGACAAGCGCAGGCTCATCGAGTCCATAACCGACGCCGTGGTGGATGTTTTGGGCTCAAAGAGGGAAAGAGTAGTGGTCCTCTTGGATGAGATCGATCCGGGGAGCTGGGGTCAGGGGGGCCGGCTTCTCGCTGACGAGTTATCGGAGAAGACGTGATGGGTGGCTCCCATGTCCTGTCTGGTGAACGATTTTCCGGCACGGTTGCGTAGCTCGGAACCTGGCACAGGGCGGGCGATGACATGATTGCTTCCCCGGTGGCTTCGCTGCTGGCGACGCTTAATCAGGCCACGTTCTACGACCTTGAACAGCCCCGTTATGCCGGTGCGCCAATTTTTGCCGCGCACCGTCCCGGATTCGTTTACACACTCCACCGACGCCATGAAACCGGGCTGGGCGAGGCCAGGACCAGTGCCTCCGGATTGATCATCACCGCAGAGCACGCCGGCACACATATCGATGCACTCTGCCACCAGGCGGTCGACATGCGAATGTTCGGAGGCCAGCGGGCTGACGCCACCACGCAGACCTCGACCGGTTTCACGGAACTTGGGGTGGAGACAATAGCCCCCATGATCGCCCGCGGCGTGCTGGTGGACATCCCGCGGCATCGCGGAGTGGACCGGCTTCCGGCCGGCACAGTCGTTGCGGCGGATGAGCTGGAGGCGGCCGCCTCAGAGCAGCATGTTTGGGTGAGCGCGGGCGACGTCGTCCTCGTCCGCACAGGCAGCGGGTCCCTATGGAACGAACCGGAGGAATATCTCAAAAGCGCCGGCCTTTCCGCTGAAGCCTCAGAGTGGCTCGCGGATCATCGGGTGCAGGCTGTAGGAGCTGACAACGTTGCATGGGACACCGTGCAACCGGACCCTCAGCACGGAAGCCTGCCGGGACACGTGGTCCTCATTGTCCACAACGGGATTTACATCATCGAGAACCTGCAGCTCGAGGAGCTCGCTGCCTCCGGCAAACAGGAATTCATCTTCCTGTGCCTTCCGCTCAAGATGGTCGGCGTGACAGGATCACCGGTCCGCCCGTTGGCTCTGGTGCCGGCATGAACAGCGAATTCGGCCTCCCAGGACCAAGGCCATTGCAAAGCGCCAATACCACTACGGTGACAGCCTGATTGGAGAGGAGAAGGCGAAATGGCAGACAAGGACCAGTCGGCCACCCGGCCGGCGCAGGAAGGTCCCAGGAATCGGGGCCGCGTTCCGGCAACAGCAGTTGGAGCGCTCATTTTCCTGTGGCTCGTATATGCGATGAACGCGAATACGCGCCAAATCTTCTACTACGTCCTGCCCCCGATGGTCGAAGAGTTCGACCTAACGCCGGAGGAGGCCGGCGTCGTCAGTACGATCGTGACGGTAGCTGTGGCATTGGTCGCGATTCCCGCCGGCGCCTGGTTCGATCGGGGCGGGCATGGCTGGGCACGCAAATACCGCAACGCGATCGTCGCGGCTGGATACTTCGTGTTCTCCATTCTCACGGGCATAGTCGCCCTCACGAAGACGATCTGGCACGTTGTCGTCATCCAGTCGATCAAGAACGCCTTCGGCGGTGCTGGCGAAGCGGTCGAGGTCACGTCTATGGTCGAGTGGTACCCCGTGGAAAAACGGGGCCTGGCGCTCGGGATACAGCATGCGGCGTACCCTTGGGGAACCGGCCTGGGGGCCATCGCCACCGGCGCGATTCTGGCCACCTTCGGTCCGGAGAACTGGCGGTATGTATTCCTCATCATTCCGCTGGCGATGATCCCCATTTGGATCGGCTGGTGGTGGTATAGCTCTCCGAAGCGCTATCAAAAGTTCGAAAACGACACCCAGGCCGCCGGGCTGACGAAGCCTCTGGCCGGTGGGGCCGGCGCCGAGCAGCGTCACGCCGAACCCGGTGCGCTGCGCCGAAGCCTGGCCAATCCGAACATCTTGGTTCCCGCGCTGGCATCGATGTTCGGGATCATGATCTATACCGGGATCAGCTTCTGGCTGCCGCAGTACATCGCCTTCGTAGGGGGCTTCAGTTTCGCGGAAGCCGCCGCGTACAGTGCGGTGTTCACGATCACCGGCGGTATAGGGCAGATTTTCTGGGGTGTTGTCTCCGATTACATCGGCCGAAAGCTGAGCCTCATCATCGCATTTGTGTGGCTGGCGATAGGCCTTTACCTTCTGCGGTTTTCGGCAGTGAGCCTGACCGTATTGATCGTGGTGCAGCTCATCGCAGGTCTTGCGACGAATGCCATCTTCCCCGTCCTTTACGCCTTCGGCTCGGACTCGGCAGAGCCGGGTGCCATGGGGACGGCGAACTCGATTCTTCTGTTCTTCCTTTATGTAGGAGGCGTCTCCCCGCTCGTCCTCGGATGGCTGATTGGACTCGGCGGCGGGTTTGAAAGTGAAACCGGATACTTCTACGGCCTCTACTTCCTGGTGGCGGTCGCTATCATTTCGGCAATCATCATTGCACTGTTCACGCGCGAGACGGTGGGTCGGTTTAAGGACCGTGACCGGGCACTGGTCTCCCGTGAGCGCACCCATGTGCGTCCGGGACTGCCCCAGGAGTAAGACGTCATCCTCTCGCCCTCGGGCTGCGGCCCATGGCAGTGACCTCATTCGATGACAAGGAGAAACCGATGGGAATGAGTTACGAGCAAGCACGGCAGGCGCTGGAAGCGGCGCTTGACAAGGCCACGGAGATCGGGTCCCCCTCCAGCGTGGCCATCGTCGACTCCGGACGTGAACTGATTGCGTTCGCGCGGCAGGACGGAGCGCTCCTGGCTAGCACCGAGATTTCGGTGGGGAAGGCCTACACGGCGTGTTCGATGAAGATGGCTACGAAGGACATCGGACCTTTGACCCAGCCAGGTCAACCCCTCTACGGGCTTGAGTACACACACCAGCGCCCACTCGTTACGTTCGGCGGGGGACGGCCCCTGGAGATCGCGGGGGACGTCGTAGGTGGCGTCGGAGTCGCCGGGGGAACCGTTGACCAAGACGACGAGATTGCAGCCGCCGCGCTCGCGGCCCTCACCTCCTAGGAGGAATGCATGCAGCTCCAGGGGAAAAAGGCGATCATCACAGGGGCAGCAACGGGCATCGGGGCGGTCACCGCCAGAGCGTTTGCTCAAGAAGGTGCGGCCGTCGTTGTGGCCGACATTAACGAGGACAACGGCTGGCGTGTGGTCGAGGAGATCCGCAGTCAGGGCGGCACAGCAGAGTTCGTCCGCACTGACGTCACCAGAGAGAGCGACGTAGCGGCGCTCGTAAAACAAGGCGCAGAGACGCTGGGTGGTCTCGACGTCTTGTTCAACAATGCAGGGGCCCAGCGCTCGGGTGCCATCACCGGCTTCGAGCAGGATCAGTGGGACCTGCTCATGGCGGTCAACCCCCGTTCATGCTTCTTCGGAGTCAAGCATGCCGTACCTGTCCTTCGCGAACAGGGAGGCGGGTCGATCATCAACATGGCGTCGCTGGCTGCCGTGAAGGGAGGTGCTGGCTTGACTGCCTACTCCGCCTCCAAAGGCGCCATAGTGGCTTTCACGAAGGCATTAGCCCCGGAGCTCGCGCCTTACCGCATCAGAGTTAACAGTGTTTGCCCTGGATGGATCGACACTCCGTTCAACCGGCCCGCAATCGAGTTTATGGGTGGTGCGGAGGAGCAGGAACGCATCGTCAAACAGGTCGTACCCATGGGCCGTCAGGGAACACCGGAGGAAATCGCGCCCATCGTGGTGTACCTCGCCTCGGACGGTTCCACCTATATGACCGGCCAAGCACTAGTAGTGGACGGAGGCGTGTACTGACGGGGCTTTATCGGCTCAGGTGATCGTCTTCGGGGCGGTCCATTGTCCCGGGGGTCAGTGGCTCCGGTTCACCTTCCAGGATCTCGAAAGATACGGATGGCAGTTGCCGGCCCGTAGTTGGCTCTTGCTGCGAGTCCAGCGCTCACTTAGGTTAAAGGTGGGCGGTCGCGGGCAGCTCCCGTTGGGGGAGTCGGCGCTGCCGTTCCAGAAGGAAAAGATCAGCATGGCAACAGGCACCGTCAAATGGTTTAACGCCGAAAAGGGGTTTGGCTTCATCAGCCAGGACGACGGCGGGCCGGACGTGTTCGCACACTTCTCGGCCATCGCCGCGAGCGGCTACCGCTCCCTGGAAGAAAACCAGAAAGTTGAGTTCGACGTCGTCCAGGGACAAAAGGGACTGCAGGCCGAGAACATTCACCCGCTCTAACACTTGCTCGAACCGACGCCCCGCACTCCGAAGGTGCGGGGCGTTGCCATATAGCCGACCGCGAACCGCCCAGGCTGGGCGTGTCCGCACTTCGCTGTCATCGTGGTGCTGCGGCCGAATGCGAACGGCTCGGCAGCAGCTGTGCTGCAGGGGCACGGCCACGAGTCTGTCGGCCACGGGGGTCGGGTCCCGGCGACGGCCGACGGTGACGATTTCGATGGTTGCACGCAGCGGCTAACGACCAGACCTGAGTGCCCTCGAATTTTTTCGCTCTGCGTTAAGCAGGCAATCAGCAAGTATGCTTACTATCTTGGGAAGGGCGGCTACGTCTGCCAGGAGATAAGGAGAACCACCTCGCGGTGCCCACACCACCCGGGACAGACCGGGAACAACCTTTGAAAGGCACACACCATGTTTCTTCTCTTCGGTCTTAAGACCGCCCTTCGCGATCTGCCCGGACGGATGGCGACGTGCCAGTACTGCGGCCGGTTCGTCCACCATCACCTGCAGGAACGCGCCACCAAACTCACCGTGTTCTTCATTCCCGTCTTCACAACATCCAAGAACTTGATCATCACCTGCACAAACTGCGGACAGAGCTCCAAAACGAAGTCCCGACAGAAGAACGCCCTCCTCAGCTAGCAGTGACTCCTCACTGACGAACGAGCACGCCGCACCGTCACCATCCTCCATGCCACCGGCAGGGGCGGGCCGTTCCGCCACCCGTAGTATTAGTGCAGCCCAGATTTCACACCCGGCACGGAGGCACCATGACTGACAAGCTGCATCTAACCCCAGAGGAACACTTTCCTGAGGACCTGGCCGTGGTCATGGATCGGCAGCTACAGGTCCTGGACAGCCAGATCCAGCGTCAGCTCGACTACGAGGTCATTGCTGACGGCGAACCCAGCCCAGAGACGGAGTTCCGGCACTTTGAGCTCGATGAGGAATTTCAAACCCGCGACAGTCGCTGACTGCACCGACCGCCGGAGCTCCCGCAGAAGATCTAAACGGCCAAGTTCCCTCTGGGGCCAAGTTCCCTCTGGCAGGTGCAGCTCCCAGGGTTTCGCACGCCAATCCGAGCCCGGATCAGTGACACGGTCCGAGGATGCACCCGGTAAATGGACGCCCAGATGTGCCGGGCCTTCGCTGTGCCTTTCCTGTTGCACGAACACGTCCATAACCGCTTCCGGCAAGTGACCCCGGATTTGAGTGGGGTTGGACGAGCGGACCTCCAACCCCTCTCACTCTTCGGCGACGACCACCATGGAGCTGCCCGCTAGCAAGGTCACGATTGCGTTGGCGGTGCTGAGGTCAAGAAAATGTGGGTTGTCCTGGCCGCGCCGTTGATCTGGTTCAGGCAGGCGGCGAAGCGGCGTGGGCATCTTTTGACCGTCCAGTCCAGTGGTAAGGCCGCGGGCGCTGTTGAAGCTGCTAGTTGTGTCACGCCGCATTGTGCAGTCGCACACTGACGGCCCCCGCGCGCCCTTGTAGCGTCACATACGCACTCACTGAAACCTACGCCAAGAAGGAATCTGTCAATGACGACGCCTGTCTTATCTCCATCAGCCGCACAATCCGGGCGAGGCGCGCCGGCTCCCAGTCAGGACGTGGGACCACTGGAGAACGCCCATAGGCAGCTTGCTTCAGCAATCCGTACGCTGGGATACAGCGAAGGGCTGCACCAACTGCTGGCCCAACCGCGCAGGGAACTGTCCGTGAGCATTCCCCTGCGCCGGGACAACGGCAGCGTTGAGGTTCTCACCGGTTACCGCGTGCAACATAACTTCTCCCGGGGACCTGCCAAAGGGGGACTGCGTTTCAGCCCCCACGTGTCGTTGGACGAAGTGCGTGCACTGGCGATGTGGATGACGTGGAAATGCGCGCTGCTGGACGTTCCTTACGGCGGCGCCAAGGGCGGGATCACTATCGACCCGCGGAATTACTCACAGCAGGAACTGGAGCGCGTAACGCGCCGCTACACCAGTGAAATCTTGCCTATCATCGGCCCTGAGAAGGACGTGCCGGCGCCCGACATCGGCACCGACGAACAGACCATGGCATGGATGATGGACACGTATTCGGTCAACGTCGGCTACACGGTTCCGGGCGTAGTGACGGGCAAACCTGTCAGCGTTGGCGGTTCCCTCGGCCGTTCGAGCGCCACCTCCAAGGGCGTCGTGCACGTCGCTCTGGCATCGCTTGCCCACGCCGGGCTTGATCAAAGGCAGAGCACCGCGGCTGTTCAGGGCTTTGGCAAGGTGGGAGCCGGAACTGCAGAGTTCCTTGCCGATGCCGGAGTCAGGGTAGTGGCTGTGGGCGACCAGTATGGGGCCATCCACAATGCTGACGGTCTGAACATCCGTGCCCTGCAAGACCACGTTAAGGAGACGGGCAGCGTCGTCGGCTTCGCCGGCGCAGGTGCCATCGCTTCGGATGAGCTGCTGGAGCTTGAGGTGGACCTGCTGGTCCCCGCAGCAGTAGAAGGCGTGCTGCACGGCGGAAACGCCGACAAGGTGCGCGCCAAGGTCATCGTGGAAGGCGCCAACGGCCCCACCACGTCGGCGGCGGACGTCATTCTGCAGGACAAGGGCGTGCTCGTTGTCCCGGACATTCTCGCCAACGCCGGCGGCGTCATTGTCTCCTACTTCGAGTGGGTGCAGGGCAATCAAGCCTACTGGTGGACTGCTGCCGAAGTTGAAGAAAAGCTGGAACACCGAATGTTGGCGGCGTGGGAGAACGTCTTGTCCATTGCGTCAAAGCGCGGCCTGAACCTACGCGAAGCCGCTACAGTGACGGCCGTCGAGCGTGTGGCACAGGCGCACCTGACCCGCGGGCTCTACCCCTGATCCTTACTGCGCGCAGTTGTCGGCGGGGTCCGGCACGCCCCGCATCAGGGACGTGGCCAGCAGGGGATGTTGCGGAACGAGGGCGACATCCCCTAAGCGACGGAAGCCTAAAACCCGATATGAGTCAAGAAAACTGCACAAGATTGAGAGGAAAGGTCTCCCATGACGGTGGACAACTGGAAAGAACTGACGGGCCAGCACGTACAGATCCGAAAGGATGGGAAGCCAGTCCGGAAAGGCCGTGTCGAAGAGGTGACGCGGGCAGCGGACGCGTTGTGGCTGGAATGGCATGGCGGATACCTGAGGCAGCTATATGAAAAAGCGGAAGGCTACTCGGTGGAGCTCGTTGCTAGCCCCTAAAGCGTGGTGCTCAAGGCGCTCGGCCCGTACAGGTGGTCGTCAAGACGGGCGGTCCAAGCCACAGTGCAGCGCCCGCTGGCGGAAGTCGACCTAATTGCCATGGTCTGTTCCGTAGACGAGCCGGTCCAAGGACTTGAGGCTCATCTCATCCGCTGCCAGTTCCACTTCACCGTCGTTGGTCCGGATACTCACCACGCGCTGGTCCCTTCGGAGCTCCTTCCGCCTCTGCGGAGACAGCGCCCGTTGCTCGGGGCATGACTGCACTTCGAGGATTCGGGGCGCTCCGATGACTTGGTCCAAGCCAAAGGGGTCAATGATGTTGCCTTCCCGGAAAACGATCGTGCCTGGTTTGAGCTGAGCTGACCCGGGCGCCCACCGGTCGCGCAGTGACCCGGGCACAGCATTTGGATAGCGGAGGAGGCAGTCGATGATCCCGTGTTCTTCGATATCCGCGGTCAGGCGCTTGCGTTTGTCGCGTCTCACGACGACGAGCAGCAGGGCCTCGACGAGTACGACTACTACGAGGCTGGATAAGATTCGGGCGCCCAAGTCCGCATTCGGCAGCAGAATATTGGCAGGCAGCAAAGCCACCATGGGTACCCACCAAATGGCGTGGTTAGAGATGCGCTCTAATTTGCTCTTCGGAGCGCGTGTGGGTGCTTCGGACGCGACCATGCTTCATTTTCGTCCCTTCGCCTTTGGATTTACTGAAGAATGTGTTGTGCGGGAGCCAGAGCCGTGCTTCTCGCAGCATCACTAGTCAACGACTGGCCATCGGATCGGGACGCCCTCGTCCACCGGACGCGCGAGTTCGGAATGCGTATGAAGTTCGCACCGGGTCCGGGCAACGATCACGCAGAGGTCCGCGCCGTACTCGATGACTGGTTGACCATCGTTGATAAATCAACACCCGAGAAACGCGCCGAGCTCCTCAACGCGCGTATGGCTGACACAGCCGCGTATCCCAGGATGACCAACCACGCCGGCGAGGGGTGGCATCTTCACTACAGGGCCGCGGATCAAAGTCTCACCCATGTGCTTAAAGCGGTTGTTAGCGCGGGAACCGCTCTGCATCTCACTACCCGCGGAATGCATCGGCTGTCCCGTTATGCGGCCGGTGACGACTCCCGCGACGAATACAGAAACGTCGTTGTTGAAACAGCCCGCAATGGGTCCCAGCGCTATTGCAGCGTTCGCTGCGTTAACAGATCGGCCGTTCGGCGCCACCGCTCAGGGGCTCTACTGAGTCTCCAGTCGGTTCCCCACCGCGACACCTAGGTGCCGCTCTCCCCAGTCATGAAAATTTATCGTCTTCAGAAGTCGGCTGAACAAATTTCAGTACTTGTCTTCACAGCTCAGCCGTGTCCGCAGTTGGACCCTTCCGGTCAAAATCAGGTCAGCACCTGATTGAAAAGTGCTGGGTACCCGTCATCGGCAAGGTCCAAGAATAGTGCCTCATCCAAACTGAACCATCCGAAGGCGTCGTGTTCATTGGGCGCAGCATTGATGATCTCACCTTCCCACGCTTCAACCCTCCATATTTCCTGGAATATCTCAGCATTTTGGCGGGTCAGTAGCGGATTCCCAACAGGCAAAGTGATCTCTACGCCCAACTCTTCTCGAAGCTCACGCACAAGCGCTTGACGACTATTCTCGCCGGGTTCGAGGTGACCTCCCGGGAAGTCCCAGACATTGGGATACCGTCCCTTCGACGGTGATCGATGCACGAGAAACACTCGGCCCGCGCGTATTAGCATGCCGCATGACACGTAATGCACCGAAGATTCATTCATGAGACGAGCCTACGAAAGAACCACCCGTGGGGTGACACGTATGGCACCCGAATAGCGCTCCCGCGGCTGGATCCAGTTCCGGCCTGGCTCTAATGAAGCGTGCAGAGTGCCGGAAGGATGTTCCGGTCATGGCGGTGTCGGCGGACACTTCGGCGACAAGCGGTTCCACCAGGGTCAGTTCGTGTCGCCGGCGTCGACGTTGACCGGTCCAGGATGGTGGATTTCACCCGGTGCGGCCTGGGATGGTCCGGGCCAGCCGCCTGGAGCTGGGACGCGAGCAGATTCGCAACCGCGGTTTAGAGGGGCGCAGAGCGCCCGACGGTGCGCAGTTTCCCGTCAACGGGCAACCCGACGACGATTGCCTTCAGACGGGCCCCGGTTAGTCAAGCGGTTCGACGCTACTGATGCTGACTGCTAACCGTCGTCAGGAACAGCCGTTTCGCGACTGCTTGGTTTCATGGATGCTCGAAGCCAAGCGTGCGGCCGTCGTCCGAGGTGCCTCGTTGGCAGTGAGTACGATCCGTGTCGCCAGTGAACGTGTCCCAAGGTCGTCTAACCATTCGGCCAGGAAGTCGTGCCCGGAGCTGATCCAATCGGTGCCCTTTGTCTCGATCGATCTTCGGCGCAGTACGGCGAGGCTTTCATTGCGGTGTTCTGTCGGGAGGACCAGGGCAACGTGGGCGACGTCGGCAAGGGCTGCCCTAACGTGTGCGGAACAACCGGCGTCGGTGAGCGAGGTGTGCCCGGCACCAAGGGCCAGGACTTTCCCGGGATGATCTTCGGTTGCTCGCGCCACAGCGTGGGCGCGAGCAGGTTCCCATTCGCGTTCGGCAGCAACTCGGCCGATCTCCGCGCTCCGGCGGATAACGCGATCGATGCTCCAGCCGACCTCCGCATAGTACGGCTCGCCGATGTCGTCGATGTCGACAAAGGCGAGGCCCAGGTGTTCGGCAACGAGTTCACCCAGCGTTGACTTCCCTGCAGCGGCAGGTCCAATCAGTACGAGTGCTGGATGAATAGACATGGCTCCGATCGTCGCATGAACCGTGGTTCCACGCCCAGGCGTCCGGGGCGAAGCCGACGCGCCAGACTGCGCTGACGTCTTCGGAGTCTTCCAGCCCGCCGGGTCGGTCGGGTCGTGTGTCCTCGACCACCGGCCCCAGCCCCTTTCGCACAGCCCGTTCTGCAACCGATTTTTCGATGCCGAGCAGCCGCATACGGCCAGGCAATTCATGATTCTAAGTCGGCCGCGGTGATCGCCTTGTTCGTAAGGATGGGCATCATCCCGATCAGTGCCAGGGTCAGCATTCCCATGATGGCGAACATGGTCTGCAAGCCGAGCCATTGGGCCAGCAGGCCGCCTGCTGCCGCTCCGAGCGGCATGGTTCCCCACGCCAGCAGGCGGTAGGCGCTGTTGACTCTCCCGAGCAGGCGGTTGGGCGTGATGCGTTGGCGCAGGGACACGGTGATGACATTCCACAGCACGATCAGCATGCCTCCCACGAAAAAGATTGGTCCAAGGACATAGGGATTGTCGGTGACGGCGGGCGCACCGACAAACAAAGCGACCCCGAAGATTGTCAGCGTCAGGGATGCCGATCTGCCGAGCCTGACCTCCACCCGTTCGGCGATGAATGAGCCGACGAACGCACCCAGAGCTGACGTCGTCAAGAGCAGGCCGAAGCCCGTCGCGGACAGCCCCATCGGTGAAGCCGGGCCCACGGCGAACAGCACCAGGACCGCAAAGGCGGCGCTGGATGCGAAGTTGAACACTCCGGTCATCAGCGCGAGTGTGCGAAGGATTCTGTGGTTCCGCAGGAACCGCAGCCCTTCGACGATGTCGAAACGCAGTGTCGTCTTGTGCTCGCGTTCGGTGCGGAAAGATCCCCGGACCAGGAGCAAACCACCGGCGGCCGCAAGCCACAGTGCCGCCGGCACGGCGAAACCGGCAACGACGCCGAGAGCCACCAGCAGCCCGCCCAGCGGTGGCCCGATGAACTGATTGGTGATGAGCTCGACCCCGTAGAGCCGGCCGTTGGCGCGCGAGAGCTGCTCCCTGTTCACCACCTGGGGCATGATCGACTGGGCGGAGGCGTCATAGAGCGTTTCGGCCACACCCACCATCAGCGCGACAATGTACAGGACCCAGAGGGCCCCCAAATCCAGCAAAATGATGCCCACCAGCAGACCTGGCAGCAAGGCCCGGCCAAGGTTGGCCCAGACCATGAGCCTGCGCCGGTCCAGCCGGTCGGCCAGCGCTCCGGCAGTCAGGGCGAACAGAAGCCAGGGAAGCGTCACTGCGACGCTCAGCCCGGCGATCAGGCCAGGTGACTGGGTGAACTGGATGGCCAGCAGCGGCAGCGCGATCTTGAAGACCCCGTCGGCGAGGTTGGACAGCCCCGAGGAGGTCCACAGCTTCCAGTAAGAGGCGCCCAGCGGCGCACGGTTCAACTTTTTCACCCGCGTCGCGTGAGGAGTCATAGGCGGACCATTCCACAGCGATTGAGAAAGTTCAAGGCGATAGACTCCAGTAAACCGGTAAAAGGATGGGTCTATGACCGACGCAGAACGGGTAGAGGCGGACGGAAAGAAGCCTGCCGCGACGGCCCGGGAGGTCAAGGCGCTGGCACATCCGCTGCGCCTGAGGATCCTGCGCCTGTGCGGGCTTCACGAACTGACCAACAAGCAGCTCGCCGACCGACTGGGCCAGGATCCGGGAACAATGCTCTATCACGTGCGGCAACTGCTCTCGACCGGGTTCCTCGAACCGGCCGAGGTCCGCACCGGAAGCAGCGGCGCACTTGAAAAGCCGTACCGATCCACGGGACGGTCCTGGAATTTGGATACCGCCCTGGGCGAAGCCGGTCCAGACGGCCCCCTGGCACCGGTCGAGGCGTTTCGGGAAGAGCTGATCGAAGCGGGCCCGGACGCACTCGCGAGCCTCTCGCGCTTTGTACTACACCTGTCCACGGAAGACGCCGAAGACCTCGTCACACGGGTCCACGCCGTGCTGAGCGAATACACCGACAGCGACAGGCAACGATCCGACCAGTCCGCATACGGCGGGATCTTCGTCCTTCACCGGACACCGGACTAGGAGAAGGTGACCGTCAAGCACAACTTCCCGGGGCACACCTTCACGATGCTTCCCATTGCCGTCTCGTCCAGATCAACCGTCATGCCGACCGGAACGCTCTACGACCCCACGGGAGCATTGTGCCCCATATGCGGAGGAAGAGATTCGAGCCTGTATGCACGGTAACGCTGCGGCCGTCGAGCCACAGGCTCGTACTAGAGACTGGGCAAATCTTCCGGGATGACTGGACTTCGAGGTTCGCGTCGCTCGGATGGCTTGGTCCCAGCCAAAGGGTGCAACGACGTTTCCCTCTCTCAAAACGATGATTTTTGGTTTGAGCAGAGCTGACCCGGTCGCCTTTAGTCACTCACCGGTCTGGATCGGTAGAAGCGTCGTGCCGCAGGCGAGCAGAAGGTTGTTCCCTGAACTGTCGAGCTCGCAGTCGCCCTGCATCACAGCCTCAGACCCCGAGAGTTCGTTTCCGCCGTTGGTGGGCTGATAAAAGAACGTGCTGTGCGGGACCCAGAGCGATACCAGGTCTCCGTCAAAGTTGTCTTGGGAAACGATGACCGTCTGCCCCTCGGCTGAGCGGACGGTCAGATAGTCTCGTGCCCCGGCGCTGAGGAACAGAACGCCTAGAAGGAGCAACCACACCAGGCCGGCTGCTACCGCAGCGAGCACTACCGATGACGCCAAGATTCTGCGGGCCCAAATCGTGCGCACCCGCCGCACCAGCGGGGGAATCAGCAGGGATAGTGCCGTGACCGCTGCCGGTCCACCCAGCAGGAAGAGGACGAAGGAAATCCAGGGCTCCGCCATGCCGAACACTACGAGCAGGAGTGATACCCCCTCCGCGTCCTTGAAGCTGAAGGTGGACAGTGAGGACGCCACCAAGAGGCATCCGATCCCAAGCGCCGCAGCGACCAAACCCCAGACCATTCTTCTGATGGAGGGGGCGACCTTCTCTACTGTCGCTGTCATCTGGCTAAGACGAGCACGATGAGCTTCTGTCCATGGGTAGGCACACGGCGTTTCGGCGGCCGCCGCTGCTATCCATTGGCGGTGCCGATCGTCTTAAAGTGCTTCGAATCCAAATAGCTTCCTTCCAGGAGGCCGTTGCTGGCTCCGTGCCGCAGGATTGTTAGGCCGGTACGTTCCCCAGCTTCCCAATCGGCCTCGGTGGGAGCTAAGTCTTGGTATGAGAATCCTTCGGTGATCCAGCCGGCTTCCCTTAGGCTGTCCGCCGCGTCGCTGAACGCCTGCCTTGCCCTGCCCCAGAGAGCTACTTGGCCCGGATATTCGGACTCGTGGTGTCGGAAAATCCCGAGGACTTCGCCTTCGTGGGGCAGGGAGCAATCGACGGTGAACAACGCCGTCGTTGTAGCGGTGTAGTCATAATCGAAGAAGAGGCAGTCTCCGATGTAAACGTCCGCCAGCGATTTCGGTTCAGTGGTGTCCCACGCTCGGCTCAGGAACTCGTTTGTGTACGCCTCATCCGCATCAACATCCCGCGGCCCGGGCGCAACCATCCGCCTTGCACCGGGAGCAGGCGTCGCCACGGTCATTACGGCTACCGGATCAGCGCTGACGCTGGGTGAGTTGGAGGGCCGGGCAGGGCTAGTCGCCACGTGAGTGGCACTCGGAGATGTTTGAGGAACAGAGCAGCCAACGAGAATCGCCGCGATGAACATGGCCAGAGCGATATGAACGCCGCGACGGTTTCTACTGCTGTGGTTCTGGTTCATATTCCCCCTGCGCTGAGGCTCAACATACAATTGCAGCTTTTAGCCAACAAACGGTCTACTTCGGGCCTTCACATAACTATGCACGACAAACGTCCATGAAACTGCGCAGATCCGGTCTTCGGCACATTCACGGCACGCAGACTATCGAGCTTGGTGATCCGCCCGCGGAAGCTACCCACATCTATATGGAGCTGACTTGTCTCAGTGCTGGAACTCTCCTGTTGCATGACACTGACGAAGTAACCTGCGCTGATCTGAATGAGGGTACAACCCGCGCATTCTCGTCATATCCGCTGTCACCGGACCAAGTCTCTTTAGAGGTGACGAGCGATCCCGATGTCAGCTACATAGTGAGGGCCGTTTACGAAAACGGCGCATCTGTCCAATAGCTTCTTCCGTCGCGCTCTAAATTGGCGTCTTCAAATCCGTTAGAGCCGTCATGAAGATGATGGCGAACGCCGCAATGCACAGACCTCCGGTAAGGCACAGGGCGAGCATCATCTTTCGTTGCGGCCCGAACGGCTCCCCTTCTCGTCCGGGATGTGCAATGGCGAAGACGGAGGAGATCCCAACCAGTACCAGGCCGACGATGAGAAGGATCAGCGCTTCCGGTTGCATGGCCCCATACTCCCATCGTGCGTGAGAAGGAGCAGGGTCAGCGCGGCTAACGGTTGCGTTCCCGTTCCAACCGCTCTCGTCGTGCCGCTAACCCCATGGGCAATGTGACGAGCATCCAGAACGCGGAAAGACCTCCCATCACCAAAAGCGGACTCAGCCCTGAAGGAACAGCAATTAGTCCGCCGATGAAGATCGAAGCAAAGACGCCTATCCCGCTAACTCGGGTGTACCGCCTTGCTGCTGGCCCAGGCATGAATGGCCCCTTACCATGTGCTAAGCATGTGACCGCTACGTCTTGGTGGAGCGGCGCCGCCCGGTTCCCAGCCATTCCGCCCGCGTACCCTCCGGCCGATACATCTGCCCGATCAGCACGCCGACTATCAAGGGAAAATACGCAACGGAGAGCAGGTTGCCGGAGACAATCAGAAGTCGCCATGCAACCGCCGTCGCTGCGATGGCCGCGACTAGGCCGGTGATGATCAGCTGCCACCGAAACGGTTCGAACGCCAGCGGCCGGCCCTTTTGCGTTCCTCGCAGCAAAGACAGGACACCAAATACCCCCATGGTCATAGCGAAGACCACCCAGACAATCCGGAATGCAACCTCCGCTCCGTCATCAGGGCTGGAGACCAAGGCCATCACCAGCGTGGCAAGAGAGAGCAAGCCAATGACCTAGGCGCCCCCCGCCAGTTGACGCCTTCGCTTCGATGTCCCCATCTGCCCATCAAAGTTCATCCGCAAGTGGCCGTCAACGCATGGGTTATGAGGCTGCTGGCGGTTCAATGCTGGGGGTGCTTGGGGCATCCAAATGGGGATGGCATTTGAGAAGGAGCAGGATCAATGCGGCCAGAAATTGGCCCGAAATGCACCCGGCGGGTGCTTGTATCGTGGGCTCATGAATCCCAGGCTCCCGGAGGGTCTGCGATCGCCTGTGGAGATCGCCTTGGCCCATGCCGTGGAGAAGATTCCGGGTCCCGGGGCTCTACCCGGCGGAGCCTGGTACGAGCCCAAGTGGGACGGGTACCGTGCGGTGATCGTTCGCGACGGGGACGAAACTTCCATCTGGTCGCGGCAGGGCAAGAACCCTCTCCAGGTACTCTCCGGACTTGATCAAAGCGGCGTCAGATCAGCTGCCGCCGGGCTGTCTGCTCGACGGCGAAGCAGTGATTTGGTCTGAAGACCGGCTGGACTTCTCTGCGCTTCAGCAGCGGCTGAGCACGTCGGCGAAAGCCATGCCAGGGCTGGCGCGCCAGGTGCCGGCCCACTTCGTCGCCTCCGACCTGCTCGCCGTCGCCGGTCACGATATCCGCCGTGAACCGCTCAGCGTCCGGCGGCAACTGCTGGAGGAACTCGCCAAGGACTGGGAGGAAACCCTCGAACTGTCGCCCGGTACCTCGGACCTCGACACTGCCGAGACCTGGTTCGAGGAGCTGCCCGCGACGGGCATCGAAGGTCTCGTCATCAAAGGCGCCGGCCAGCCCTACGAGGGCGGCCAGCGCCAGTGGCAGAAGATCAAGCACCGCGACACGGTGGACGTTATCTGCGCGGCTGTCATCGGTCCCATCACGCGGCCCCAGACGATCGTCGTCGGGCTGCCAATCAACGGGAAGCTGCGCATCGTCGGACGCTCTGTGCCATTGAAGGCGACAGCTGCAAAGCTGCTCGGATCCCAGCTCCAGGCCGCTGGGCCGGATCACCCGTGGCCACACCGGGTGAAATCCACGGTCTTGGACAGGTTCAACGCCGACGCAGGCGAAACCGAGCTGACCCTGGTGGAACCGATCGTCGTCGAGGTGTCAGCAGACACTGCGATGTCCGGAACATCCTTCAGACACTCTGTACGCTTCATTAGAGCCAGGCCGGAACTGGATCCAGCCGCAGTCGAGCCGCCCTGCTGACGGGCTCGAAGGAATGCCGAGAGGACCCCGATGACAGAAGGCAACAAGCCCCTTTCCGGAACCGCGGTGTTCGCCGGGCTTGTCCTGGGCGCTGCTGTTGGGGCGGTCATTGCCGTATTCAGCTTCGTCATCGGCACCGAACTTCCTGCCCGCGTGGTTGGGCTGATGGTCATCGCAGGGATCGTCGGTGCGGGTGCCGGTGGCCTCGCGGGTCTGATTCTTGGGGCGGTTGTCTGGAACCTGGACCTCATCCTGTTCCCGCAGCTTTCCTTTATGGCCCGGTCGGCGATCGAGTGCGCGCTGATCACCGCGGCCACAGGATTTACCACCGCGCTGGCGTTCTGGGGCCTGCCTCCCGGTACTGTGGCTGCCAGAATCGCGTCGGGCTCCCTGTTTGCCCTGGCGGTATCAGCCGCCTACTTCGCCTGGCGGTACAGAAAACAAACGACACAGCCGACCTGAGTTAGGGCACCAAGCGCCATGGCCCGAGCTGCACCCATTCCGGGGCGAATACCAGCCGCGGTTAGTTGTGCCGACAGCGTCGGTCAATTCTGCGCCACTCGGCCGCTAGGGTGGGATTGACCGCCCCCAGCGGCCCGGACCGGAAGGACGCGATCACCCATGAGTCAGCATGAGGATTTCGACGTTTTCGCAGGCTTTGACCGGGACGCCCAGCGGCAGTGGATGCAGTCCCTGCGGCCGCGGACCGCCAGCATCGAGCTCGTTTTCCTTGACGGCGACACTGACCACCCACTGACCGACGCGCTGGCATGGTTGGCCCCGATTCGGCAGGTCGGCGTCGGCGAACGTCCAGGCTACCAGCGGCCGCAGCCGGCGGCCGTGCTGCACCGATACCCCTACGACCGGACGATCCTTCAGGCCCTGGACGGACTGGGCGGGCTCTTTGAGCACATTCCGTCCCCGTCCGGTGATCGCGTGCAGTTCACCGCACTGGGCAATGTCGACGTCTCCTTCCTAGACCGAAGCGGGACGATCATCGGGTCCACCGTGACCCATGAGGGGCTGATCCTCATGCCCCAAGGAGACGGAAGTCTCCGCTGACACGGCGATGGTCGGTGCATCCTTTCGCCATGCGGTTCGTTCCCTCCGGGCAAGGCCGGAGAGGGACCCGGCATCGGTGACGCCTCGGCCGGCCGGTTAGCAACCTACATGCCCCGGCTGTGGACACGGGACTGGACATGCTCAAATGTCAGGCTTAAACGTTATGATCGTCACATCGCCGGGCAGTCCATGCGTGCCCGGCGGTCTTTCCCTTGGCCCTGCCAAGGGGGAGTGCCGGTGCTGTCAGCCATCTCGGCCAATGGGGGATGCGGCGGAGCCGTGGCGATCTACGCATGACAAGTAATCACAGCACTACTACGAAAGGGACAGCCATGTCCGAGCACCAGCAGCCCAGCCCGTCCTACTATCCGCCGCAGGGCCCGCCCACGCAGACCATGCAGTCGCGGGAAATGTTTGAGGGCCAGAAGGCCGCCCAGTCCTCCCTGATCTTCGGCATCGTCGGATTCTTCTTCCTCGGCATCGTCTTCGGCCCGCTGGCCATCGTCAACGCGAAGAAGGCCGAGCATCTGAACATCCCGGCCACCGCCGGCAAGGTTCTCGGCTGGATCGACACCATCTTCGGCGTTATCGGGATCATCGTCTTCATCGTCCTGATTGGCGGCATGGTTGCCGCGTCGGGAGCCTGACGGAACTTGAAAGCCGGGCAGGGGATCCTGCCCGGCTTTCTTTTTGCCTGAAAGTGCAGACAGTATCTGCACAAACCCAGGTAACGGTGATTATTCGCGAGGGCCGATCATGCATCGGATGCAATAATCACTGTTTTACTTGTCATAACGGAGTTTATCGGCTTCGGAGTACGCCACACAGTTCACGCCAGGGCTATGAGAAATGCGCAGCCGCGCTGGGCCGCCTTGTACTTTTCGACGATGGACGCTTGGGTCCGGCAGCGGTCGTTGACCTCCAGACTCTGCTCCCGGGCCCAGGCACGTACGGCTCCGGGTGCCGGTTCCTGCCTGGACGCTGAAGGACGCGGCCTTGCAGAACTGTGCACGGGCAACCTTACGGGAGGCTTTCACGCTGTTGCCCGGGCAGCATTGTTCACGATCCATTTGAGTCCGTACTCACCCCAGCCTCGGTGCCAGGCCGGTCGTTCTCCTGATCCCGAGACGCTTGGCCGGAATGAGCTAGCCGCAAGACGTGTGAAAGCATTCGTTCGATTTCGTCTGTCCGGCCGTGGTCGAAGGGGTTGGCTGCCTGCTTGACGTCGGGAAATGTGGCGGCGGCGGCAGTGACCACTGCCGCCGTTGGAAACCATTCAGGCAGCTCGCGATAGACGCGCTCAAAGCTCACTGCACCTGAGTTCGGATTTTCTGTCTGCATCCAGTGAGCGCAGCAGAGGAGCAGCTCCCGCACGCGATCCGGCTGAACCTCCAGTGCAGCAGCGAGTCGGTTGCGGGGCTCGCTCATTGACGTGAACGATGCCCAGGTGGCGAACATTCTCGAGCCGTAGTTTTCGTTGCCTTCCCAAGCCTCATTGCTCGTCCAATCCGCGTGCTCTAGTTCCGTCACTAGCGCCTCACGAGCTCGGCGTGCGAGGTCTTCATGTCCCTGCTCGTCGAGAACGTTTGAGAGTTCTCTGAGCAGAGCGGCGGTCACGCACAGAGGGCGCAGATTTCGGTCTTGATCGATCAGGAGGGCGAATTCGGTCGCTTCAGCGTTTCGGGCTACGACGCCGGCAAGGTAGGCCGTCATATCCAAATTGATCCTGATGGCTTCAAAAACCGGAGGAATTGTTGCCGCTTCCTTGGCTGCTTCAGCCAATTGCGCGCGCAGTTCGGAGTTGTAAGGGAGATGATCCACCCGTGAGAACGGCCTCGCACGATCAAGAAGGTGCTTATGTCGTGTAAGTGCGTCATCTTGCACCTCCTCTGTACCGGATGAAGCGGGCTCGGGAGGGGCGGCGGGAGGAGGCGCCACATGGTCACCGCGTAGCACAGCAGCAACCGACTGCGCGGCTTGGCGTAGTTCAGCGATGGCCGTCGTTAGCGCGCCATCGTCTTCCGCAGGAGGAGGCCCAGGCCAAGTTCCGGCGGCTTTGACTACACCGTTGGCTGCTCGCGTCAGCCAGTCACACCACGGCGCAGCGTTCGACTTAATTGCTTGAGCAGCGGCTGCTTCCGCCCTCAGCTGCCGTAGATTTGGTTTGAGGGAGTCCACCGCCTCTCGGAGGGCGTGAATGAGGGCGCCCTTGTGCCTTTCTGTCTCCATTCTCGAGGGCTCGGCATATAAAGGATTCCCGTCTTCGTCCCAAGCCACCATGACGTTTCGAGCATTTGCCCAAGTACGTCGCCAAGCCGCAGCTTCAACAACAGCTGAGTGCCGAGAGGATTCCGCATCTGTTGCTAGGTGCTCCGCGGCTCGGACGACTTCAGCTAGGACTGAAGCTGTCGGTGCGGGAGCGTGGATACAGAGATGCCTTCAAGAATGTGCAGTTCATGTTCGAGCTGCTCGCGCTCCACCTGACTCATACAGGGAGTCTGCCACACGCTCGCCTGAGGCACTCGCACAGAGCCAGAGCATCATCGGAGCTGCCTCAGGAACTGAGGAATCCAGACGCGGGCCCAGTGTCAATCTCCGGCACTAAAGGCCCACTCAATGCGCGCACGCGCCCCGAATTGCGAACCTGGCACGCATAGGGTCAACGCTTGTGTCCGGTCTCGTCGATTTCGACCTCGCGCACCGATTCCAGAGCGGACAGGAGACGTTGCGCGTTCCTAGGTGACGCCAGCAGGTAGCGTGTCTCCACCAACGAGTCGTACTCGGCTTTCGACATCAGCACTGCGGACCCGTGCTTTGACACGATCTCAACGGCGGTGCGGTCGAGGTTGACTCGATCGATGAGGCGGATAAGGTCGCGCCGGGCCTCGCTCGCGGTAAGGGCCATATCTGCCTCCTGGTTGTAGAACACATGCTAGTACTTGGCCTCAGCGACGTTCCGGCTATGCCGAGGCCCATTACAGCACCCTTTGATATCCCTGAATCGTTGTCCCTTGCGGAGAACCGTCTTTCGGGTCCTTCAGGAGGAGGCCACGATCTCCAACGTCTTCTGCACGTTCTCCGGGTGTCCAGCAAGTTCCACCAAGCCGGTGGACGTTCGCAGTTCCACGACCTCGGCCGTGGGATAGATGCTGAAAACTGCCTCGGTCAGTGTAGGCGCGCGGTTGCTTCCCGTTTCCTTGACGGACAAGACGTGGACGTCTCCTTTATCCTGCCGGCTGTTTTTCCAGCGGGGCTGAAATGCCAGACTTCCCTGTGATGGGGTCACGAGCCCGAACCGCCACTTTGTTTCGGTCGAAAAGCGCAGAAACCCTTCGAACTGGGAACGCGCGGCGTACTGCTTGTTAGGTCGTTTTCGCTTCCACGCACTGAACAATCCGACGCCGGTCGCCGTAACAGCCACCGGCACCACTAGCCAAGAATTCCCACTCCGGTGCCCCAACCAACCAAAGCAGACCACAACCAGCACGATGGGGATTCCCCGAACCATCAGGGCAATTAGAGCATTACGATTGGGCATAGCTCCAGCCAAGCCCCACGCCCTTGGAAAAAGCCGAATCGGTTGCTGTGCGCCGGGGCACCTGGGCGAGAAAGGCAAGAAGTCCGAATAGCACCGGAGGGCCGCCGACGGCTGCGAAGGCCCGGCGTGTCCACGTACACCCGCGAAGATCACTGCCATGAAACCAGCGAAGCCGCCATGACGGTGGCCCACCGCTTTGATCGGCTGGTCAAGGATTCTCCCGCCGCCGTGGCCGAGAGCAGTTTCGAGGCTGCCAGCAACGCCACCTCGAAACCGCGTGTCAGGAGCGCGCCGCAACCGGCTGTCCATGAGGGTGTCATCTAGCACGGTGCCGGCTCGGAACAAGCCCACGTGGCACGATGTGATGCGGATGGGCCCGTGCTCCTGACGCTGATCAGTGTTATTCAGCATCCACCTCGGAGGACAGCGCCATCCAAACCCGTCATCGTCAGCCAATCTAGTACCGCGTTGAGACAGTTCCTGCCCAACTATTGCCACTTATAGGCAGTTATAGCCACTTATAGGAAAAAACCAATAACCCCCTATAACTCGGTAAAGACGAGGACGGGGCGCTGCGGGCCTCTACCCTGCGAACTCAAAGTCGAGGGTGATCTCGGGATCGACGCTTGCGATGACCCCGGAGTAAAACGCCCAGGCAACGCTCCAATAACAAACTGCTCGATCTGAGGCTGATTTCTTAGCCAGCCTGCTAGCTTCAGCGAATGAAGCAACGACTAATGCCGGTTCTAGCAACTGCGGGACTGCTCTCGGCTGCCCTGCTCACCGGATGCGGGGCGGAGAATGCTGTGGATCCTGGAAGCCAGTCACCCACCGGTTACCCGGGTAGTACTGCCACAGCAGTCTCAGATCCGGTCTTCGGTACTTTTACGGGGACACAGACGATCGAGCTGGGCGATCCGCCCGCGGAAGCCACCCACATTTATGTGGAGCTGACTTGTCTCAGTGCCGGGACTCTCCGTTTGCACGACATCGACGAAATAACCTGCGCGGATCCGGATGAGGGTACAACCCGCGCATTCTCGTCATATGACCTGTCACTCGACCAAACCTCTTTTGAAGTGACGAGCGATACCGATGTCAGCTACATGGTGAGGGCCGTTTACGAGAACGGCGCATCTGTGCAATAGCCTCATCCCATCTCGGGAAGGCAACGCCGAGGACAGCTACCAGCAAGGTGGGCGGGCGCCACTGTCACGCCTCGTTTACTTCTTCCTCTTGCGATCTGCCTGAGCCAAAGCAGCTACAGAGATCAGCAGAAAGACCTACCGCGGTGCCCCAAAATCCGACGTTGCCCTGGGCTACGAGGATCAGAGACCACACAAGGCCGACTCCGGCGCCTGTGGCGAGAATCCAACGGAATCTGCGCATCGTTCCTTCTGTTTTCATGGGGACATGGGCTGATGGGCGCTAGGCTACCCGCATGGGGAAAGAGCCGGTGGGCAGGTTCGGCACATTGACGCAAAAACAAGCGCTGCTCTTGGCTTTTGTTTGGATGCTCGGCGGTATTGCTACCTCTGTGCTGCGTCTGGCGAACGGTGAGTCCCTTCTCGTCAGCCTGCTCATTTCTTCAGGATTTTTGGTCGCCGCCGGACTCATGTTGGTGGCGTGGCGCATAGCCAAGAGCCGCGCCGAAAGAAACCGGAGTTAGTCCTTCAACACCCGACATTTCAGGGTGACATGCGCTTGTTTCCTCAGCCGAGTGCTCCAGCTGACCACTCCCCGCACAATCGACGCAGTGAGCCGCTGGCTTAACAAGGTGGCTTCAGCGTTGAGGGCCGCAAGAGTACGGTCAGCACATGGAAGCTCACCTGATAGATCCCCGTGATCAGACTTCGGAGGTCGCCAGTCCGACATACCGCGTCTATTTCTGGACAGACGACGGTGCCGCGAGTGAAGAGTGGGAGCTGACCAGCACTGACCTCGATGAGGTCCTGGAGTGGATTCCAACTCGATCCGAGGGACGCTCGCACAGCCTCTGGGCAGTGGTTCGATCGCCAGGCCACGTCTGCCATGTACGTCTTCGCGGCATCGACCTTGATGCACAGGCCGGAACGTGGCCCAGCTGGGCGGGTCAGGTGTATCGGTGAGTCAATCCCTCAAGGCCACCGCCTCATGGAAGGTACTCGGCACAGCCCTCTGGATCATGCTTGGCCTGGCTGTCTGCACGTTCGCAATTGTTGTGCCGATTTTAATGACGCTAGGTCGGCGAAGCAGCTCCGTGTTGCTTTCTCCGCAGAGCAATCACCTGCTGAATTGCGTTACTGATCGCCGAGACAATCGCTGCAATAGATGCCCACACGGGCACCGCCGGCCAGCCCCAAATCAGAAGCGAGGCGACGCCGAAGAAGGCCGCTGAACCGCTGGCAGCAATCACAATGCGGCCCCAACTAAGTCTTTGTCTCAAACCAGCACCCCCGTTTCTAGGCCACACCCTGCCGTCCTTTCGCCTATAAGTACAGGGAGGCCCCCACTGCGATCGAGAATTGGTCAACGATCGCCAGCGACGAAAAGGCCAGCCGCACAGACGATGCAGAGCCCACCGGCCAAACCCAGGGAAAGCAGTGCTGTCCGCTGAGACCCCAACGGTTCCCCTTACCGCCGTGGCCGTGCGATGTTGTAGATGGCCGATCCTAGAATCAGGATCAAACCGGTGATGAGGAGCACCAGTGCCTGCTGCTGCATGGCCCCATCCTTGCACCGCGACCTTGGGGAGACCGTATCGTGGTCTCATGACTTCCAGCCTGTCGGCCGGTCTGTGGCCGCCTGTGGAGGTCGCACTGGCTCATGCGGTGGAGAAGATCCCAGGCCCCGGGGCTCTACCCGGCGGAGCCTGGTAGTCGGAATGGCCAACAGTCCCTACGCTGGGAGCATGTCGGAGCAGCCGCCGAGGTCCAAGCTTGCCCCGCGGTTTCTTTTGCTGCTGGTCGCCATTGTGCAAACGGTCTTCGCCCTCTATGTGATCTTTGCTGCGCTCTACAACTTCTGGCTGGGCTTGGGTGCGGTGTTACTTCTGGTGAGCGGTTTGTCCCAGTTCATGACATGGCGAAAGCTAGGACGTTCTCCTGACCCCGACGCCCGCTAGCCGCTCCGGGCAAGCAACCCTTTTTGTGCAGCAGGACGACTACGCCGGCGTGGTGATCCCGGGTGTCTGTTCGGCAAGCGTTAGCCCAACTCCCAGGCCACCCCTAGGCTTGGGCCATGACGGAGGTTCTGATTTTTGGCTCGGCCCTCATCGGATTCGGTATCGCTGTTCTTACTGACATCGAGCGCGACTCAGGAGATCAGACTGCGCGAAAAATACTCTGAGCCGTTCTATGGCTAGGGTTCACACTCGTGCTGGTGGCGTCGGGCTATGCGTCGTTTGGGCGATGATCTCTGCGGGTATTGGTGCCATGGCGGGCTTGCGCTATCGCAGGTGGCTCCGAAATCGAGCCGAACAGCGGCACTAGTCCCGGTGAAGAAAAAACAGATACGGATCGCCTTGGCTGCTTTGTATGCTGTCGCCGCAGTCGCAGCTGTTCTCACGGGCCACTTACACCAGTTGCTCGTCATAGGACTGCCGACGATGATCGTGACTTACTGGGCCGCCGGAATTGGTCTCAGGGCCTATGAAGAGCGGCAGAGGGAAGCCGAAGGCGGGCGCCCGCCCAAGTAGAAGGGTGGGGGTAGCCCCTCGTATGAGGGCCTATTACGAAGACGCGGAGCATCTCTCCAATAGCTTCTTCCGTCGCGCTCTAAGCTGGCGTCTTCCAAACCGTTAGAGCTATCAAGAAGATGATGGCGAACGCCGCAATGCACAGACCTCCGGTAAGGCACAGCGCGAGCATCATCTTTCGTTGCGGCCCGAACGGCTCCCCTTCTCGTCGGGGATGTGCAATGGCGAAGACGGATGAGATCCCAACCAGTACCAGGCCGACGATGAGAAGGATCAGCGCTTCGGGATGCATGGGCCCATACTCCCATCGCTCCGCCTCTGGTCACTTCACGCGTTCGATGAATTCAGCCAGGTCCTTGCCGCACTGACCGTAGTCATAGACCGTCGTTTCCATGCGCGGTGAGCACTGCGCGTCAATACGTGCAGGCGTGTTCTCGGGCAGGCGAATTGAGATGACTTCTCCCCAGGTCCAGATATTGGGCCGGATGTATACCTTGATCATTGAATGCTGGGTCTGGACCTTGACGTATTTCGCATGGCTCTCGGCAATCGTGAAGATCTTATGGCGAAGAGCATCGTGATCGCCGTGCCAATCGAAAGAACCGACTGCCGATGCCCCTCTCACCGATACCCCTTTGCTGCGCGAGGCTTCGTTCGTTATGCGAGTCCGGCGGCCCAGAAACATCACCAATCCCACGCTGACGACAGCACCAGCGGCCAACAGAACCGGAACGTAAACCGGGATCCCCATGTGTCATATCAAACTCGATGGGGTCGCGTAGCGCCAGCGGAGCGGCGCGCCTGATGATGTGCGCATCCCCAATGGGGCGGGCGCCACTGTCACGCCTCGTTTACTTCTTCCTCTTGCGATCTGCCTGAGCCAAAGCAGCTACAGAGATCAGCAGAAAGACCTACCGCGGTGCCCCAAAATCCGACGTTGCCCTGGGCTACGAGGATCAGAGACCACACAAGGCCGACTCCGGCGCCTGTGGCGAGAATCCAACGGAATCTGCGCATCGTTCCTTCTGTTTTCATGGGGACATGGGCTGATGGGCGCTAGGCTACCCGCATGGGGAAAGAGCCGGTCGGCAGGTTCGGCGCTCTGACACAAAAACAAGCGCTGCTCTTGGCTGCTATTTGGATGGTCGGCGGTATTGCTACCGCTGTGCTGCGCCTGGCGAACGGTGAGTCCCTTCTCGACAGCCTGCTCATTTCCACAGTATTTTTCGTCGGCGCCGGACTCATGTTGGTGGCGTCGCGCATAGCCAAGAGCCGCACCGAAGGAAACCGGCGCTGATCTCTCACCGTGAGACGCGGCCGAATCAGCCCAGAAGTGTTCGTTCGGCAAGCTGAATATGGGGGTTAGCGTGCAAGAGAAAAAGAGCGTGACGGGGAAAATGATCCTTGTTTTCGTTGCCATCGGAATCGGTGTCGCTGTTGTGGTGGGGGCAATTTTCGGATGGGAATACTCGATCCTCGGCCTGGGTGCAGGGCTGGGGCCCTGGATCGGCGGATACTTCGGCAATAAGAAGGCGCGGGAAGTCGACAAGTACCGCGAGGAGCTCATCAAGGGCCGGAAGCGACCTTCCACGGAGGAAGATCCGAAGAGCTGAGCTGGACCGGCTCAGCCGCCTTCCTTGCCACAAAGGTGGCGGTCCGCCACCTTCCTTGCCACAAAGGTGGCGGTCCGCCCGCGTCTCCGCCATCGCCGGTCTTTGTAGACGACAATCGAGAATTGATCAACGATCGCCAGGTGATCTCTCCGGCGATGTTCTTGCACAGCAGGTCCCGCAGGTGCGGGTCGTCAAGATAATGTCCGGGCGAGCCGTTGACGCCGTCGATGTACGCCATTCGCTCCTCGACCTCGGCTTCGGTGAGGCGCGTTGGTTCCGGATCAGGCTGCCACGGAGTGGTCGAGCTGGTGTCTGCCATGGTCGGCCTTTCAGTCGTGAGTAGTGGTGGGACGGAAAAGCCCCCGAGGAGCGTAATGCTCCCCGGGGGCTTTTGTGTTGCCTGGCGTGGCCGCAGGGCTTACGGGCAGCGGATCTGTGCGCCGTTTTTGTCAACGGTCCAGCAGACGCCCATGGAGCTGCGGTCGCCGATAACGCCGCCACCACCACCGCCCGACTTCTTCGTCCGCACAGTCTTAGTGACAGTGGAAGAGGACCTTTTGACCTTCCCGTTGACGGACTTCGCGTTCGCCTTCACGGACACCGTGTACTTGGTGTCCTGCTTCAGCTTCGTGAATGTCGCCGTGGTGCCGGTGGTGGTGTAGACCTTCACCGTTTTCTTGCCCTGCTTCAGCGTGACGGTGTACCCGGTCAGCTTGCCGGTGACAGCCGGCTTCTTCCAGGAAACCGTGACGCTGCCCTTACCTGCCGACGCCTTGACAGACGCCGGTGCGGCAACCTTCACAACCGAAGCCGAAACCGTCTTCACGGTCTTGGAGACCGTGGAGGAAGCCTTCCGGGATTTGCCGTTGGGAGAGACGGCGTTCGCTGTCACGTACAGCCTGTAGCTGGTGCCGGCCTTCAAACCGGTGAAAGTCTGCGAAGTGTTCGTGGTGACGAACGTCTTCACGGTCTTGGAGCCCTGCTTCAGTGTGACCGTGTAGTTCGTCAGCTTGCCGGTGACGGCAGGCTTGCCCCATGAAGCGGTGATTGAATCCGTGGTAGCGGACGCATTCACGGACTTGGGAGAAGCAACACTGACGATGTTGGCGGGGTCCTTCGCGGTGGTAACCGCCTTCTGGATGATTCCGGTGTGTCGCCTGCCATCGTCAGCGATCGCGTCGCCGTGGACCGAAATAAGGTACTTGGTTTCCGGCTTCAGTCCCGTGACGGTCAGGGAGGTGGCCCCGGCACCGGCATTGATCCATCGGTCGCCGCCCGCTCCCTCAACCCGGATCCGGTAGCCGGCGGGGGTGCCGCGTACGAGAGGCTTCGGCCAGTTGACGGTGACCCTGTCAAAGCCGACCTTGCTCATGGTGAGGGAAGTGGAAGGCGGGAAGGTCACCTCCGCCGTGGAGTCCTTCCGGGTCGTGAAGTCGACCGTCACGGGGGCGGAGGCGATCTTGTGCAGGCCGTTCGGGGATACCGCGTTGGCGCGGACCTCGGCGGTGTAGGCCGTATCGGGCAGAAGGCCGTACAGGAACTCGATAGACGCGTGCGGTACAACGACATTCCTTACGAGGGCCGTGCCCCTCTTCAGCGTCAGGGTGTAGTTCACGATTTTGCCGACGTAGAACCGCGGTTCATACCAGGACAAGACTGCGTGGGAGTTGGTGAGCTCCCGGATCTTGAGATCGCGCACGGGATCCGCGAGCACGGTGTCGGCCTCGATGCCGGTCTTGAAGCTCACCCAGGTGACCGGGGATGGGTTAAGCCCGCCCTCGCGCCCTCCCACCCAAATTCCGATCCGGGTCTCGGTGTTTTCGCTCAAGCGATGGGCGCGGAATTCCCCTACCGGATCAGAAGTGTATTCGTCGGACCCGGTTCCCACGTTGCGGGTTTCCCGGCCCTCCTGTTCGATGATGAAGTTGTAGGTATAACCCAGCCCTCGATAACCGGCCGGTATCGCCCAGGTCAGCGTTGCTGAATCGAAGGAGACTTTGGAGACTTTGACATTGGTCGGTGCAGCGGGCGGCACCTCCGGGGCGACCGGCGTGGCGTAGGCCGGCGCAGCCGTCAGGGCAGTGGCGGCAACGCCGCCGCCGGACAACAGGACGCCGGCCGCCAGGACCAGCGACAATCCTTTTCTGAATTTCAAGGTGATAAACCTGCCCTACTTCTAGATGGATGGGCGAGACAGAACCTTCACGAAAAATAACCTCGGAACTTGCAGCGCTTGATGAGAACACCAAAGGGCCTGTCGAAGCGGTTCTACCTCCCTTGTAGGTATCGACTCGTTCCGGGCAGATGTAAGTGAAGCGGCGCCGATTTGCTGTATCGACGCCGACAACTTGCCAGTAAACCGTCCATCGGTACAGGGACGTGATTCGTACGCCTTGCCGCCCTCGACTATCGAAGCAGCGTGACAGGAGATACGACATCGCGGTGCATTCGATCGCGACGGATAAACTCCTACATGCCCAGTGAGGCGCATACCGAGGGCCTTCCTCAGGCGCTACTCATCGTCGGAAACATGTACTAGATGCCAGCCGTCCCAGCCCGGATGTTTCCGAACTTCCAGTGTTCGCAACGGCGACGTCGACGTGGCCTGTACCTGGAGGCGCCAAAATTCGACGTCAACAATGTTGCCCTGGCCGCGCCCGGCGGGCAGGTTGGATTCCCACCAATTCCACCGGCTGAACCAGTGCAGCGGCTCGGCCGCTACCGGCCAGAGCCGGCCCCGCCAGCGCACCGCCAACGGCACCCCGTGGGGCGTGAAGCGGAGTTCGACCGGCTCATTGAGCGTTCGCTGGCCTGTGTGTTCCTGTACCGCTGTCATTGGCCTGTCCCGTCCTGTCTCCCAAAGCCGTGTTCCGTACCTGATCGTTCCGCCGCCGCACCGCGGATGCCCACACCCAGGTCACCCGCCGGACCCCTGCGTCCGTCC
Source organism: Arthrobacter sp. Y3221048 (assembly GCF_059092685.1). NCBI lineage: Bacteria > Bacillati > Actinomycetota > Actinomycetes > Micrococcales > Micrococcaceae > Arthrobacter > Arthrobacter sp. Y3221048. The sequence goes on along the minus strand of NZ_JBNHHX010000001.1, from coordinate 85,581 downwards.
AGGTGACCTGCACCGCCCGGGACGTCCAGCCGAACGCCTCACCGGCAACCAGCTCGGCCGAACCCGGGAACCGGATCCACGCCCACACCGGCACCCCGGGCACCACCCGGGTCACTTTGCAGTGCTCGAGGTCCAGTTCCTCCGGGGTCAGCGACACCGGCTCGGCCCGCCTGGTGTAACGGGCCGCCAGCTTCGCCAGCGCGTCCCGATCCATCCCTTAAAAATAGAACACATATTCTAATAAAGCGAAGAGACGGAACGACAGATGCCCGCGTCTTTGCCCCGGCCATTGAGTCCAAGGTGTGCCTTGTATCGTGGGCTCATGGATGCCAAGCTGCCGGCGGCGCTGAGCCTGCCGGTCAAGGTGGCCTTGGCCCGCGCGGTGGAAAAGATGCCGGGCCGCGGCGCGCTGCCCGGGGGAGCTTGGTACGAACCCAAATGGGACGGCTACCGCGCGGTCATCAGCCGCGACGGGGATGAGACGTCCATCTGGTCCCGGCAGGGCAAGAACCTTTCCCGGTACTTCCCCGACCTGGTTGAGGCGGCGGGGGAGCAGCTGCCGCCGGGCTGCCTGCTCGACGGGGAAGCGGTGGTCTGGTCGGGGGAGCGGCTGGACTTCTCCGCCCTCCAGCAACGCATGAGTGCGTCGGTGAAATCGCTGCCCGCGCTGGTGCGCCGGGTGCCGGCCCACTTCGTCGCCTTCGACCTGCTCGCCGCCGCCGGGCACGACATCCGCAGCGAACCGTTTCTGACCCGGCGGGAGCTGCTCGAAGAACTCAGCCAAGACTGGGACGGACCCCTCGAACTATCCCCGGGCACCACCGACCCGGACACCGCCGCCACCTGGTTCGAGGAGTTGCCCGCCACCGGCATCGAAGGACTCGTCATCAAGGGCGCCGGCCAACCCTACGAGGGAGGGCAACGGCAATGGCAAAAAATCAAACACCGCGACACCGTCGACGTTGTATGCGCAGCAGTCATCGGTCCGCTCACCCGGCCCGAAGCCATCGTCGCCGGACTGCCGATCGACGGGGAACTCCGGATTGTCGGTCGTTCCGCGCCGCTGAAGGCGGCGGCCGCGAAACTGCTGGGATCCCAGTTGCAGGCGGCCGGCCGGGATCATCCCTGGCCGCACCGGGTGAAATCCACGGCCATGGACCGGTTCAATGCCGACGCCGGCGAAACCGAGCTGACCCTGGTGGAACCGCTCGTCGTGGAAGTGTCAGCCGACACCGCGATGTCCGGGACATCCTTCCGCCATGCAGTCCGCTTCCTGAGGGCCAGGCCGGAGCTGGATCCGGAATCGGTGTCCGCGCCCAGGACGCGGTGAGGCCGGAGATAGAGTAATGGCCATGGCCAGCCGTGAGATTGCCCTGCCCGATGACTACCAGGATCTTTTGAAGGTTCTGAAGGAGCGGGTGCGCGGGACCCGGGCACAAGCGGTGCGGACGGTAAATTCCCAGTTGATCGGGCTGTACTGGTCGATCGGGCGGGACATCCTGCAACGTCAGGATGCCGAAGGCTGGGGCAGTGGCGTCATCGCCCGGCTTGCCGAAGACCTCAGGGCAGAGTTCCCGGAGATGAAGGGCTTCTCCCAGCGAAACCTGCAGTACATGGCCACCGTTGCCAAAGCCTGGCCTGATGCAATTGCGCAGCAGCCTGCTGCGCAATTGCCCTGGGGCCATCTGATGGTCCTGGTCGATAAGCTCAGCGACCGTGAATCCTTGGACTGGTACGCGGCCGCAGCGGTGGAGCACGGATGGTCCCGGAACGTGCTGATGAACATGATCATGAGCCAGACCATGGAACGCACCGGCTCCGCGCCGTCGAATTTCGCCGAACTGCTGCCCGCGCCAGGTTCGGAGCTGGCACAACAGGCAGCGAAAGACCCGTACAACTTCGAGTTCCTCGGCCTGTCCGGTGAAGTCGCTGAACGGGATCTGGAGCAACGGCTGACCGACCGGATCGTGGAGACCCTGCGCGAACTCGGCCCCGGCTTCTCCTTCGTCGGCCGGCAGGTGCATCTGGAGGTCGGGGGAGACGACTTCTACATCGATCTGCTCTTCTTCCACGTCGAACAGCTTCGCTACTACGTATTCGAGCTGAAGACCGGCCGGTTCCAACCCGAGTACGCCGGGAAACTGAACTTCTACGTCGCCGTGGTCGATGACCTGCTCAAGCGCGATTTCCACCACGAAACGGTTGGGATCCTCATCTGCGGCAGCAAGAACGACCACACCGTCCGCTACGCGCTCGGCCGCACGACCTCGCCCATGGCGGTGTCCGCGTACACATACGAGCAGCTGCCCGCCGAAGACCAGGCCTTGGTGCCCGGGGAAGACAAGCTCACCGCCGCCCTGGACCGACTGCCCGACAACTAACAACCGTCCCTGCTGGGACAAGTCCTGGACGCCATGGAACGCGGTGGAAGGGAGGCGGGGAACAGCCCCGCGGTTGGGGGGATTGCGGGGCTGTTCCTCTCGCTGGGTGCCTTCGGCGCCGCACCGGCAGTTGGGGGAACGCCGGGGCGCTGCTTGGAGCGGGCACCGAAACCAGTCTTTCAGAAGGCGGCCAGTTAAACGAGTCATGCCGCGTGTGGTGGGCCAGTCCTTTCCCGGATTCCGGCAGTGTTCCTTGTGGGGCACGCTGGCTCTCTTGCTGCAGGTTCAGCCCTCGCTTAGGTTGAAGGTGGACTGCCGCGGGCGGGCTCCCGTTGGGGGAGTCGGCGCTGCCGTTCCAGGAGGAAGAGATCAGCATGGCAACAGGCACCGTCAAGTGGTTCAACGCCGAAAAGGGATTCGGTTTCATCAGCCAGGACGATGGCGGGCCGGATGTATTCGCACACTTCTCGGCGATCGCATCCAGCGGCTACCGCTCACTGGAAGAGAACCAACGGGTCGAGTTCGACGTCGCCCAGGGACAGAAGGGGCTGCAGGCCGAGAATATCCGCCCGCTCTAAGCTTGGCCACGACCGAAGCCCCGACGCTGCGAACGGTCAATATTGCAAGTAGTTTCCTTAAGCAAGCAGCTACTGCACTCGGTGCTGTGTATATATTGCTTTGCATGAGAAACAGGATCGCCAGCTCTACGGGTGAGCGCGTCAGGATCCCGGTGGCTGCTGCGGGAGGTGTGGGGTTCTCTTTTCTCGGGTCCTGACTGACTTCGGTAAAACGTAGAGCACTCCGCGGCTAAAGCCACATCGAGACACCAGCGGGCGATCATTCTGCGCTCGGTACACGCCAGCGGCATCAGCTTCCACACTAAGGACACACCCACAGCCAGCAGAAGCTGTGTCGGCTGTCAGGTTCTTCACGACCACACACATACCACCAGGAGTGCGTTGGGGTCGGGCAAAGCGTTTTACTACCTGACAATTTCTGCTCTGCGAAATGGTTATTAGGCAGAGGAGTTCCTCGGGATATGACCTGAAAGAAATACGAGATCGCATCAAAGAAAGTAAGGCTGCTGAATAGTTGAAAGTTGAAGTAATGACGTCCACGGGAATATGATTCGTCAAGGTTCTTGATGGAAGCTTTACCAAAAACTTCCCAAAGGTCGCCATGCATCCTGTATCCCAAACAATCACGCGGGGCGCCGATCAGCCCGTGCTGAGACCCGGTGTCCTTTGTAGTCCAGAGGTCGAGTTCCTCCCCGACGGCGTCGTCTTCGTTCGCTGGCCTTCGCATGCAACGATCGAAGAGCCTGATGCTTTGGCGGCGATATCTCTCATTGAAGGGCTGGGCGGGGACGAGCCCAGGCCGATGCTGGTCGACATGCAGGGAATGCGTTCTGCCAGCTCCGCAGCGATGACAAGATTTGCCAATGGCCTTCCCGCGACAAGGATGGCACTGGTCGGAACTTCCCCGGTTAAGCAAACGATTGTGCAGTTCTTCCGCACGATTCACCGGCCGACTTACCCTGCCACGTATTTCACCAAGGACGCGGAGGCGCTGCGGTGGCTCACAGGCGGGCAATACAAGAGTGCCCTGGACGCAGTTCCAGAGACTCAAGAGAAGCGGGATCCGGGCTCTTGCGCGGTCGATGACACCACCGTCCCCACACGATGGTTCCGCATAAGCAAAGCACTGACCGGGCTGGTTCGTTCCGCAGTGGAGGCACAACCTGAGCTGCCATCCTTGCGGACCCGCGTGATGCGGGCCCGCAGACGGTTCATCCTGATGGAAATATCTCTCACTGGTTGGGAGGCCCCGCCGAGCGTGCGCTCAGCGGGGCCTCTTCCTGCCCGGTGATGTGGGCTCACGTCCTTCGGTCGCGGTGCAGGATCGCCGGTCTGCTAGGAAATGGTGAGCTGGTCGCCGCAGGGCTGGGTTGGCCCGGGCCACCACATGTCAACATCTGTCATGACCTCGGGCCAGCTGTGTCCTTGTCCTCTCAGTGGTTGTGCTTGCCGTCGTGCCCATGATGATCGTGTTCCTTTGGGTCCGGGGCGACCCGGTAGATGGTTCCGTTGGCGTCTTCGCTGACGAGCATGGCGCCGTCTTGGGTGACCGTGATGCCGGTGGGGCGGCCGAAAACCCGTTCTTCATCCAGCGCGAACCCGGTCATGAAGTCCACGTACTCCCCGGTCGGCTCGCCGTTGACCATGACGGCCCGGACCACTTTGTACCCGGTCCGGTGTTCACGGTTCCAGGACCCGCGCAGTGTGGCGAAGGCATCACCGTGGTACTTACGCGGGAACGCTTCGGCGTCGTAGAACTGGACTTGCAGGGTGGAGGAATGGGCTTGGATCAATACCTCGGGCGCGATGACCTCGTCCTGCAGGTCCGGGCGCTCACCGGCGTGGGCGGGATCCTCAAAGCCGCCGGTGTAGAACCACGGCCAGCCATAGAACCCGTCCTCCTGCACGGTGGTCAGAAAGTCGGGCGGGACATCGGCGCCGAGATGGTCGCGTTCGTTGCCCGTGCACCACAGTTCGTCGGTGGCCGGTTGGATGGTCATGCCTGAGCAGTTGCGCAGCCCGGTGGCGTAGTTCCGGACGTTCTCGCCCTCCGGGTCGAAGACGCGGACCACGGCCCGGTCCTCCTCATCGGCCCAGGCAGCGCCCCGTCCGTGGGTGGCCTCCCAGTCCTGGATTTCCTCGGCGGTCTTCTCCGGCATGTCACCGGCGACATTGGAGGCCGAGCCGATCGAGACGAAGAGGTGCTCCCCATCCGGGGCCACGGCCAGATCCCGCGTCCAGTGCCGCTCGGTGGGGATGTCCGAGATGATCACCTCGGCCGGCCCGGCGGCCACGCGGTCGCCCTCACTGTAGGGGTAGCGCACGACCTGGTCTGCCGCGGCCACGTAGACATACTCCGGGTCCTCCTGGGGGTAGAACGCGATACCGAAGGGCCGATCAAGGCCTTCGGCAAAGACTTCGGGCTCGGCCGAAAGTTCTCCATCGGCGTCGGCGGCGAAGACCAGGACGCGCCCGGCGCCGCTCTCGGACAAGAAGACGTCGCCGTTGGGGGCGAGGCGCATGACGCGGGGCTGGTTGAAGCCGCTGGCGAATTCCTCCACCTCAAAGCCCTCCGGAACCTCCGGCATCACCCCGGCCGGCCGATCGACCACCGTGGGCTGCCGTTCGAAGTCGGGTGCTTCGGGGTCCCCTTCGTTTACCGGCGGGGGCAGCTCCTCGGCTCTGATCCAATGCCGATCGCCGGGTTGGTCCTGCTCGGCAGGCGCCGTGACCAGGGGCGCCGGCGAGGCGACAGCGGTCGAACCCGGCAGCAGGGACATGGACAACAGCAGAGCTACCGGGATTGAAGAACGCTTCAAAAATATGGACGTGCGCATAGTTTCCTCCGCGAAACTATGGGGTGGTGGCGTGCCGCTCCGGCTGCCTCGCGCGGGCTTGCAAAGCACCTGCCACCACGGTGACTTCTTGATTTTTTCGCCGTTCGGGTGCTTGCGAGAAGAGCGAACGGGAACACTGCCAACAAACAAACGTGGCGGTCGCAGAAGAAGACGACCCGGGTGACGTCAATCACGTCAGCTCCGATCATAGTGACACAGATGGGCGGCAACAAGTCGAGGGCGAGACGCCAAGCATCTCGGCCATGAGGCACGCATTACTACTCCCTAGGGGAGGTACCCCGCTCCAAGGAGCCTGTGCGCTCTGCTTAAGCCGGGCGTCAGGGCATTTGCTATCGGGCGTCATTTGCCGGACTCGGCGACCCCGAGGTGTCCGGCCGCACTGGTGCCGAGGACGCGCTGGGCGAAGGCGGCGTACCGACGAGGGGCAGCCCTTCTTCGCCCCAGAATGGCAAAAACAGGGGGCGGCGAAGGGTCCAGGTGAACTGGACGTAATCGCACCCTCTGGAAAGGCCTTGCACCCCAGCCCTGCGGGCGGCCGGCTGCCTGCTTCGGGCCCACATCGTAGACAGTCCCGTCACCGGAGGACGTGTCACTTAGGAGTCCTGGCAGTGCAAAGAAGGCCACGACAAACACCGCCTGCGGCTCCGAGGAGTTCGGGCTGCAGGCGGTGCCATCCGTTCACACTGGTGCTAGCGGATCGGGGTCTTGGTCGAATCCGGGGTGAATTTGTCCTCGAGGTAGCTGTCCTTGGGGGTCATCATCCATCCGCCGGCGAGCATCAGCATGCCGGTGGCCGCGAAGACCAACAACGCGGCGGTCCAGCCTCCGGTTGCCGAGAACAGGGCGCCGCCGAGCAGCGGGCCCAGGGTACCGAAGAGGTAGCCCACGCCCATGGCAAACCCGGCCAGGGCCGCGGAACCAGCTGCGGTGCGGGTCCGCCGGTTGAACATCGTGATGGCCAGCGGGAAGGCGCCCCCGCCTACGCCCATGATGAAGGCCCACAACATCGGCGTTCCCGGAGAGAGGATCAGGCCGAAGTAACCGATGGGCGCCACGAGGCTGAGCATTGCTGCCAGCGGGAACACGCGCTTAAGCCTCGCGGCCAGGATCGGGACGATGAAAGCCATCGGCAAGGTCATGAACGTGAAGACGGAAAACGCGCCGGCGGCCGCGTCCAGGTCCATGCCGCCATCCTTAAGGATGGTCGGCAGCCAGGCGAGCATGCCGTAAGTGTTCAACGACGCCATGGCGTAGAACAAGGCGGTGCCGACGGCGATCCGGCTGGTGACCAGCTGCGCCAGCCCAAGCTTGGGTCCCGATGCGGCGGCCGGTGATGCCGGCGTTGTTCCCGCCGCAGCTGCTGCGGTTCTGTTCCTGCGCAGGCGGATCAGCTGGATGATCCAAGGAAGCGCCGCCGCTAGGGAAAGGAGCGACCAGGACGCGATGGAGGCGCGCCAGCCGGCCGCGTTGTTGATCGGCATCGCGGTCATCGCCGGCAGGGTGGCACCGGCCTGCATCAGCAGCGCGAAGACGGTGAGCATGGCCGCCTGACGGTCCGGGAAGTACTTCTTGACCAGCGGCGCGCCGACGACATTGCCAAAGCCCATGCCGATCAGGGCGACCACGCTGAGGACGAAGAACAGCGGAACGCTCTCCGTGAGGGAACGGCCGAACGTGCCGGCGGCGGCGAGCAGCATGGCCAGGGCCGCGGCCAGTTCCGGTCCGCGGGCACGGATCAGCACGGGGGCGAGGAAGCCGGCGAGGCCGAAGCTCAGGGTCGGCAGCATGCCCAGAAAGCTGGCGCCGGCGACCCCGATACCGAGTTCCTCACGCAGGACCGGCAGCAGTGGGGACAGGCCGGTGACCGCGTGCCGCAGGGTGATGCCCAGCAGGACGATGCCGACGATGAGTAGGACCCGCCCGCGCCACAGGCCGCCAGGCCCGGACGTGGCGGCGGCCGCAGCAGGGGTAGCAGGCGTGGAGACGGACTCTCCCGCGCCGGAGGCCGGGGCGGAAAGCGATCGGGTGCTCATCAGACCGCTGCCTTGGAGTCGCCGTCGATGGGGAACATCTGGCCGGAGATGGTGCGTGCGTGCGGGCCGGCGAGGAACAGGATCAGTGCGGCGATGTCGTTCGGGTCAATGAACTTCTTGACGGACTGGTTGGCCATCGCCCCGTCGATCTCTTCCTGGACAGTGCGCCCGGAAACCGCCGCGCGGCCCTCGAAGACGCTCATGATCCGCGGGCCGTCCACCGCGCCCGGATGGATGGTGTTGGACGTGATGCCGAACGGGCCCAGTTCCATGGCGAGGGTCTTGGCGAAGCCAACCAGGCCCCACTTGGTGGTGGAGTAGGCGATGCGGTTCGGGTAGCCGAAGCGCCCGGCCAAGGAGGACATACTGACGATCGCGCCAGCCTCGGAATCCTTCAGCAAGGGAATGGCCTGTTGGGTGACGTTGAACGTTCCCTGCAGGTTGACACCGATGACGGCAGCGAAGGCGCCCGCGTCGTACTGCTCGACCGGCGCGGTGGGGCCGGCGATGCCGGCGTTGTTGACCAGCACGTCCAGGCCGCCGAGCTGGGACTTCACGTCGGCGAAGAGCGCCTCGACGTCGCCCGGTACGCTCACGTCGCCAACCGTGCCGGTGATGTTCGCGTTTTCGGCTGTGACCGATGCGACCGCGTCAGCATTGATGTCTGCGATGTGGACACGCGCGCCGCTGGCCGCAAAGGCCTTGGCGACGGCCAGGCCGATCCCGTTTGCTCCGGCAGTTATCAGAACCCGCTGTGACATTGTCTTCTCCTTCGATCATGGCAGGCGGGGACAGAAGCAGGCGGGCTGTAGCTCGCTTGTCTGTGTGCCCCGCAATCACGCATTTTGTATGCGTATGCATTTACATTGACCCCGTTAAGTTGAAATGTCAACTAAGTGTGAGGTGGTCCACCAAGCGGCTCCCTTCGCCCCGGCATCGAACACCCCGGACTTGTTCCTGCGATCTGCTTCCGCGCAGGCGAGCCGCCGCCGCGCGATCACCTGCTCGTGGCAGCGAATCGGTGTTAGGGCAGGTGGTCCATTGCTTCGCAGGGGCTGGAGCCGGGCTGTGAGCGGTGGACGTCCATGGCCAGGCGGGCGATCAGCGCCGCCAGGGTGTCCGCTTCGGGCGCCTTGAGCCCGGACAGCAGCCGGGATTCGGCGGCGGCCACCCGTTCCTCATAGCGGGCCAGACTTTCCCGGCCTTTTTGGGTGGCGACGATCTTGCGCGACCTGCGGTCGGAGGGGGCAGGGACGCGTTCGACAACGCCGGCTTCAACCAGGGTGTCCAGCAGGTAGGTCAGGACCGTGCGGTCGATGACCAGATGGGAGGCCAGGGCCTGCTGGTTGGGCGGGTCGCGGTGCACGACGGTGGAGAGCACCTGATAGCCGCGGACTCCTCCCGGCATCCCCTCAACGGCCTCCTCGAAGCCGGCCTGGTACCCGCGCAACACCATGCCCAGATGCCAGCCCAGGTCTCCGGGCGGTGCGGAGGCGGGACTGTTGCGGACGGCTTGGACGCTTTTACTCATGGTTCCATCCTACCGCATGTATGCATTTGCGCAGATGATCTGTTGCCAATATAGTCTGTTGAGCAACATACTTTTAGTGCTGGGAGTCCACCGTTATGGAACTAGGCGTTTACAGCTTCGGCGACGTGCAGAAAGATCCGTCGACCGGAAAACTCCGGTCGACGGCCGAGGCAATGCGCAATCTGGTCGAGGCGATCCGGGTCGCGGATGAGGCCGGGCTCGACTACTTCGGAGTGGGCGAGCACCACACACGGGAGATGCCGGCGTCCGCGGCCGCCGTCGTGCTGGCCGGAGCGGCGACCGTGACATCGAACATCCGGCTCGGCAGCTCGGTCACGGTGCTGTCCACCGATGACCCGGTGCGCGTGTTCCAGCAGTTCGCCACGGTTGACGCGCTCTCGAACGGGCGGGCCGAGATCACCGCGGGGCGGGGTTCCTCGAAGGAGTCCTACCCGCTTTTCGGTTTCGATCTGGCCGATTACGACCGGTTGTACGCGGAGAAACTGGACCTGCTCCAGCTGCTCAATGAGCACGAAACCGTGACCTGGTCCGGGGAGTACCGGCCCGCCTTGGAGGACGCGCTGGTGGTCCCGCGCCCGGAAAACGGGGAACTGACCCTGTGGCTGGGCACCGGCGGCAGCCCGGGCTCCTCGGTGCGCGCCGGCCGTCGCGGACTGCCTGTGGCCTACGGGATCATCGGCGGCGAGCCGGCCAAGTTCGCCCCGCTGGCCGACCTGTACCGGCAGGCCGCGGCCCAGTCGAACACCCCGGCCGAGAAGATCCGGGTGGGCATCGCCACCCCGGGGTTCATCGGCGATGACGGGCAGAAGACCCGGGCCATGTGGTGGGGGCACTGGATCACGCGGATGGAAATGATCTCCGCCCAGCGCGGCTTCCCGATGATGAGCCGCGACCGCTACCAGAAGACCGCCACCGGCAGCGGGGCACTGTTTGTCGGGCACCCGGAGGAAATCGCCGAACGCATCGTCGACCTGCACCGGGTGATGGGCCACGACCGCCAGATCCTGGAAATGGACTACGGGCACGTCCCGCACAAGGAGCTGCTGCACTCCATCGAACTGCTCGGCACCAAGGTCAAACCACTGGTCGACGCCGAACTCGGCACCACACCGGCCACGACAACGCCCACCACCGAACCTGCCCCTGAAGGAGCACCCGCATGAGCCCGCAGGCCAAGACCATCCAAACAGTCGGGATCCTCGGCGCCGGACGCGTCGGCACCGCCGTCGCCCGCCAAGCCCTCAAAGCCGGCTACCAGGTGAAAATCGCCACCTCGAAGCCGGCGCAGGAGATCGCCCTGCTCGTGGAGATCATCACCCCCGGCGCGGCTGCCGTCGACGCCGCCGAGGCCGCGGCCGCGGACCTGGTCGTTGTCGCGGTGCCCCTGCACAAATACCGCACCATCGACCCAGGCCTCCTGACCGGGAAGACGGTGATCGACGCCATGAACTACTGGGCTCCCACCGACGGGGAAGTCGACGACTTCGAAAACGACCCCCGGACCAGCAGCGAAATCATCCAGGACTTCCTCACCGGAGCCCGACTGGTCAAGTCGCTGAACCACATCGGTTACCACGAACTCGAAGAAGACGGCCAGGAACCCGGGGCCTCCGGCCGCCGCGCCCTGGCCCTCGCCGGGGACAACGACGAGGCCAAAACCGCGGTTGCCGGATTCCTGAATCGCCTGGGCTACGACCCGGTCGACGCCGGCCCGCTCGCGGCGGGACGGGCCTTCCAGCCCGGCACTGAGATCTTCAACGGATCCCACACTGCCGCAGAACTCGAAAACCTGCTGGCCGAGGCCACCGCACCAGCTCGGAGCTAGATCCCGGCCATTCCCTCCCGACCCCAACTGACTAACCCCAAAGGAAACACCATGGAAATCGGCGCCTACAGCTTCGGCGACACCCAACTGAACCCCGACGGCACACCACGCTCCACCTCCGAAGCCGTCAGCAACCTCTTCGAGGCCATCGTCCACGCCGACAGGGAAGGACTCGACTACTTCGGCGTCGGAGAACACCACACCACGAGCATGCCGGCCTCATCACCCGGTGCGCTGATCGCAGCGGCCGCCGCCGCGACCAAACAGATCATCCTCGGCAGCGCCGCAAGCATCATCGGCACTGACGACCCCGTCCGGGTCTTCCAGCAGTTCGCTACCGCCGACGCGGTATCCGGCGGTGGGCGGATCGAGATTACCGCCGGCCGTGGGTCCTCGGTCGAAACCTTCCCCCTGTTCGGCTACGACATGACCGACTATGACCAGCTCTATGCCGAAAGGCTCGATCTGCTCATGACCATCAATGGCAACGACGACGAATACGTGAGCTGGTCCGGCTCCCGCCGCCCGTCCCTGGACAACCTTGCCGTCGTGCCCCGCCCGGTGAACGGCAGGCTGCCGATCTGGCTGGCCACCGGGGGCAACGCCGGATCCTCCGCCCGCGCCGGCCAGCTGGGCCTGCCCGTCTCCTACGGCATCATCGGTGGAGCCCCGCACCGCTTCGCCCCGCTCGCCGAGCTCTACCGGGCCACCGCGGCCCAGGCCGGACACCCAGCGGAAACCACCAAGGTCTCCGTCGCCGCCATCGGGCTGGTCGCACCTACCAAAGCAGAGGCGCTCGACCGGTTCTACCCCGGCTGGCACAACCTCAATGTCGAGATGGGCCGGCTGCGCGGCTGGCCCGCCCCCGACAAGCGGGCCTACCTCGCCCAGGCCGATGCGCCCGGAGCCTACTACATCGGCGACCCGGACGAAGTGGCCGAACGTATTGTCCATTTGCACGGCTACTTGGGCCACATGCGGCACTTCCTGCAGATGGACATCGGCGGGCTGCCCCACGAGCACTTCCTCGAATCCCTCACTCTGTTGGCCACTGAGGTAAAGCCCCGCGTCGAGCGCCTCCTGGCCGCCAAATAGCCCACACCCACACGAAAGAAGGAAGACAACCATGAGTAAGTACGAACTGCCCGGACTCGACTATGATTACGCGGCCCTGGAGCCGCACATTTCGGCGAGGATCATGGAGCTGCACCACTCCAAGCACCACGCCACCTACGTGGCCGGCGCGAACACCGCGCTGGAGCAGCTGGCCGAGGCCCGCTCCAAGGGCGAATTCGGCAACGTGCCGAAGCTGTCCAAGGACCTGGCCTTCCACCTCGGCGGCCACACCAACCACTCAATCTTCTGGAAGAACCTCTCCCCGGAAGGCGGCGACAAACCCACCGGCGAACTCGCTTCCGCGATCGATGAGTACTTCGGCTCCTTTGACGCGTTCCGCGGCCACTTCGGCGCTGCCGCGCTGAGCCTGCAGGGCTCGGGCTGGGCCGTGCTGGCCTACGAACCCCTCGGCGGCAACCTGGTCATCGAGCAGCTCTACGACCAGCAGGGCAACATTCCGGTGGGCACCATCCCGCTGCTCATGCTGGACATGTGGGAGCACGCCTTCTACCTTGACTACGTCAACGTCAAGGCCGACTACGTCAAGGCGTTCTGGAACATCGTCAACTGGGCCGACGTCGCCGCCCGCTTCGACGGCGCCCGCGCCGGCGCCTCCGCGCTGATCACCCCGGCCAAGTAACACCGGACCAACACGGGCGGCTTGGCCCCGGTCTGAGCCGCCCGTGACCTCAGAGATGGAAGGTCTCCACCGACGGTCCGGAGGCCGGCGGTCATCTCGATCCGCCCGCCATCGGAGGCCGCGTCGGCCGAGGTCAATTGCTCCTGTTTGCGCACCTGACCCCGTGCCGGCAACGGCTTGGTGTTTTGTCCGGAAGTATAGAAGAAGATAGAGTAGATGCATTCGCATATATGCGTATGCGTACCGTGTAAGGAAGTGAATGTAGTGAAGGCTTGGCAGTTTACTGAAATCGATGCACCGCTCTCCCTGAACGAGGTTCCTGCGCCCGAGCCTGCGGCGGATGAGGTTGTCTTGGACGTCAAGGCTGCCGGACTGTGCCACAGCGATGTCGGGTTTATGGACGGAACACTGACGCCCCTGCTTCCTTTCCGGCCGATCACCCTCGGTCATGAGATCGCCGGCATCATCTCTGCAGTAGGTGCCGATGTCACCGCGTTCAAAGTGGGGGACCAAGCCGTCATCCCCGCCGCGATCGAAGGGCCCGGCACCTCGCTTAACGGAGGCTTCGCGGAGAAGGTCGTGGCTCCCGCACGGCTGGTGGCTCTGCTGCCCGATGGCGTTCCCTTCGACCAGGCGGCCGCAGCGACCGACGCCGGCATGACCTCCTACCACGCAATGATGGTGCAAGGCAGGCTCAAGCCGGGGATGAAGGTAGGCGTTATCGGACTGGGCGGTTTGGGCTCTCTTGGCGCACAAACGGCAGTCGCCAACGGTGCAGAGCTCTACGTCGCCGAAGTTAACGAAAAGGTGCACCCGATGGCGCTCGAAATAGGCGCCGTGGCAGTGTCAAAGGACATCAGGGACTTTTCTGATAAGCAGCTGGATCTGGTGGTCGACTTTGCCGGTTTCGGCACCACAACTGCTGGTGCTGTTGAGACGGTGCGCCGCGGCGGTCGCGTTGTCCAGGTGGGGCTGGGACGAAGTGAGGGCACTATCAACCTTCAGCAGCTCACGCTGAACGAGGTAGAGCTTGTCGGTTCCCAGGCAGGAACACTGCAGGACTGCGCGGATGTGCTTCAACTGGTGGCCGACGGCAAACTGTCATCCCATATCACCCGAATTTCCTTCGACGAGATCGCAGAAGGTGTCGGCAGGCTGGCCCGCGGGGAAGTTATCGGCAGGTTGGTCGCCATGATCGACTGAGGGCAGATTGTTCCCGGCTTCCCGCAAGCCCTTTGAGGCACCTCCAGCTCTGGCTGGGGGTGCCTCCCTGGTGTTTGCGGCCTAGCATCTGCTCGGAGGGGAGAGAAGCGTAGGGCGATAAGGGGGCAGACGTATGCGCTGTTATCGGCTCCGGGAGCTTAAAGGTTCAGCCGAGGACACATTCGCTCGCGGTTCCTGCCCATAAGGTGGATCCAGTAAACATCGGTCTGGTTGGGGGAGACCCTGCCCGTGTTCCTGGAAGCAGCTATGAACTACGCATCCTTTATCTGGTCTATCGCGGACCTGCTCCGCGGCAACTTCAAGGCTCACCAGTACGGCGACTTCATCCTGCCGTTCACTGTGCTGCGACGTCTGGACTGCGTGCTAGAGGAGACCAAAGATGCGGTGCTGGAAGTTGTGGCCGATGCAAAGGCTAAGGGACTTCCGGTTCGTCCGGTTCTGTTGGCCCAGCGCGCTGGGCACAAGCACTCGTTCTTTAACACCAGCCGGTTTGACCTGAAATCGCTCCTCGGGGATCCGGAAAACGTCCGCGAGAACCTGCTCCAGTATGTGAACTCCTTCTCCGGGAACGTCCGGGACATCTTTGAGAAGTACAAGATAGAGGACCGCATCGAGGAACTGGAAGCGGCCGACCTGCTTTTCCTGGTCATCCAGCGCTTCACCGAAGTTGACCTTCATCCGGACGTGGTCGACAACGCCAGGATGGGTCATGTTTTTGAGGAGTTGATCCGGAAGTTTGCTGAATCCTCCAATGAGACCGCCGGTGAGCACTTCACTCCGCGTGAGGTCATCGAATTGATGGTCGATGTTCTCTTCGATGCCGATACCGAAGCTCTGCGTAAGCCGAATGTTGTCCGTAGCATCTACGATCCCACGGCCGGCACCGGCGGCATGCTTTCGGTGGCTGAAGACCACCTCCGGGCCATGAACCCGAAGGCGACCCTGACCCTGGCCGGGCAGGAGATCAACCCTCAGTCCTATGCCATCTGCAAGGCTGACATGGTCATCAAGGGCCAGTCCGTGGACGCCATCGTCTTCGGGGACACCCTGCTCAACGACGGACACGACGCCACGACCTTCAACTATTGCCTATCCAATCCACCGTTCGGAGTGGACTGGAAGAAGCAGGAGAAGGCGATCCGCGAGGAGCACGCCGAGCGCGGCTTCGCCGGCCGATTCGGACCCGGTCTGCCCCGCGTCTCGGACGGGTCCCTGCTGTTTTTGATGCACCTGATTTCCAAGATGCGCCCTAAGACTGATACCTCTGCCGGTGGCCGGGCGGCCATCGTGCTGAACGGCTCGCCCCTATTCACCGGTGGCGCCGGGTCCGGGGAATCGGAGATCCGCAAATGGATCCTGGAGCGTGACTACCTTGAGACGATCATCGGCCTGCCCACCGACATGTTCTACAACACTGGCATCAGCACCTACGTCTGGGTCCTGTCCAAGAACAAGGCACGCGAACGGACCGGCAAGGTCCAGATGATCGACGGCACCTCGTACTTCCGGAAGATGCGCAAAAGCCTAGGCTCCAAGCGCAATGAGCTTGGCCCCGAGGACATCGAAGCTATCGTCAAGCTCTACGGTCAGTTTGAGGAGAACGAGCAGTCGAAAATCTTCGACGTCACCGACTTCTTCTACCGCACCATCACCGTCGAGCGTCCACTTAAGCTCAGTTTCACGGTTACCGAAGAACGCATCGACGCGGTGCTGGACCAGAAGCAGTTCGCCAAGCTGGCAGGACCCGAGACAGCAGCCCTGCGGATCTCCCTGGAAGCCCTGATCACGGGCCACGGCGGGATTCATCTCGTCAGAGTGAAATCTAAGACTGTAGCCAGAGAGCGTCAGAAAATGCGAGATGGCACTCTACTCTGACGGATTCCGGCGACTCAGCTGACGTCAGGTTGATGTGTACCTGAACTGGCGAACACACGGAACGCGAGCCAGTCTCCCAAGCAGGACCACTCACGGTACCCGAGGACCAAAGCAAGGAGCCGTGTGTCAGCTTGGAGTTGCCGCTGTGAAAGGCTGCAGTTATGGACAACTCATCCCGGGAACATGACCTCGTTCTCTACGGAGCGACGGGTTTCGTTGGCCGACTGATCGCCGGCTACGTCGCGGAGCATGCACCGACCGGCATGCGAGTCGGACTCGCGGGCCGGTCGAGGTCCAGACTCGAGGCGGTTCGGTCGCAGTTGCCGGTCGCGGCACACGGATGGGCCCTCATCGAAGCCGACTCGGAGGACGCGGACTCGATCGCTGCCCTGGCCGCGGGCACGCGCGTGCTTCTCACAACCGTCGGTCCATACACGAAACACGGATTACCTGTCGTCGACGCCTGCGCACGGGCCGGTACCCACTACGCCGACCTCGCGGGTGAGGTGTCCTTCGTCCGGGAGGCGATCGATCGCTACGACACTCTGGCCAGGACGAGCGGGGCCCGGATTGTGCACTCCTGCGGCTACGACTCCGTGCCGTCCGACCTCGCTGTATTGCTGCTTCATCAGGCAGCAGAAGCCGATGGCGCTGGCGGTTTGGTCGAGGTCCAACTCGTTGCTACGGCCAAGGGTGGCATCAGCGGAGGCACGCTCGAGTCGATGCGCGGGCAGCTCGACGCCATGCGATCGAGCACCGCCCTGCGGTCATTAGCCGCGGACCCCTACGCTCTGAGCCCCGACCGCACACGGGAGCCGACGACACAACAGCCTCCCGACGCCGGTCCTGTGCGCCGTTCCGATGACGGCACCTGGACCGCGCCTTTCATCATGGCCGCGGTCAACACTCGGACAGTGCGCCGCAGCAACGCATTGCAGGGTTGGGCCTACGGCCGCTCCCTTCAGTACGGCGAGGTGATGGGGGTAGCCCGCGGACCGGCAGGAGCGGTCATCGCAAGGGCAATGGCACTCGGGCTCCGGGCATTCACGGGCGCGATGGCGTTCCCGCCGACCCGAGGAGTGCTCGACCGCTGTCTTCCGTCACCAGGTTCGGGTCCGAGCACCAGCACGCAGCGCGCGGGCTGGTTCCACTCCCAGGTAACCGCCCGCGCCGAGAACGGGCACCGATACCAGGCGATTGCTGCTGGCCCCGGCGATCCCGGCTATGCCGCCACCGCCGTGATGGCAGGGGAGACTGCACTCGCTCTTGCCCTCGACGGTGACCGGCTGCCGACTGCGAAAGGGTCGCTAACACCGGCCACTGCACTCGGCAACGTGCTCATGCAGCGACTCCGTGCGGCCGGCCACACTTACCAGGTAACCAAACTCGCCTGAACCCAGATCCTGCAGGTCCCCTGATAACGGGGCAATCATTGACTGGACCAGTCCGACTAGCGGCCCGATGGGATTTCGCCGAGGGAGTATGCCAGGGTCATCTAATGATCGCGACCAGCGATGCTTCCAAATCGGCTTTTAACCCTGGGCCGCCCCGGCGCGCACCTTCACGCCCTGAGTCCAGACCAGCACTCTCCTCCAAGTCGCGGAGCCCTTGAGCAGCCACTCCCTCTGCCCGTTTTTAAGGGCCGATAACCGTGAGTATGTCCGGACAGGCGCCTCAATGAAGAATGCTCAAATGGCGCACCGGACTTATCCAGGCACTGGCATAAGTCCTCGCTCATCTTTGCGCGGTAGGGGACCGGCTTACGCGCGCTAGGGCACGGAAAGGCCGTGCCGCTGCACGGCCTTGCACCGCGGCTCACGGCGCGAAGGAACCCGCTGACCCTGCGCATCGCTTGGTGCCCATTCCGAGGTGGCCGTTCGACCGGGACCTGCATCCAAAGGGGTACGGCTGTGAGCTGGTCATCCCTCGGCGTGCCAATGGTGGCCGGACTGGGTGCCAGCGGATTACAAAGTTTTGCCAATTCTTTGCCAAGAGCGCAACCCTCGCATACGCGAAAGGCCCCGGTTCCCTTTATTTACAAGGGAACCGGGGCCTTCTCAGTTGGCGGTGACGGTGGGATTTGAACCCACGTTGGCTTTCACCAAACAACATTTCGAGTGTTGCACCTTCGGCCGCTCGGACACGTCACCAACGCGTCAACTTTACCCGCTGTTGGCCCTCAGCCCCAAAACGGTTCGGCGGGGCGGCCGGACTGGCCGGCTTAAGTCCCTATCGTGAGGCCGGGACTGGCGCCGAAGCCAGCGGGAGCGGCCGCGCACGTGCAACGACGGAAGGAGAGTGTTAGTCCTCCGGAAGTTCGCCTCGGTGGCGCGCAAAGAACGCGCGCAGCATGGCTGCCGACTCGTCGGTGCGGACCTCCGGGTAAACCTCCACCCAGTGGTTCAGCCGCCGTTCGCGCAGGACGTCGAAAACGCTGCCGGCGGCGCCGGCCTTCTCATCCCACGCCCCGAAGACCACTTTGGGGATGCGGGCGAGCACAATGGCGCCTGCGCACATGGCGCACGGTTCCAGCGTGACCACCAGCGTGCAGCCGTCCAGGCGCCAGGAGCCGAGCTTGCGGGCCGCCTCCCGGATGGCCACCATTTCGGCATGGCCGGTCGGGTCGTGCAGCGCCTCCCGTTCGTTGCGCCCGGAACCCAGCACCGCGCCGTCGGGCCCCATCACCACGGCGCCGATGGGCACATCGGCGGTCTCCAGGGCCAAGCGGGCCTGGTCCAGGGCAAGGCCCATCCACTGGTGGTGCTGCGGATCAATCGGGCCCATGCCATCATTCTGGCAGGCCCGGTGTTTGTCCCTGCTATCCGGCTGCCGGTAGTTTTGTGGAATGCGCGTACTCGAAGTGGATCATCCCCTTGTTGCCCACAAACTCACCGTTCTCCGCGACAAGACCACTCCGTCGCCCGTCTTCCGCCAACTCACCGAAGAACTGGTGACCCTGCTGGCCTACGAGGCCACCCGCGACGTCCACACGGAGCCGGTGGAGATCGAGACACCGGTGACCCGGACCATCGGGACCGCTTTCACCAAGCCCACGCCGCTGGTGGTGCCGATCCTGCGCGCCGGCCTGGGCATGCTCGAGGGCATGACCAAGCTGGTGCCGACCGCCGAAGTGGGCTTCCTGGGCATGGCGCGCAACGAGGAAACCCTGGACATCATTACTTATGCCGAGCGGCTGCCGGCCGACCTCACCGGCCGCCAGGTGTTCGTGCTCGACCCCATGCTCGCCACCGGCGGCACGCTGCGCGAATCCATCAAGTTCCTCTTCGCCCGCGGCGCCGCCGACGTCACCTGCATCTGCCTGCTTGCGGCACCGGAAGGGCTGCAGGCCTTGCGCGATGAGCTCGAGGACCGGAACGTCTCCATCGTGGTGGCCTCCATCGACGAGCGGCTGAACGAAAAGGCCTACATTGTGCCCGGCCTGGGCGACGCCGGCGACCGGCTCTACGGCGTTGCCGGCTGACGCTGCCGACCACGGGCACCTCTGACGGGTTTTGTGGGCTGCCACACGGTGGCCCGCAAGAACCAGGGGTGTCCACACTTTGGATGGCTTGCAAATTCCCGCGGTTTGCACCCGGCGCGTCCGAGGTCGAACCAAACGCCTCGATGAATAATTATTCAGCAGCTGCCCGCAAGGCCGACCGTTGGCTGATATTTATGCACATCGATGGTGTGATGTGTGGCACAAAACCACTGCTTCTTCTCACTATGTGAGACAAGCAGGCTTATATTACTTGCACGTAAGCTTTGTTACGAGCAAACTCATGGTTGTGAACAACAACGCAACAGCATCTGCAGCCGCAGCCTTCAGTTACGGGACGTATCCCGGCGGACTGGCGGACTGTTGCCGAATGCAGGCCTAACTCACCACCCCTCGAGTTATTCAGGCAATTCATCTGTCCAATGGCGGGCACCAGAAACATCCCGTGCGGGCACACCCATGCATTCGCGCCGCGATGACGGCCATTTTCACACATGAGGTTCTAATGTCAGTTTCATCCGGATACGTCCACATCTCCGTCCGCAACGCCCAGAACCGCGCGGCCGCCGCCCAGCGGCAGGCAGCCGGACAGCACCCGCAGTTCGCCGGGCAGCCGGCTTACCCGGGGGACCAGCAGGCCTACCGCGTGTTGCGCGCTGTTCCCGGCCAGTTCGACGCCGCTGCCCCCAACCCGACCACTGCCCCGACCCCCGTGGTCACCCCCAATGGAATTCCCGGCCCGCAGGCGGTGTCGAATGACACTGTTGCCCGCGGGTTTGTTCTCTATGTGGGCTTGGACGAGGAAGCCGCCGCCGCCCAGGGAACCACGCTGAGCAAACTGGCTTCCCAGGTGCGCGGCTACGTGCAGTCGCTGGCTCCGGACGCCCAGACCCACGGGGCCGTGGCCCTGGCTCCGGCCGACGCCCCGGGCGAAAACATTGACGTGGTGCGCCAGGCCCTGGGCGATCCGACCGTCAGCCGCCGTCCGCGGACCCCGGCCGTGGAGATCCAGCGGCAGCCGCAGCCGGCCTCGCACGCCAACCGCCCCAGCGGCGTCCTGATCGATCTTTCCCGCCGCGAGGTGCACCTGGACGGGGACACCCTGAACCTGACGTTCAAGGAATTCGAGCTGCTCAACTACCTCGTGGAGAACGCCACCCGCACCGTCGGCCGTGAAGAGCTGCTCTCCGGGCTGTGGAAGAACGCCGAGGAAGTTCCGAACGAACGCACCATCGACGTGCACATCCGCCGGCTCCGCTCGAAGCTGGGCCGCCTGGCCAACACCGTGCGTACCGTCCGCGGCCAAGGCTACCGGTTCTACGAGCACCCGGAAGTAGTGGTCTGGGCCGCGCCGGAGTACTCCATCTAGGTTCTACCTGCCTGCGCTGCCTCAGCTAGAGCCCGTATTCTTCGAGGAGGCGGAGCCAGACTTCGCTGATGGTGGGGTAGGAGGGCACTGCGTGCCAGAGGCGGCCCAGCGGGACCTGGCCGACGACGGCGATGGTCGCCGAGTGCAGCAATTCGCTGACGCCGGGCCCGGTGAACGTCGTGCCGACGACGACCTTGCGGTCCTCGTCCACCACCATCTGGGCCCAGCCCTGGTAGCCGTCGGCATACAGGGACGATCCGGCGACGGCGATCGGCAGTTGGGTGGCGGACACATTAAGCCCGCGATCCCTTGCCTGGCCTTCGGATAGGCCGACGACGGCGACCTCCGGATCGGTGAATATCACCGAGGGAACCGCCGCCTCGTCGGAAGTACTGGCAAAGCGGCTCCACGGTTCCGGGTCGCCGTCCAGCTCGCCGGCTGCCCGGGCGGCTATGGCATCCCCGGTGGCCCGCGCCTGGTATTTGCCTTGGTGCGTCAACAGGGCTTTGCCGGCCGCGTCGCCCACCGCGTACAACCAGCCCCCGTCAACTCCGACGACGCGCCCGCTGGCGTCCACCTCCAGCCGCTTCGGATCCTGTCCCAGCTCCTCCAAGCCAAGTCCCGACAGGGCCGGCCGTCGTCCGGTGGAGACCAGCAGCTTGGCACCCGTGACGGTGTCAGCCGCACCCGTCTCCCCGTCGGCACCCGCAGCGGACAGGGTGAGGGTGACGCCGCCGTCGTGCGCATCCACCCGTGCCGCCGGCGTGTGGAGCCGGATCCGCACGCCGTCGCGGCGCAGCCCGGCTTCCACCAGCCGCCGTGCGGGTTCGGGGACGTTCGTCAGCAGGTCCCCGCGTGCCACCAAGGTGACGTCGGTGCCCAACCGGGCGTACGCCTGCGCGAGCTCGCAGCCGGAAACACCGCCGCCCAGCACCAGCAGGCTCTCCGGGACCTCCCGGGCGGAGGTGGCTTCGCGGGTTCCCCAGTAATCGATGCCGTCCAGCCCGTCGAGCGGCGGAACGTTCGGCGCTGAACCGGTGGCCAGCACGACGGCGTGCCGTGCGGTGATGCGGGTCTCGGTCCCGTCGTCGTCCGTGGACGTCACTTCGCGCGGACCGCTGAGCCGGGCGGTGCCGCGGACCAATTCGATGCCGGCGCCCTTTACCCACTCCACCTGCGAGCCGTCGTCCCAGCCGGAGGTGAACGAATCCCTGCGGGCCAACACCGCCTCCGCCGCCAGGCCGCCGGTCACGGCCTGGGCCGCGCCCTTCACGCTGCGTGCGGCCTGCAGGGCCGTGCCGGGACGCAGCAGCGCCTTGGAGGGCATGCAGGCCCAGTAGGAACACTCGCCGCCGACCAGCGCCGATTCCACCAGGATGGTCTTGAGCCCGCCGCGGGTGGTTCGGTCCGCCACGTTCTCACCGACCGCCCCTGCCCCGAGTACCACGACATCCGCTTCCAGCGTCCGCTCTGCCATGTTCCGAGCCTTGCACCGGGAGGAGGCGGAGGCAAGGGCCCGCACTACACTCGTGGTGTGAACGACCACCACCTGAAGAAGCTGATGATCATGCGCCACGCCAAGGCCGCGTGGCCGCTGGGCGTCGAGGACCACGAGCGCCCGTTGGCCCAGCGCGGCCACGACGAGGCACCGCAGATCGGACGGTGGATGGTGGAGCACGACTGCATCCCGGACTTCATCCTGTGCTCGTCGGCACTGCGCACCCGCCAGACCTGCACCTGGGTGTGCAGCGAGCTGGGGGAAAAGGCGCCAACGCCCATGCTGTCCGACGAACTCTACGACGCGCCGGCCGTGCGGGTCCTGTCCGAAATCAACCAGCTGCCCGACACCATCACGTCCCTGCTGGTGGTGGCCCACATGCCGGCGGTGCAGGACCTGGCGATGCGGTTGGCGTCGGTGGATTCCGACGAGGAGGCCGTGGTGGACATGGCCACGCACTATCCGACGTCAGGCCTGACGGTGCTGCGGCATGGCAAGAGCTGGGCGGAGCTGGACGGGCGCGACGCCGCGGTCACCGATTTCGTGGTGCTGCGCTGACGCGCGTCATCCAGCGCCTGCCCGGGCGGTGCGCCTTGGCCCGAAGCCCAGCGGCCAGGACTGGCCACGGCCGCGCCTGCCCGGGCGGGGACTCCGCCGATCAGAAGAGAAGGATCGGTTTGATCGTGGAACCGTTGGCCGAGTCCTCGAATCCCTGGTTGATGTCGGCAAAGGAGTAGGTCTTGACCAGCTTGTCGTAGGGGAACCGTCCCTGCTTCCATAGCTCGATCAGGCGCGGAATGAAGACCTGATACACCGAGCTGCCCTGGACGTTCATTTTGAACGTCCATCCCTTGACCTGGGACTCGCCGATCTCGAACGGCGCCTCGGTGCCGAAGGTCGTGTTGCCCACGGCCACCAGCGTGCCGCGGAACGCCAGCGCCCGGGCAGCCTGGTTGAGCACCGCGGGCACGGAGGTGGTGTCGACGATGTAGTCCACCCCCTCCCCGCCGGTGATGCGGTCCAGTTCCTCGCCCATGTCCGTCTTGGCGGAGTTGATGGTGTGGGTCGCGCCGAGTTCAAGCGCCGTCTCCAGGCGGTTGTCGTGCAGATCCACCGCGACCACCGTGGTGCAGCCGGCGATCTTGGCGGCCATGATCGCGGCCGAGCCGACCGCGCCCGCACCGATCACCGCCAGCGATGTCGCCGCCTCCGGCCGCAGATCGTTGAGCACGGCCCCGGCCCCGGTCTGCAGCCCGCAGCCCAGCGGGGCGAGCATCTCCAGCGGAACCTCGGGATCGACCTTGACCACGCAGCGCTCCAGCACGTTCGCGTAGGACGAGAAGGATGACTGGCCGAAGAAGTGCGAGGCCACGGATTCGCCGTCGGCCGAGAGCGCGGTGCGGCGACCACTGAGATTGATGGCGATGTAGTGCTCGCAGTACGCCATCTCCCCGCGGCGGCACTGCTTGCACGTACCGCACGATGCCGGCGCCATCACCACGTGGTCACCGACCGCGACGCTCGTCACCGCGGTTCCCACACCGTCCACAACACCGGCGCCCTCGTGACCGAGCACCGCCGGCCACTGGAGGGGATAAGCCCCATTTCGGGCGGTCGAATCCGTGTGACAGATACCGGTGGCGACCATGCGGACCCTCACCTCATCGGGCCGGAGCTCGGCAAGCTCCAGCTCTTCAACTGAAAGCGGTGCGCCCGTCTCGCGCACGACGGCGGCGGTGACCTTCATGGGTACTCCTCCTAAATCCGGGACCAACACAACAGGCCCACGCGCGATGGCGCGGATGCCTGTTTTAACCGTCTCATGCCCGCTGGTTCGGCCGGCAGTGATGACCGCCACGAGGTCAGTGCAGCTAGATGCTGATGCGGCCAAGCTTGTCCGGGTTCCGGATGAGAAAGATTTCCCGGACCAAGCCGTCATCGACCCTGAAGCCCGCGACCGTGTCCACCGCGCCGTCCTCGTCCACGGCCACCAACCCGGGCAGCCCGTTGACGTCGGCGACGTGCAGATGGAAGGGGGCGCCCGGCTTGCTGGTGATGCCGAGCAGGAAGCGCAGCACCTTCTCGACCCCGAAGATGGGCCGCAGCGCCGCGGACTTCTGGCCGCCGCCGTCGCTGGTCAGTACGACGTCCGGAGCCAGCAAGCCCAGCAGCGGCTCGATGGCCCCGGTGTTGGCCGCGTGCAGGAACTGCTCGGTGATCCGCCGGTGCAGGGCCGGATCCACCTGGTTCCGGGCCTGCCGGCTGGCGACGTGGTCACGGGCGCGCGACATCAGTTGCCGTACCGCCGCGGGCGAGCGGCCCAGCGTCCGGGCGATCTCCGGTGCCGGGTAGCCGAAGACCTCTCCTAGGATGTAGGCCGCACGTTCCAAGGGGGAGAGCTGCTCCAGGACCACCAGCATGGCCAGCGAGACATCGTCGGCCAGCACGGCGGCGTCGTCCGGCGCGGGAGGGGTCGGGGCACCCGGCAGGGAGCTGACAGGCTCGGGCAGCCACGGCCCGACGTAATTCTCGCGGCGGCGTTGCTGGGCGCGGATCTGGTTCAGCGCCAGATTGGTCACCGTCCGCAGGAGAAAGGCGCGCGGCTCCCGGACATGGTCCTGCGGCACGTCGGAGAACCGCAGCCACGCCTCCTGCAGGACGTCCTCGGCGTCGGCGGCGCTGCCCAGGAGGCGGTACGCAGCTCCGAAGAGGAGCCCGCGGTGCTGCTGGAACACGGCCAGGTTTGCCTGGGTCGTCGTCATCTCAAACCTCCTACGCTGCAGGTTTCCGTGAAGCCCTGGCTGGCCAGGCCCAACGCCGCGTTAACCCTCGACCGCTGGTTTTCCACCGCAATCAGATAGGTCAGCTCCGCCAGCTGGGCCGGGTCCAGATGCTGCTTCAGCCTATCCACAAGGTCATCCGTGACGGCGGGTGGGGTTGCGGTCATGGCCTCCGCGTAACTGAGCACATCGCGTTCCAGCTGAGTGTAAACGGTAGCCGTGTGCCAGCGCGGCACCTCCCGCAGCTTCGCCGGGTCCACGCCCCGGTGATGGAATTCCCAGTAGCCGAAGTCAATGCACCAACTGCAGCCGATTGAGGAAGCCGCTCCCATCACGGCCAACGCCTTGAGCACGGGCGGCACGGTGTTGAACCTGGCGACGGAACTTTCGTGCCGCAGCCAGGCAAACAGCACCCGCCGGTTGTGCAGCATCGCCAGGCCGGGGTCCAGCACCTTGCCGTACTTCCGCTTGCTGTAGCCCGACATGATTCTCAGGAACAGGCTGGGGGAGTGCTCCAGGGGTATCCGTGCCATGCTGTCCTCCTCGTCGATGCCCCGGCGAGCGGGGATACAAGGAAGACACCGCGGAAGCAGCGGGTGTGACATGAGGCCCAAAGGACGTCCAAGCCTCAGAAACCGCCGGGCTGCGGCACATTGGCGGCAAAGAGAAATGCAGCCCGGTCGGTGACCGGACTGCATTTCGTTGGTGCGCCCAGAGGGATTCGAACCCCCGGCCTTCTGTTCCGTAGACAGACGCTCTATCCAGCTGAGCTATGGGCGCTTGGCCTCGCGGCCGGATACAACTGTAGCGTGTTTGCCGGACAGTCGCCAAATCGAGGGAGCCCCGCCGGCCTCCGCCCCGGAATTCCGCGCATCCCGGCTCTTGGCGGTCGTGCCTCATCCCCGTGGACGGACTGCCGGGCCTGGGAAGTCGGTGTGACGGACCCATCAAAGGACATATGAACTAGACCGGTCTATATGACCTTAATCACACGGGTGGCGGTTGACACGTAGAAAAAGCCCGGAATTCCGGGCCCATGCTATCCGACCCGGGCAAATCCCCTTTTTCGGCAGCCAGCTGGTCTAGCCATCGACCCATAGCATCTAGAAACACCACTGGCCCAGGAAAGGGATGAGTCATGGGCGATATTACGCGTCAGCCGGTTCTTGAGGAAACACTTATGGATGCCCCAACTACACACGCAAAGCTTCTGGCCTGGGTTGCCGAAGTTTCAGAGCTGACGCAGCCCGACTCCGTGTATTGGGTGGACGGCTCCGAAGAGGAGTACGCGCGCCTGACCGACCAGCTGGTCGAGGCCGGCACCCTTAAGCGGCTGAACCCGGAGCTGTTCCCGAACTCTTTCGTCGGCTTCTCCGACCCGAAGGACGTCGCCCGGGTCGAAGAGCGGACGTTCATCTGCTCCGAGAAGGAGGCAGACGCAGGGTTCACCAACAACTGGATGGACCCCGCCGAGATGAAGTCGATCCTCACGGAGCGCTTCGCCGGCAGCATGCGCGGACGCACCATGTACGTGATTCCCTTTGTCATGGGGCCCCTGGACGCAGAGCAGCCGCAGTACGGGGTGGAAATCACCGACTCGGCCTACGTGGTCGCCTCCATGCGCATCATGGCCCGGATCGGCACCGACGTGCTGCGCAAGATGGAGGCCGAGGACGCCTTCTTCGTCCCGGCGCTGCATTCCCTTGGCGCCCCGCTGGAGCCCGGTGAGGCCGACGTGGTCTGGCCGTGCAACGAGGAGAAGTGGATCGTGCACTTCCCCGAAGAGCGGTCCATCTGGTCCTACGGCTCGGGCTACGGCGGCAACGCGCTGCTGGGCAAGAAGTGCTACGCCCTCCGCATCGCCTCGGTCATCGCCCGCGACGAAGGCTGGCTGGCCGAGCACATGCTGATCCTCAAGCTCACCAGCCCGCAGGGCAAGGCGTACAACATTGCGGCAGCCTTCCCCTCGGCCTGCGGCAAGACCAACCTGGCGCTGCTGGATCCGACCATCGACGGTTGGAAGGCCGAGACCCTCGGCGACGACATCAACTGGATGCGCATCGGCAAGGAGGGTGAACTGCGCGGCGTGAACCCGGAGTACGGCCTGTTCGGCGTCGCACCGGGCACCGGCTGGAGCACCAACCCCAACGCCATGCGCGCCATCGCCAAGGGCAACTCCATCTTCACCAACGTGGCACTGACCGACGACGGCGGCGTCTGGTGGGAGGGCATGACCGACGAAGTGCCGGATCACCTGATCGATTGGGAGGGCAACGACTGGACACCGGAGTCCGGCCGGCCGGCGGCCCACCCGAACTCCCGCTTCTGCACGCCGATCTCGCAGATCGACATGCTGGCACAGGAGTACTACAGCCCGGACGGTGTGGAGATCCACGCGATCCTCTTCGGCGGCCGCCGCAAGACCACCATCCCGCTGGTTACCCAGGCCCGCTCCTGGACCAACGGCATCTTCATGGGCTCCACCCTGTCGTCCGAGACCACCGCGGCAGCCTCCGGCGCCGTCGGTGTGGTCCGCCGCGACCCGATGGCCATGCTTCCGTTCATCGGCTACAACGCCGGCGACTACCTCAAGCACTGGGGCACCATCGAGGGAAAGGCCAACCCGGACCGCCTGCCCAAGGTCTTCCTGGTCAACTGGTTCCGCCGCAATGCCGACGGCGGCTTCGCTTGGCCCGGCTTCGGGGAGAACTCCCGGGTGCTCAAGTGGGCCATCGAACGCATCGAGGGCACCGCGGACGCCACGGAAACCCCGATCGGCTACATCCCGACCGGCGATTCGATCGACCTGACCGGGTTGGACATGACCCGAGAGCAGGTGGAAGAAGCCGTCAAGGTGGATCCGGAGGAGTGGAAGGAAGAGCTCAAGGGCATCGAGGAATGGTACGCACAGTTCGGCGATTCCCTGCCCGAGGAACTGGATGCCGAACTCAAGCAGCTCCAGGTCCGCTTCGCCTGATTGACTGAAGGAGGGACGCCAGCACAGGCTCCCGAGATGAGGCCCCCGCGCAGCTGCGCGGGGGCCTCATCCGCTTAACGGCCGATCTTCGACCCCGGATGGCCCCGCGGGCATCCGGTCTAGACCGGCCGCCATGATTTCGCGCTCCAGCACCCCGAAAGCGCTTCGGACCGTGGATTCGGGTGCCGCTCATTGGTATGTTGAGGCCTCCCACGCACGCTCAGGAGCAACGACCCAAAGGAGGGCGTTCCATGGCCGATACTCAGGGCGGGGATGTCATCGATATCCTCACGACCGATCACCGCGAAATGATCGAACTGCTCAGCCAGATCGAGCAGACCGCAGACCCCGGCCAGCGCCGGGACCTGGCCGATACCGTCATTGCCGAGGTTATGCGCCACGCCGTCGCCGAAGAGATGCTTGTTTACCCCGTGATTGAAGAACACGTGCCGAACGGCAAGGAAGAGGTTGAGCACGACAAGAAGGAGCACGACGAAATCGTTCGGCTCATGAAGCGGATGGAGGACGTCGACTCTTCCGATCCGACCTTCATGGAGCTGGTCAGGGAACTGGCAGGACAGCTGCGCCACCACGCAAACGACGAAGAGACTGATCAGTTCCCGAAGCTGCGCGCCCACATTCCCCAGGACAAGCTCGTCGATCTGGGTGAAAAGGTCCAGAGCGCCAAGAAGGTCGCGCCGACCAGGCCTCATCCCAGCGCCCCGCACTCCGAGCTGTTCCACAAGACCGTGGGACCCGGCGTCGGCATGGTGGACCGGCTGCGCGACAAGCTCTCGGGACGCCAGACCGGCTGAGGCGAGACGGGTCAAGGGGCAGCCGGCGGGCAGGCCGCTCCACGGGGACGCGGGCTGGCGGTTCCCGGAGGCCACCGACCGCCGCAGTGGTCAAAGGTGGCGCGGCCCGGCGTGGATCACGCCGGACGGCGCGTGAGCAACGCCATGAAGACGGGCTCCATCTGCGACCGGTGTGGCAACGTAGACACGACGAGGGGATCCAGTTCGCGGTAAAAGGCCTCGCGGGCCCGGCGCAGCGCTCCGCGCAGCGCGCAGTTGTTGTTCATCGGGCAGTCGCCGCTGGCGGACTCGCAATCCACCAGGTCCTCCCGCGCGTCGAGGGTCCGCAGCAGCCCGCCCACCGTCGCCAGCCGTCCGGCTGCGCTGATCCGGATGCCGCCGGAGCGGCCGCGCACTGCGTCGACCAGTCCGAGCGAGCGCAGCTTCAGCACCGCCTTGCTGACGTGGTTGTAGGGGGTGCCTACGCCGTCCGCGATGGCCTGTGTGGTCATCAGTTCCCCTTCCGGCGCCGCGGAAAGCAGCATCAGTGCACGCAGGCACACGTCCGAGAAGGCATTGATACGCATGCTGCCTATTTTAGTGGCCTGCCCGGACCGGAATTGGCCACGGTGCGCCGGGAACGGTCCGGCCGATCAGCCCCGGGGCGGCTCGGCTCCTTCGTCGGGTTCCTGATCGGGCCACACGAGGCGTTCCTGCGGGTCCACGAAGGGGTCCGGGTAGCTCCAGGTGCCGTCGTCGTCGTGATGATAGGGCTGGATGGCCGAGACTGCGATGCCGGCCGAGTGCTCCACGGCAATCTGGATCGCGTCGGCGTCCTCTTCGGGCAGGAAGATGTCGCTGATGACGGCGATGGCGCGGAAATCGGCGCGATCCTGGCGCAGGGTGGCGTACAGGTCCTCAATCATGCCGTCCACGTTGACCTCGGCTGCCTCGGCGTCCAGGTCGTCGGGGGAGACGACCACGAGCCGCAGTCCGCCGTCGTGCGTGGTGACCAGGGCCGCGGGCAGGAACGCCCCATGCTCGGTCAACTGTTCCTGCGCCACCCCGAGCCCCGTTCCGAACAGGGTGTCGATATCGGCCAGTATCTCCGCGGGGATGCCGTCCCGCCACGAGGCACTCATCCTGCGTCCCGGACGCGGGCCAGGACGTGGCCGCGGAGGGTGTCGAGGAGGCCGGGGTTGGTGGCTTCGGCGTTCAGCCGCAGGAAGGGTTCGGTGTTGGAGGGGCGCAGATTGAACCACCAGGAGCCGTCGTCGGCGACCACGGTGGTGCCGTCGAGCCGGTCCACGCTTACCCCGGTGCCCGCATAGGCGGCCGGGCAGTTACCGGCGGTGGTGTCCGTTCCGGCCGCGGCGGGATCGGACGCGAGGGCGGGGGCGAAGTCGGCCAGCACGCGGGCGATGGCGGCGTCCTTGTCTTCGACCTGGGAGTTCAGTTCGCCGGTTGCGTGGTACGGGTCGTATTCGGCTGCCAGTTCGGACAGCGGCGACTCCTGCTCGCCGAGGGCGGCGAGCACGTGCATGGCGGCGAGCATGCCGGTGTCGGCGTTGTAGAAGTCGCGGAAGTAGTAGTGGGCGGAGTGTTCGCCGCCGAACACGGCCTTCTCCTCCGCCATGTGCGCCTTGATGAACGAGTGCCCCACCCTGGTGCGCACCGGGCGTCCGCCGGCGGCGGTGATGGTTTCGGGCACCGCACGGGAGGTGATCAGGTTGTGGATCACCGCCGGGCTTTCTTCGCCGGCGGCCCGGGCGCGGGCGATTTCCCGCCGGGCGACCAGCGCGGTGATCGCCGAGGGGGAGACCACCGCCCCGGTGTCATCGATCACGAAGCACCGGTCGGCGTCGCCGTCGAAGGCCAGGCCGATGTCCGCCCCGTGCTCGATGACCGCGGCCTGCAGGTCCACCAGGTTTTCCGGTTCCAAGGGGTTGGCCGGATGGTTGGGGAAGGTTCCGTCCAGCTCAAAATACAGCGGCACGACCTGAAGCGGCAGCGCCGGCAGCAGGGTGTCGCCCAGCACGGCGGGGGTGGTCATGCCGGCCATGCCGTTCCCGGCGTCCACCACTACCTTCAGCGGACGGATGCCGGCCAGGTCCACCAGGGAGCGCAGGTAGGAGGCGTAACCGGCCAGCACGTTGGTTTCGCTGATGGTCCCGGGTTCGGTGCCGTCGGGGATGCCGGTCTCGAGGTACTTCTGCGCCAGGTCGCGGATGTCGAACATGCCGGTATCGGAGGAGACCGGGACCGCCCCGGGCTTGGCCATCTTCAGGCCGTTGTACTGCGCGGGGTTGTGGCTGGCGGTGAACACCACCCCGGCGGCGTCCAAGGACCCGCAGGCGTAGTAGAGCTCGTCGGTGGAGATCAGCCCCAGCATGCGGATGTTGGCCCCGCGGCCGGCCGCGCCGTGGGCGAACGCGGCGGCGAACTCAGGCGAGGACGGACGCATGTCGCCGCCCACCAGCACGGTCTGCCCGGCCAGGGACAACACGTCCACGAACGCGGCACCGGTCGCCTCGACGGTCGCCGCCGTAATGGTTTCGCCCACGATCCCGCGGACGTCGTAGGCCTTGAAGGACAGGCCGAGATCTATGCTGCTCACTTCACCAGCTTATAAGGGGCCGCTGTGGAAAAGGGCCAGGTTGTCGGCAGCGGCTGCAATACTGGGCAGCATGGCTGAGCTGATCGACGGGACAATGGACGCGGCGACGACGGGAACGGCGGGTCCGGGGCAGGACGACGGCGGGCTGCGCGGGGAGGCCACCGCGTTGCTCCGTGCCCTGGTGGGCAACGACACAGCGGAGTTCCACGAGGGCCAGTTCGAGGCCGTCGAGGCGCTGGTCTCCGGCGGACGCCGGGCGTTGGTGGTGCAGCGTACCGGTTGGGGAAAGTCGGCGGTGTACTTCGTGGCGAGCCTGCTGCTGCGCCGCCGCGGCGCCGGCCCCACCCTGATCGTCTCGCCGCTGCTCGCGCTCATGCGGGACCAGGTGGCGGCGGCCGAACGCGCGGGTGTCCGGGCCGCGGCGATCAACTCGGCGAACCAGCTGGAATGGGGCCAGATCCAGGAGCAGCTGGCCGCCAACACGGTGGACGTGCTGCTGGTCTCGCCCGAGCGGCTGAACAATCCGCGCTTCCGCGACGAACAGCTTCCGCAGCTGGTGCAAAGCTCAGGCCTGCTGGTGGTCGACGAGGCGCACTGCATTTCCGACTGGGGCCACGATTTCCGCCCGGACTACCGGCGGATCCGGGACCTGATCGCCCAGCTGCCCGACCGGGTCCCGGTGCTGGCCACCACGGCCACCGCCAATTCCCGCGTGGTCCACGACATCGAGGAGCAGCTCGGCGTGCATGCTGCCACCGGGCACGACGGCGGAGTGCTCACCATCAGGGGGCCGCTCGCCCGTGCCTCCCTGCGGTTGGGAGTGCTCCGCCTGGCCAGCCCGCGCGCCCGGCTCGGATGGCTGCTCACCCACCTGGACGACCTGCCCGGCAGCGGAATCATCTACGCCCTCACGGTTTCCGCCGCCGAGGACACCGCCCGGCTGCTCCGGGAGGCCGGCCACGAAGTGGCCGCCTACACCGGCCGCACCGACCCGGCCGAGCGGGAACAGGCGGAGGCGGCGCTGAAGGAGAACCGGGTCAAGGCGCTGGTGGCCACCAGCGCCCTCGGCATGGGCTTCGACAAGCCGGACCTGGGCTTTGTGGTGCACTTGGGTGCGCCGAGTTCCCCGGTCGCCTACTACCAGCAGGTGGGGCGCGCGGGCCGCGGAACTCCGAACGCCGACGTACTGCTCCTGCCGGGTACCGAAGACCGGGACATCTGGGAGTACTTTGCCACGGCGTCGATGCCGAACGAGGGGACGGCCACGGCCGTGCTGCGGGAGCTCGCCGCCCCGGGGACGGTGCTGTCCACGGCGGCACTGGAAACGCTGGTGAACCTGAAACGGTCCCCGCTGGAACTCTTACTGAAGGTCCTGTCCGTGGACGGCGCCGTGCGCAAGGTCAGCGGCGGCTGGGAGGGAACCGGCCAGCCCTGGAGCTACGACGCCGAGCGCTACGGGCGCATTTCGCAGGCCCGGGTGGCCGAACAGAACGCCATGCTGGACTACGAGAACACCTCCGGCTGCCGGATGGAATTCCTGGCCAAGGCCCTGGACGATCCCGCCGCCGCGCCCTGCGGACGCTGCGACAACTGCGCCGGACCGTGGTACTCGGACAGCATCGCGGCCGAGGCCACCGAAAGCGCGGGCGCCGCCCTGCAGCGTGCCGGCGTCGAACTGGAGCCACGGGCCATGTGGCCAAGCGGCATGAACAAGCTGGGCGTGCCGGTCAAGGGAAAGATCCCGCCGGCGGAGGCCACTGGCAGCGGCCGTGCCCTGGCACGCCTGACGGATCTGGGCTGGGGCGGAAAGCTGCGCGAAGTCTTCTCGGACGGGGCGCCGGACCGCGAAGTGGATCCTGTCATGTTGCAGGCCTGCGTCCAGGTGCTGGCGCAATGGGGTTGGGCGCAGCGCCCGGTCGGCATCGTCAGCGTTCCCTCGCGCAGCAGGCCACTGCTGGTGCAGTCGCTGGCCCGCGGCCTGTCCGAGATCGGCAGGCTGCCGTACCTGGGCGAGCTCACCGTCCCGCACGGCGGACCCCGCAGCGGACCCGGCGGCAACAGCGCCTTCCGGCTGGCCGACGTGTGGGACCAGTTCCAGGTCCCCGAGGGCGGTGACGCCTGGTTGGCAGAGAACCGCGGCCCCGTGCTGCTGGTCGACGACGTCGCCGACAGCCGCTGGACCCTCACCGTGGCCGGACGCGCGCTCCGCCTGGCCGGGGCCGAAGCTGTCCTGCCCTTCGTTTTAGCCCTCAAGGCCTGAGCTTCCCGCCGACTCCGCGGACCTGATACCTAGAACTGCTAGGGTTATACCTTGCAGATCTAGGTATGAGGAGGCCCGGTGCGCATTGATAAGGACCTGGTCGCCGCTTCGGCCACCCCGCTGGTGCTGGGGATATTGGCGGAGGGCGAACTGTACGGCTACGCGATCAGCAAACGCGTGAGCGAACTGTCCGACGGGGGGCTGGAGTGGACGGACGGCATGCTCTACCCGCTGCTGCACCGACTCGAGCGGTTCGGGTATGTGTCGTCCTCGTGGGGCCTCTCGGAGGCCGGGCGGCGGCGCAAACACTATGCGCTCACGGCCCAAGGACGCGAGGCGCTCGCCGAACGGCAGCAACAGTGGACGGTTGTCGCCGAGACGCTGCGGCGGGTGTGGCAGGCGGTGCCGCCGCCCGCCGCTCCGGTCGAAGGGTGGGCCTGATGGAACCCCATGCCGAGTTGGAAGCACAGATAGACCGGTGGCGCGGGTACGTCCGGCGGCGCCAGGCGATTTCACCCGCGGACCTCGATGAACTGGAGGACCACCTGCGCGGACAAATCGCCGACCGGCAAGCATCAGGACTGGACGACGAGGAGGCCTTCCTCGTAGCGATCAAGCGCCTGGGCAACCTGGATGCGGTCTCGCGCGAGTTCGCCCGCGAGCACTCCGACCGGCTGTGGAAGCAGCTGGTGCTCGTCCCGCAGGACTCCGACACCGCAGCGCCGCCGTGGCGGGAGCTTGCTGTGGTCCTCGCGCTCGCCGTTGGGGCAGGGGCGGCCGTCAAGGCAGGCACCGTGTGGCTCGATGGCGCGGCCCTGGCGCGGAACCTCGGCCTCCTCGTCTTCCCGTTCCTTGCCGCGTATTTCGCCTGGAAACGCCGGTTGACGGTGTCCATGGCGGCGGCGCTGCTCCTCCCGTTTGCCGCGCTGGCGGTGCTGCTCAATGCCTACCCGTTCGCGGCCGCCGGTTCCACCGAGGTGCTCGCCGTGCTGCACGCCCCGGTCGTCCTGTGGCTGCTGGCGGGCGTGGCGTACGTTGGCGGCAGGTGGCGGGACCACAACCGGCGCATGGACTTTGTCCGGTTCACCGGGGAACTCGCGATCTACTTCACGCTGCTGGCCCTCGGCGGGGCTGTGCTGATTGGGCTCACATTCGGGGCGCTGCAGGCTGTCGGCGTCGACTTCGAGCCGGCGATGGAGGCCTGGATACTGCCGTTCGCCGTTCCGGGTGCGCTGGTCGTAGCAGCCTGGCTGGTCGAGGCCAAGCAGAACGTTGTTGAGAACATCGCCCCGGTGCTCACCCGCGTCTTCACGCCCCTGACCATTGTGATGCTGCTGGCGCTGCTGGCAGTGCTCACGGCGGCCGGCGGCCTGGTGGACGTCGACCGGGGACTGCTCATCCTCATGAACGCGATCCTCGTGCTCGTCCTGGCCCTGCTGCTGTACGCGATCTCCGCCCGCGAGGCGCTGGCGCCGCCGGGCCTGTTCGACGGCCTGCAATTGGTCCTCGTCGCCGCCGCGGTCGCGGTCGACGCGGTCATGCTGACGGCGATGCTGACCCGGATCGCCGAATTCGGTACCAGCCCCAACAAGGTCGCCGCGCTCGGCCTGAACCTGCTGCTGTTGGTGCACCTCGTGAGGGCAGCGTGGCTTACCGTCGGGTTCCTGCGCGGGCGGCGCCCCTTCGCCGCGCTTGAGCGCTGGCAGACGGGGTACCTGCCGGTCTATGGTGCCTGGGCCGCCGTCGTCGTCGTGGTCTTCCCGCCGGTCTTCGGCTTCGCCTGACGGGCGGGGCCCGGCGCCAGCAACGCAAAAACTCCCCCGGTTTCCCGGGGGAGTTGACGCGGAGACGGGGGGATTTGAACCCCCGGTCGAGTTTAACCCCGACCCTTCATTAGCAGTGAAGTCCATTCGGCCGCTCTGGCACGTCTCCATACGCTATTGCTAGCCACACAAGACTACCCAGAATCCGGGGCCAAGAGCAAAACCGCGAACGGGCTAGCCGGCCAGCGCGCGCCACAGGAACGCGTGCGAGAGTGCCTGCAACCGGGCCGTCTGCTTGTTGTCGCTGGCGCCGGCGTGGCCGCCCTCGAGGGCTTCGTGGAACCAGACGTTCCGGACCCCGAGCTCCTGCATCCGCGCGGCCATTTTCCGGGCCTGCACCGGGCCCACCCGGTCGTCCGAGGTGGCGGTCCAGATAAGCGCGTCGGGGTACTCGGTGCCAGGCTGGAGCAGGTGGTAGGGCGAGAACGTGCGGATGAACTCCCACTGCGCCGGGTCCTCGGGGTCCCCGTACTCCGCAATCCAGGAGTAGCCGGCGGAGAGCTTGGTGTAGCGGGCCATGTCCAGCAGCGGCACCCCGCAGGACACGGCGCCAAAGAGGTGCGGGTAGCTCGTCAGCATGTTTCCCACCAGCAGGCCGCCGTTCGAGCCACCGGCGCAGCCCAGCCGCTCCCGGCGGGTGACCCCGCGGTCCGTCAGGTCCTGCGCCACCGCGGCGAAGTCCTCGTAGGCGCGGTGCCGGTTGGACTGCAGCGCCGCCCGGTGCCAGCCCGGGCCGTACTCGCCGCCGCCGCGGATGTTGGCCACCACGTACACGCCGCCGCGGCCATCCGGGGTGCGCTGTTCCAGCCACGCCCGTCCCACCGTGCCGCTGTAGCCGGGGGTCCTGGCCACTTCGAACCCGCCGTAACCCGAGAGCAGCACCGGGTTGCCGCCGTCGTACTCAAGATCCTTGGGGCCCACCTGGAAGTAGGGGACCTGCGTGCCGTCCTTGGAGGTGGCGAAGTGCTGCTGGACCTCGTAGGCGGAGGCGTCAAAGTACGACGGCGATGCCTTGACTTCCAGCGCCGGCCCGCCGATGGTGCCGCGCGAGAGGGTCGACGGCGTGAGGTAGCCTGTGGCCACCAGCCAGTAGTCGTCGGATTCGTCGTCGTCCACTCCGGAAGCATCCACTGCGTGCAGCGGCGGGCAGTCCCGGAGTTCGGAGGCGGCCCACTGCGCGGCGGGATCCAGCACCAGGATCCGGGACGAGACGTCCTGCAGCAGGTTGAGCAGCAGGTAGTTCCTGGTCCAGCTCCAGGACTGCAACGAGGTCGCCGCATCGGGGGCGAAGAGGACCTGCAGGGAACGGTCGCCGGCCAGGAACGCCTCCAGGTCGGCGGCGAGCAGGGAGCCGGCCGGGTGGACGGTGCCGTCCAGCTCCCAGTCGCCACGCGGCCGCAGCAACAGCCACTGGCGGTGGAGATCCACGTTCACGTCCGTGGGAACGTCGATGGGCAGCCACTCGCCGTCGCGCCGCAGGTAGGTGCGGTAGTTGAAGAAATCGATCACGTCCACCGCCACGTCCCGTTCGAAGCCGGGGGTGGAGTCGTGGCCCACCTGGGCCAGCATGTGGTCCCGGGGGACGTCGAAGTACTCCGTGGCAGCCTCCGGAGCCTGGCCGCGGCGCAGGATGCGGCTGGTCCGCGGGTAGGAGGAAGTGGTCAGCGAGCCGGGGCCGAAGTCGGTGCCCAGCAGGATGCGGTCCTCGTCCAGCCAGGAGACGTAGCTCTTGGCCACCGGAATGTCGAAGCCGCCGGGCACGAAGGCGCGGTCCTCGACGTCGAACTCGCGCAGCCGAACCGCGTCGCCGCCGTCGGGCGAGAGCCGCAGCATGGCGCGCCGGTAGCTGGTGCCGTCGGCCGGACGCAGGAAGGAAGAGCCGGCATAGACCCAGTCGACGCCCTCGGCAGCGGCCAGCGCATCAACGTCCAGCAGCACCTCCCAGTCCGGGGAATCGGTCAGGTAGCTCTCCCAGCTCGTGCGGCGCAGCAGGCCGCGGGGGTTGGCCTTGTCGCGCCAAAAGTTGTAGTAGTGGGGGCCGCGCTTGGTGACGGCCGGGATCCGGTCCTCCGCGTCCAGGACCTCCAGGATGCCGGCTTCCAGCGCTGTGAACGAGTCGTCCACGAGCTTCGCCTCGGTGCGTTGGTTCTGCGCCTTCACCCACTCCAGTGGCAAGGCGCCGTAAATGTCCTCGAGCCAGATGAACTCGTCCTGGGGCAGATGCTGGGTGTCTTGGGCCATGGACCCATCCTAGGCATGCCGCCACGGGGAGCCGGCTGCCAACCCGTAGGCTAGACGGCATGGACAATCCGGTCAGTTACCGTGTGGCGATCGTGGGCGCCGGCCCTCGGGGCACCTCCGTGCTGGAGCGGTTGCTGTCCAACCACCGGGCACACGGCGGGGCGCCGCTGCGGATCCACCTGGTCGATCCCTACCCGCCCGGCGCCGGGCATGTCTGGCAGCCGGGCCAGTCCCGGTTGTTCCTGATGAACACGCCCTGCCTGTTCCCCACGGTGGTGCCCGCTCCGGGGACCGGGCAGGTGGGCCCCGATCCGGTGGCGGGGATGACCTTCGAGGCCTGGCGCTCCGCCGTGGCGGCCGGCGGCCTTCCCGAGGTGCCGCAGGAGGACCGCGAGGAAGCCGCGGCGCTGGGGCCAGCCGATTTTCCCAGCCGGGCGCTCTACGGGCGCTACCTGACCTGGACCTTCGCGCAGTTGGCCGCCC
Organism: Arthrobacter sp. Y3221048; assembly: GCF_059092685.1. NCBI lineage: Bacteria > Bacillati > Actinomycetota > Actinomycetes > Micrococcales > Micrococcaceae > Arthrobacter > Arthrobacter sp. Y3221048. The sequence continues at coordinate 47,158 of NZ_JBNHHX010000001.1, read as the reverse complement.
GGACCGGGGCGGACTTCTCCCTCACCGTTCATCCGGCGGAGGCCACCGGTCTCAACGAGCACGACGGCGAATGGCAGCTGGAGCTGACCGACGGTGCCACCGTGGCGGCGGATGCCGTGGTGCTGGCCTTGGGTCACGTCCCCGCGGCGCTGAATCCTGAGCAGCAACAGCTTCAGGATGCCGCGGCCCGGCACGGCCTGAACTACCTGCCGCCCAATGTGCCGGCCGACGTGGACTGGGATCGGCTCCCGCCCGGCCGCACGGTGCTGGTGCGCGGCATGGGGCTGAACTTCTTCGACCTGATGGTGCAGGTCACCGAGGGCCGCGGCGGGCAGTTCCTCCCGGCGACGGACACCGAGCCGTTGCGCTACGTACCTTCGGGTCAGGAACCGCGGCTGGTGGCCGGCTCCCGGCGCGGCACGCCGTACCGGGCGAAGGCCAGGATCGACACGTATATTCCGGCCGGTGTGGAGCTGCGGCATTTCACCACGCAGGCGGCCCGCCTGTACGCCGAAGCCGGCGTGCAGCCGGGCTTCGACCACGACCTGTGGCCGATGCTGCACCGCGACGTCTACTGGGCCTACTACTCCACGCTCGCGCGGGTGGAACCGGAGTGCCTGAGCGTGCCGCCCGAGGAGCTGCTGGCCGGACTGGGGCAGCTGCTGGCGGAGAAAACGGAGCCGGGCAGCCGCACCCTGCAGATGCGGGCGGGGGCCTACCTCGCCGAACGGGTCGCCGGGCACCGGCTGCTGGATGTGGAGGCCCTGGCCAAGCCGTTCAACGGGCGGAAGTTCGCCTCCGCCGCGGACTGCCAGCACGCGGTGCTGGACTATCTGGATGCCGATGCGGAGGGCTCTGCCCGCGGTACCGACGATCCGCTCAAGATGGCCATCGGGGCGCTCAACGCCGGGCGGTCGCTGTTGAAGAAGATCGTGGCCGACGGCGGCATTACCGAGGAATCCTGGCTGGCCGAACTGCGCGGCTGGTTCGAACCGCTGGTCGAAGGGCTGGCGAGCGGACCTCCTGCCCAGCGCATCGAGCAGCTGGCCGCCCTGGCACGGGCCGGCATCGTCCGGTTCGCCGGGCCGGAACCGGTTTACGAGGTGGACCCGGACAGCGGCCGGTTCCGGGTGACGTCTCCGTGGATCGACGGCGCCGAGTACACCGGCGCGTACCTGGTGGAGGCGATGATGCCGGCCAACCGGGTGGCCCACAACCGGTCTCCGCTGCTGCGACGGATGCTCGAGGACGGCCTGGTCCGGCCGAAGCTGATGATCGGGCCCAACGGACAGCCCGTGACCGCGTCGGGCCTGGACGTGACGCTGCCGCCCTACCGTCCGCTGAACCGGAACGGCCAGCCGGCCCGCAGCCTGTATGTGATCGGACTGCAGCTGTCCTCGGTCCAGTGGGGCACGTCGATCGCCGCCGAGGCGGGGGCGCCGGGCGACACCGGCGGCCGCACGCTGCAGGATGCGGACCGGATAGCGCGCGCCATCCTGGCCGCGGCAGACAACAGGAGCCTGGCCGACCCGGCGCAGGCGAGCACCGACGTCGTCGCCAGCGGGGTTCCGGGGTCCTAACCCGGCCATGGACGCGCGTAGGCCCTCCCCGGTTGGGGGAGGGCCTACGCTCTGGCTTCTAACGGGCGTAGCCGGCGCGTGGGCCGCTCCCCGGTGGGGAGCGGCCCACGCGGTCGTTTCTAACGGGCGTTGCCGCCGTCCTTTGTCTTGCCCATGTCCAGGCCCACGATGATCGGGTCGTGGTCGCTGGCCCGGTAGGGATCCGGCGCATAGAAGTCGGTGGCGTTGTAGTTGTACCGGCTGTACTCCAGCGCGATCGACTCCACCGAGTTGATGTTCCAGATGTCGGCGCCCTTGACCTTCGCGTCCGCCGCTGGCGAGGCGAAGATGTAGTCCAGCGAGCCGACCATGCCTCCGAAGCTGTAGCTGTGCTCGCCTGTCTTGGCGCCCTGGTCGACGTACCCGGCGTCGGTCAGGACCCTGATCGGGTCCTCCTTCGCGTAGGCGTTGAAGTCGCCGGTCAGCAGCACCTTGTCGGTCCGGAACTGTTCCTGCAGCCGGTCCGCGAAGCCCACCAGGGAGTGCGCCTGCGCGGTGCGGGCAGCGTTCCAGGCGCCCTGGCCGTGGTCGGCGTTCTCGCCCGAGTTGGGGCCCGAACCCTTGGACTTGAAGTGGTTGGCGATCACGATGAAGGTATCCGAGGCGCCGTTCTTGGCCTTGAAGGCCTGGGCCAACGGCTTGCGGGCGTTGGCGAAGGCCTCGGTGTCGTTGTGGATCACCGACTCCTTGACCGTCTTCACCGCGTCCTTCCGGTAGATGAACGCGGTGCGGATGAAGTCTTCATCCGCCAGGGCCGGTAGATCCTTCGGCGAGCGGACGTAGTCCCAGCCGCCATGCTTGCCCTGGCCGGTGTGTTTTCCGTGGTGGCGGGTGTCGCCCAGCTCTTCGTTCAGTGCGTCGGTCAGCGCGGCAAGGGCCGCATCGCGGTCCTTGCCGAATCGGGCGGAGTTCTCGATTTCCTCCAGCGCCACGATGTCCGCGTCCAGGGCGTTGATGGCGGCAACGATCTTGGCCTGCTGGCGTTGCAGGTTCTCCGCGTCCCAGGCGCCGCGGGCGTCGCAGTTGCGGGCCGTGATCGGGTTGCCGTCGCGGTCCAGGTAGGCATTGCAGTCCGCCAGTTGGTCTCCCGTGGTGGTGAAGTAGTTCAGCACGTTGAACGACGCGACCTTCACGTCCCCGCGCACCTTCTCCGGGGAGGTGGTGCGGGTGTTCTGGAACGACGCCGGCTGGACGGTTCCGGCGTTCTCCACCGTCAGGTGGCCCAGCGGCTGGAGCCGCCACAGGTTAAAGCGGTAGTCCAGCACCACGCTGGTGGTGAACTCGGCGGGGGATCCCACCCGGACCGGATCGTCGGCGGAGAGGTAGGGCAGCGGGATGTCCTTATTGGCGTCGGCGCCCAGGTAGTTGACGCTTGAGCCGTCGTCCAGCGTGACGGCCAGGGCGGCGTTCTTCTCGGTTTCGGCCCAGAAGGCGTCCGATCCGTAGGTCCCGACGGCGGTCGGCTGCACCAGCGGGGAGTTCCCGGCGGCCAGGCCGATTTCACCGTACTGGTTCAGGGAGTAGTTGTCGGTGACGGTGAAGCCGCCCTGGGGGGCCAGCAGCATGCCCTCGAACTTCTCGCGCTCCTCGTCGGTGGCGGGCCAACCGATGGCGGCCGCCTTCGGAGCGGCGGCTGCCTCTGTGAGCAGCTTGAGTCCGTCGGCGGCCACCGTGAGCTCGGTCAGGCCGTGGAACTCGCTGACCTTGCCCGTGACCTCCACGAAGTCGCCAGCCTTCACCTGGCCGACCGTGGCCGGGGAGTAGACGAAGACGGCATCGGACGCCGTCCGGGCTGCTGCGTCGGTGTCGCCGCCGGTGCCTTCCGTCTGGATGTAGTAGCCGTCAAAGCCGCCCGTGGCGTAGGCGGCGGTGACCACGCCCCGGGTGGTCACGGTCTTGCCGGCCAGCGGGGACTGGGTGCCGGTGCCTTGGATGTCGGCGATGGCCACGGACTGCGGCTGCGGTTCGGGATCACCGCTGCCGTCACCCCCGCCGGTGCCCTGCGGGGTGATGTCTTCGCTGAGGCTGAAGTCCGCGGAGTTGTTGTCGGTGTCCGTTCCCCCGGCGCGGTTCAGCGACCGGACGTCCTGGTTGTTGTCCGGCGACTGGGCCGCTTCGGTTTCGAAGGTGTTCGAGGTGCCGTAGCCCAGCAGGTCCACCACGTTGGCGCGGTCGACGACCGAGCCGGTGCCCAGGTCCGCCACAGCACCGGCCTGGTTCGACAGCACCAGCGTGCCTCTCGTGCCGGACGGGGCCATGCCGGTCACCAGGTCAGGGGCCGGCAGTTCTTCGCCGATGCTGCCGTTGGAGTTGGCCTGCACCAGATAGTGTCCGCCGGCCTGGATGCTGCCGGACAGCTCTGCCACGGCACTGGGGTTTCCGGAGCCGGTGGCCGAGCGGTACTGCAGCGACCAGCCGTCGAGGCTGAGGTCCGCGTCCGTGGGGTTGTACAACTCCACGAACTTGTTCCGGTAGGCCGCACCGGCGCTGCCGCCGGACAAATAGGCCTCGTTGATGACCACATGGTCGGCGCCGGTGCCACCGGCAGCGAGGACGGCCGGCAGCCGGAAAGTGGTTCCGGACGCGTCCGCGGTCAGTTCGAAGTAGCCGCCGTCCAGCGCCGAGGGTGCGCTGAACTCGACGGAGGCAGCGCCGTCGGCCACCGGGAAGGTGCCCAGCGCGGTCCTGGTGCCTGAGGCGTCGACGTAGGCCAGCGACACCTGGGCGGTCACGGGGGCGCCCAGCGACGTGAGGTCCAGCTTGGTTACCTGCACGCTGACCTGCTGGCCGGGGCCGACGGCTTCCGGCGCGCCGGTGAGCTGCACGCTGCGGCGGGCGAAGTCCGGGGAGAGCGGGCTGTTGCCCCGGAGGTAGGCGATCCACGCGTCGCGGTCCACCAGGCCCGAGTCGCGGGTGTCCGTCCCGTCGTTAAAGATGTGGAAATTGTCGCCGCCCTGGGCCAGGAAGCTGAAGGTGCCCACGCGGTAGCCGCGCTCCGGGTCCAGCGGTTCGCCGTTGACCCAGACGCCGGTGATGCGCTCGCCTTCGGGCAGGGCCGGGTCGTAGGTGTAGTTGACGTTTTTGCTCAGGCCAAGCTGCAGGTAGGCGCGGCTCGGCACGTCACCGGCGCCGGTGCGCTGCCACTGCTGCTCCAGCATGGTCTTGACCTGCGCGCCGGTCAGCGTGGTGGTCCACAGGTTGTTCAGGAAGGGCAGCACCGCGTTGGCCTCGGCGTAGGTGACCGTGCCGTCGGGCGCGTAGTAGAGCTCGTTGCGCAGGCCGCCGGGGTTCACCACGCCGATCTCCGCGCCGCCGCGTTCGGCGGAGGAGAGCGACGCCAGCAGCGAGTCCGCCACCAGGTTGCCCAGCGTCGATTCGGAGGCGCGGTCATCGCGGTCCGGCTCCGTGCCCGCATCCGGCCCGTCGGGAAGGAACGCGGTGGTGATGTCGGCGGTGACGGAGCCAACCGGCTGGGCGCCGATCTCCGCGGCGTGCTCGAGTGCGGCCTGGACAATCGACGAGACCTCGGCCACCCGCGGGTAGGCGGCCACCAGGTCACCGTCCGAGGTCTTGGTCCGCGGCACCACGGCTCCGGTGTGCGCCACGACCTGATCCGTTCCGGCGTCATAGCTCAGCTGCACCTGGCCGATGTTCTCGCCGTAGGAGCCGGTCTGCACCACGGGCCGGGTCTTGCCCTCCGCTCCCGGGACCGGGGCGTCGAAGCTGTAGGCCTGGTGGGTGTGGCCGTTGAAAATGACGTCCACGTCCGGGCTGGTCTCGTTGACGATCCGATTGAACACCGCGCTGGCGCCTGCCGCGCCGCCCAGATCGGTGTTGGTGTTCGCTCCCTCGTGGAAGGACGCGATGATGACGTCGGCTTCGTCGCCTTCGCCGTCGGTCAGCCGGGCCGCCACCCGGTTGACTGCGTCCACCGGGTCGCCGAACTCCAGGTCCGCGATCCCGCCCGGGGACACCAGCGAGGAGGTTTCTTCCGTGACCACCCCGACCACGCCGACGTCCACGCCGTTGACCGTGACCAGCTCGTACTCGGGCAGGGCCGGTTCCGTGGTGCCGGCCCGGTACACGTTGGCGCCCAACTGCGGGTAGTCGGACGCGGCAGCCACACGGTCGGTCAGGTCGGCGAAGCCGCCGTCGAACTCGTGGTTGCCCACCGCCGTCGTCGCCAATTCCAGGGCGTTGAGCACGTCGATGGTCGGCTGGTCCTGCTGTGTGGAGGACGCGAAGACGGAGGCGCCGATGTTGTCGCCGGCGGACGTGAACAGCGTCCCCTCGGGGTTCTGCGCGCGGAGCTGTTCCACCGTGCCGGCAAACTTGACGGTGTTCGCGTCAATCCGGCCGTGGAAATCGTTGATGCTCAGCAGGTTAAGCTCGACCGGGTCGGCCGCGTGCGCAGGCATCGCGGCGAAAGGCGCCGCCACCAAGCCTGCCGTCAGGACCGCTGCCAGCGCGGTCCTCGGTGATGAAGTAGCCATGTGGCCCTATCTCTCAGGTGGAAGTGATGATCCTCGCACCGCAGGGAAGGGCTGCGGCACAGCTGGTTGCACGGTGCACAGGGCGCACCGCCCCCAGTCCAGCGGGCATGGATGAACGGGAGGTTACCCGAGGGCCATCAGCAGCGGAAGACTTCTGAGAAAGAACGTTTAAATGGGCGGGCGGAACGCCCCCCACCCTTGACAGGAAGGGCCTGGGGCTAGCGCCGGGCAGCTACCGCCGGGCGTCCTTGAGCGTGCCGGTGACGGGCTTCGAGCCTTCCTCGCCCAGCAGGCACAGCAGCTCCCGGTCCTGCTCGCCGGTCCAGCTGGCTTCGGTCGGGTTCAGGTAGGTCAGTTCCAGGGCCGAATCGTCGTAGGGGATGCCGGCGAAGGCCTCGAACTCGGCCACGCAGAACTCCTCGGCCTTGGCCGCCACTTCCTCGTCGCCGGGAAAATCGCCCTCGGGCAGGTTGCTGGCGGCAAACGCCTCCAGTTCGTGGGCCTGGTCGCACGGCACGAACTCCACCTCGGTCAGGCGGTCGGTGTCCGGGTTGTTCAGGCAGTCGCCCACCTTGATGGCGTAGGCGCCGGCGGCGGCGGCTTCGGTCACGGCACCGGATTCGTCCCGCGGCGGTTCCTCCGTTCCACCGCCACAGCCACTGAGCAACGCCACGAGGACGACGGCGGCGGCCGCCTTGAGCGGGCGGCGGACAGGTGCTGGCTGGCTGGGCACGGGGGACTCCTCAAGCTTTAGTGCGAACGGCTCCTAGCCGAGGGTATACCGGGGGAGCGCCGGGTCAGAATACTTGACGCCGGATGGCCGGCGACCGGAACATGCGGTGCGAAGAACCTGGGACTGCAGCAGGCGTGGGAGCACAAATGCAGCAGGTGCCCGGGCCATGCGGCCAAGACACCTGCTGCGAAGCGGAAGGTATGGGATTTGAACCCATGAGACGGGGTTACCGCCTACTGGTTTTCAAGACCAGCTCCTTCGGCCGCTCGGACAACCTTCCTCACCTTGTAGTCTGACACGGAGGGGTCTACCCGGGCAAAGCGCGCAGCACCGGGGGTTTTGATGTCCGGACAAGGCGAAAGGCTGGTATGAAGGCGGTTTTCTACGACGGAGCAGGCGGACCCGAGGTCATGAGCGTGCGGGACACCGAAGCCCCGCAACCGGCCGAGGGCGAAGTGGTCATCGACGTAGCTGCCGCAGGCGTGAACCGCGCCGACGTCCAGCAGCGGCTCGGCGTCTATCCGCCGCCGCCGGGCGCATCCGAGATCCCGGGCTTGGAAGTATCGGGCCGGGTAGCCGCGGTCGGTGCAGGCGTCGGCGGCCTACGGGTGGGCGACGAAGTGTGCGCCCTCCTGGCCGGCGGTGGCTACGCCGAGCAGGTGGTGGTTCCGGCAGGCCAGGTGCTGCCGGTCCCGCGGGGGACCGACGTGGTGACGGCCGCGGCCCTGCCGGAAGTGGCGGCCACCGTCTTTTCCAATCTCTTCATGACCGCGGGCGTGCAGGCCGGGGAAACGGTGCTGATCCACGGCGGCGCCGGCGGCATCGGCACCATGGCCGTACAGCTGGTTGCCGCTTTCGGCGCGATTCCCGCGGTGACCGCCGGCAGCCAGGAGAAGCTCGACGTCGCGCGTGCCCTGGGTGCCGAGGTGCTGATCAACTACCGCGAGGAAGACTTCGTGGAGCGGATTAAGGACGCCACCGGAGGCCGGGGCGCCGACGTCATCCTGGACGTAGTGGGCGCCAAGTACCTGCAGCGGAACGTGGACGCGCTCGCCACCTCCGGGCGGCTGGTGGTGATCGGGCTGCTGGGCGGGGCCAAGGCCGAGCTGAACCTTGGCCAGTTGATGGCCAAACGCGGGGCGGTCATCGGCACCACCCTGCGGGCGAGGCCGGCGGAGGAGAAAGCTGCCATCGTGCGGGCGGTCGCCGAGCATGTCTGGCCGCTGGTCGTCTCCGGCGACGTCAAACCCCAGGTGCACCGCACGTTCCCGCTGTCGGAGGCGGCGGCGGCCCACGAGTACTTCGATTCAGGCGAACACACGGGCAAGATCCTGCTCACTGCCTCCTGAAACCGGCTTTACCGTTCCCTCCCACGGGCGTCGCTGCTACGGTGCTGCGTACAAACGATCGGCCTTCGATGAGGGGAGCATCATGAGCGGGAATTTCAGCGGACCCCGGCCCGGGCAATCCGGGAGGAATGGTCCCACATCCGACGTGCTGGTGCAGGATCCGACCCTGCCGCCGGTAGCGCTGGATCCGGCCGCGGAGGCCGATGCCCGGAGGTGGACCCCGACCAAGATCGTGATCTGGGTGGCCATCGCCCTGCTGGGGGCCGTTAGTTGGAGCATCCTTGCCTTTTCGCGGGGAGAAACCATTAACGCGATCTGGTTCGTCTTCGCGGCCGTCTGCACGTATTTCATCGCCTACCGGTTCTACTCCAAGTTCATCGAGAACAAGCTCACCCGCCCCAACGACCTGAGGGCGACGCCGGCGGAGTACAACGCGGACGGTAAAGACTTTGTCGCGACGGACCGCCGCGTGCTCTACGGGCACCACTTCGCCGCCATTGCGGGCGCCGGCCCGCTGGTCGGACCCATCCTTGCGGCGCAGATGGGCTACCTGCCGGGCACCCTGTGGATCATCGTCGGCGTGATCCTGGCCGGTGCGGTCCAGGACTACCTGGTGCTGTTCTTCTCCATGCGCCGGGGCGGCCGTTCGCTGGGCCAGATGGCCCGCGAGGAACTCGGTGTCATCGGCGGCACGGCGGCCCTGATCGCCACGCTGACCATCATGATCATCATCGTGGCGATCCTGGCCCTGGTCGTGGTGAACGCCCTGGGCGAATCGCCATGGGGCGTCTTCTCGGTGGCGATGACCATCCCCATCGCCATCTTCATGGGCATCTACCTGCGTTTCCTCCGGCCGGGCAAGGTCAGCGAGGTCTCCCTCATCGGCTTCGTGCTGCTGATCGCCGCCATCATCGGCGGCGGTATGATCGCGGACACCGAGTGGGGCGCGGCGGTCTTCACGCTGGACAGGACCACCATCGCCTGGGGCATCATCATCTACGGCTTCATCGCGGCGGTACTGCCGGTGTGGCTGCTGCTGGCCCCGCGCGACTACCTCTCCACGTTCATGAAGATCGGCACCATCCTGATGCTGGCGCTGGCCATCGTGCTGGTGCGCCCGGAGATCAACGTGCCGGCGTTCAGCGAGTTCGCCGGCCGTGAAGACGCACCCGTGGTGGCAGGGTCGCTGTTTCCCTTCCTCTTCGTGACCATTGCCTGCGGCGCACTCTCGGGATTCCACGCGCTGATCTCCTCGGGAACCACGCCGAAGATGGTGCAGAAGGAGAAGCAGACCCGCTTCATCGGCTACGGCGGAATGCTGATGGAGTCCTTCGTGGCCATCATGGCGCTGGTCGCGGCCATCTCGATCGACCGCGGTATCTACTTCGCGATGAACGCTTCGGCAGCGGCCACCGGCGGCACTGTGGAAGGCGCGGTGGCCTTCGTCAACGGCCTGGGCCTGGCCGGCGTCAACCTGACACCGGACATGCTCACCGACCTGGCCAGCAACGTCGGCGAGGAATCGGTGGTATCGCGCACCGGCGGCGCGCCCACCCTCGCCGTCGGCCTGGCACACATCATGCAGGGACTGATCGGCGGCATCGGGATGATGGGCTTTTGGTACCACTTCGCCATCATGTTCGAGGCGCTGTTCATCCTCACCGCGGTCGACGCCGGTACCCGCGTGGCCCGCTTCATGCTGCAGGACACCGTCGGCAACGTCCTGCCGAAGTTCAAGAACATGTCCTGGCGGCCCGGCGTCTGGATCTGCACGGCCATTATGGTGGCGGGCTGGGGATACATCCTGATCCTGGGCGTCACCGATCCGCTGGGCGGCATCAACACGTTCTTCCCGCTCTTCGGCATCGCCAACCAACTGCTGGCGGCCATCGCGCTCGCGGTCTGCCTGGCCATCGCGGCCAAGCGCGGGGCGTTCAAGTATCTGTGGATCATCGGGCTGCCGCTGGCCTTCGCCGCCGTCATCACCATCTGGGCCTCGATCCTGAAGATCTTCAGCTCGGATGTGAAGGTGGGCTACTGGGCCAACCACATCGCCCACCGCGAGGCCCTGGCGGCCGGCGAAACGAGCCTGGGGAACGCCGCCTCGGTGGCAGAAATGGAGGCGGTGGTCCGCAACACCGCGGTGCAGGGCACGCTGTCCATCGTGTTCGTGGTGCTGACCATCATCGTCATCGCCACCGCCCTCATCGCCACCTACAAGTCCTGGCGGCTGGGCGGGGAACCCTCGCACGAGGACCCGGCGGTCGTCTCCTCCATCTACGCGCCGTCCGGTCTCCTGGCCACCCGGCCGGAGAAGGAACTGGAAAGGCAATGGAACGAACTGCCAGCGGACACCGGGCGCGCCAAGGCGGGCCACTGATGTCCGGCGTCATCTGGCCCCGGGCCCGCAGCGGCTGGCAGAGGTTCGCCTGGTACTTCCAAGGCGTCATGGGCGAGCACGCCTACCAGGACTATCTTCGGCACCACCGGCGGGCACATCCCGGCACGGAGCCGATGAGCGAGCGCGAGTTCTGGCGGGACAAAACGGACCGGCAGGAGAACAACCCGCAGGGACGCTGCTGCTGACCGGGGGCTGGAAATGATCTGCGCCCGCTGGTCGTCTCTGGCAAGATGAAAACATGAGCGAAGAGCAGACGCCGCAGCCCGCAGAACCGGTCATCCTCCCCGCGCTACCCAGCGGCCACAGCCCGGCCGCCGGAGAGCCCGTGAACCCGGAGCCCGGTCCCGCTGCGCGGCGATCCGGCCGCGGCAATTCCGCGCTGGCCGATCTGGTCGATGAACCGGCCAAGGTCATGCGGATCGGCACCATGGTCCGCCAACTGCTCGAGGAAGTGCGCAGCGCCCCGCTCGACGACGCCGCCCGCGTCCGCCTGGCCGAAATCCACGAGCGGTCCGTCAAGGAGCTTGAGGACGGGCTGGCACCGGAGCTGATCGAGGAACTGCACCGGATCAACCTGCCGTTCACCGACAACTCCACGCCGTCGGACGCCGAGCTGCGCATCGCCCAGGCGCAGCTGGTCGGCTGGCTGGAAGGCCTCTTCCACGGCATCCAGACCGCGATCGCGGCGCAGCAGGCCCTCAACCAGCAGATGGCGGCCCGCATGCAAATGCGCCAGCTGCCGCCCGGCACCATGATCGCGCCCGGCGTCGTGATTGGCGACGACGGAGAACCGCGCCGGGCCACCGGAGCCGAGGGGGAGAATGCCGGCTCGGTGCAGGGCGGCGAACGGCACACCGGGCCCGGACAGTACCTGTAGGACCGGTGGCGCTCTTCGGTGCTGCCCGGCAGGCCCGCCGGGAGGATAAGGAACTCGGCAAGGGAGTTTGGCGCCGCGCGCACGACCGCTTCCGGCGTGCCCTGGAGCGTTACCACCAGGTCCTCGAGGGCGTGGAGGACGACGGCCTTTACGGCGAGCTGCTGCCGATAGCAGACCAGCTCGCCGGCCTCCTGCCCCGGGTGCGCACCTGCTGCACGACCGCCCAGTCGCTGCATCCCACCGACGGGCTGGACATCCCCGGCGGTGCCCTGTCAGATGTCCACCGCAGCCTCTCCAGGGCCGGCAACTCCCTGGCGGCGGCCGCCCAGGCCGCCGCGATGGTCAGGCTCGGCGGCAGCCAAGGCTACGAAGCCGGCGTCGAGAACGTGCGCCGCCGCGCCGCCGTCGTTCTCTCGGACCTGGCCGATGCCGAGCGCGTGCTGGCCGGCCTGAAGCACTGACCGGCGCTGGCGCTGTGGGTCGGCCTCTGCTCGCAGTCCCGGGTACAGCTGGTCCACAATGGGAGCGAAGTAGTGAATCCAGAGGTAAGTCCCGAAGCCGATGAGGATCAACAGGAGAGCTGCCCCGATCACGACCCATGGATGTGGCCCCGACTTCCGGGTGAATCTGCCCATGGCCCCTCCGCGGAGAAAGACATCGCGTTTTCTGTTCCGGTCCGGCACCTGGAAATTGTGCCCCCGCACCCTCGCTGCGGCATGACCCCGCTCTTAATCGCCCTCGCGCCCCTATGGCGGGTTACGACCTCACTTTAGCAACATGACGAAACCGCGAGAGGCTGGTCGCTGATTTTCACGCAGCTATCGGCTCGGCGGCGTCAATTATTTCCCGTATCTGGGCCGGTGGGGGTACCAGGGCCGTCAAGGCGTTGGGGATCGCCGGTCACTCCGGTTTGATCCCGCCCGTTCCGGGGTTCATTATCGCCGCGCAGGAAGTAGGCGCCGACGGAGCCGGCGAGTGTCGCAAAAACGGCGACCGAGTAGATGGCCAGAAAAACCTGCAGCAGGCGGGCAAAGGCATCATCAGCACCCAAGCGGGTGCCGGTGATTGTCGACATCGCCGCGTCGTGCAGCGCGTCGGCGTAGCTGCCGTAGGAGCCGCTGATGTAAAGGAGCTGGCTGGATACCAGGACGACGACCGCAGTGACCGCAGCCAGCCACCCGATCCGGTTTGACAGCAAGCGCCCGGCCGAGCGTGAACCGCGCACACCGGCGGAAAGGATTCCGCCAACACGGGACAACCGTGCCACGCGCCAGATCCGCAAAGCCTGCAGTGCCCGGAAGAAGCGCAGGAAAGGAACCAGCAGAAAGATGACCTGCCACCAGTTGCGTTTCCAAAAACTCCACTGAAAGCCTGCAACGAACGCCCGCAGGAGAAACTCGGCCACGAAGACCGCCCAGAAAAGCCATCCCGCCGTGCCCAGGACCGCAAGCAGTACCGGGTCAGTCGCCAGTAGCTGGGCCAGCACGATGAACAGGAATAACACGCCCAGAATGCCCATAGGCCGGTCGAGCCGCGCGGCCAGCGCTTCGGCACGGCCGAGCTGTTCACTCCGGGGCTTGGGCTGACGTTCTTCACCCACGGCCCCGGCCCTCCTTGGCGGCGGCTAGGAAACCGGCAAGGTGTCCGGTGCCTGCGCCGGCCATCCTGCCACCCCGGGGGCGGTTACAGCCGGGGCTTCGGCCCCACCTGTAACAGAAAACGAACCCTACGGTCAGGATGCCAACGAGTCGCTTAAGCCGCGGAACAGGGGGCGCCGTCCGCTTTGCCCTGCCGCGACCGGAACCGCTTCCGCGACCCTTACCCATTGTCCCTGCCGGCCCGACGGCGTTGTATCCATGACCTGTCCAGCACCACATCATGTACGATCCTCGCACAGTGCGCCCACCGGGGGCGCGGTTCAGATAGGCGCTGTTTCCGTAACCGGGCGATTGCTTTCTTGTCAGTCTCAGCCGGCGTGTCAGACCGGAAGCGATGCAGTACGATGCGAGGGCCGACTCGCTGAGGGGGGAATCCATGGTCATTCCGGGACTGCTTTTGGGGCCGAAGACCCTAGGCTCTTGGCTCGGTGCGCCGGGTCCGCATACTCGGTGCAGGGGCACATGGGTCCTCACCTCACCGGGTGACGGGTAAGACCCGTGGGTCAGCGGGCGCTGCAGGTGTGGGACGCCTACCGCACGCAGCTCTGGCCGCTGCCCGCTCTGTCTGTTGCCGCTGCCGTGGGCTTGGGGGTGGCGCTCCCCGTTATGGACGCGGCCCTAGACGATGACATGCCGCGGTCCGTGGCCGGGCTGCTGTTTGGGGGCGGTCCCGAAGCGGCACGGTCGTTGTTGGAGACGATTGCGGGATCTCTGATCACGGTCACGTCGCTGACGTTTTCACTCACCGTCGTCACGCTCCAGCTGGCCAGCAGCCAGTTTTCACCTCGCTTGCTGCGCACCTTCACCCGTGACCGCTTCGTCCACGCGACCTTGGCCCTGTTTCTGGCCACGTTCGTCTTCGCCCTCACCGTGCTCAGAAGCGTCAGGACAGGAGGGCAGGAGAGCGGTTCCTTCGTCCCCGATATTTCCGTTACCGTAGCCTTCGTCCTGGCCGTCGCCAGCGTCTTGGCCCTGGTGCTTTTCCTGGCGCATCTCACACGCGAAATCCGGGTCGAAACCATGATGCGGACAGTGCACTCCGAGACCAGGGCGACCTTGGACCGAGTTTTCCCCGAGGACCGTCGTGATCGGCCACCGCACCCGGGGATGGAAGGCTCACCCGTGCACGTTCGAGCCGTGTCCTCAGGTTTTCTCACAGCCGTGGACGAAGCAGCCTTGGTAGCGGCCGCAACGGCCGCCGGCGCAGTACTCAGAATAGACTGCCCACCCGGCAGTTCCCTGATTGAGGGCGTCCCGCTCGCGAGGGCATGGCCGCTGGAGCCGGCCAAGAAGCTCACTGCCGAGGCCACTGAGCGGCTGCTGCAGCAGGTTAATGCTGCCGTCACCACCGGTTTCGAACGCACCAGCGTCCAAGACGTCGGCTTCGGTTTCCGCCAGCTCGTCGACGTGGCCGCCCGCGCGCTCTCGCCGGGCATCAATGATCCCACCACCGCAGTGCACGCTCTGGGCCATCTGTCTGCGCTGCTGTGCCGACTGGCTGCCCGGAACCTTTCTCCTCGAAGGCTCACCGATGATAGCGGTAGGGTCCGGGTGGAGTTAGCGCTGCCGTCGTTCGAAGACCTCCTAAACCTGGCGGTGGGGCAGCCGAGGCTGTACGGGATAAAGGATCCGGCCGTGGCCCAACGGATCGTGGAACTGCTCAAGGAAGTCTCATGGTGCGACCAGGAAGGCCGGTACCGGTCGGCTATCCGCGAGCAGCTTGCTCAGATGCGCGAAGCCATCGAAGCCGGCACCTACACCCAAACGGAACGCCGGCAGCTCCTCCGGGCGGTCACCGACGCAGCAGCCCCGCCCGTCATGCCTCCAGAACCGTGACGAGTGCCAGCAGGCCAGGCCTGCGCTGAACCAGCCGAACCTGGAACCCCCGCTGGAGGGCAGTTCTTCCTTGAAAACGTTCAAGCAGTACGAAACCGGCCAGGAGCCGTCAGCACTGCCACGGCCAGCGTGCCCGTGGGTGCCGCAACAGCGGAGAGCGCCCATCCCGCCAGCAGCGAACCGGCCAGGAACACCCGCCCGGTCGCAGCGAAACGGTCGGGGCAATGCTCGTCAAGACTTCGGTCGGTCAGGTTCCAAGACATCGGAGAGCGCCTCGCCGACGGCTTCATCGCCGTCGGCGATCTCGGGCAGCAGGTGAAGAAACACGCACGAGACGGCCAGTCCGCCTGCGAAGGAACCGGTGGCGCGTTCGGGAACTAAGGCCAGCGCACGCGTCCGGATGGCTGATGAGGGCAGCTTGGGCAGGCACCACGTATCGTGGTCCTCCCATCATCCTTGCGGTGTGCCCTTGCAACCCAAGCGGGTTCCGGCCTTGTGCCGTCGGCAGGTCGGGGGGAAGGGAGCCGGTGTTCCGTGGCTTCGCCCGCTGCGCTTCAGATGGCGGGATGCCATGGTAAGGCTGTGGCATGTGGTTTCATACTTGGGCCGATACGTGCCATTGGGATTTCTGGAACTCCCGAAATCCCGGGAAGTGGAGCCCCCTGCCAGAATCGAACTGGCGACCTTTTCATTACGAGTGAAACGCTCTACCGACTGAGCTAAGGAGGCCGGGATCTTCACCGTTTCCGGGCCGAATCCACGAAGAACAACTATATGGGAGCCGTGGCGGGCCGGTCAAAACGACCGGCCCGCGCTGGCTCAGGAGCAGACGGTGCCCTCGGCCGGCATCGTGCCGTCGGCGAAGTAGCTGTCCACCGCATCGCGGATGCAGGTGTTGCCGCGCCCATACGCCGTGTGGCCTTCGCCCTCGTAGGTCAGCAGCGTGGCCGACGCCAGGTCCTCGGCCATCGATTCGGCCCACTCGTAGGGGGTGGCCGGGTCGCCGGTGGTGCCGATCACCAGCATCGGCGCGGCCCCCTCGGCGTGGATCGGGGCGCGTTCACCGGTCGGCTCGTACGGCCAGTGCTTGCAGTTCGCCCCGCCGTAGGCCAGGTAGCGGCCGAGGGTGGGGGAGGCCTGCTCCAGTTCCTTGGCGTCCTCGCGCATGGCGGCCAGGTCGGTCTCCATCGGGTAATCCAGGCAGTTGACCGCCATGAAGGCGAACGTGCTGTTGCTGGTGTAGCGGCCGTCGGTATCGCGTCCGGCGCTGCTGTCCGCCAGCAGCAGCACGGTGCTGGGATCGCCCTGGAACGCGCTGGTCAGCGCCTGGGTGAGGATCGGCCAGCTGGCGTCGTCGTACAGCGGCACCAGCAGGCCGGAGACAAAGGTGCCGACCGGGACCAGGCGGCCGTCGGATGCGGTGAGCGGGCTCTCCTCGACCGAGCGGATCAGGTCGCGCAGCTGGGCCACGGCGTCGTCCACGCTGCCGCTCATCGGGCAGCCGTCCTTCTCCAGGCAGGACTCCGCGTAGGCGTGGATGGTGTCCTCGAAGGCGGCCGCCTGGCCCAGCGTGATTTGTTCGTTGCTCAGCGAGGGATCCAGCGCACCGTCCAGCACCATCCGGCCGGTCCGCTCCGGAAACAGCCCGGCGTAGGTGGCGCCCAGGAACGTGCCGTAGGAGAAGCCCAGGTAGTTCAGCTTTTCGTCGCCGACGACGGCCCGGATAATGTCCATGTCCTTGGCGGCGCTGACGGTGTCCACATGGCCCAGGACCTCGCCGGTCTTCTCCGCGCACTGGGCGGCGAGTTCGGCCGCATCGTCGATCGCCCGCTGGAGGTCCTCGGCCGAGTCGCGGTCGTACTCCGCCTGCCGGGCCTCGTCGCGTTCGGCGTCGGTCTGGCAGGTCACCGGCGCCGAGCGCTGGACGCCGCGCGGATCGAAGCCGACCAGGTCGTACTCGCTCCGCAGCTGCTCGGAAAACATCGTCTGGAGGCCGTCGCGCAGCAGGTCGTAGCCGGAACCCCCGGGTCCGCCCGGATTGACCAGGATCGACCCCTGCGCCGAACCGCCGGCGTCGCTGCGGACGGTGGCAATCTGGATTCGTTCGCCGCCGGCATCCGAGTAGTCCAGCGGCACGTCGACGTCCGCGCACTCCAAACCGTTCTCGCACGGCTGCCAGTCAACGTCCTGCGTGTAGAACGGCATCAGTTCTTCGGCCACGCCGTTGGTGACCTGCGCCGGGTCCGCGGGCTCGCGCTCCTGTTCCGGGGCGATCACCGAACAGCCGGAGCCCAGCAGGAGGACGACGGCGGCCAGCACCGCTGCTGCGGAACGGCGCGCTGTGGAAGCGGGGTGCCTGGGGCGGGTGTGGGGCATGCGGGCGGCTCCTGGATAGTGCTGCGTGCGGGTCCGGGGCGGACTCAGAGCAGGCTGACGGCCATGGCTTCCATGGCCAGGACGGGGGCAACGTTGGTGCCCAGGCGCTGCCTGGCCTGGGCAATGGCGTCCATCCTGCCCAACGTCTGTTCGGGGGTGGATCGTTCCGCATACGCGGTCAAGTCCGGGCGCAGGTATTCGTTGACCAGCTCGGTGCCGGTGCCCAGCTGGAGGGTGAGCACGTCGCGGAAGAACGTGCTCAGGTCGATCATCACCCGGTCCAGCGAGTCGCTGACACTGCGCTTGGCGCGGCGTTTCTGGTCTTCCTCCAGCCGCTTGAGCTGGCTGCGGATGGCCGGCGGCATGGCGCCCTTCTCGGGTGCCCCGAGCGCCATCAGCAGCGCTTCGCGCTCGGCCTCGTTGCGCTGTTCGGAGGCGGCCGCGGCGTCGGCATTGGAGATTTCCACCAGCTCGCCGGCGGCCGTGACGGCATCGGCCACACCGCGCAGCCGCAGCGGCAACCGCACAATCGTGTCGCGGCGGTGGCGGGCATCGGCGTCCGTGGCCAGGCGGCGGGCCACGCCGATGTGGCTCTGCGAGACCCGGGCGGCGAAGCCTGCCAGCTCGGGATCCGCACCGTCCCGTCGGATCAGGAGGGCGGCGACGTCGTCGGGCGGTGGAATGCGCAGGCTCACCGGGCGGCACCGCGAGCGGATGGTCACCAGGACGTCCGCCGGGCTGGGGGTGCACAGGATCCAGATGGTCCGCGGCGGCGGTTCCTCGATGGCCTTGAGCAACACGTTGGTGGTGCGCTCGGTCATCCGGTCCGCGTCCTCGATGATGATCACGCGCCAGCGGCCCGACGACGGCTTGTCCTGTGCCTTGCCGACAAGGTCGCGCATCTCCTGGATGGAGAACGTCACGTTTTCGGTAGCCACGAGGGTGGCGTCCGCATTGGAACCGGCCAGCACGGTGCGGCAGGCATGGCAGGCTCCGCAGCCGCGTTCGGCCGGATCCGCATGGTCGCACAGCAGCGCAGCGGCGAAGGACTTGGCGGCGTTGCTGCGGCCGGAGCCGGGGGGACCGGTGAACAGCCAGGCGTGCGCGGGGCGTTCGGCGGCGGCCGCCCGGCTGAGCTGTTCGATCACCGCGGTCTGGCCGGGCAGGTCGGACCAGACGCTCATGCCAACAGCTCCCGCACCCGGGCCATGATGGCCCCGGTCAGCTCTTCGCGGCCGGCGGCGGCGTCCAGGACCAGGTACTTCTCCGGGGCAGCGCCGGCCAGTTCCAAGAACGCGTCCCGGATCCGTGAGTGGAAGTCGTCGGATTCGGACTCCAGCCGGTCCTCGGCGGCATCTCCGGCCGTCCGCCGCTCGCGGCCCTGCTGCGGGGCAACGTCCAGCAGCACGGTCAGGTCGGGCAGCAGCCGGTCCGTGGCCCACAGGTTGAGCTCCCGAACCGCCGCCAGGCCGAGGCCGCGGCCGGCACCCTGGTACGCCACCGAGGAGTCGATGAACCGGTCGCAAACCACTACCTCGCCGCGCTCCAGTGCGGGCCGGATGACCTGTTCGACGTGGGCGGCCCGGGAGGCCGAGAAGATCAGGGCCTCGGTGCGGGCATCGATCTCGCCGTTGCCGTGTTCGAGCACCAGCGCGCGCAGCTTTTCGCCCACGGGCGTGCCGCCGGGTTCGCGGGTGCGGAGCACCGTCCGGCCCAGCTCCTGCAAGCGTTGTTCGACGGCGGCGGCCTGGGTTGATTTTCCGGCCCCGTCCCCGCCTTCGAATGCGATAAAGAGGCCGCGGGCGGCGGCGGGCTGGCGGTCGGAACTCACCTGATTAGCCTAGCTGGAATCGCCCGTGCACGCGGGACGGTCACAGTTAGCGTGTGGATGGCGGCGGTACTAGTGTGCTGTCATGACCGACGCCTTCTCCCACGGCCGCCAGCATGCCGAGCATCTTGCTCCGGACACCGTTGTGGTTTCTTCCGGACGGCCGCCACGCGACCACGACGCACCGGTCAATCCGCCGCTGGTGTTGTCCTCCACGTTCTTTGGCCGGGGCGAAGTGGTGCAGGGGGACCGCGCCTACGGGCGCTACTCCAACCCGACCTGGGACCCGTTCGAACAGACCCTGGCCGAGTTGGAAGGTGCGGCCCGGCCCGGACTGGTCTTCGCGTCCGGGCTCGCTGCCGTTTCCGCGGCGCTGTCGCTGATCCCGCCGGGCGGCGTGCTGGTGATGCCGCGGCACAGCTACCAGGGCAGCCTGGCCATTGCCGAGCAGCTGGCCGCACGCGGCGAACTGCAGCTGCGCACCGTGGACATCGCGGACACCGCTGCCGTGACGGCGCAGTTGGGCGGCGCCGACATGCTCTGGCTGGAAAGCCCGACCAACCCGATGCTCGAGATCGCCGAAGTGGAGGTGCTGGCCCGCGCCGCACACGCGGCCGGCGCCCTGGTGGTCGCGGACAACACCTTCTCCACGCCCCTGGGCCAGCGTCCGCTGGCGGCGGGGGTCGACGTCGTCGTGCATTCGGTGACCAAGTACCTGGCCGGCCACTCCGACGTGGTGCTTGGCGCCCTCGTGACGTCCGACGAGGACCTGCGCTCCAAGCTGCTCGTGCACCGGTCGCTGCGCGGCGCCATCGCCGGACCGTTCGAGACCTGGCTGGCACTGCGCGGCGTGCGGACCATGGCGCTGCGGGTGGAGCGCTCCCAGGCCACCGCCGGCGAGCTGGCCCGGAAACTGCAGCGGCACCCGGCCGTGGAGGCCGTCCGCTACCCGGGCCTGCCGGAAGATCCGGGGCACGCCCGTGCCGCCGCCCAGATGGACGGCTTCGGCTCCATCATCGCGATTCAGGTCAAGGGCGGGGCGGCAGCCGCGGACAAGGTCATTGACGCGCTCCGGCTGTGGCTGCCGGCGACCTCGCTGGGCGGCGTGGAATCGCTGATCGAGCGGCGCCGCCGCCATGTCAACGAACCCGAGAGCGTCCCGGAGAACCTGCTGCGGCTGTCCGTGGGAATCGAGAACCCCGCGGACCTCTGGGCGGACTTGGACCAGGCACTCGCCGCGGCGGACGTATGAGACTGCCGAAACGCACCCCCACCGGTTAGGCTTAACCCGTGCTACTCGCCTACGACATCCAATACTGGCTATATACGGTCCTGGGACTGATCGCCCTGGTTATCGAGATATGGGCGCTGGCGGATTGCGTGGGCCGCAAGGCCGACTATTTCCAGGCCGCGTTCAAGAAGACCAAGGGCTTCTGGGTCGGCGTGCTGGCAGCCTCCACCGCGGTCGGTGCCCTGGCTGCGCTGGGCGCGGGCGGCCTGGGCACGTGGATGATCTTCCAGCTGGCCGCCGTTGCCGCTGCCGGCGTGTACCTGGCGGACGTCAAGCCCGCCCTGATCGAGGTCAAGGGCGGCGGGTCGGCCTACCCCTGGTAGGCTCGGCGTCGCTCAGCGCGCGGGCGCGACGGCGTGCCACGCCACGGTGACTTCCCCCAGCCGCCATCGCGACGGCCCGTCGAGAAGCGGCCATCCGGCGTCGTGCATTGAATGGCACATGGCCAGCCAGCGCTGCCGGGTTCCGAACGAAGCCAGCGGAGCCGCGTCCGCCCAGGCCCGGTCCAGCGCCTGCAGATAGCGGTGCACCCGCTCGCCGGGAACATTGTGGTGGATCAGCGCCTTGGGCAGCCGCTCGGCCACATCCGAGGGCCGGGAGAACGCGCCGAAGCGCAGCGAGATGCTCAGCGAGAGCGGCCCTTCCGGCGCCACCGCTATCCATGTGGCGCGGCGGCCGATCTCATCGCAGGTGCCGTCGATGAACAACCCGCCCGCCGCCAGCCGTCCCCGCACCGTGTCCCACGCCGCGCCATACTCGGATTCCGGGTACTGCCGCAGCACATTAAACGCGCGGACCACCGCGGGCCGCCGGCCCGCCACCGGAATTTCGAAGCCGCCCTGCCGAAAGGTCAGGCCCGGCCGCTCCAACGGTTTGGCCGAGGCGACGCGTGCCGGCTCGATTTCGATCCCGATTACCTCGATATCGAGGCGCACCCGGGAGAGGCGGTGATGGAGTTCGACGGCGGTGGTTGGCGCCGCCCCATAGCCCAGGTCGATGACCAGCGGGTCCGCCGACCGGCGGAGGCAGCTGACCGCGGGACCGGCCAGCCAGCGGTCCATGCGGCGCAGCCGATTGGGATTCGTGGTGCCGCGGGTGACCGTGCCGATGGGTCGACGGACTGGCCGGGTGGCGGTCGCGGTGGTCTGGGGCACGAGAAAAAAGAATAAGGGCACGGCGGCCCCGCATCGGCCCCTTCGGGCCGAGTGTGCCCAAGCTCACGCGCAGGAAATTCTGGGCTGTCCCCTGTTTGGCTGCGTAATGTCCTGCCGGCGCCGCCGGTGCCACGCGGTGCTCCGCTAGGATGGCAGCCATGACTTCCACCTCGAAATACACGCTGGTCCTGTTGCGCCACGGGCAGAGCGACTGGAACGAAAAGAACCTGTTCACCGGCTGGGTCGACGTCCCGCTGACCGACTTGGGACGCAAGGAAGCGCACCGCGGCGGCGAACTGCTGGTCGAGCACAATCTGCTTCCCGACGTCCTGTACACCTCCCGGCTGAAGCGGGCCATTGTCACGGCCAACCTCGCGCTGGAGGCCGCCGACCGCAGCTGGATCGACGTCAAGCGCAGCTGGCGGCTGAACGAGCGCCACTACGGCGCCCTGCAGGGCAAGGACAAGGCGCAGATCCGCAGCGAGTTCGGCGAGGACCAGTTCATGGTCTGGCGCCGGTCCTACGACACGCCGCCGCCCGCCCTGGACGACGCCAGCGAGTGGTCGCAGGCCAACGACCCGCGCTACGCCGACCTGGGCGACGCCGTCCCGCGGACCGAATGCCTCAAGGACGTGCTGGAGCGCTTCCTGCCCTACTGGGAATCGGACATCTCCGTGGACCTCAAGGCGGGCAAGACCGTGCTGGTGGCCGCGCACGGCAACTCGCTGCGGGCACTGGTCAAGCACCTGGACGGCATCAGCGACGAAGACATCGCCGGGCTGAACATCCCCACCGGCATCCCGCTCGTGTACGAGCTGGACGAGAACCTGAAGCCCGTCACCGCCGGCGGCACCTACCTGGACGCCGCCGCCGCGGCGAAAGCCATCCAAGCCGTGGCGAACCAGGGCAAGAAGTAGGCACACGCTTAAGCAGGAAGGCCGGCCCCCGCGGGAGCCGGCCTTCCTGCTTAAGTTCTTGCGTCACACGGACTGGCCGTTGGGGCGCCACTCACCGGTGACCAGGTACGTCACCTTGCGGGACACCGATACCCCGTGGTCGGCGAACCGCTCGAAGTAACGGCTCGCCAGCGAGACGTCCACGGTGGTCGGCGCGGAGGAGTTCCACGCCGGATCGGCAATCGCCTTAAAGACGCCGGCATGGAGCTCATTGATGCGGGAATTGTAGGTGTCGATCTGGGCCGCGAGGTCCAGGTCGCGGGTCTCGAGCAGCTCGGTCAGCTTCTCCGAGATCGCGATGTCCTTCTCGGCGAACTCCCGGAACGTGTCGCGCAGCGAGGCGGGGATCACGAGGTCGGGATACCGCAGCCGGACCAGCTGCGCGATGTGCCGGGCGAGGTCGCCCATCCGCTCCAGCGAGGCGCTCATCCGCAGGGCGCCGACAATCATCCGCAGGTCCGAGGCGACCGGCCCCTGCAGCGCCAGGATGTCGATGGAACGCTCGTCCAGGTCCGTCTGGAGGAAATCGATCCGGGCGTCGGCGGCAATGACTTCCTGGGCCAAATCGATGTCGGCGGTATCGAGCGCCGTGGTTGCCTTCTGCATCGCCTCGGTGACCAACCGGGAAATCTCTACCAGCTGCTCTCCGACTTGATGGAGCTCGGCCTGGAAAACCTTGCGCACTGGCGTCCTTTCGCTTGTGTACGTGGAGCATAGGGGTCCTAGCATCCCACTGGCTTCATACCCTCTCAGCCCGCGGTTAACTATTACGCCACCTCAAGTGAACGTTAGTTGAACGGAGGGGCGATTGCTACTGGAACGGCCTTCGGCCGTGCCCGGCTGCGCCTAAGCTAGAGGCGTGGATCCACTGATATTCGGCTTGCTGGCAGGGCTCGTTGGGCTGGTGCTGGGCAGCTTCGGTGTGCTCGCCTTCGGCCTGAGCGATCGTCAGCGTCGGCGCCTGCAGGACGTGGACGAACCGACGCTGCCGGACGGTGCCGCCGAGGTGCTGTCCGTCGTCGGCCGCGCCTACGTGGTGGTGGACGCGATCGACGGCGTGGTCCGGGCCAGCCCGGCCGCCTACGCCTTCGGCTTGGTCCGCGGACACACGATGGTGCATTCCGAATTGCTCGACCTGACGGCCCGGGTGCGCCGCGATGGCGTGATCGAGGAGCGGCAGCTGGAGCTGCCGCGCGGTCCGCTGGGCCAGGGCACCATTGTGGTCCAGGTGCGCGTGGCGCCGATCGGCGAGGAATACATCCTGCTGCTGGCCGATGACCGGACGGAAATAACCCGCACCGAAGCGATGCGCAACGACTTCGTGGCGAACGTGTCCCACGAGTTGAAGACGCCGGTCGGAGCAATCTCGCTGCTGGCCGAGGCCATCGACGACGCCGCCGACGACGAGGAAGCAGTGCGCCGCTTCGCCGGCCGCATGCACAAGGAATCGCGCCGGCTGGGCGCCCTGGTGCAGGACATCATCGAGTTGAGCCGGCTGCAGGGCGCGGACGTGGTGCAGGGCGGCACCGAAGTGGACCTGAACGCCGTGGTGGCCGAGGCCGTAGACCGCAACAAGCTGATGGCCGAAAGCCGCCACGTAGAACTGTCGGTGGGCGGGAAGGTCGACGCGCCGGTCTTCGGCGATTACGAACTGCTGACCACCGCGTTTCGGAACCTGATCGACAACGCGATCCGCTACGCGCCCGAACGAAGCAAGGTGGGTGTCGGGCTGCGGGTGCGGGAGGGACTGGCCACCGTCTCGGTGACCGACCAGGGACCGGGCATCACCGCCGACCAACAAGACCGCATCTTCGAACGGTTCTACCGGATCGACGATGCCCGTTCGCGGCAGACCGGAGGAACAGGCCTGGGCCTGAGCATTGTTAAACACGTCATCTCCCAGCACGGCGGGGAAGTATCGGTGTGGTCGCAGCCCGGACAGGGCTCCACCTTCACCGTGCGGCTGCCGGAAATGGAGCAGGAAGACGGCGGCACCACAGAATCCGTGGAGCCGCGCACGCAGGGCGCCGGTGTGGCGCATGAACAAGGAGTCGGTGCTTGACCCGCATTCTGGTCGTCGAAGATGAAGAATCGCTGAGCGATCCGTTGAGCTATCTGTTGGGCAAAGAGGGCTTCGAAGTTGAGGTGGTGGACAACGGGCTGGACGCCATTGTGGCGTTCGACCGGGCCGGCGCGGACCTGGTCCTGTTGGACCTGATGCTGCCGGGGCAGTCCGGAACGGAAGTGTGCCGGCAGCTGCGGCAGCGCTCGGCGGTTCCGGTCATCATGCTCACCGCCAAGGACTCGGAGATCGACAAGGTGGTGGGACTCGAGCTCGGTGCCGACGACTACGTCACCAAGCCCTACTCCTCGCGAGAGCTGGTGGCCCGGGTCCGTGCGGTACTGCGCCGCCAGGGCGAACCGGAAGAACTGGTGCCGAATGCCGTCTCCGCCGGACCGGTGCGGATGGATGTGGAACGGCACGTGGTCAGCGTGGACGGCGAACCGGTGTCGCTGCCGCTGAAGGAGTTCGAACTTCTGGAGATGTTGCTGCGGAACTCCGGCCGGGTACTGACGCGCGGGCAGCTGATCGACCGGGTGTGGGGGTCCGACTACGTGGGCGACACGAAAACCCTGGACGTGCACGTGAAGCGGCTGCGCAGCAAGATCGAACCCGATCCCTCGGCGCCGCGCTACCTGGTCACCGTGCGCGGGCTGGGCTACAAGTTCGAACCGTAAACCGAGGGCGCCACCACAGCAAAAGGCCGGGCCGCTTCCTGAAAGGGAAGCGGCCCGGCCTCTTGTGAAGCGACGGTCGGGTTAGGCGCCGGCCTCTTCGGTCGGCTCTTCGGTGGCGCCGTCTGTCGGAGCGGCGGTCTCGGTCGGCGCCGCGGTCTCGACGGGCTCAGCGGACGGAACGAAGTCCCGGTACTCCGGGAGCGTACCGTCGAGGACCGGCACCAGCACGTCTGCGGACTCGTTGTTCACGCGGACGGTGATGTCCACCAGGGCGCCGGGAGCGGCACCCGGGCTGCCGACGATGGTCTCGTTCTCGTCCTCTTCGAAAATTACCTTCCCGTCCGCCGGGACGGTGACGGTGGCGGTGCTGCCGGGGCCGGTCAGGGCCAACTGCACGGGAGAATCCGAGGTGTTGAAGGCGGTGCCGAGGACACGGGCGGGGGCGTCGGCAGACTCTGCGACGACCAACAGGTTGCGCAGTCCGATCGAGCCGACGTTGGCCACGATGCCGTCGCTGGCGGAGTAGGACTTGGTGGTGGCCTGTTCGTTGATTGCGCCGCATCCGGTCGATGCGAGCAGGGTGAGCGCGGCGGCGCCTGCTACAAGGGTGCGCTGCACACGGTTCTTCGGCGCAATCTTCACGGCGGAAACTCCTCAGTCAAAATCAGGTGCGGTGCTGCAGATCTCGGCAGCTTGCCTCGCCTAGCCTAGCCGCAAACCGGTCAAAAGTAGGATTCGACGCCCGTAAGAACCCGCGGACGAAGCACCAAATCCGGGATCCGTCAAGGGGTCAAAACGCGGCATTCTAGCGTGCCGACGGGCGTCCAGGCCCGCAAACTCGCGGAAGTGGCCAAACCATCCGTGATAAACTAGAGGTCGGGAAAGGGGATACTACAGATGGTATTTGAGGTCGGCGAGACGGTTGTTTACCCTCACCACGGTGCAGCAAAGATCGAAGAGATCAAAATGCGCACCATCAAAGGTGAAGAGAAGATGTATCTCAAGCTCCGGGTTGCCCAGGGCGATCTGACTATTGAAGTTCCGGCAGAGAACGTGGATTTGGTCGGCGTCCGCGATGTGGTGGGCAAGGAAGGCCTCGAGCATGTGTTCGATGTGCTCCGTGCCGAGTTCACCGAAGAACCGACCAACTGGTCCCGCCGCTACAAGGCGAACCTGGAAAAGCTGGCCTCCGGCGATGTCATCAAGGTAGCGGAAGTTGTCCGCGACCTGTGGCGCCGGGACCACGACCGCGGCCTTTCCGCGGGCGAGAAACGGATGCTGGCCAAGGCGCGCCAGATCCTGATTTCCGAACTCGCCCTGGCAGAGAAGACCGACGAAGACAGGGCAGCCGAGGTCCTCGACGAGGTTCTCGCCTCCTGATTGCGCTTCAAGCGGCCGGCATCCAGCACTGGATGCCGGCCGCTTTTTCGTGGCCGAACCGCCCGGCCGTGGCCCAGTAGGCTAAAGGAGTGAGCACAGCAAGCACGTCCCTGGGCGTGATCATCGTGGCGGCCGGCTCGGGCACCCGCCTCGGCTACGGCCTGCCCAAGGCCCAGGTCCCGCTGGCCGGCGAACCGATCCTCGTCCACGCCCTCCGGGGCGTGCTGGCGGCCGACATCGCGTCACGGATCTGTGTAGCCGTCCCCGCCGGCGACACCGCCCTGCGGCAGCTCTGCGCCGGCTTCGCCGCGCAGTACCCCGACGTTCTTGTCTCCGCGGTCGACGGCGGTGCCACCCGCGCCGCCTCGGTCGCCGCCGCGCTCCGCGGGCTGGGCGAGGGCATGTCCGGCGTCCTGGTGCACGACGCGGCCCGGGCACTCACCCCGCCCGAGGTTTTCGAGCGGGTAGCCGCCGCGCTGGCGGCCGGCGCGCGCGCCGTCGTTCCTGCGGTGCCGGTGGTGGACACCATCAAGACGGCCGCGCCGAGCACCGGTGCCGAGGCCGCGATCGCGCCGGAGAAAGTAGCCGCAACCGTGGACCGCGCCCAGCTGCGCGCCGTCCAGACGCCGCAAGGGTTCGACGCGGCAACCCTGGCCCGGGCGCACCTGAGCCTGGCCGGCATGGCACCCGAGGAGGCCGCGGCCATCACCGACGAAGCCCTGTTGATGGAGCGCCACGGCATCGATGTGATGCTGGTGCCGGGCTCCGCGCGGGCCCTGAAGATCACTACGCCGCTGGATCTGGCCGTGGCGGAGGCCCTGCTGGCCGCCGGCCAGCCCCGACCCGTCCTGGAAGGCTGACCGTGCCCGAATTCCCGTATCGCCTGCCGCGCACCGGCATCGGTGTGGACGTCCACGCTTTCGCACCGGAATCCGACCCGCAGCCGCTGTGGCTGGGCGGCCTGCTGTGGGAGGGGGAACGGGGCCTGGCCGGTCATTCCGACGGCGACGCTGCCGCGCACGCCGCCGCGGACTCGCTGTTCTCCGCGGCCGGCATCGGGGACCTGGGCACGCACTTCGGCACCGACCGTCCGGAGTATGCGGGCGCGTCCGGTGTCCGGCTGCTGTCCGAAGCCGCCCGGATCGTCCGCGAGGCGGGGTTCGAGATCGGCAATATCGCGGTCCAGTTGGTCTGCAACCGCCCCAAGTTCGGGCCGCGCCGGCCCGAATCCGAGGCGGTGCTCAGCGAGGCGGCCGGGGCGCCGGTCAGTGTTTCGGCGACCACCAGCGACGGGCTGGGATTCACCGGCCGCGGCGAGGGGATCGCGGCGGTGGCCACCGCCGTCGTCGTTCCCATGCGCTAGGAGAGGGCAGCGCCCGAGCTTGCCCTGCCCCGCATGCGGGGTGTGCCGCCGATGGACCGAGTGGTTAGGCCGAGTTGCTGCGCCGCGCTCCACTTCGGGTGCCTGCTCCGCAAAATAACCGGAGCAGGTGCCCCAAACGGAGCCCGCTGCGCACGTGCAGCGGTTCGCACGGGCACGGCGGCCGCCGCTAGGCTAGAGCGGTGAGCCTGAGATTCTATGACACCGCCACCGCGCAAGTACGCGACTTCGTCCCGCTGGCCCCGGGCAAGGTCGGGCTCTACTACTGCGGAGCCACGGTGCAGGGCGACCCGCACGTCGGCCATATCCGCTCGGCCATCGCGTTCGACCAGCTCACCCGCTGGCTGCGCTACAGCGGCTATGACGTCACGGTGGTGCGCAACGTGACGGACATCGACGACAAGATCCTGGTCAAGTCCGCCGAATCCTTCCGCCCCGATGCGGCCGAAGACCCGATGGTGCCGGTGCCGAACGAGCCGTGGTGGGCGCTGGCCTACCGCTACGAGCAGGAATTCGCCAAGGCCTACGACATCCTGGGCGTGGAACGGCCCACCTACGAACCGCGTGCAACCGGCCACATCCCGGAAATGCACCGCCTGATCCAGCAGCTGATCGACCGCGGCCACGCCTACCCGGCGCTGGACGATTCCGGCGACGTCTACTTCGATGTGCGCTCATGGCCGGAATACGGCTCGCTGACGCATCAGCGGATCGAGGACATGCAGGCGGCGCCCGACGCCGGCCCGCGCGGCAAGAAGGACCCGCGCGACTTCGCGCTCTGGAAGGGGCACAAGGACGGCGAGCCGGAGACCGCCAGCTGGTCCAGCCCGTGGGGAGCAGGCCGGCCGGGCTGGCATCTGGAGTGCTCGGCCATGGTCACCAAGTACCTGGGCACCGAATTCGACATCCACGGCGGCGGGCTGGACCTGCGGTTCCCGCACCACGAGAACGAGGTGGCGCAGTCACGGGCCGCCGGGCACGGTTTCGCCAACTTCTGGATGCACAACGGCATGGTCACCTTCGAGGGCGAGAAGATGTCCAAGTCCATCGGCAACATCATCACCCCGGAGCAAATGCTTCAGGACGCCAGGCCGCTGGTGGTCCGCTACTACCTGGGCCAGGCGCAGTACCGGTCCGCGCTCGACTACAACCCCGGTTCGCTGGCGGAGGCCGGTTCCGCGGTGGAGCGGATCGAGGGGTTCCTGCAGCGGGCGCTGAAGTTCCTCTACGGCGAGCAGTTCGGGTTCGTGGTGACGGAACGCGTACCGGAGGCTTTTGCCGCGGCCATGGACGACGACCTGAACGTGCCGCAGGCACTGGCCGTGGTCCACGAAACCGTCCGTGCCGGCAACACCGCGCTGGACACCAGGGACAAGGAGGCGGCCACCCGCGCGCTGCACCAGGTCATGGCGATGACCGACGTGCTGTACATCAATCCGCTGGATCCGCACTGGAGCAGCGGCAGCGCGGACCCCGCGGCCCACCAGGCGTTGGACGTGCTGGTGAGCGCCCAGCTGGAGGAACGCCGGCTGGCCCGCGAGGCGAAGGACTGGGCCCGCGCCGATGCCATCCGCGACACCCTGGCGGCCGCCGGGATCGTGGTGGAGGATTCGCCCGAGGGCGCCAGCTGGAGTCTCGGCTGACGGCAGCCCGCACCGTTGGGCGGTACCCTTTAAAGCAGACGATTCCCGTCGGGCTTGCCGCGCACAGCCGGTGTGCCGCACGTGGGAACGAATCTTCCCCAACACAAAGGTAGTTTTTCGATGGCCAACAAACCTCGCCCCGGAGCGGTGCGCAAGTCCAAAAAGGGACCCACCGCCGGAACCGGCGGACACGGGCGCAAAGCGCTCGAAGGCAAGGGGCCGACCCCGAAGGCCGAAGACCGCCCGTACCACAAGGCGTACCGCACCAAGCAGCTCTCCGAACGCTCGGCCGCCAAGCGCCCGGGCGGCCAGCGCGGCACGGCCCCCCGCCGCGGCAAGTCCGCCGGCGAGATGGTGACCGGACGCAACTCCGTGGTGGAAGCCCTGCGCGCCGGCGTCCCCGCCAAGGCACTGCACGTCGGAGTCCGGATCGAGATGGACGACCGCGTCAGGGAATCCCTGAAGATCGCCGCCGAACGCGGCATTCCTGTGCTCGAATCGCACAAGCCGGAACTGGACCGGATGACCGATGACGCCGTCCACCAGGGCCTGGTGCTGCAGATCCCGCCGTACGACTACCAGGACGCCCTGGAGCTGGCCGAGGACACGATGGCCAAGTTCAAGAAGGGCTACATCAACAACGCCCCGCTGTTCGTGGCCTTGGACGGCATTACCGACCCGCGCAACCTCGGTGCCATCATCCGTTCCGCCTCGGCCTTCAGCGGCCACGGCGTGATCGTGCCCGAGCGCCGCTCGGTCGGGATGACGGCCTCCGCGTGGAAGACCAGCGCCGGCGCGGCGGTGCGCGTGCCGGTGGCCAAGGCGAGCAACCTGACCAATACGCTCAAGGCATTCCAGCAGCTGGGCATCTTCGTGCTCGGTCTGGACGGCGGCGGCGACGTTTCGCTGCCGGACCTGTCGCTGGCCACCGAGCCGGTGTGCCTGGTGGTGGGCTCCGAGGGCAAGGGCCTGTCCCGGCTGGTCCGCGAACACTGTGACCAGATCGTCTCCATCCCGATCGACTCGGCCATGGAGTCGCTCAACGCCTCCATGGCCGTGGGCATCAGCCTGTACGAAATCTCGCGGCAGCGCGCGCGCTAGGAGCAGGTGGACCGTTTTGGCCCGTCACGCCAAGAGCCTTTCCCCTGAGCCGCCCGCGCGCCAGGCGCAGCTTTCGCGTGCCTTCCCGCTGGGCGTCAGCGACACCGCCCCGGGCATGCCGCCGATTCCCGGAGCGGTGAATGTGGCGGTCTTTGCCCCGGGGTTCGGGACCATGGACGTGCACTTCGAGGATGCTTCAGGAGCCAGGCAGCGCGCCGAGCTGACGGCACTCACCGACGGCGTCCACCACGGGACGGTCAAGGGTCTGGAGGCCGGCAGCCGGTACGCCTTCTGGCCGCACGGCGAAGAGCTGCCCGCGTCCGGGCAGCTGCTGCTGGACCCCTACGGCCGTGCCATCGACGACGACGGCGGCGTCCTGCGCTCGGTGTACGTCACCGGCGGTTTCGACTGGGGGAACGACGCCCGCCCGCACGTGCCGTGGCGGGACACGGTGGTCTACGAGTGCCATGTCAAGGGCCAGACGATGCTGCACCCCGACATCCCGGAGGAACTGCGCGGTACCTACGCCGGCCTTGCCCACCCGGTGATGATCCAGTACCTGCTGGAGCTGGGGATCACCACGGTGGAGCTGCTGCCGGTGCACTACCACCTGGACGAACCGCACCTGCAAAACCTTGGACTGGCCAACTACTGGGGCTACAACACGCTCGGCTTCTTCGCCCTCTGGCCGGGGTACGCCACCGCTGCCGCCCAGGCCGATGGGCCGCGGGCGGTGCAGGACGAGTTCCGCACCATGGTCAAGCAGTTGCACGCCGCCGGCCTCGAGGTGATCCTGGACGTGGTCTACAACCACACGGCCGAGGGCGGCAAAGACCAGGACACCTACTCCTTCCGCGGGCTGGCGGACCACGTGTACTACCGGCACGACGGCCACGGGAATTACCTGGACACCACCGGCTGCGGCAACACGATGAACTTCAACGAGCCGCGCGTGATCCAGTTGGCCCTCGATTCGCTCCGTTACTGGGTGGAGGAGTTCCACATCGACGGCTTCCGCTTCGACCTGGCGGTGTCGCTGGCCCGCGACGGAAACAACCATTTCGATCCCCGCCACCCGTTCCTGGTGGCCGTCGGCGCCGATTCGGTGCTGTCGGGAGCCAAGCTGATCTCGGAACCGTGGGACGTGGGCGACGGCGGCTGGCAGACGGGGCACTTCCCGCCAGGGTGGACCGACTGGAACGACCGCTTCCGCGATACCGTCCGCGATTTCTGGCTGGCGGACCAAGCCGCGCTGGCGGCGGGCGGGCAGGCCGGGACGGTGGCGAGGCTGGCCGGCTGCCTGGCCGGATCCACCGAACTGTTCGCCGGCTCCGGCCGCACCGCGCTGGCCTCGCTGAACTTCGTGACCGCCCATGACGGCTTCACACTGGCCGACCTGACATCGTACGACCGCAAGCACAACGAAGGCAACGGCGAAGAAAACCGCGACGGCCACGACCATAACCGCAGCTATAACCACGGCATCGAAGGGCACACGGGGGACAGCCAGGTCCTCGACGCCAGGGACCGGAGCGCCCGGAACCTGATGGCTACCCTGTTGCTGTCGCTCGGGGTGCCCATGATCTGCGCCGGCGACGAGATCGGCCGCAGCCAGCAGGGAAACAACAACGCATACTGCCAGGACAACGAGCTGGCCTGGACCGACTGGCAGCTGGACGAGCGCGAACACCGGATGTTCGATGCCACCCGCCGGCTCATCCAACTCCGCCGGTCCTTCCTGGCGCACCAGCCGTACAACTACCCGGCACGGACGGAAAGTTCCTACCTGCTCTGGTTCAACGCCGACGGCGAACCGATGACTCCGGATGATTGGAACAACCCGGACTGCCGCCTGGTCCAGCTGCTGATGGGGTCGCCCCAGGGCATGATCGACGGACTGGTGGTGATCAACGGCGGAGGCCAGCCGCAGAAAATCGTGATGCCCACCCCGCAGTCGCTGCAGGACTTCGGCAAACACCGCGGCGGGAAGCACCTCTTCGAGCTGCTCTACACCACGTCCCACGACGGGGAACACCGGCGCGGCGCCACGGTCCGCAGCGGCGACATGGATGTGGCGGGCGCGAGCACCATCTCCATCTACCGCTCCTAGGCAAACGCGCCGGCGCCGGGAGTGCCTCAAGGGCTCTCCCGGCGCCGGCATGCTGGCCGTCAGGCAGCGTGGACGAAGGGCCTAGATCTGCCGGGGCGGTTCCTGCACGTTGCCGCGGGCCTCCTGTGCCCGCTGCTTCACATCCTCGGCGGCGGACGTTCCTTCGGACTTCACCCTGCCCGCCGAGTCCTGGGCCGAGGACTTGAGGTCTTCGGCTGCCTCGCGGGCCGGCTCCTTCATGTCCTGGGCCACCTGGCGGGCGGAGTCCTTGACTTCCTGCACCACCGGTTCGGCCTGTTCCTTGACCTTGTCGGCTGCCTGCTGCTCCACCCGGCTGGCCGGGAACAGCGAGGACAGCAACCAGCCGGCGCCGAAGGCGATCAGGCCGGCTGCTACCGGGTTGCCCTCGGTCTTGCGGGCGAGCTGGTGCGGGGCGTCGCTGGCCATTTCGCCGGCGTCGTGCATCATGGAGCGGGTGCCGCCGGTGGCGTCGTCAGCGGCGCCCATGATCTTATCCTTGACGCGGCCCACGGAATCCTTCACTTTGTCCGTCTGCCGGTGGACGATGTTCGACGGCGACGCTTTCTCCGCCACGGCGTCGACGTCCGTGCCCAGCCGGGCGCGGGTGCGTTCGATGTCGGCTCGGATTTCTTCGGGTGACTGGCTCATAGCGCTTCCTCACTTGGCTTCAATGTTTCCGGAATCTGCTTTACTGACTCGGTGGTCTGGGGCATCCCTTCGACCGTCTTCAGCTGCTTGCGGCCGAGCGAATAGAGAATGGCAGCGATGATGGCCCAGAGGACTGCCACAATCAGGCCGGACCAGGCCCACCCGATCCCGTCGGCGATGAGCGCCCACAGGGCCAGGGACAGGAACAGGAGGACGAAGTGGCCGGCCACGCCGGCTCCACCCAGCATGCCTGCCCCCTTGCCGGCCTTGGTGCCGGTCTCCTTGAGCTCGGCCTTCGCCAGCTCCAGTTCCTGGCGCATCAGGACGGAGATGTCCGTGCTCACCTGGCTGAGCAGGTCGCCCAAGGATTCGTTTTCGGCCTTAATTTCCGCCCGGGTAGGTTGGGCGGCATCCTGGCCGGGCACCCGCGTAGGTTCGCCGGAATCCGCACCGGGCACTTGCTGGTGACTCATCGAGTCCCTCCGTCCTCATAGGGGTTCCGCTCCGGGATGGCGGTGCCGCGGCCCCCGACGGGCGGTTCGCCCACGGGGTAGGTGGTTTCAGGCTGTGCCGGTGCACCGCCGAGGGCGGAACCAGTCTGCGCCCCGGGCGCCGCAAAACCTTCGGCGCTTTGGGCTTCATAGCTGCCGGCCCCGGCCGTGCCGTAGACCGAACCGGTGGTGGCACGGTGCGTGCCCACTTGCCTGCCCGTCATGGAGCCGCTGGCTGATCCGCTGTCGGCGGTGAGCCCCTTGGTCAGCCGCCCGGCCAGGACGCCGGCTCCTGCCGCGATCGCAAGGAAGGCACCGGGACGTCGCCGGGCAAAACGCTTGACCTCGTCGAGCAGCGATCCCGGATCGCGGTTCTCCAGCCACCCCGCGACGGAGTCGGCTCGGCCTGCCACCTGGCCGACCAACCGGGTCGCCGGCCCGGACTGCTCGGAGTTGTGGGCCATGGAGTTGAGCTCCTCCCCGATCGACCGCAGCCCCGAAGCCACGCGCTGCTGCTGCGTGTTGGCCTGGCTGTGAATGCCATCGCCCATTTCTGACATCAGGTTGCGGGCCTTTTCCTTGGCTTCGTGCGCTACGTGCTTAACCTCGTCCTTGGCAGTCTCGGCAACCTGCTGGCCCGCTTCGGCTCCTTCGCGCCCCACTTCCCTCGCCTCGGTCTTGGCTGTCTCGCTCTTGGACTGGCCGGTGGACGGGGGATTCGAGGGTGGCGGGACGGCCGTGCCCCCTGTCGGGTAAACGGGAGCGCCCTCGTCGTAACTGCCGGAATGTGGATTCGTGGTCATGGCAATTCCTTTTCCTTGTCGGGTTCTTCCTGTCAGTCCTGATCTTGATCAACTACTGTCACGGGATTCCTCCTCGGAATGCGCGAACTTGCGGCGCAGATCGCGCCCCCGTGTAATGTCCTCCTCTTCCTTCTCAGCCTTCTTGTCGATCTTGCGGCTATCGCGGACCGGCAGTTGGATGTTTTCTTCGGCAGCCATGCCGGCCTGCAGTTCGCGGCCGCGTTCCGTCTCGGCATCAAACTCCGCGCCGAACAGCAGGGCGAGGTTCGCCAGCCAGAACCACAGCAGCAGGACGATCACGCCGCCGATGGCTCCGTAGGTCGCGTTGTAGTTGCCGAAGTTGGCTACGTAGAAGGCGAAGCCAAGGGTCGCCAGGGCCAGCACAATCAGCGCCAGGAGGGCGCCAAGGCTCATCCAGCGGAACTTTGGCTGCTTCACGTTGGGCGTCGCGTAGTACAACACGGCCACGATCACCACGGCGAAGATGACGACGACCGGCCATTTGGCGATGTTCCAGGCGGTCACCGCCGCCTCGCCGAGTCCGATCACCGATCCGATCGCCTCCGCAATCGGGCCGGACACCACCAGCATCAGCAGCGTCAGCACGGCCAGCAGCAGCACCACGACGGTGATCAGCAGCATCACCGGGCGAAGTACCCAGAACGGCCGGCCTTCCTCGACCTCGTAGATCCGGTTCATGGCCCGGGCGAAGGCGTTGACGTAGCCGGAGGCCGACCAGAGGGCACCGACCAGGCCGACGACGAACGCGAGCCCGGCTCCCGGGGCGCTGGCCAGTTGTTGGATTGGCTGTTGGATGACCTCCACTGCCTGGGCCGGTGCTACCTGCCCGAGCATGCTCATCATGGCGTTGGTGGTCTGTTCCGCCTGTCCGACGAGCCCCAGAATGGAAACCAACGCCAGCAGGCCGGGGAACAGGGACAGCACTGCGTAGTACGTCAGTGCCGCCGCAAGATCGGTGCAGTTGTCATCGGAAAATTCCCGAATGGTCTTGCGGAGGATGTACTTCCACGAAGCCTTCTTTACCTGCTGCGGCTGCTGCGGCTTGTCCTCGTGGTCCGGCGGTGGTGCCTCCCGGTCGGTGCTCGTGCCCATGTTCGCCTCCTTCGTAGTCCGTTCGGACGGAACACCCTCATGCTATTAGTCAGCATGCTGATAATAAAGGGGTGAGACACACAGAAGGACGTACGAAGGCGCTTATTTCCGCTCGAAATCGGCATGAACGTGCGGTCTTTAGCGGAATTAAACAAACTGCCGGATAGTGACGTTTCAGCCGTTCCGCGGCCCTCCCCGAACGCCGCTCGCGCCGGCGGCGGACGCGAGCGGCGTCGGGGGCGACGTTGGCGTGGCTCAGCCGGTGGCGTTGGAAACCAAACCGAGTTCGGCCTGGTTCGCCAGCGCCGGGTGCTTGGGCAGCACCCGCACGCTGTACCCGAACGACCCGGACCGGTCGATGGTCACCGGGCCGGTGAAGAGATAACGGCCGTCGCCCAACTGGTCGCTGACGGCCAGTTCGTCGCTGGAGGTCTGCGCGAGGTCGTCGTTTTCGGTGACCTGGCCGTGCACCACCTGGACGGTGACGCTGTCCGGCGCCAGGGATCCGAGCCGGACGTAGGCATTGACCGTCAGCGACTCGCCGATCTGCGGCTCGTCCGTGATGCCCATCGAGTCCACGTGCTCCACCGACACGTCGTCCCAAGCGGCGTGGACCCGGCTGGTCCATGCCGCCAGTTCCTTCGCCGCCGCAAAATCGTCCGCCCGGGCCGTCCTGCCGGATGCCCAGGCCGGACGGTAGAGCTGCTCCACGTAGTCGTGCAGCATCCGTTCGGCGGAAACCGCCGGTCCCAGATTGGCCAGCGTGTGTTTGATCATCGCGATCCACTGGTGCGGGACGGTATCGTTCGCCACCGGCTCGGACGGCCCGGCAGCGCCTGCGCCTTCGGAGACCTCGGCGGCATAGAAACGGGGTGCCACGTGGTGCTCAATGAGGTCGTAGAGTGCGGCGGCTTCAATATCGTCGCGCTCGTCGGGGGTGAACATGTCGGCCGTCCGGGGGCCGGTGGAAGGGTTCGCCGTCGGAATCGCCCAGCCGTTGTCGCCGTCGTACATCTCGTCCCACCAGCCGTCCAGCACGGAGAGATTCAGTCCGCCGTTGATCGCGGCCTTCATGCCGGACGTCCCGCAGGCCTCCAGCGGGCGCAGGGGGTTGTTCAGCCAAACATCGCAGCCCGGGAAGAGCGTGCGCGCCATGGCGATGTCGTAGTTGGGCAGGAACACGATCCGGTGCCGCACCTCGGGGTCGTCGGTGAAGCGGACCAGGTCCTGGATCATCCGCTTGCCCTGTTCGTCCGCCGGGTGGGACTTGCCCGCGATGACCAGCTGGACCGGCCGTTCCGGGTGCAGCAGCAACGCCTTGAGCCGGGCCGGATCGCGCAGCATCAGGGTCAGCCGCTTGTAGGTCGGCACCCGGCGGGCGAAACCGATGGTCAGTACGTCCGGGTCCAGCACGGCGTCGGTCCACGCCAGCTCCGCATCCGCGGCCCCCCGCTTCTTCCAGGAGGCACGCAGCCGGCGGCGGACATCCTCGATCAGGGCCGTCCGCAGGCTCCGGCGCAGCGCCCAGATGTCTTCGTCGGACACGTCGTAAACGCGGTCCCACTGGCGGGCGATGACCGTCTCGTCGCCGAACGCCGACCGCGCGAACTCCGCGATCCGGGGATCCACCCAGGTCGGCACATGCACGCCGTTGGTGACCGAGCTGATCGGCACTTCCTCCTGGTCGAAGCCCGGCCAGAGCCCCGAGAACATGCCGCGGGAGACCACACCGTGCAGCTTGGCCACGCCGTTGGCCCGCTGCGCCAGCCGCAGGCCCATCACGGCCATATTGAACTTGGACGGATCTCCGCCGTCGTAATTCTCGTCCCCGAGTTCCAGGATCTTGGCGGTGGGTACATCCGGGGCCAGGCCCGCACTGAAGAAGTGCTGGATCTGTGCCTTGTCGAACCGGTCGATGCCCGCGGGCACCGGCGTGTGCGTGGTGAACACGGTGTTGGCGCGG
Source organism: Arthrobacter sp. Y3221048 (assembly GCF_059092685.1). NCBI lineage: Bacteria > Bacillati > Actinomycetota > Actinomycetes > Micrococcales > Micrococcaceae > Arthrobacter > Arthrobacter sp. Y3221048. Next base: position 9,194 of record NZ_JBNHHX010000001.1, on the reverse strand, counting down.
CCGGCGGCCAGCGCCTCATCCCACGTCAACCCGGCGGCCGCCAACTCCTGGATGCGTTCGATCCCCAGGAAGCCCGCGTGCCCTTCGTTCGTGTGGTAGACCTCCGGGGCCGGGGCGCCGGTGAGCCGCTGGTGGATGCGCAGCGCCTTCACGCCGCCCATGCCCAGCAGCAGCTCCTGCTGCAGGCGGTGGTCGCCGCCTCCACCGTAGAGCCGGTCGGTGATGCCGCGGGCGGCCTCGTCGTTGCCCGGGATGTTGGAATCCAGCAGCAGCAGCGGCACCCGGCCCACGTCGGCGCGCCAGATGTAGGCGCCGAGCCTGCGCCCGTTCGGCAGCGGCAGCGTGACCTGGGCGGGCTGCCCGTCCGCCTCGCGCAGCAGCGTCAACGGCAAACCGTCCGGGTCCAGCACGGGGTAGGTTTCCTGCTGCCAGGCATCGCGGCTCAGCGACTGCATGAAGTAGCCGGCGGCGTAGAGCAGGCCCACGCCCACAAGGGGCACGCCCAGATCGGAGGCGGCCTTCAGATGGTCGCCGGCCAGGATGCCCAGGCCGCCGGAGTACTGCGGAAGCACATGGGAGACCCCGTACTCGGGGGAGAAGTAAGCGATCGACGCCGGTGCGTCCGCTCCCAGCGTCTGGTACCAGCGGTCCTCGGCCAAGTACTGCTCCAGGTCGGCGTCCAGCTCGCGCACCCGCGCCACCACGTCCCGGTCGTCGGCCAGAGCGCGCAGCCGTTCCCGGGTGAAGGAGCCCAGCAGGGCGACGGGATCCTCGCGCACCTCGGCCCAGGCCTGCCGATCCAGCTGTTCAAACAGCTGCTGGGTGGGCCGGTGCCAGGACCAGCGGAGGTTGCCCGCCAAGCGGGCCAACGGAGCAATGCTCTCGGGGAGGACAGTTCGGACAGTAAATCTGCGGATTGCCTTCACCCGGCCTAGGCTAGCGCACATCCCTGCGCCGGTGATGGCCGGCGGGTGAATGCCCGCCGAACTGGCCGTCAACACGGTCGCAAGGGGTAAGGGTCCTTCGCAATCGGGAAGGAATCTCGCTAACGTCTGTCTTGTGACGACTTCGATGCAGGAGCACAGTACAACCCAGCCAGCCGCGCGCCTGAAGTTTGGCCGGATACCGGTTGTCGACGTCTGGCCCGTCGTCGGCGGCGGCGAGTTTCCGGCCAAGGCGATCCCGGGCGAGGACATAGAGGTAGCCGCTACCGTCTTCCGCGAGGGGCACGACAAGATCGGCGCCACCGCGGTGTTGTTCGACCCGGACGGCCAGCCCGTCCAGCGGGCAAGACTCACGCCGGGCGCGCCCGGCACCGACCGCTGGCACGGCACGCTCCGGCCCACCGGCACCGGCCTGTGGACCTTCCACGTCGAAGGCTGGGGAGACAATTACGCCACCTGGCGGCACAACGCCGAGGTCAAGATTGCCGCCGGCGTGGACGTGGAACTCATGCTCGCCGAGGGCCGGCTGCTGCTGGACCAGGCCGCTGGCCAGGGCGGGCGGCCGGAGGGCAACGCGCAGGTGTTGCGCGATGCTGCCGCCGCGCTCGGCGACGAATCGCTCACCGTGCATGAACGTTTGGCCGCCGGAACCTCGAACGCCGTGCTGGACGCCGTGAACAGCCACCCCATCCGCAGCCTGGTCAGCCCCTCGAAGCAGTACCCCATCCTGGTGGAGCGTGAACGCGCCGGCCGCGGCGCCTGGTACGAATTCTTCCCGCGCTCCGAGGGCGCACATTACGACCCGGCGGACGGGACCTGGACGTCCGGCGACTTTACGACGGCGGCCGAGCGGCTTCCGGCCGTTGCCGCCATGGGATTCGACGTGGTGTACCTGCCGCCGATCCACCCGATCGGCGAGGTCAACCGCAAGGGACCGAACAACACGCTGACCGCCGGTCCTGGCGACCCCGGATCGCCCTGGGCCATCGGATCCAAGGACGGCGGGCACGACGCCATCCACCCCGACCTGGGCGGATTCGAGCAGTTCGACGCCTTTGTGGCCGCTGCCGAGGCGCTCGGCATGGAGGTGGCCCTGGACCTGGCCCTGCAGGCTGCCCCGGACCACCCGTGGGCCACAGAGCATCCCGAATGGTTCACCACCCGGGCCGACGGCACGATTGCCTACGCGGAGAATCCGCCGAAGAAATACCAGGACATCTATCCGCTGAATTTCGATAACGACCCGCGCGGCCTTTCCGAAGAGGTCCTGCGGATCGTGAAGCTGTGGATCTCGCACGGAGTCAAAATCTTCCGGGTGGACAACCCGCACACCAAGCCCTTGTGGTTCTGGGAATGGCTGATCGGAACGGTGAACCGCGACCACCCGGAGGTGGTCTTCCTGGCCGAGGCTTTCACCCGCCCGGCCATAATGCACGCGCTGGGCCGCGCCGGCTTCCAGCAGTCCTACAGCTACTTCACCTGGCGCAACACCAAGGAAGAGATCGAAGAGTATTTCACCGAAGTCAGCCACGAGACGGCACCGTTCTTCCGGCCAAACTTCTTCGTCAACACCCCTGACATCCTCACCGAGTACCTGCAGTACGGCGGCCCCGCCGCGTTCAAGGTCCGGGCGGTGCTGGCGGCCACGGCCAGCCCGCTCTGGGGCGTGTACGCCGGTTTCGAACTGTACGAGCACGTGGCCCGGCCGGGCGCCGAGGAATACATCGACAACGAAAAGTACGAGTACAAGGCCCGCGACTTCGCCGCCGCGGAGGCCGAGGGACGCTCGCTCGCGCCGTACCTGACCCGGCTGAACACCATCCGGCGGGCCCACCCGGCGCTGGGGGACCTGGGCAACCTCACCGTGCACCGCAGCACCGACCCGGCCACGGTGGTGTACTCCAAGCACAAGGCGCACCTGCCCCAAGGCCACGGCGGCGGGCGGGACACGGTCATCGTCGTCGTCAACGTGGACCCGCACAGCGCGCGCGAGTCGACGGTCTCGCTGGATCTGGCGGCGCTGGGGCTGCGGGACGAGGACTTCAACGACGACGGCACGTTCTGGGTGGACGACCTGCTCAGCGGGCAGAGCTGGCGCTGGGGCGAACACAACTATGTGCGGCTGGACGCACACGTGGAACCCGCCCACATCCTGCACATCCGAAGGAACCGCTGATGGCCAGCCCCTTCCAGCTGCATGCTCCGGGGCTGCCGCATGACCCGCACTGGTACCGCAAGGCAGTGTTTTACGAGGTGCTGTTGCGGGGCTTCGCGGACTCCAACGGGGACGGATCGGGCGACTTCTCCGGGCTGATCGACAAGCTCGACTACCTGCAGTGGCTGGGCGTCGACTGCCTGTGGATTCCGCCGTTCTTCACCTCCCCGTTGCGCGACGGTGGATACGACGTCGCGAACTACTTCGACGTGCTGGACGAGTTCGGCACCATCGGCGACTTCAAGCGCCTGGTGGCGGAGGCACATGCCCGCGGAGTCCGGGTGATCATCGACCTGCCGATAAACCACACGTCGGACAAGCACGACTGGTTCGAACAGTCCCGGCGGGACCCGGAGGGGCCGTACGGAGACTTCTATGTCTGGTCCGACACCGACGAGAAATACCAGGACGCGCGGATCATCTTCGTGGACAGCGAGGATTCCAACTGGGCGTTCGACCCGATCCGCCGTCAGTTCTACTGGCACCGCTTCTTCAGCCACCAGCCGGACCTGAACTTCGAAAACCCCAAGGTGATCGAGGCACTGTTCGACGTCGTACGGTTCTGGCTGGACCAGGGGATTGACGGTTTTCGCGCGGACGCCATCCCGTACCTGTTCGAGGAAGACGGGACCAACTGCGAAAACCTGCCCGCCACGCACGCCTTCCTGCAGGACCTGCGCGCACTGGTGGACACGGAATACCCCGGCCGCGTGATCATCGCCGAAGCCAACCAGCTGCCGCACGAGGTGGTGGAATACTTCGGCCAGCCGGACGGCGACGGCGGGCTGCGCCCCGAATGCCATATGGCCTTCCACTTCCCGATCATGCCCCGGCTGTATTACGCCCTCCGGGACCAAAAGGCCGCCCCGATCATTGCCACCATGGAGCAAACACCGGCCATCCCGGCCGGAGCGCAGTGGGGAACCTTCCTGCGCAACCACGACGAACTGACGCTGGAAATGGTCACCCGCGAAGAGCGTGAGGCGATGTTCGGCTGGTATGCACCGGATTCCCGGATGCGGTCCAACATCGGAATCCGCCGCCGGCTGGCCCCGCTGCTGGACAACTCGCGCGCCGAGATCGAACTGATTCACGCGCTGCTGCTGTCGCTGCCGGGCAGCCCGTTCCTTTATTACGGGGACGAGATCGGCATGGGCGACAACATCTGGCTCGAAGACCGCGATGCCTCCCGCACGCCGATGCAGTGGAACCCCGACCGCAACGCCGGGTTCTCCACCGCGGACCCCGGCAAGCTGTACCTGCCGGTGGTGCAGTCGCTGGTCTACCACTACAACTACGTCAACGTTGAGGCGCAGTTGGCGCACAACAGCTCGCTGCTGCACTGGGTGCGCCAGATGCTCGCGGTCCGCAAGGCCCATCCCGCCTTCGGCCTGGGTACCTACCGGAACGTGCCGGTGGACTCGGAATCGGTGCTGGCCTTTTTGCGGGAAGTGCCGGAGGGCAATGCGGAGGGCCTGGAGAAAGAGGTGCTGCTGTGCGTGTTCAACCTGTCCCAGCACCCCGTGGCGGCACCGCTGCGGCTGCCCGAATTCGCTGGCCGCGGTCTGCGCGACACGTTCGGAGGCGTCCCGTTCCCCGCCTTTGACGACGCCGGCCAGCTCACGCTGACGCTGGGCAGCCACGACTTCTTCTGGTTGCGGCTGCGTTCGGCCGCGTCCAACCTGGCATCTCCACAGACCGAGACACTCCCAGTCATCAAACCCGCGACTGAAGGAACAGAGGTGGCAACACATGCCTGAATTCACGCCGAGCCTTCCCGAACTGCTGCACCAGTGGCTGCCCGTCCAGCGCTGGTTCCCCGCCAAGGGCCAAGAGTCGGTCCTGCACCGGCTGGGCGGCATCCGGTTGCAGGACCCGGCCGGAGCGGTGGGACTGGAAGTGCACATCGTGGCCGTGCACACCGCCGACGCAGTCCACGTGGTCAACGTGCCGCTGAGCTACCGCCGGGAGCCCATGGCCGGTGGTGAGGCGGCCCTGCTGGGGCGCGCGCAGCAGGGCACCGAGGACACCTGGGCGGCAACCAGCCACGAGGGCGAGACCGCCGGGGCGGACGACCGCGCGGGCGGCGCCGCGGGGGCGGCCGGCGGTGCTGCGGGCGATTCCGGGGAGCGCTGGATCTACGACGGCGCCCACGACCCGGTGTTCGTGGCCGCCTGGCTGGAGCTGATGCGGCGGCAGCTGGTGACCGGCGACGGGCATACCCGGGGCCATGCCGGGGCCGGGTTCGAATCCTGGCCGGAGTTCACCACCGGGCTGCAGGCCTCCGTGCTGCTGGGAGAGCAGTCGAACACTTCGGTGGTGGTGGAGTCCGACCAAGGCCCGCTGATCGTGAAGTTCTTCCGGGTGTTGGAAGCCGGCACCAATCCGGACGTCGAAGTCGGCGTGCTGCTCACGGAGGCCGGATGCCGTGAAGTCCCGGTCACCTACGGGTGGGTCACCGGCGGGTGGCACACTCCCGGACAGGACAACGATGGCAGCGACCGCCTGTGGGATACCGGCCACCTGAGCGTGCTGCGGGAATTCATTCCGGACAGCCAGGATGCCTGGCGCACCGCGTCGGGCTCCGCCCTGGACGGCACGGACTTCAGCTCCCAGGCCCGCGAGCTCGGAGCCGTCACCGGACGGATCCACCGCAGCCTGCGCGACGCGGCCGGCGCCTACCCGGCGGATGCCAAGGCCGTCGAAGCTTTCAAGACCGCGCTGGCGGAACGGATCCGCTGGGGCTGGGCCCAGGCGGGTGCGTCCGTGGGGCCCCTGGACGACGCGGTGCAGGAACTGCTGGACCGGCTGGACCAGGTGACTGAGCTGCCGCAGCTGCAGCGAATCCACGGCGATTACCACCTGGGCCAGGTGCTGTTCTCGGCACAGCGGGGCTGGGTGGTGCTTGACTTCGAGGGCGAACCGCTGCGGCCCATGGGGGAGCGCGGCACCGACGACGTGCCGCTGCGCGATGTGGTGGGGATGCTGCGCTCGTTCGATTACGCCGCCGGCGTTGCCCGGCTCGCGGAGCCCGACGATGCAGCCGGCGCCGCCGCCGACAACTGGGCGGCGCAGGCCAGCTCCGCGTTCCTGGACGGCTACCGGGAAGGGACGGGCGAGCCGGTGGACACGTCGTCCACGCTCTTCCGGGCGCTGCTCCTGGACAAGGCCCTCTACGAAGTCGTGTACGAACAGCGCAACCGCCCGCGCTGGGTGCAGGTGCCGGTCCGCGGGGTCCGCGAGGCGCTGGCACCGCTGGCGGGAGCCGGCACCCCGGTCGGGACCGGCAACAAGGACAAGGTTGCCGCGGGCACCGGCAACCGGCCCGGAGCCGGCAACCGGGACCAGGCCGCGGGCAACGGCGGGACTTTCGCCGCCGCCGGCGCAGCCGCGGCCGGAACCACCGCCGCCGCCAACACCTCCGGCGCGGCCACCGGTTCCGGTCGGCGGGCCCGTCCCGTGCACTCCACCGCCGCGGAGCCGTCCCGGCCCGGGCCGGCATCGCCGGCGGGCAGCCGATCCGGCACCCCGGTGCATGTCGAGCAGGAGGTGCTCTCCGCCGTCGCGCACGGGTCCTACCACCAGCCGCACGCCGTCCTCGGCGCCCACCTGGACGACCACGGACACGTCACGGTCCGCACCCGGCGCCCGCTGGCCGATTCCGTCACCGTGATCACGCCGTCCCTGCGCGTGCCGATGGAACACGAGCACGAGGGCATCTGGGTGGCGGTCTTTCCGGCCGACGATCCGGGACGCGTTCCGGATTACCGCCTCGAGGTAGCGTACGACGGCGGTGCACCCGCCATCAGCGACGACCCATACCACTATCTGCCCAGCCTGGGCGAAATCGACCTGCACCTGATCGGTGAGGGCCGGCATGAGACCCTCTGGAGCGCGCTCGGTTCCCACGTGCGGCGCTATAACTCCGCGCTGGGCGACACGTCCGGGGCCAGCTTCGCAGTCTGGGCGCCGAATGCCCGGGCCGTCCGGGTCAAGGGCGACTTCAACCACTGGGACGGCGCCCGGCACGCGATGCGCTCGATGGGCGGATCCGGCGTGTGGGAACTGTTCATCCCCGGCGTCGAGGCGGGTGCCGTCTACAAGTACGAGTTGCTGGGCCAGGACGGCCAGTGGCGGGAGAAGGCCGACCCGATGGCCCGCTGGACCGAGGTCCCCCCGTTGACCGGTTCCCGCGTGGTCGAATCGCACTACCGCTTCGGCGACCAGGAATGGATGGAGCGGCGTGCCGCCCGCGACCCGCACAACGGGCCGATGAGCGTATACGAAGTGCACCTGGGGTCGTGGCGGCTGGGGCTGGACTACCGGCAGCTGGCCGACCAGCTCGCCGAATACGTCAGCTGGCAGGGCTTCACGCACGTGGAGTTCATGCCCGTGGCCGAGCATCCGTTCGGAGGATCGTGGGGCTACCAGGTCACCTCCTATTACGCGCCGACCTCGCGATTCGGGCACCCGGACGACTTCAAGTACCTGGTGGACCGACTGCACCAGGCCGGCATCGGCGTCATCCTGGACTGGGTGCCGGCGCACTTCCCCAAGGACGAGTGGGCGCTGGCCCGGTTTGATGGCCAGCCGCTGTATGAACACGGCGACCCCCGGCTGGGCGAGCACCCGGATTGGGGCACGCTGATCTTTGACTTCGGCCGCCGCGAGGTGCGCAACTTCCTGGTCGCGAACGCGCTGTACTGGCTGGAGGAATTCCACATCGACGGACTCCGGGTGGATGCGGTGGCCTCCATGCTGTACCGCGACTACTCGCGCAAGGAGGGGGAGTGGTTCCCCAACATCCATGGCGGCCGCGAAAACCTGGAGGCCATTTCCTTCCTGCAGGAGGTCAACGCCACCGCGTACAAGCGGGTGCCGGGCATCGTCATGATCGCGGAAGAGTCCACCGCGTTCGACGGCGTGACCCGCCCGACCAGCGCGGGCGGCCTCGGCTTCGGGCTGAAGTGGAACATGGGCTGGATGCACGACACGCTGGAATACATCGCCGAGGACCCGGTCAACCGGATGTATCACCACGGCAAGGCCACCTTCTCGATGGTCTATGCCTACACGGAGAACTTCCTGCTGCCGATCAGCCATGACGAAGTGGTCCACGGCAAGGGGTCGATGCTGCGCAAGATGCCGGGCGATCGCTGGCAGCAGTTGGCCAACCTGCGCGCCTACCTGGCATTCCAATGGGCGCATCCGGGCAAGCAACTGATTTTCATGGGAACCGAATTCGGCCAAGAGTCCGAATGGTCCGAACAGCATGGGTTGGACTGGTGGCTCTCCGAAAATGTTCCGCACAAGGGGCTGCAGCACCTGGTCCGCAACCTCAACGGGATTTACCGCTCCACGCCGGCTTTGTACGAGCGCGACAATGAGCCGGCCGGCTTCCAGTGGATCGATGAGAACGACGGCGCGCACAACACGCTGTCCTTCATCCGCTGGGACCAGCAGGGAAACCCGCTGGTCTGCGTGGCCAACTTCTCCGGCGCCCCGCACGAAGGATTCCGGCTCGGCATGCCGTGGGCGGGCGAATGGGACGAGGCCTTGAACACCGACGCGGCCGAATACGGCGGATCCGGAGTCGTCAACGGTGGTGCCGTCACAGCCCTGGAAGGCGGCTGGAAGGACAGCCCCGCTTCGGCAACCCTGCGGGTGCCCCCGCTGGGGGTGGTGTACCTGAAGCCGTCGGCCGGTGGCCGGCCCCGGGTGGCGGAAAGATGAACGGCAGTGGAATTTACATCCGCGCCGTCCGGTGCTAGAGTTTAAAGCCGCGCAGGGCGGTAGGGCCGCCCCGCCGGAACCGACCGAAGGCACTCGCCAACGGGAGGAACGGACAGGGCAGTTTGACAAGGACTGCCGGCGCGGGTAAGTTAGAAAAGTTGCTCCGGAGCGATGGAGGGCCTGAGAGGGTCGTCCTGGTGCCGGGTGCTCCTGTTGTTTGAGAACTCAATAGTGTGCCAAGTTTGTTGATACCAATTTTTTATTGGTTGAAAGTGCCGTGGCGTGCCGCCCCTGTGGTGTGT